>NZ_JBYRHS010000002.1:93523-615030 GCF_058068265.1 Aequorivita sp. IT1183 | reverse complement strand
ATACCTTTATGAACCTACCAGTAGGAGGCGATGTATCTACCAATGATCAGAATCCTGACGGTCCAGCAGGAACGGAAGTGTTCACCTTGGTAAACGGTCCAACAAGTGGTACCGTGGTATTTAATGCCAATGGAACATACATTTATTCACCAGCTTTAGATTTCGTTGGAACAGATACTTTTGAGTATCAAATATGTGATGGTGGAAATCCAATAGCTTGTGATACAGCGATAGTTACAATTGAGGTTATTAGAATTACAATTGGCAATGATCCGCCAGTTGCAAACAATGATACCAATGTAACGTTAGTTGATGTACCAGTGGGAGGTAATGTACTTGTAAACGACTTCGACCCAGATGGCGATCCAATCGTTGTAACAGCTAACACGGCACCAACTGACGGTACGGTAGTAGTAAATCCTAATGGAACTTACATATACACACCAAATCCAGGATTTATAGGAGTTGACACATTTGAATATACAATTTGTGATAACGGAACACCAGCACTATGTGATACTGCAGTAGTTACTATTTATATAATAGATTCTAAGGTCAATATTACTATAGCTAATGACGATGCCTATAATGGTGAATTGAACACAATTATTTCTGGTAATGTATTAGACAACGACAATGATCCAGAGGGAGATAATCAAACAGTTGATGTTACTATTAGCCCAATTAGTGGTCCATCAAATGGTACCTTAGTAATTAACGCCAACGGTACATTTGAATACACCCCAGGAGCTGATTTCACCGGAACTGATCAATTTGTTTACGGTATTTTTGATGATGGAAGCCCTGTTGCAACAGATAGAGCTACAGTTTATTTACTTGTTCAAAAAACACCAGCACCTGCAATAGCAGTAGTGAAAACTGGTATTCTTAACGATGAGAATCAAGACGGTTGTTCAAATGTAGATGAAACCATTTCTTACACTTTTACCGTAACTAATGAAGGAAATGTTCCATTGAGCACAATTACTTTAACTGATCCACTATTAGAAGCACCGAATCCAGTTGTGCCTATTATATTGGTGTCAGGAGATGATGGAGATGGAATACTTCAAGAAACTGAAACTTGGATATTTGCTGCAGACTATGCACTTACACAAGTAGATATTGATGCTGGTCAAGTTACAAACCAAGCTACTGTAGAAGGAACTGAGCCAGATTTAACAGTGGTGAGCGATCTTTCTGATGATGACAGCGTTCTAGAAGATGACCCAACAGTAACTGTAGTATGTCAGAACCCTATAATTGCACTTATAAAAACTGGTGTTCTTGATGATACAAATGGAGATGGTTGTGCAGATGTAGATGAAGCTATAGATTATACATTTAAAGTATTCAACCTTGGTAATGTTACATTGTCTAACATAACAATTACCGATCCTTTGGTAACCGTTGTTGGAGGGCCAATTGCATTAGCTCCTAACACTACTGATGCAACAACATTTACAGCAAGGTATGTAATTACGCAAACTGATATAGACGCTGGATTTGTTGAGAACCAAGCAACAGTAACTGGTACCGATCCTTTAGGTAATACTGTTAGCGATCTATCTGATGACAATAGTGAATTTGAAAATGATCCAACAATTACAAACATCTGTCAGAACCCTGCAATTGCTTTAATAAAAGTAGGTGTTCCAAATGATGAAAACGATAATGGATGTGCAGACCTTGGAGAAACTATATCGTACACTTTTAGTGTTAAAAACATAGGAAACGTTGAGTTAACTAATGTAATTATTACCGACCCAATGGTAGCTGTTATTGGAGGACCGATTATTTTGGCTGCTGGTCAAGAAGATATATCTACCTTTACGGCAGTGTATACAATTACTCAGACAGATATAGATACAGGATTCATTCAAAACCAAGCTACGGCAGAAGGTACTGCACCTAATGGTAATGTAGTATTTGATCAATCTGATGATACTAGTTATACTGAAGATGATCCTACTATTACAGTTATTTGTCAAGACTTGTCAATTGCACTTGAGAAAACTGGCGTATTTGTAGATGAGAATGATAACGGCTCATCTGATGTTGGTGAAACAATTTCATACCAATTTACAGTAACAAATACTGGAACTGTAACAGTCTATAACATTACATTAGCAGATCCACTACCAGGAATTATTATAACTGGAGGCCCTATCGCTCAATTGGAGCCAGGTGAAGTAGATAATACTACATTTACAGCTAGCTATGCTATAACTCAAGTGGATATAGATAATGGTGAAGTAGTAAACCAAGCAACTGCTACAGGAGAGGATATAGATGGTAATATTGTAGAAGATGATTCTGATGATCCAACAGATCTAACCAATTTCGATAACAACGGAGATGGTGATCCGGATGATCCAACAGTTGTAACGCTTCCATTAGTATTACCTACTACCTTTGAAATATTTAACGGTATTACACCAAATGGCGATGGTTTCAATGACTTCTTCTTAATTGAAGGTATTAGTAACTATCCTATTAATAACGTGAAGATATTCAATAGATGGGGAGTACTTGTCTTTGAAACTGATGGTTATGGAGGTTCTAACGACAACGAAAATACTTTCAAAGGTATTTCCGAAGGACGAGTAACTGTAGAACAAAACAAAGAATTGCCAACAGGAACATACTTTTATATTCTTACCTTCCCAGAAGATAATCCTGGCCAAGGAAGTTATAACGGATACTTATATATTAACAGATAGAGAAATCAAAAAAATTCCTGGGAGGAATTTCCCTCCCAGGATTAAAATACATAACTATGAAACACAGTTATCTAACACTACTAATTTTGATTTTACTTGGCACGTTTTCAAGTAAAGCGCAGCAGGATCCACAGTACACCCAATACATGTATAATACGCAGGTGGTAAACCCTGCATATGCGGGAAATCGTGAAGTCTTAAGTTTTGGTTTACTCTATCGTACCCAATGGGTCAATTTTGGAGAGGGAGCACCTAATACGGGAACTTTTACGGTAAACTCGCCTGTGGCCGAAAATATGGGTTTAGGGCTATCTGTTGTAAATGATCGCATTGGACCTTCAATTGAAACCAATTTCAATATAGATTATTCATATAGTATTAATACCTCTGATAATGCTAAACTATCTTTCGGTCTTAAAGCTGGTGTGGATATTCTAGATGTTGATTTCACAAAATTGAATATCTTCGATCCGAATGATCCATACTTCCAAGAAAATAATATAGACAACAAACTTCAGCCGCAAATTGGAGCTGGTGTATATTATAATACTGAAAAGTTCTATGCAGGACTATCTGTACCGAACTTCTTAACAACAAAACATTTCGACGTTGGTAGTATTGAAAATACTCAAATAGAAACTACTGCTGCAGAACGTATGCACTTCTTTTTGATCGCTGGTTACGTGTTCGATCTTAGTGATGATTTAAAGTTTAAGCCAGCAGCGCTTGTAAAAATGGTAACAGGTTCACCACTACAAGCAGATGTATCTGCAAACTTCTTGTTATATGATAAAGTTACATTAGGTGCTGCATACAGATGGAGCGCAGCTATGAGTGGATTAGTAGGCTTCCAAGCTACTGATGGTATTTATATAGGCTTCGCGTATGATTACCAAACAACAGACATAGAAGCTTACAGTGATGGTTCTTATGAAATTATGTTTAGGTTTGAATTATTTAACAGACCAGAGCGCGTACTAACCCCAAGATTCTTTTAAAATAGTAAAGATTATGAACACAATTATACGTAACATATTTATTTTCGCATTGGTTGTTCTTACTGCCGGTAGCGCCTTTTCACAAAAAAAGGATATCCAAAAAGCAAACAAGAAGTTTGATAAGTATGCGTATATAGATGCGCGAGAAATCTACTTGAAAGTTGTAGAAGATGGATACGAGTCTGCTCAAATCTTTAAAAATTTGGGAGATACGTATTATTTCAATAGTGATTATTCAAATGCGGCAAAATGGTACTATAAACTAGTAAACCAATTTCCCGATGAAACCGAACCTATATACTATTATAAAGCTGCCCAGTCGTTAAAAAGTTTAGGAAAAAACCAAGAAGCTGATGCCCTTTTACAGGATTATTTGGCAAAGGGAGGTACTGAATTTGTAGTTAATAATTATGTTGACGATCCAGAATATTTAAAGAGTGTTGTTTTTAACTCAAAAAACTTTGGAGTTGATGCAGTATCTGTGAATTCTCCCACTTCAGATTTTGGACCAGCTTTTTATATGAACAATAGAATAATCTTTGCTTCTGCTGGACAAACAGTTACTCCTAAATTCGATGATTGGACTCAAGAACCATATTTAGACCTTTTTATTGCAGATAGAAACGCCGATGGAAAATTAAGTAATGCAGTTCGAGTAGGAGGAGATGTAAATACTGATTATAACGAATCTACACCTACCTTTTCGAAAGATGGAAATACCATGTATTTTACAAGAAATCAAATCTTAGATGGTAAAAAGGACTTTGAGAAAACTAATAAGTTTAAAACACTAAAATTAGCAATTTACAAAGCTACTAGAGCAGGTGAGAACACTTGGAAAAATATTGTAGAATTACCTTTTAATAATGATAGCTATTCTGTTGCTCATCCAGCTTTGAGTCCGGATGAAAAAAGATTGTATTTTTCTTCAGACATGCCGGGAGCCATTGGAATGAATGATATTTGGTTTGTAGAGATTTTGGGAAACAATAGTTATGGCCCCCCAGTAAATTTGGGACCCAACGTAAACACGGGGGGTAGAGATTCTTTTCCGTTTGTTAGCGACAATAACAATCTATATTTTTCAAGCGATGGTCGTTCAGGACTTGGTGGATTCGATATTTTTGTAGCTTCACTCGATGAAAAAGGTATGCCTAGTACAGTTCAGCATTTAGGAGAACCTTCTAACAGTTCTAAAGATGACTTTGGTTTTATTATAAACGAAAAAGATCGTATAGCCTATTTCTCTTCAAATAGAAGTGGAGAGAGAGGAAGTGCTGACGATGAAATTTATTTAATAAAAGAGTCTTGCACAATTACCATAAAGGGAATCGTATTTGATAAAAACACAAAGGAGCCAATAGCTGATGCACAAGTAAGCTTACTTGATGCAAACAATCAATTGGTGAATCAAACCACTTCTGAAATTGATGGCACTTATAGCTTTATAGCTGGATGTGGTATGCAATACATAGTTAGAGGTGTAAAAGTAGACTACACGCCTTACGAAACAACTATTAAAACTCCATTCGTTACAGGAACAGTAGATGTTCCTATTCCATTACAACGTATTGGGTGTGATCCTAATGACTTAAACTGCATTTTGAAACTGCAGCCAATCTATTTCGACTTCGACAAATCTTTCATTCGTCCAGATGCTGAAATTGAATTAGCTAAGATTCTTGCTGCGCTAAGAACATATCCTCAACTTAATATCGACATAGAGTCGCATACAGATTCACGTGGTAATGATAGATACAATCTAGCTCTTTCTGAACGTCGCGCACAATCTACCCTTAAGTGGTTAGTAGGTAAAGGCATCGATAAAAAGAGACTATCTGCAAAAGGATATGGTGAAAGTCGTCTAATAAACAAATGTTCAAACGGCGTGAGTTGTACTGCTGAAGAACATCAACTTAACAGAAGATCCATGTTCATTATAAAGGATTAATTTCAAATTATAAATACTTAAAAAACAAACCCCGGACTCCCTAATTTGCTTAATGAATGTGAAGATCTAACTCACCATAGAATAGAATGAGTGCTTTAGACACTTAGTTTATAAAAACATAAGTAAGCTTTTCAATAATGGATGCAGGTTTAAATGTAAATTGTTTTTTAAAAACGCAGTATTTTATTATACTGCGTAATAGTACGTTAGTAGTTTTAATGTTGTTCACAAACTTGGTGTTTTCCCAAGAAGTAAAAATAGCCAAGGCTAATGAGCAGTTTGATAAATATGGCTATATAAATGCTCAAGAGATCTATCTAAAGGTTGTTGAGAATGGTTATAGCTCTGCTGAGATTTATAAAAAACTTGGTGATACTTATTATTACAATAGCGACTATGTAAATGCTGAAAAATGGTATTTCAAACTTCTTAATGAATTTCCAAATGGTATTGAAACTGAATACTACTACCGTATTGCGCAAACTTTAAAAAGTGTAAGCAACTACGTGAAGTCTGACGAAATAATGAATATTTATTTCAGTAAGGGCGGCGGAGAAAAGAATATAAAAAAATTCGATAACGATCCTGAATATTTACTAAGCTTAGGCGTACATCCATTTAAATATATAATTAATAGTGTAGCCATCAATACGCGATGGTCAGATTTTAGTCCAACGTACTATAAGGATAAAATCGCTTACTCATCTACTTCCCAAGAGCGTTCAGAATTAAAAGCGCATAATTGGAACAATATGCCTTACTTAGATCTATATACTGCAGATGTGGATGCTGATGGTGGACTTTCTAATCCTAAATTATTAAAAGGAGATGTTAACACTTTCCTCCATGAATCTACTCCTGTTTTTTCAAAGGATGGTAAAACCATGTATTTTACTAGAAACAACTTTAAAGATGGAAAAAAAGGGTATGATAAAGAAAGGGTAATTAGATTAAAAATTTATAGAGCTACTTTAAAAGAAGATAAAAAGGGTGAAGAATCCTGGGAAGATATATTAGAGCTTCCTTTTAATGGGCAATCTTTTAGTACAGCTCATCCTGCTTTAAATAACGATGAAAAGCGACTATACTTTGCTTCAGATATGCCTGGTGGTTATGGTAGGTCAGATTTATATAGAGTAGATATTATAAAAGATTCCGTTGGTGAAATTACCTACGGAGTTCCAGTAAACCTAGGGCCAGAAGTAAATACAAGGTCTAGAGAAACATTTCCTTTTATCAGTGAAGATAACAATCTTTATTTTTCTAGTGACGGCCATTTTGGTAATGGTGGGCTCGATATTTACGTGGCAACCTTAGATAATAATGGAAACTTGACTCAGGTTTCTAATTTTGGACCTCCCATAAATACAAATAAAGATGACTTTGGACTGATAATCAAAGAATCTAAAGGGGCTGGATATTACACTTCAAATGCTGCCGGTGGACGTGGTGCTATTGATGATGAAATTTATTATTTCTATGAAAAATGTGTGATGACAATCAATGGTATCGTTACTGATATTGATACCAAAGAATTACTTCCTGGTTCTGAAGTATCACTGCTTAGCGCGGACAATAGAGTTATTGAAACAGTAACCGTCGGTGAAGATGCCGCATTTAGTTTTACCACAGAATGTGACACAAGATATATTATTAGAGCTACCAAAAAAGAATATTACCCAAAAGAAGAAGTTGTTGAGACTCCAAAAGTTGGAGGGGTGATAGATATTGATATTCAATTAAAGCTAAAGCAGCCTTGTCCGCCAAACGATTTAGGTTGTATGCTAGAACTTCAACCTATTTATTTCGATTACGATAAAGACTTTATTCGTCCCGATGCCGAAATAGAATTGGCCAAAATATTATATGCAATGGAACTTTATCCAGAGCTAATAATCCACATTGAATCGCATACAGATTCAAGAGGTAGAGATGCCTATAACATGAAGCTTTCGGAAAGAAGGGCTCAATCTACACTAAATTGGATAGCAGAAAGAGGCATCGACAAATCTCGTTTGACTGCTAAAGGTTACGGAGAAACTTTACTGATAAACCAATGTAGTAACGATGTAGATTGTACCGAAGAAGAACACCAACTCAATAGAAGATCAATGTTTATTATAAAAAATTAGGCTGACCAGATTATGTTTATGGAAAAGCGTTCAATAGATACTATTGGGCGCTTTTTACTTTTAGAACAGCCGTCCTTTTCGTATTTTTGAACCCTAAGGCTTTTTAATATGATTGAAGAACAAGTTATCCTCGTTAATGAAAATGATGAGCGATTGGGCTTAATGCCCAAACAGGAGGCGCACGAAAAAGGTGTTCTTCATCGCGCATTCTCAGTTTTCGTATTTAATGATAAAAATGAATTGATGTTGCAACAACGGGCGCTTCACAAATATCATACACCAGGATTGTGGACAAACACTTGCTGCAGTCATCAGCGCGATGGTGAATCATCGCTTGATGCTGGCAAAAGAAGACTTTTTGAAGAAATGGGTTTTTCCACAGATTTGAAAGAAACAACTTCATTCATCTATAAAGCACCTTTCGAGAATGGTCTAACCGAGCACGAATTAGATCATATTCTGATAGGACACTTTGATGGAACGCCGCAAATTAATCCTGAAGAAGTGGCATCATGGAAATGGATGGAGATGGAAGAAGTGAAAAAAGACATTAATAACAATCCGGAGATATATACGGCTTGGTTCAAAATTATATTCGATAAATTTTATCAGCATCTATCTGTATGAGCCTAACTGTTTATAGAAAAGCGCATTTTAACGCAGCCCATCGCCTTTATAGAAAGGAATGGGATGATGCTAAAAACCTAGCTGTATTTGGAAAATGTAGCAACCCTAATTATCATGGACATAACTATGAGTTAGAGGTTGGAGTTTCTGGTGAAATTGATCCAGAAACAGGTTTTTTAATGGACCTCAAAATTTTGAGCAATATTATAAAAGAAGAGATTGAAGATTCATTTGATCACAAAAATTTGAATATTGAAGTTCCAGAATTTAAAAACTTCAATCCCACGGTGGAAAACATAGCCGTGGTAATTTGGAATAAAATTAGAAATCGAATCGATTCGAAATACGGCATTTCAATAAAATTATATGAAACACCCCGTAACTTCGTTGTTTATAACGGAAAGTGATGGTTACAATTTCACCTTTATATCCTTTTAAATTTTACCCTATACTGAAACAAAAAGTTTGGGGAGGAAATAAATTAAATGAGTTATTTCATAAACATGGAAATGATAATATTGGCGAAAGTTGGGAAATAACTGGTGTTGAAGAAAATATTTCAGAAATAGAAAATGGACCACTTAAAGGAAAATCCTTAAGTTGGTTATTAGAAAATTATAAAGAGAAATTAGTTGGAGAGAAAGTGTATAACGCTTTTGGCAATCAATTTCCATTGCTATTTAAATTTATAGACGCCTGCGAAGATCTATCAGTTCAAGTGCATCCGGACGATTCTTTAGCGAAACGACGACATAATTCATTCGGAAAAACTGAAATGTGGTACATTCTCGATGTTGAAAAGGATGGGAGGCTAATTGTAGGTTTTAATCAGCAGATGGATCAAAGTATATATCTTGAATCGCTCTCAAAAAATAGGATTACTGAAATACTAAATTCTGTGCCAGTAAATAAAGGCGAAGCTTTTATTTTAAAACCAGGTACAATCCACGCAATTGGTGCTGGCGTTTTACTGGCTGAAATTCAGCAAACCTCAGATATAACCTATAGAATTTACGATTGGAATAGACCCGACACTAACGGACAGATGCGTGAATTACATACAGATCTAGCCTTGGAGGCGATAGATTTTAGTGTTTCAAAATCTAAAGTAGATTATTCTGAAGCGAAAAATGCTCCCACTCATATTGGAACAACAGATTTTTTTTGTGTGAATAAACTAGTGCTCTCTAAAAGTTACACTAGAGATTTAGAACAAATACCCTCATTTACAGTTTATATGTGTGTGGAAGGGGAAGCAATAATTGAAACCGACGACTTTTCAGAATCAATAAAGATGGGTCAAACAATTTTAATTCCGGCTCAATTACCTGAAATAAAATTTATTACAAATTCAGCAAGCTTTTTGGAGGTGTACATTCCCTAAATGTTCGTACCTTTGCCCGATTTAAAAAATAACCGAGAATAACTAATAGCAATATAAATAACGAATAAAAATGGCAAACGTAAGAGATTTAAAAAAAGACATTAACTATGTTTTGGGCGATATTATTGAAGCTGTCTACATTTGGGAATTAACCAATGCTGATAAGGATAATAAAAAAGCAGAAGCACTTATCGATGAAGCAATCATCACTTTTGATGATCTTATAACAAAGGTAAATCAAAAGGATGTTGACAATAAAAAGAAACATTTTAATACCGTACACGCAGAACTTGAAGAACGCGGTAGAAAACTTATAGATAAGATTAACGCACTATAAGATAGTATCACTCTTTTTACGCATTACAATAAAAGACTCCAATTCCTTACCGTATTTGGAGTCTTTTATTTTTGGTGCAAGCGCATTATAAACGGTATCTAAATATTTTATATTAGTATTATAAGCTTCACTCAATACTAAATAAGGAGCTACTTCGTAATCTTTATTGTTTAGCGCAAAGTTTATTGTTGTAAAATATTTACTGCTAATCAATGACCGTTGCTTTCGGTTTAAATCCATTTCTAACGAGTCGTTATTTTTCTTTCCGCTTTTAAGACGTTGCTCAATGTATTCTAAATTTTTTACAATGTAGCGTTGCTTGATTTTATCGAATTCTTTTAAAATACTATCGTTTTCGGAGCCTTTTACAACTGCAGCGTTTCCGAAATTTTTCAGGTTCGTTTGAATATTGATTGGTCCGCTTTCAGCAAAAAACGTTATACGGTCATCGCGTAGTGTTCCGTCCTTCAATCTCACATATAAATAATAGATTTCTGGACTCTTCACCTCTTCAGAAAAAGTAAATTCCGAACTCCCATCAACAATAATTGAGTCTACAGTAACTAACAAAGTATCTTCGAATTTTTGCAGAAGTATAGTGCCTTTCTTCAAGCCTTTTACATTGCCCGTAAGATTCATCATGTCTGTATTTGTAGAACAGCCAATTAAGGTCAGAAATACTATTGTAATAGAAAGGAAATAACGCATTTTGTATTTTTTTAAAGGTCAGGCTAAGGCTGAAAACAGCTTCGGTTTACGAAGCTGCAAATATGGATATTTTTTTTGAAATTTTATCCGCCAGAAGCCAATTGCATTAAAACTGTACATAAAATTGCTGCCACCGTTCCTATAGCATATCCGAACACAGCCAAGAGTACGCCAACCGTCGCTAATGAAGGGTGAAATGCTGAAGCAACAATGGGTGCCGATGCTGCGCCACCAACATTGGCTTGACTTCCAACGGCCAAGAAAAAGTATGGAGCTCGAACTAATTTGGCTACTAAAATCATTATTCCGGCGTGTACTGTCATCCAAACTAATCCTATAACAATAAGCCACATATTGTCGAAAATTAGCGTCAGATCCATTTTCATTCCGATACTCGCCACCAAAATGTAGATAAATACACTTCCAAATTTACTTGCTCCAGCACCTTCGTATGTTTTTGCCTTGGTAAAGGAAAGTAACACCCCAATAATTGTAGTAATGGTTATCATCCAAAAGAAACTAGAATCTAGGAATGTAAATATGTTTCGGGTTATGCCTTTTGGAATTCCATCTACTACCGAGGTAAAGAAAGCACTTATATAATTCGCTCCAAAATGTGCGAAACTAACAGTCCCAAAAGCGATTGCTGCTAGAATCATCAAATCCTTCAAAGTAGGATTTCGATCTACCTTTTTAGAATATTCTGAGACTTTATCTTTTAAGTTATCTATAGCAGAAGTGTCTGCCTTCAGCCATTTATCGATCTTTGCCGATTTCCCAATTCCGAAGAGAACAATTGCCATCCAAATATTTGCAACAACAATATCTACGAAAACCATTCCGCCGTAAAGCTTTTGGTTGTAGCCGTAAATTTCTAACATTGCGGTTTGGTTAGCACCGCCGCCAATCCAACTTCCCGCCAATGTGGATAGCCCACGCCAAACTGCATCGGCTCCTTCGCCACCTACAGCCTCTGGATGAATTGTACCTACAATTAATACCGCCAAAGGTCCACCAATTACAATACCTGCAGTACCTGCCAAAAACATTATTAGTGCTTTTGGTCCCAAATTATAAACTCCTTTTATATCTATACTCAGCGTCATTAATACCAATGCTGCAGGTAATAAATAACGGCTAGACATATAGTATAAACTAGATTCTCCTACAGTTGGCTCACCAGTTTCTGAAACAGAAATCCATTCTGGTGAAATAAGTCCGGAGGTTGTAAATAGGGCGGGGATGAAGTACGCCATAAAAAGCGCTGGAACAACACCGTAAAATTTCTTCCAGAATCCTTCTTCTTTTGAGGATGTGTAAAAAATGAAGCCTAAGGCAATCATTAATATACCAAAAACGATAGTGTCATTGGTAAAAAGGGGAGTAGTGTCCTTTATAATTTCGATGGCTGTATCCTGCATTTTTAATGGTTTTGCTGCAAAATACAATTATTTTTTAATTTGAATTATTTTTTGATGAAATCGCTAATTATGGTGATCACTTTAGGAATAATGGGAAGATTGTAAATATTGTAGGACTTGCTGTTTTCCAGATCATTACCCTCAATTTCTTTTAAGATATGATTCATGTCTTGGATAATTTCATATTCTGCATCGGGCTTAGCCTGTTGCAATAATTCTGCTTCGGAAACTTGCACCTGAATATCCTTTCCGCCATTAAGTATTAATACTGGTATATTGAGTTTTGTGATTTCAACTTTTGGATTGTATTGCATCCACGTATAAATAAAAGGTTGTATTTCCTTTCTAAAAATGGAAGCCAAACCTGGACTGTAATTATATGCCACCCCATCAGCTCGAAGATCGTCAAATGAAGTTCGTGCGCTGTCTACAAGTCCCGGTGCCTGTTGGGATAATTGGTCTACAATTACATCGTCTATTTCCTGCCCAGCTCCAGCTATGGAAATAAAACCATCTGCACCATTTTGTGCAGCTACCATCCCAATAAGCGATCCTTGACCATGGCCAATTATATATATTTTTGAAAAGCGTTTGTCTTTTTTAAAGTAATTAAGAATTGCAATAGCATCTCCAATAAAATCGTCAAACCGAATGTTTTTTTCATTTAGAGCGTTGCTCTTCATTTGTTTTACAATTCTTTTATCATACCTAAAGGAAGCAATATCATTTTTGTAAAGTCCTTCAGCTAATAATTTTAGTGAATTGTTAACCATCATTTGTTGGTTTCCATTTCTATCTGTTGGACCACTATCTCCAATTAGTATTGCCAACAATTGCTTTTCATTGGTTTCGGGAATTAAAAGAGTTCCATCAATGAGTGGCGTAATTTTCAGGTCTTCAGAAATGTAATTTTTGTTCTGTGCCGTAGCTATTCCTATGAAAAAAAGAAAAATTATAAGAATTCGTTTCATAAGTATTTTTTTAGTCCCTACAGATTAATGGTATGCTTTAACACAAAAAACGCGGTAATATTGCTTTGTATTCACCCCAAGCAAAAAAATGTAAAGTGGCGAAAACGATTATAAATGTAGCTAAATGCGTGCGTATAATTCTTTTTATTTTTTTGAAAAGTTTAGAATCAATTTTGAAGTTATGGTTGCTATCTTTGCTTCCATTAAATTTTGATGGAAAATTAAAGTTATAAATATGAAAAGAGTTGTTGCAATTATATTGGTCTTATTATTTTCAAATAACATTTTTGCCATAGACGATTGGGGTAAGACAGGCCATAGAGTAGTTGGTGAAGTTGCCGATGAATATTTAAATAAAAAAGCTGGAAAGGAAATCGCGAAAATATTAGACGGACACTCCCTAGCTTTTGTAGCAAATTATGGTGATGACATTAAAAGTGACCGTAATTATGATAAGTACCGACCTTGGCATTATGTAAGTTTTCCATTTGGGGACAAATATGAAACTCATCCTAAAAGTGAAGATGGCGATATAATTCAGGCAATTGAAAATTGTATTTCTGCACTAAAAAGCGAAAAGTCTACCAAAGGTGAAAAGGCTTTTTACCTTAAAATGTTGGTTCACTTTATGGGAGATTTACACCAGCCTTTGCATATTGGTTTAGCTGAGGATAAAGGGGGAAATGATTTTCAAGTTCGTTGGTTTAAGGATGGCACAAATCTACACGCTGTATGGGATTCAAAAATGATCGATTCGTATAATATGTCTTATACAGAACTAGCTGCAAATACCGATGTACTTTCGAAGCAGCAGGTAGCTGTTATTCAAAAAGGCACTGTTTTAGATTGGATGTATGAAAGCCGTGAGCTTTGTGAAGAGATTTACAAGAATACTGAAGTTGGTGAAAGCCTAGGTTACGGTTATATGTATAAGTATACAGACACTTTTCGCTTTCAACTTCAAAAAGGTGGAATTCGTTTAGCAGAAATTTTAAATGAAATTTTCAGTTAAATAAAGAAATCTTCCTTCACCTAAGTATATAAATACGCCCAATACATTAGTCCAAATTGTAGTGGCAGTCTTAGAAGAAGCAACCATTTAGGTAGTTTCATCGCTGCTTTTTCATTTTGGAGCATATAAATGTGAATAGGTATAAACACTATTAGCATTGCAATAATTCCCCAAGCTGCTCCTTCTTGGGTGTTTTTATTCATTAGCATAAAGCCAAGCACCATTTCTACCATACCGCTCAACATTACCATTGTACTTTGAACAGGAATATACGGAGGCATGATGCGCTCGTATATTTTTGGTTTTCGAAAATGATTCATTCCGGCAAGCACAAATAGCACTCCCATTAAATATTGATGCCAAGGTAACATAGCTTATTTTTAAGATTTTAAAAGTAATCTTTTTGAGGCTCTTGTCATGCTTCATTTTACTAAAAAGTGAAAGCCTCCCTATTTTTAGTAGGAAGGCTTTCTTTTTTAAATTGATTATTTATAATAGAAAAATTAGTCTTTAATTAAACGCTTCACTGTACTAGCGTTATCACCAATTATCTGTACCATATAAATTCCAGCGGCAAGAGATGAAACATCTACTGCTTTTTCGCCTTGCATTGTACGAAGGTCTACTTGGTTTACAAGTCTTCCGTTTATGTCATAAATCATCAATTTCTCTAGAGAGATGTTGGTCTTGTTAACAAGGTTTACAACATTGCTCGCTGGGTTTGGATATAAAGCCACACCAGCTTCCAAAGAGTTTTGATTCACACCAAGGACAGATAGAACTGAAAGTTCAAAATCACAAGATGACATATTTCCGTATTCATCAGTAGCGGTAAAACTAATAGTGTAAACACCATCAGGCAATGCCGTACCTGCAGCAGGAACTTGAGTTGTATTAGTAACTGGGTCTGTACAGTTATCGTCAGCTATGGCTTCTCCAGTTGCAAAATAATCTGGTAAAATATAGAATATATTACCTGGTCCTGGATCAACTGTTTGGTCTGCAGGGCAAGTAATCACTGGAGCCAATCTGTCAACAACAATAATGTTTGCTGAACAAGAAGCTAAATTGCCACTTCCGTCTGTTACAAAAACAGTAACTAGAATTGGCGCTCCTATATCTGCACAACTTACGGTAGGTACATCTACTGCAGCGGTAGCAATTCCACAAGCTTCAATTACACTGTTGATAATATCATAAGGATCAATGGAAGCAGTACCGTTAGGGCCTAATTCAATAACAACATCAGTATTTGTGTTTGCGTATGAATAATTTATACCCCAAGAGTTAAGTGTACCTGTATCACCACCCGCAGCATCAGAAATAGTAATAATCCAATTACCCATTGTGCTTTCACCATTGAAAGCAGAAAGAGGATTGTTAGGTGTGAATGTACCGTCAATTGTTGGTACTCCAGCACCACACTGGCTTTCTACTGGGCCTGTTCCTGCATCATCAAGTGTAGCTAAGATATCATCTCCACTACAACCAAATCCTGATCCAGTATAACCTGGTCTATCAACTATTGTAACAGATGTGCCGGCGGGTGAGGTAATTGTTGTACTAACATCACCAACCCAAGAATGCGTAACATTTAGATTAATATTTAAATCTGAAATAATTACATCTTCAGCTATAGTTATGCTTGAAGTTACTCCAATTGGATCACCATCTGGAATAGCTAATGCAGGACTGTCAGATACCGTTGCGCTAACTGTTGGCTCTGGGCCACAAGTAATAACAGGTGCAATATTGTCTATTACATTTACAACTGCCATACAGGTAGAAGAGTTTCCACTAGCATCTGTAACAGTTACCTCAACAATGTTTTCACCTAAATCTGCACAAGTGAATTCTAAACCAGAACCACCACTAGTTACATAATGGATAGTTCCATTCCAAATACGTGGTGAAAATACCGATCCAGTAAATATTCCTGAAACAGCTTTACCTAAGGCTAACGATAGGTCTGCATTGTCGAAGCATTGATTTCCAGGACATCCGGTTCCGTTAGTGTAGTTTACATCAACATCCATCGTAATGGCTATACCATAGGTGGTATTTGCTGTTAACGTAACTGGTGTTGCAAGAACGGCATTGCTAGGAAGATCAGTTCCAAGAGCGGTACCGGCACCTGAACTTTTAGGGGCTCCCCAAGCAGCGGCATTGGTTTCATTGCCAACGTGAGTTCCCACCAAGGTGTAGAAATTTAAATTGAAAGGACCTGTAGCATCCGTATTTACATCAAGATCGGTGATGTCAATATCATTTGGTCCTACGGTAAGGTCATACATTACAGTCCAGTTTGCAGATCCGCCATTGTTTGTAGCGAATAAAGTAGTAAGAGAACCCATTGTTCCTCCACCAACACCTCCGGCAGTAATGGTATATCCACAAGCTTCATTTACACCAGTAACAAGATCGTTAGGATTTACAGAAGCCATTCCATTTGCATCAAGGAAAACATCAAGTCCTCCACCAGCTGCAGATTCATAGCTTAATAAGAAGGTGTCAACACCAGCTCCCCAATTCCATCCAGCATTTTCATCATCAAAGGTGAATCGAACTTGAAATGCTGCATTTACAAAGGCAGAAACATTTATATTTCCAGTGTTTGTAGGATTTGTATCTGCATTGTCGATAATAAAAACTTGTTGCCAAGCAGTACCATCCCAAACTTCAGCAAATAAAACTCCTGAGCCAGCAAAATCCTGAAGTGCATAATCAAACGAAAGTTGTACGTTGCTTGCACTCGTTAAATCATAGACAGGAGATAAAAGACTCGCTATATTTGCAGTTCCAGGTCCAGCGGCATCATCGTCAAAAATTGCTGCATTGGTTGTAAAATCACCACCAGTTGGCATATCTCCGCTTCCAAAGGTCCAATCATGTCCGCCAGAATTAATTACAGTAGTCCATCCAGTTGGGATGGTAGCACCTTCAAAATCTTCAGATTCAGAGAAAATTCCAAAGCCACCTACGCAGAATACTTCAGGAGGAGTAACATCCTGAACAGTTACTGTTGAAGTACAAGTTGCAGTTCTTCCTGCCGTATCGGTAACGGTCATTGTTATGGTATTAGCACCAACATTCGAGCAATCGAATGAAGACATGCTTAAAGTTCTAGACGCTATGGCGCAGTTGTCCGTAGATCCGTTATCAATATCAGCAGCTGTAATTGTTGCCATACCAGTAACCGGGTCTAAATCTATAGTGATGTCCTGGCACATTGCAACAGGATTTTGATTATCTACAACCGTAACTACAAAGTTACAAGATGAAGTATTGCCATCGCTATCGGTAACAGCCATTGTTACCGTTGTATCGCCCACGGGGAAAGTACTGCCGCTTGGTGGTGTTGCTACAATATCGCCAGAGATGTTGCCATCTTCGGTGTCAAAAGCTATTCCTGCAAAGTTAGCCACGGCACCACAGGTCCCGGGTGAGTTGTTTGCAGTTATGTTTGATGGACAAACTATAGTTGGTGCGTTGCCTATAATAGGGAATCCTGCAACATTAAGTTGAAAGGGCCCGGTAGCTGAACCGAAACCATGAACTAAAACATAATAAGTAGTTGCTGGAGTAGTGGCAAATTGTACTCTACTTTGCAGACCACAAAAATCATCATTGCCAGTTACGCATATAAAACCTGCACAACTTCCACGATATACACTTAGTTTTGAATCATAAGCAGTTGAAGTACATAAATCTAGCGTAACAGTAGCACCGGCACCGCTATTATCGGTAAATTTATACCAAACTCCGGGTGCAGTTACGGTGGTGATACACGTTGGCGCTGCATCTATAGACGCAAAAACAGTTGTTCCGTTTATTGGTCCATTTCCGGCAATCGTAATAGCGTTCGCACATAAATCATTTGGTGGGGCAGCTTCTGCTTCTATTTTTAAGGCGAAATTATTTAAAACGCCGCCAAAAGCTCGTGCGCATCCATTGTTGGCCACTGCGCTTCCACATCGTTGAACAACGCCGGTAGGTGGATCTCCCGCGGGTTGTGAGCCAATTGCTATATTTTCATTTAATATCCAGTAAACATCATTTCTACTTGCGTTTAAGGCAACTGAAATTTCATTGTCTGTCTCAGAATAAATATTAACATTGGGCAATGTAAAAACTACCGAATAAATAGAGCCTATTGGGCCAGGGGTTACAGCTTGTGTTACTGAAGACGCCGGAATTAAAGTTCCGGGACCGCTACCGCAAGCACCAGCCGCTCCGTTGGTGGTGCAATCTGTATAAATACGTAGGTTTAAATTGTAAGGAGCATTAGAAGCAAGATTAAAAACTTCGACAGTAATAGTTTGTAAAACTCTATTTGTTCCCGCTAGTACTATAGCATCCGCCATAGAGGTGTTTGGACCATTTGCAGCGGCCGTTATTTCGGCTCCATTTGCCCCAGTATGGCTGGTTTCATAAATAGTTGATACGGCACGCGATTGTGTTGTTTGAATCTGTGAAGATTGCACATTACGAATTCCCGTAGCTAACCTTTCTTCTTGAGCTTCTGCGAAAAGCGTCGCAAACAGCGTCAGAAGCAAGAAAAGAGTAATTTTTTTCATAATTAAAGTTATTTATAGTTATACCATTAAAAGTATGTTAAATATTTGAAATTAGCTCCTTTATGAAAGGTTATTTCTATGAAAATTTAAAAATTTTAAGAAAATTATTATTTTTTATTCATCTCTGTTCATGAAAAAAGCCATTACTGTAGATACAGTAATGGCTTTCAGGTAATTAAGATGCTTGTTTTTATTTAATCATTTCATAACTACGCTTTATAAAAGCTGTGAGTTCTTCACCTTTCAATAAATTTTTGCTCAACCTTGCCAAATCTAGAGCTTGACTTACCAAGCGTTCTTTTTTCTTTTCGGTTTTGGTGTTCAAAATTTCACCTATAAGTTCATTATTAGTGTTCACAATTAAATTATACATATCGGGGAAGCCTCCCATACCAAACATTCCGCCGCCGCCGCCAGTTTTCTGCATATCTTTCATTCTTCGCATAAACTCTGGCTCGGTAATTATAAACGGATTTGCATTGCTATCCAAGGCCTCCAACTGTACGCTGAATTTTTCCTTCGGAATAACGCCCTCCAAAAATGTTTTCAAAGTTTCCTTTTCTTCATCAGAAAGCTTAGAAATCTGCTCTTCGTCTTTTTTAATAATGCTTTCAACGTGATCACTATCTACACGTACAAAAGAGATTTTTTCTTCGCTTCCTTCTACCTTTTGAAGTAAATGTGTAATAATTGGTGAATCTAAAAGCAATACTTCATAACCTTTTTCTTTGGCTGCTTCAATATAACTGTGTTGTTCTTCTTTATTAGAGGCATAAAGAATTACAAGATTACCATCTTTGTCAGTCTGCGCATCTTTTATCTTTTCTCTTAATTCTGGAAAAGTAAAGTATGTATTGTCAACCGTTGGGTAAAGTGCAAAATCTTTCGATTTTTCGAAGAATTTATCTTCGGTCAACATTCCGTATTCAATTACAATTTTAATATCGTTCCATTTCTTTTCAAAACCTTCACGGTCGTTGTTGAAAAGAGTTTTCAGCTTATCTGCAACTTTACGTGTTATGTAGCTAGCAATTTTCTTAACTGCACCGTCAGCTTGTAAATAGCTTCGTGAAACGTTTAATGGAATATCTGGACTGTCAATAACACCGCGCAACATTGTTAAAAATTCAGGAACAATACCTTCAACATTATCTGTAACAAAAACTTGGTTTTGATAAAGTTGAATTTTATCCTTTTGAATGCTCATATCGTTGCTCATCTTCGGGAAATAAAGAATCCCAGTAAGATTAAACGGATAATCTACATTTAAGTGAATGTGAAAAAGTGGCTCCTCAAACTGCATCGGGTACAACTCTCTGTAAAATGAATTGTAATCTTTCTCTTCAAGTTCTGTTGGCTGCTTTGTCCAAGCCGGACTTGGATTGTTGATAATATTATCAACTTCCGCAGTAGGCGCTTCGTCTTCTTCTTTAGCATCTTCAGGCTTTGGAAGGGTTTCAGTGCGTGTTCCAAATTTAATTGGGATTGGCATAAACTTGTTATACTTCACCAATAATTCTGAGATGCGGTTATCTTCCAAAAATTCGGTAGAATCTTCAGCAATGTGAAGAATAATCTCTGTACCTCTTACTTTTTTATCTGCTTCTTCTAAAGTGAATTCTGGCGAACCATCACAAGCCCAATGAACCGCTGGCTCATCTTTATAACTCTTTGTAATAATTTCTACCTTTTCTGCAACCATAAAGGCAGAATAGAAACCAAGACCGAAATGCCCAATAATCCCGGCATCTTTACCATCTTTATCTTTGTATTTTTCAAGAAATTCCTCTGCTCCGGAAAAGGCGATTTCGTTGATGTATTTTTCAACCTCATCTTTGGTCATCCCAATTCCTTGATCTATAATGCGAAGTTGTTTTTTCTCTTTATCCAACTTTAATTCAATCATCGGATTACCGTATTCAACTCCTTCAGCCTCGCCAATGTTGGCCAAATGCTTCATTTTTAAAGTTGCGTCGGTAGCGTTCGATATTAATTCACGAAGAAAAATTTCGTGATCACTGTATAAAAACTTTTTTATCAGTGGGAAAATATTATCCACTGATACATTGATAGTTCCTTTGCTCATTTTCTTAGTGTTGTTTTTAATTCCAGCGTAGGCGGAAATCTTATTATACTTAAATTAATTTTCTTGAATTAGTATAGTCAAAGAAAGTACCAATTGATTGGATGCTGACACGTTGTCACAGAAAATTTTAAGTGATGAAAGGGTAGGGGGAAAATGAATTAAACGGAGTGTTTAACAGTTATGAAAAAATTCAACTAAACTTTAACAAAACATTGTTTAATCCTTTAACAATTAGACTAAACAAAGTGTGGTATATTTACAGGAAGTAATCGAGTATTAAATTGCTATGAAAAAGTAAAAATATTCAATTATTTAATTGGTTAGGTTGTTTAAGAAGGGCGCATTAATTTGCGCCCTTTTTTCTTTTTACAACTATTTCTTTATTTCTTCGGTCAGCTTTACATCATTTTCGGCTTTGTTCTTCACGTATTTATCAAGCCATTGATCTTGTTCCCAAAGCACATGAAGCACGCTTTCTTTTGCGCTATAGCCATGACTTTCCTTCGGAAGCATAACCAATCGAGCCGTTGCACCTAAACCTTTTAAGGCATTAAAATAGCGCTCACTTTGCAATGGGTAAGTACCCGAATTATTGTCTGCTTCGCCGTGAATTAGCAACAACGGACTTTTGTTCGTTAAGGCACATAGTTTACAAAGTTAAAGTCACATGCTTTACACTAGATTCTGACTTAGTCTAATTGATACTTGTTTATCTCTTATGCTATTTTCATTAAAGTACCCTAAAAATACATCTCTATAAAATACTCTCCAAATTCCGTTTCCCTGATCTTCAACACCGACGTATTTGCCCTTAAGTCCAGCATTTAAATATACCCAATAATACGACTTCCACCGCATGGCTCCATTTTGGCATACTTTCATCACTTTCATTGTTGCTGGGTAATCATATTTTGGGATCTTTTCAGGGTATGGCCTGTTGGAAAAATCATGGCAATCTGCTGGGGTTTTCATTCCTAAAGCTTCGTGGGGTCTAATGTGATTATATTCTTTTACAAAACGATTTAAACTACGTTGTTGGGCCTTTAAATCGAATGATGAGGGTTTGGCGCAAGCTGCCTTTAAATCACGGTGCATACGCTCGTGTCGTCCATTCTGATCTGGTCGTGCGGGATCGGAATAAACCGGGTCTATTCCCAGTTCAATAAACCAATAAGATAGCCTGGTATATCTTTGAATAGCAGCTACAGATCCAAAGGGACTTCCGTTGTCGGTATGTATCTGTTTTGGAATGCCATATTTTCTGAAAACCTTTGTAAACTCTTGCTTAACAGAGATAAAATTTTCTTTGTAATGTCCTTTGGCAGTAAACAAAAACCTACTTTTGGAATCGGCAATAGTAAGCGGATGACAGTATATTTTATTACCCATTAAAAACTTCCCCTTATAGTCTGCGCTCCAAACTTCATTGCACTTCTTGGGATCGAAAATTGGATACACGGGCTTGACTCTTCTGCTTCGTTTTTGAGGTTTAACTAGACCATTTTTAGAAAGGATGTTGTGGACCGTGACCACACTTGGGATAAGTTCCTCTGGATACTGTTTAAACAACAATATGCGGATTTTTTTGGCACCCCAGAGCATGTGTTTGTTCTTTAATTTTAAAATTGAATCCGCTACTTTTTGATCGGTTCTGTTGGGGTGATTAATCGGGGCTCTTTCTTGCTCAATTAAGCCCGATAATCCCATTTTTTCATACCGAGAAATCAATTTGTAAGCGGTAGGTCGCGATATATTAAATGACCTACAAAGTTCTGTGATGGTGTAATTTTGGGTTAACCATTCGTGAATAAATTCTACCTTTTGTTCCATTTTAGTTTTTGCTTTCCAGACCATGATAAATCGCTTTTTCAAGCAATTTATGAATCTTAAAAGTGTAAACTATGTCCCTTTAACTTTGTAAAGGATGTCCCTTTACCGTACCCTTTTCATTTTGTCGGCATGCATAAAAGGTGATAGGGTGTTGTATGTTTCCGGCGAATCCCAATAGCTGCGTTCTTCACTTTGAAAACCGAAAGGAGTTAATGTTCTATTGTAAGCGCCACTTCGCGCAATTCCAGCTGCAAAGAGATTAGAATGGCTTAATAAATTTGCCACCATAAATGCGCCGTAGGAATGTCCGCCAACGCCAACGCGATTTCTATCAATATAGCCCATTTTATCAACCGCATCAATGGCAGCTTTTGCATTGCCAACTAACTGCGTTCTGAAAGTATCGTTGGGTTGCTCATCGCCTTCACCCACAATTGGGAAAGCGGCATCGTCCAAAACCACATAACCTTGCGTTACCCAATAAATAGGCGATCCGTAGTACGGATAAATAAATTCATTTGGGTTTGTAGTGGTTTGTGAGGCACTGTTTTTATCTTTAAATTCACGTGGATACGCCCAAAGAATCATCGGCATTTTTTCTTTCTTTTTTACATCATAACCAATTGGTAGATACAAAGTTCCTTCCAGTTCCAAGCCGTCATCGCGCTTGTAAGTAATAACTTCTTTGTGGACGTTTTGTATGCTTTTAAAAGGATTTTCAAAAGAAGTAACTGGCGTTAAATCGTTCTTCTTTTTAATATTTCTGAAGTAATAATTTGGGTATTCATTCTGCGATTCTATGCGCACCAAAATTTTCCCTTTCTTCATATCTATTGCCGAATTGAGGTTTTCCAATTTATCGGTATATTCAGATTGATAGATGCGTTTAGTTTGCTGTGTTTTTAGATTGAATTCATCTATAAAAGGAAATTGTCCTTTTTCCGAAAAGCCATCGCCCATTAAAAAAGCGTTGCCGTTTTCTAATTCGAGTACTCGTTCGTCAAAATCGTTTCGGGTGGTTACAAAATTCCCCGGATCGTTATATTTATCTTGATAATTTCTGTCGAAAATAACCTTTGGTTTTTCCGAAGCATTAGACGGATTAAAAATATAACTTTTCGTGTTTCGGTCGTTCCACCAATAATCACTAGCAATTGCTAATTTATCATCGCCCCAGGTAATGCCAGAATAACGGTTTATAGTTTTCAGAAGTAATTTTTCTTTTCCGTTGAAAGGAGCTTGCAATTCATAAACTGCGTCGCGAAAATCTACTTTTATTTCAGGATCGCCTTTATCTAAAGCTTCTGCCCAATAAATAGTTGCGGGTTTATCTGCGCGCCAATTCATACTTCGTTTCCCCATTCGGGTTGCCATAAAACCTTTTGGTTCTACTTCGTTTAACGGAACATCATTTACTTTTTGAATCAGTTTTCCGTCGCTGCTGTAAATAGTACTTTCAAATGGAAAACGGTTGTAAGGCACAATATAAGAGAAGGGTCTTTTAAGTGAATTCACCATTACATAGTTTCCGTCTGGCGAAAAATCGATATCATCGTACATTGCAGTGGGAAGAAAATCGGTAACCGATCCTTCCACAGAAATCTTCTTTATTTCTGAAAGCGCTAATTGCTCAAAATTGTATTCGTCGTTTGGGCTGCTTAGCAAATCTTGGTAGGTTCTGTTTTGGGCTTTTTCACCATCACTAACTGTAACTGTTGGTCCTTCGGGAATTGCTTCGGAAGTGTTTATTAATTCTTTTCTATCCTTCGCAATTACGTTTACCAAAAGCGCTTCCCCGTCTTTAAACCAATTAATAGGATTGCCCATATTGGCGTTTACTTTTAGAGTGCTGAGTTGTTTGGCAGTACCTTTTTCAATATCTGCAAGCCAAACATGTACGCCGTTTTCCGAAGTATTTAAGAATGCAACCATTTTCTGGTTCGGAGAAATGGTAAAACTAGAAATCCTTGGGTTTTCGGGGATTCCCGATACTTGCCGCGCATCTTTTTCGGTGGCTTTTTTCACCATTATATTATTATAAAATCTTGTGCGGCTACCAATGTTTGTTTTGGGGTTTATTCGCAGTCCTCCCAGACGTAACTCTGGCTCGGATAGTTCAGCGATTGATTTATAGGCATCGCGATAAAAGAGAACGACATTTTCTCCTTTGCTATCAATCCAAACGGATGGTGCTAAAGGAGCATCGACTAGTTCTAAAATTTCTTGTGGAGGTTTTTGGTAGGTTAGTTTTTCCTGAGCAACAAAATTTGAAGACAAGACAAGGAACCCGATAACTGCAATGATTTTTTTCATATTAAAAATTTTAAGGACTAAAGATATTCAAAATTTGTAATATCAATTTGCTATGCGCGCATACTATATAAACCACATTTTACTTCGTTGAAATGAGTTATATATTTATCTTTCAACTCTATTTAAAATTGAAATAAATGTACACTTCAAAAATTACTGGTTTGGGATCTTACGTGCCCGAAAATATAGTTACTAATGACGATCTCTCAAAGTTGATGGATACTAATGACGCTTGGATACAAGAGAGAACGGGAATAAAGGAACGCCGACATATAAAGAAAGGCGATGACAATTCTACTTCGGTAATGGCGGTAAAGGCTTCAAAAATCGCTTTAGAACGCGCCAAGCTTGTGCCAAACGATATTGATATGATTGTTTTTGCCACATTGAGTCCAGATATGTATTTTCCGGGCGGCGGGGTAGAAGTACAGGAAATGATGGGAATGCGCACCATTCCTGCTTTGGATGTTCGTAATCAATGCAGCGGTTTTATATATGCTTTGTCGGTAGCAGATCAATTTGTGAAAACAGGAATGTATAAAAACGTTTTAGTAATTGGTAGCGAAAACCACAGCGGCGGACTCGATTTTACTACGCGAGGTAGAAATGTATCGGTTATTTTTGGTGATGGCGCAGGAGCTGTAGTGGTTTCGAGAAATGAAAATGAAAAAGGAGGCATTCTTTCAACACACCTTCATAGCGAAGGACAACATAAAAACGAACTTTCGCTTAAAGGCCCCAGCACAGAGCATTGGGTGCCACAAATTATAGCTGAAAATCCGCAAGAAGATATTCCATATTATCCGGTAATGAATGGGCAGTTTGTTTTTAAACACGCCATTGTTCGTTTTTCAGAAGTAATTAAAGAAGGTTTAGAAGCCAATAATCTTGAAGTGAAAGATATTGATATGCTTATTCCGCATCAGGCTAATTTGCGTATTTCGCAGTTTATTCAACATAAATTGAAATTGACAGACGACCAAGTTTTCAATAATATTCAAAAATACGGAAACACAACGGCCGCTTCCATTCCTATTGCACTTACAGAAGCTTGGGAAGAAGGAAAAATTAAGGAAGGCGATTTGGTTGTTTTGGCAGCCTTTGGAAGTGGATTTACGTGGGGAAGCGCCATAATTAGGTGGTAAAACACTTCAGAACAGATAAAATAAAGAAAGCCTTTCAGTAAAACTGAAAGGCTTTTCTTTTACCTAAAAAAGGTATAATTCGTTAAAGGCTAATTCAAATAAATTATAAAATGAAATTTTAGGTATCTAATATATAGACAGATTAAAACACATAATAGTTTCACTACAAACCGTCATTTAACACAACAATAACACAGTTGGTATTAAACAAACAAACCCGAAGCATTTGCTCCGGGTTTGAATCTTTACTGCTATAATTAACACTAACCATCAACGTAAAATTGTCGCAGTAAAGAACAATAACTCTAACTACTACATAGACGTATAAAAGTTACAATTGTTTCATGCGATTTTTCATTTTAACGAATCTTTGTGAAATCTTGAAAGGTAGAATTGTATTTTTCATAAAAAAATATTTGAAATGAAGAACACATTAGTACTTGGCGCCAGCCTTAATCCCGGACGATATTCAAACATAGCTATCAACAGATTAGTAAAATACGGACATCCCGTTGTAGCAATTGGTTTAAAACAAGGTGAAGTTGCAGGTGTTTCTATTATTACAGAAAAGCAACCGCTTGAAGCTATTGATACAGTAACACTTTATTTAAACGCCAAGCGCCAAGTGGAATATTACGATTATATAGTCTCACTAAAACCAGCGCGTGTTATTTTTAATCCCGGCACAGAGAATCCTGAATTTTATGAAATTCTTAAAAAAAATAATATTGAAAGCGAAGTAGCTTGCACCTTAGTTCTTTTGGGTACGAATCAATATTAAGCCGAAAAACGTAAGCGCACCATTCAAAATAAGTATAAAAAATCCGAATTCAAAATTCAAGTATGCTAGGCTTAAGGCACTAATTGCATAGCCTACAAACGGCGTCAATATTGCTACTACGGGAACGAGTTTGTCTTTCACATTCCATTTTGTGAAAAGTCCGTACGCATAAAGTCCCAAGAGTGGACCATACGTATAGCCAGCAAATACAAATAGTTTTGCAATTACAGATTCATCGGCAATAACATATTTGAAGAATATTATTACGACAATCAAAAGAACAGAAACCAATATGTGAATTAGTTTGCGGACACGTATTTGCTTTGCTTCGTCGTATCTCTTTTCAATATCTAAAATATCTATACTAAAAGAAGTGGTTAGCGCCGTTAATGCGCTATCGGCACTGCTATATGCCGCGGCAATCAATCCTAAAATAAACAGCACTGCAACGCCAATTCCAAATTCATTTTGCATTGCGAGTATTGGGTACAATTGGTCTTTGTGGGCGTCAATTCCGTTTTGAGAAGCATAAACGGTTAGTAATAATCCAAGAACCAAAAACACAAAATTCACGATGGTAAGTACAATAGTAAACCAAAACATATTTTTCTGTGCATCTTTCAGGTTGCGGCAGGTTAGGTTTTTCTGCATCATATCTTGATCTAAACCAGTCATTACAATAGCTATAAAAGCTCCGCTAAGGAACTGTTTCACAAAATAATCGCTCGATTTCCAATCGTCAAAAAAGAAAATCTGGCTCATATCGCTATCTGCAATAAAAGTGAAAAGATCACTTCCCGAAAGTCCCAAATCTGTGGAAACAAAATATACTGAAACTCCAACCGCTACAAGCATAAAGAGAGTTTGCAGCGTATCTGTCCAAACGATGGTTTTTATTCCGCTTTTAAAGGTATAAAGCCAAATCAATAATATTGTAATGGTTACAGTAACCCAGAAAGGAATGTTGAGGTCGTCGAAGATTAAACTTTGTAATACTACAGCTACTAAATATAATCTAAAGCTGGCACCAACTACTCTTGAAAGCAAAAAGAAACTTGCCCCTGTTTTATACGAAGCATTACCGAATCTTCCTTCTAAGTAACTATAAATTGAAGTCAAGTTTAATCGGTAATACAATGGCAAAAGTACAGTTCCGATAACTGCATAACCCACTATGTATCCCAAAACCACTTGAAAATAGCTAAATTTTGAAGCTTCCACCCATCCAGGAACAG
Organism: Aequorivita sp. IT1183; assembly: GCF_058068265.1. Taxonomy (NCBI): domain Bacteria; kingdom Pseudomonadati; phylum Bacteroidota; class Flavobacteriia; order Flavobacteriales; family Flavobacteriaceae; genus Aequorivita; species Aequorivita sp. IT1183. The sequence goes on along the minus strand of NZ_JBYRHS010000002.1, from coordinate 586,799 downwards.
ATATAAATGTTACCCCGCTAAGCGACGCGCCAATCATTCCAAAAGCTACTAAATACCAAGGCGACTGTTTGCCTGCCTTGAAGAAATCGGCATTACTACCACCCTTATTCGTGAAATAGGAAATTAGTATTAGAACTAAAAAGTAAGCAAGAATAAGTAGCAGTATATGTAATGGTTGCATAAAATTTAGATGCTAATGGTTAGGAAATTTAATTCGGGTAAAAATACAAAGAATGCTTACCCCACAATTTTTATTTTTAATACATTTGAAATCTTTGATTGAAAAAATTGTATAACTCCCTTAAACTTAAAAAAATGCGTTTTAAATTACTCTTAATTTTTACATTATTATTGGGTTCTTTTGCCAGTCAGGCACAAGAATATCTACAAATGATTGATGCCGGTACCTATAAGGTGCAAGATGTTATAGACAGTGCTGAAACTTACTTTGCTAATACAGACAAAGGCAGAGGAACAGGTTACAAACAATTTAAAAGATGGGAGTACAATGCGTTGCGCAGAGTAAAAGAAGATGGATATCTTCCCTCAAACCAAGAACGCTTAAATGAACTTCAACAATGGAATGCTTATCTAAACGAAACAGCGTCTAACAGACGTGTTCTTACCGATAATTGGCAAGAATTAGGACCAACATCATGGAACGCAACTTCTGGATGGAATCCTGGAGTGGGTAGAATTACTGGCCTTGCAATTGATGAAGGAGATCCAGATCATATGATTGTTGGAGCAAACACAGGTGGTGTTTGGAGCACAACAGATGGTGCACAAACTTGGACACCGCTAAGCGATTATTTTTCGAATCTTTCGGTTTATTCAGTGGCTATTGATCCTTCAAATTCTGATACGTACTTTTTTGGTTCAACTAACGGTAGTATTTATAAATCTACAGATGCAGGAGCAACTTGGGCGCTTTTAGGAACCATAGGGAATAGTAACGTAAACAAAATATTAATTAACCCTGCTGATACTAGTATGATGTTTGCTTCCGCAGACAATGCAGGTGTTTATCGTTCTACAGATGGAGGAATAAATTGGGTGAAGCCAGTAACTGATAACAGAGGCTATGATATTGAATTTAAACCTGGCGATCTTTCAGTTGTTTATGCTACAGGAACAGGTTTCCATAAATCTATTGATGGAGGGGCAACCTTTACTACAATAGGTGGTTTTGCTTCTGGACCTAAAATGATTGGGGTTTCTGAAGATGATGCAGATGTAGTTTATGTGTTAGAGGCTTCGGGCGGTAGATTCGGTGGTTTTTACACTTCAAGCGATGTAGGAGACTCTTTTACAAAATTGAATCACGGAGGCCTTAACTTTTTTGGTTATAGCACTAGTGGTAACGATAATAACGGACAAGCTCCACGAGATATGGCTATTGCTGTAAATCCAACCGATGTAAATGAAGTACACATTGCAGGAATTCTAACTTGGCGTTCAACCAATGGTGGTGTTGACTTTTCTTGTACCTCAGATTGGGTACCTGGAAATGCCGCTTCACAAAATATAGGCTATTGCCACGCAGATGTGGATGATCTTCAATTTTATGGAACTACATTATTTGCAGTTACTGATGGAGGTGTATATAAAGCAGCAAACACAGGAACGGTTAGCGCAAATTATTACGAAGACTTAACAGATGGTCTTGGAATACGTCAATTTTATAAAATTGGTGTGTCACAAACCGCAGATGTTATTGTTTCAGGAGGTGCACAGGATAACGGTACTTCTTTTTACAAAGCTGCCACAGGATGGAAAGACTGGTTGGGCGCAGATGGAATGGAATCATTTGTAGATAAAGCAAATAATAATATGTTTTTCGGGACTTCACAAGGCGGACAAATGTATCGTTCCAGTAATGGCGGAAATTCATATACAGGTCTTAACGAACCAGGTAGTGGGTCAGGAAACTGGGTTACACCTTTTGAACAAGATCCTACAGATAATGGTGTAATTTATGTAGGCTATAATATTGTTTATAAGTCAACAACATTTGGAACCAGCTGGACGGCTATTTCACAAAATCTGGGAGCGAATTTAGATAACTTAAAAATAGCTCCTTCTAACAACCAAGTAATGTATGCCTCACGATCAGTTTTTCTTTATAAAACTACTGATGGAGGAGCTACAGATTGGGTTCAGGCAACTAGCCCGGGCGGAACCATAAATTCAATCGCTATTCATCCAACAAATCCCGATAAAATAGCAGTAGCGGTAGGTGCTACTAATCGCGTATTGGTTTCAATAGATGGTGGTGAAACCTGGATTAATTATAAAAAGAACCTTCCAAACTTCAGTGCTTTCGCTGTAGTGTGGGACGATAATGGCCAAGACGGTCTTTATTTAGGAATGGATTATGGAATCTATTATATAGACAACACATTCACAGATTGGCAGCCATATAGCAACTTATTGCCTAACGTATATGTAAATGAGTTAGAAATAAACAATGTTGATGGTTTGCTTTATGCTGGAACTTATGGTAGAGGATTATGGTCTTCTCCTTTAGTATCTGCAATTGCTGGGGTTGAAGATAGAATTTCTGAAAGTAATGTTTCAATATATCCGAATCCTGCATCTTCTGAATTTACTATCGCTTTGCCAAAAGCAATGAAAGTTGAAGTAAGAATTTTTGATATTACTGGAAAACTGCTTATTTATGAAGCAGAAGCTTTAGCTTCAAACAAGCATGCGTTTAATGTTTCAGCACTTACTACTGGAACTTATTTTGTTCGTATTAATAGTGAAGAAGGAACAGCAACTAAAAAGCTTCTTATAAACTAAAAACAATTTTTTATACTAGAAATGCTTCAGGAAAAACATCTTTTTCTGAAGCATTTTTTTTATAACTTCGCAGCAGGAATTAGGCTATGGAATTTTCTTCAAAACTTCTTGAGAATGCAGTAAATGAGATGTCCCAGCTCCCAGGAATTGGAAAACGGACTGCCTTGCGTTTGGTGTTACATTTATTAAAACAACCCAAGGAGCAATCACAAAAATTAGCTGGTAGTTTGGTAAAAGTGCGCGAAGAGATAAATTTTTGCGAAAACTGCCACAATATTAGCGACTCAAAACTTTGCGAAATTTGCGCCAATCCACGTCGCGACGAACAACTGGTTTGCGTGGTGGAAGACATACGCGATGTTATGGCTATTGAAAATACGAGCCAGTATCGTGGTCATTATCACGTTTTAGGTGGAAAAATTTCGCCAATGGATGGCATTGGACCTGGCGATTTAAGCATTCCGTCTCTTGTTGAAAAAGTGAAAGCAGGAAGCGTTCGCGAACTTATTTTCGCACTTAGCTCAACTATGGAAGGCGATACTACCAATTTTTACATTTATAAACAGATAGAGCCCTACAATATTACAACCACTACAATTGCACGTGGTATTGCCGTTGGTGATGAACTTGAATATGCAGATGAGGTTACCCTAGGGCGAAGTATCCTGCATCGTGTTCCATTTGAAACTTCACTTAAAAACACTTAATCCTTGAAACTATCCGTTGTTATTCTTAATTATAATGTGCGTTATTTTTTAGAACAATGCATTCTTTCTGTCCAAAAAGCAATTGAAAATCTGGATGCTGAAATTATTGTAATAGATAACGACTCCAAGGACGATAGTTGCCAAATGGTCAAAACCCATTTCCCGAAAGTGGTTTTGATTGAAAATAAAGAAAATGTGGGTTTCAGTAAAGCAAACAACCAAGCCGTTGCTATTGCAAAAGGCGAATATGTTTGTATTTTAAATCCTGATACTGCGGTTGCAGAAGATACTTTTCAACAAGCTTTAAAATATTCTGAAAGCATTGCAGATATTGGCGCTTTAGGAGTTTATTTAATGGACGGGACGGGTAATTTCCTTTCCGAAAGCAAACGCAACCTTCCTACGCCAAAAGTTTCTCTTTTAAAATTAACAGGCTTCACTAAAAAATATTACGCCAATCAATTTTCAGAAACAGAACACGGTCCCGTAGATGTGCTTGTTGGCGCTTTTATGTTTCTTAAAAGAAGTATTTACAACGAGGTAGGAGGATTTGATGAAGACTATTTTATGTATGGAGAAGACATAGATTTGTCTTATAAAATAACCCAAGCCGGATATAATAATCATTACTTAGGAAGCACGACAGTCCTGCACTATAAAGGTGAAAGCACCAAAAAGGACGATGCGTATTTTGAACGTTTTTACGGTGCGATGCAGATTTTTTACGGAAAACATTTCAATAAAAACTTCTTTTTGGAAAGTTCGGTTTCTGCAGGTGTGGCTTTGGCCAAAACAATGCGAAGGTTTTCTTCGGAAGCAAATGTAAATATGCAGCCGAAGCTTGAAAGAAACTATTTTTTCACTGAAAACATTGAGCTGCTCGAGAATCTCTCGGCGAGTACGGCAACCGTTTTTCAGATGGTATCAAAAAACATGCACACGCTAATTGTGCTAGAAAACAGTCTATTAGTTTTTGATGTTGAATATATTTCTTACAATGAAATTTTCAGAATAATGAAACAGCTAAAAGGCAAAAACAATCTCTTCCGCATTCGCCCAACTGGCTGTAACTTCATAATAGGAAGTGATCAAAGCGACGAAAAGGGCGGAGTAGTTGTTTTTTAAGATAATTGAAACACTAAACGAGCAAATTTTAACTAATTTTGCAACGTTTTAAAACGAGCGCGAGAGTGCTTACAAAATTCGATATTGAAATTATACTATGGCAAAATTTGAATTGAAATTGCCCAAGATGGGCGAAAGTGTTGCAGAAGCAACCTTGACCAACTGGCTTAAAGAAGTAGGAGATAAAATAGAGGCTGATGAGGCGGTACTTGAAATAGCTACCGACAAGGTAGATAGCGAAGTGCCAAGTGAAGTTGACGGGGTTTTGATTGAAAAACTTTTTAACGTTGATGATGTGGTGCAAGTGGGGCAAACCATTGCCATAATTGAAACTGAAGGTGGAAATAACGACACAGAAAAATCTGTAGCCGAAAGCACCCCTTCACCAGAAGTAGTTAAACAAGTTGAACAACATGTTGATACTGCAAAAGAATCTACACAAACGGCAATAGAAAACACAGGAGATCGTTTCTATTCGCCATTAGTTAAAAATATAGCTGCCGCTGAAGGTATTGCACAATCTGAACTTGATGCAATAGCAGGCACTGGGAAAGATGGTCGCGTTACCAAAAACGATATTTTAGCATATGTTGAAAATCGTTCTACGGCAAAACAAACTTCGAGCGCTGAGCAACCACAAAAGGTTGTTGAAACCAAAAAACAGGAAACTGCAAAACCAAAAGCTGCTGTTTCACTTAGTAACGGCGATGAGGTTACAGAAATGACCCGAATGGGCAAACTTATAGCACACCACATGGTGGAAAGTACGCAAACTTCTGCGCACGTTCAGTCGTTTGTGGAATGCGATGTTACTAACGTTTGGAATTGGAGAAATAAAGTAAAAGGAGCTTTCGCAAAACGTGAAGGAGAGAATTTAACTTTTACCCCAATATTTATGGAAGCTGTGGCAAAAGCCCTAAAAGACTTCCCAATGATGAATATTGCCGTTGATGGTAATAACATCATAAAACGTAAAAATATTAACCTTGGAATGGCTGCGGCACTTCCCGATGGTAACTTGATTGTTCCTGTAATTAAAAATGCAGATCAGTTAAATTTACTTGGAATGAGTAAAGCGGTGAACGATCTTGCAAGTAGAGCTCGTGAAAACAAACTGAAACCAGACGATATTCAGGGTGGAACCTACACTGTTACTAATGTGGGGACCTTCGGAAGTATTATGGGTACACCAATTATCAACCAACCTCAAGTGGGTATTTTGGCTTTGGGCGCCATTCGTAAAGTGCCTGCGGTTATTGAAACTCCAGAGGGTGATTTTATAGGAATTCGCTTTAAAATGTTCCTTTCGCACAGTTATGACCACAGAGTTGTAAACGGTGCTTTGGGTGGACAATTTGTAAAACAAGTAGCCGATTATTTGGAAGCTTGGGATGTAAATCGAGAAATTTAAAATTATATAAAATATTGAAAAAGAGGATTTTGAGACTCAAAATCCTCTTTTCAGTTTTAACCTTTTTTCAAAGTTTGAATAAGAGGTATCTTTGCCTTTTTAAAATAATACAATGGAACTTAACTTAAAAAAACCAATCTGCTTTTTCGATCTTGAAACCACAGGAATTAATGTGGCTAAAGACAGAATCGTAGAAATTGCTATCCTAAAAGTATATCCTAACGGTAACAAGGAAAGTCATACGTGGCGCGTTAATCCTGAAATGTCCATTCCTGCAGGATCTACCGAAATACACGGAATTACGGATGCAATGGTTGCAAACGAGCCTACGTTCAAAGATCTTGCGCCTCAAGTTTACGCTTTGATAAAAGACTGCGATTTGGGTGGTTTTAACTCCAATCGTTTTGATATTCCGTTACTAGCAGAAGAATTGCTTCGTGCGGAGGTAGATTTTGATATGAAAAAAGCGCTGTCTGTAGATGTACAAACTATTTTTCACAAAATGGAAAAACGTACTTTGGAAGCAGCCTATAAGTTTTATTGTAACAAAGATTTAAAAGATGCACACAGTGCAGCTGCAGATACAAATGCTACCTACGAAGTTTTAAAGTCGCAATTAGACAAATATAGCGAGCTCGAAAACGATGTAAATTTTTTGGCCGATTTTAGTTCTCACAGAGACCATGCCGATTTTGCTGGTTTTATAGGTTATAATGAGGAAGGTGTTGAGGTTTTCTCCTTCGGAAAATATAAAGGAAGTGTGGTAACAGAAATTCTTGAAAAGGATTCTGGCTATTATGGATGGTTGCTCAATGCTGATTTTCCACTCTATACCAAACAGGTATTAACACGTATCCGACTTCAAAAGTTAAACACAAAATTTTAATTGCAAGATGAAAATAATCTGCATTGGTCGAAATTATGCCGATCATATAAAAGAACTCGATAACGCCAAACCTACCGAGCCCATTATCTTTTTAAAACCGGACACCGCAATATTATTAAAGAAGCAACCGTTCTTTATTCCAGAATTTTCAAACGATGTACAGCACGAAGTAGAATTGTTGGTTCGCATCAACAAAATTGGAAAGCACATTGATCAAAAATTCGCACATAAATATTATGACGAAATTGGTTTGGGGATAGACTTTACTGCTAGAGATTTACAGCTTAAATTGAAGGAAAATGGATTGCCTTGGGAAAAGGCAAAATCATTTGATGGAGCTGCGGTTATAGGAAATTTCATCAAAAAAGAAGAATTTAAAGACATAAATAGTATCGATTTCAGCCTGAAACGCAATGGATTAACCGTTCAAAAGGGTAATTCTATGCTGATGATGTGGAAAATTGATGCGTTAATCGAATATATTTCGAAATATTTCACACTAAAAATTGGGGATATTATCTTTACCGGAACGCCCGCAGGTGTTGGGAGAGTTGAGACCGATGATGTATTAACGGGTTATATAGGTGAAACAGAAATGTTTTCCATAAAAGTAAAATAAGATGACTAAATATTATGAAAAGGAGAATCTGAGTGAAATCGCTGATGGAGATCAGGATTTTTTGCAGATATTGGCGCAGACATTTCTAGATGAAATTCCGCCAGATTTAAATTCTATGAAAGAAGCCATAGAAAACGAGAATAGAGAATTGGCATATCAATTTGCCCATAAAATGAAGCCGAACATTGAAATGTTCGGTATAGATGCGCTAAAAGATATCACGAGCATTGAAGCGTGGTCCAAAACGTCTAAAAATAAAGCTACAGTTCTTCCACACTTGGAAAACGTGGTTTCCACTTTAAACCTTGTGTTTGAGGAGTTGAGAAAAGATTTCCAATTATAATATGCTTGCAGAAATTATTACTATCGGCGATGAGATTCTCATCGGCCAAATTATTGATACAAATTCAGCTCATATTTCAAAAGAGCTGAACAAAGTAGGGGTAAAGGTTTATCAAATTACTTCAATACAAGATGACTGCGACCATATATTGCAAGCTTTTAAAGATGCTAAGCAACACGCCGATCTCGTTATAATTACCGGCGGATTAGGTCCCACGAAAGACGATATTACAAAACAGACTTTCTGCGATTTTTTCGACGATGTTTTGGTTGAGAATAAAGAAGTGCTGCAGAATATTGAGCAACTTTTTAAGAGATATAATCTCAACAAACCTTTGCCTGCAAATTTCCAACAAGCAATGGTTCCATCGAAAGCCACTATTTTAACAAATCTGCACGGCACAGCACCGGGAATGTGGATGGAGAAAGACGGAGTAGTCTTTGTGTCTCTGCCTGGCGTTCCTTACGAAATGAAAAATCTGTTGCAAGATGAAGTATTGCCCAAGATTATAAGCCGTTTTAGCAGACCATTTATTTATCATAAAACGCTATTAACATACGGCCTTGGCGAAAGTATAATTGCCGAAAGAATTGCCGATTGGGAAAATAATTTGCCAGAAAATATTAAGTTAGCCTATTTGCCTTCTTTAGGAAAGGTGCGTTTGCGGTTGTCTTCCTCAGGAAAGGACGAAAAGTTCCTAAAAGATAGTATCGACTCGCAAATGGCGGTTTTAAACGAAATGCTTGCAGACATTGCAGTAGGCTTTGAAGATGAAACTAGTATTGTTGGCAGAATAGCACATATTCTCAATGATAAAAATCAGACTTTAAGTTTGGCAGAAAGCTGCACGGGTGGAGCGATAGTGCAACACATTATTGCTGAAGCTGGCGCATCTACTTTTTTATCAGGAAGTATAATTCCGTATAAAACTGAGCTAAAAACTAAGCTTCTTGGCGTTCCAGCTTCTCTAATTAAAGAATATACTGTTGTAAGTATAGAAGTAGCAGAAAGTATGGCTATTAATTGTTGCAAACTTTTTAATACAGATTATGCAATTGCAACTACCGGAATTGCTGGTCCCACAAAAGGCGACGGAAAAGATGAAGTTGGCACGGTATGCATTGCTATTGCTTCGCCCAAAGGAGTGATTTCAGAGAAATTCAACTTTGGAAATGACCGTTATCGTGTTATTGAAAAGTCTATAAATAAGGCCTTTGAGATACTTCTAAAAGAAATATCAAAAAACTAATTTTCTTTTGTTGTGCATAACAAAAGAATTACTTAAATTTGCACCCTGTTTTAAAAATAACTAAAAAGGTTAAGGAATGTCAAGAGTTTGTGAACTTACCGGAAAGAAAGCGATGGTTGGGAATAACGTATCGCACGCAATGAATAAAACCAAACGTAAGTTTGATGTAAACTTGCTGAAAAAGCGTTTTTATATCCCAGAAGAAGATAAGTGGGTAACCCTTCGTGTTTCGGCTTCTGCTATAAAAGACATCAATAAAAAAGGTATTTCTGCGGTTATGAAAGAAGCTCGCGAAAAAGGCTTTTTAACTAAATAATTGCACTAATCAATAAAGTCTATTACAATGGCTAAAAAAGGAAATAGAGTACAAGTAATTTTGGAGTGCACTGAGCACAAGGAGTCTGGACAAGCTGGAACTTCTCGTTACATCACTACCAAAAACAAAAAGAATACACCGGATAGAATGGAGTTGAAGAAATTCAACCCTATTCTTAAGAAAATGACGGTTCATAAAGAGATTAAATAATATAAGTCATGGCAAAGAAATCAGTAGCATCGTTACAAACAGGTTCAAAGCGTTTATCCAAAGCAATAAAAATGGTTAAATCGCCAAAATCAGGGGCATATACATTTTCTGAAGCTATTATGGCCCCAGAATTGGTAAACGACTGGTTGAACAAAAAATAACCAGCTTAAAATATTAAGATAAAGCCACTTTTTTACGAAGGTGGCTTTTCGTATTGCTACCAATTCATCACTTTCAGAGCAAATGGTTGAGATCGTTTTCCCTGAAAATAACAATGCAATCGTAAATTTTAAAATTTGACAAAGTTTGAAACTTTGTTTAAGTGAAAAAATCAACTAATTTTACTGATTATTGATTACGTACCACTGAACACAAAACCATGAGTCTATTTAAAAAAATATTTTCGAAAGAGAAAAAAGAAACGCTCGATAAAGGACTTGAAAAATCCAAAACTTCCTTTTTCGATAAGCTAAGTAAAGCTGTTGCCGGAAAAAGCAAAGTTGATGTTGACGTTCTAGATAATCTTGAAGAAATTTTAGTTTCCAGTGACGTTGGCGTAAATACAACTCTCAAAATAATTACTAGAATTGAAGAAAGAGTTTCCAGAGATAAATTTTTGGGAACCGATGAATTGAATAAAATTCTCCGCGAGGAAATTGCAGGACTTTTAAGTGAAATTGATTCGGGAAATGCAACTGAGTTTGAAATTCCTCAAAACAAAAAACCATACGTTATTATGGTTGTTGGCGTAAACGGCGTAGGTAAAACAACAACTATTGGTAAACTTGCCTATCAATTTAAAAAATCCGGGAAAACAGTAGTTTTGGGAGCTGCAGACACTTTTCGTGCGGCAGCTATTGATCAACTCCAGATTTGGGCAGACCGTACCGATGTAACAATTGTTAAGCAAAGTATGGGTAGTGATCCTGCAAGTGTTGCTTTTGATACTTTACAAAGCGCAGTAACTCAAAATGCAGATGTGGTTATTATAGACACAGCTGGCCGACTTCACAATAAAGTAAATTTAATGAACGAGCTTACAAAGGTGAAGCGTGTAATGCAAAAGGTTATTCCAGATGCACCGCACGATGTGCTTTTGGTTTTGGACGGATCTACCGGCCAAAATGCCTTTGAACAAGCCAAACAATTTACCGCTGCAACCGAAGTTACTTCACTAGCTGTCACGAAACTTGATGGTACGGCAAAAGGTGGCGTGGTTATAGGCATTAGCGATCAGTTTCAGATACCTGTAAAATATATTGGCGTTGGCGAACGAATGGAAGATCTTCAAGTGTTCAACAAACATGAATTTGTAGATTCATTCTTTAAATAAATGGAAGCTAAAGAAACTCAAAAACCCAGCAAACTTTTTCAATATATACTAATACTCTTAGTAGGTTATGTGGGAATTCTTACTGGTTATCATGGTTTTAATATTATTCGATATTTCATAAAATCGGTGCCAAATCCTTTGATGCCAATAGATTTATATAAATCTATTGCTTTTCCTTATTTGTCTTTTATTCCGTTTCTTTTGGGATTACTTATTTTAGGGGTTTATTTTCTAAATAAGAAATATTTCAAAAAAGGACATGTAATTTTTTATATAATATTAATTCTGCTTTTTCATCTTTCGCAAAGCAGTCTTCTCACTTTTTTCGATAGTTTCAATCCTTACGGAGGCTAAAAATTCGAATACTAAGCATAAAAAAAACCTACAAGGTTTTGGAAACCTTGCAGGTTATTTGACTATATTCTTTTCTCTATTTGTGAATTCGTGGCTTTTTTTAGTCTTACATCTTACGTCTTTTAGCGAAGCGGTCTTAAGTCTTTTTACAGTGTTTCCTTCAGCCAACTGAAAAATTCACGTTGCCAAACCAGCGCATTTTGTTGTTTTAACACCCAGTGGTTTTCTTCGGGGAAATAAAGAAGTTTGCTCTTTATTCCTTTTAACTGTGCTGCTTGAAAAGCTCCTAATCCTTGTTCAATTGGAACGCGATAATCTTTTCCTCCTTGAATAATCATAATTGGAGTGTCCCATTTATCTACGTAAGAGATTGGATTGAATTCATTAAATGACTTCTGTGCTGTAGCGTTGTCTTTTTCCCAATAAGCACCGCCCATATCGTAATTTACAAAGAATAATTCCTCTGTAGTTCCGTACATTGCGCGCGTATCAAAAACCCCATCGTGAGCGATAAATGTTTTAAATCGACCATCGTGATTTCCAGCTAACCAAAACACAGAATACCCACCAAAACTAGCGCCAATAGCGCCTAAACGGTCTTTGTCTACATAGCTTTCTTTTGAAATATCGTCTATTGCATCAAGATAATCTTGCATTGCACCACCGCCCCAGTCGCCACTAATTGCTTTGTTCCATTCCACACCGTGTCCTGGCATTCCGCGACGGTTTGGTGCTACAATAATGTAGCCTTCCGAAGCCATTAATTGAAAATTCCAACGTGTAGAATAAAATTGAGATAGCGCAGATTGTGGCCCACCTTGAGCATAAAGCAAGGTTGGATACTTTTTATTTTTATCGAAGTTTGGCGGTAAAATTACCCACACCAACATTTGTTTATTGTCTTTGGTTGTAACCATTCTTTTTTCAACTGTTGGCAAATCTAACTTTCCGTAGAATTCGTTATTTACTTGGGTTAGCTGGTTGAAGGTTTTGCTTTTCAAATCGAAAGAGAAAATTTCTGAAGCGTGATTCATGTCAGTTCGGGTAACAATTAACTGACCGTTCTTTTCGGCAACAATACTTGTAACGTCAAATTGTCCTTTTGAAAGTTGCTCCACGACTGGCATTTTTTTGGTTTTGCCCGGATAATCAACTTTAAAAATTTGTTGGGTTCCATCAACCGGAGCTGTGAAGTAAATGTCTTTATTGTTGTTGGCCCAAGTAAAATCATTTACCGTTCCATCCCATTGCGCGGTTAAGTTTTGTTTCACACCATTTTGAAGCACGATAATATCATTCTTGTCTGCTTCATAACCATCAGTTTTCATTTGAAGCCACGCCAGCGCTCCTTCTTTCGAAAACCCCGGTTGGGTATCGTATCCCTTATTTTCTTCAGTAATATTTTCAGTTAGTTTACTGGCTAGATTGTATTTGTATATATCTGTATTCGTGCTAGTAGCATATTCTGTTCCAGCTACTTTTTTGCTTACATAATAGATGTTTTCGCCTTTTGGTCCCCAGATATAATCCTCATCGCCACCAAAAGGTGCTTGCGGCGTATAATAAGGTTGTTGCGGAGTAATATCTGTTTCGGCACCTGTTTTCACATCTTTATAAAAAACGTGATTGTAGCTACCATCGTTATAAGTATCCCAATGGCGATAGTCTAATGAAGTAAAAACATAGGCATCGCTATTGGGTAAGTCGCTGTAAATATCTTTTCCCGTAATGTCTTTAACATGCACGGCTTTATTTATTAATTGGAATTGTCCATTTGGAGAAACATTCTTATCGGCGACAATTGCTTCTTCTTTTGAAATTTCCGCAAAGTTTCCACCTGTTACAGCCATTTTGTAATATTTGGAATCAAAGCTATTCTCTTCCATATTCGGAGTTGAAACCTTGTAGAACAATTGTTTTCCATCATTAGAAATTCCAATTGGGCTTACTTTTTTCACCTGCCATAAAAGCTCAGGTGTCATCGTCTTTTGAGCGAACAAAAAGCCGGCGCATAGAAAGGCCAGCAGAAAAGTTATTTTTTTCATCTGTATAAAATATTTGAATTTTTAAGAGTTGTAAAGTTACTCAAAAAAGTTGGCAGTGTTTAATGGCAGTTTGCAGAAAGCCACTAATAGGAGTCAGAATTACCCAGTGCGTTTTGTGATTTGTTTCGGTTTTTTCGTGGTATCTTTGCACCCCGATAATAAAAAATTATATGCGTACCAAAACCTTAAAGAAGAACAAGATAAACGTAGTAACCCTTGGTTGCTCCAAGAATGTATACGACAGCGAAGTGCTGATGGGCCAACTGCGTGCCAGCAATAAAGAAGTGGTACACGAGGAGGAAGGTAACATTGTGGTTATTAATACCTGCGGTTTTATTGCAAATGCTAAAGAAGAAAGTATAAACACTATTCTTGAATACGTTCAAAAAAAGGAGGAAGGCATTGTAGATAAAGTTTTTGTTACTGGTTGTCTTTCCGAAAGATATAAGCCAGATCTTCAAAAGGAAATTCCAAATGTAGATGCATATTTCGGTACTACTGAATTGCCAAGCCTGCTAAAAGCTTTGGGCGCAGATTATAAACACGAATTAATAGGAGAACGAGTTACAACAACTCCAAAAAACTACGCATATTTTAAAATTGCCGAAGGTTGTGATCGCCCTTGTTCATTCTGTGCCATCCCAATTATGCGTGGAAAACACAGAAGTACGCCAATTGAAGATTTGGTAATTGAAGCTGAAAAGCTCGCTGCTAAAGGCGTTAAGGAATTGATATTAATCGCTCAAGATTTAACTTATTACGGCTTAGACATATACAAAAAACGAAATCTTGCAGAATTGTTGCAAGAGCTCGTAAAAGTGGAAGGTATAGAATGGATTCGTTTGCATTATGCATTCCCAACGGGTTTCCCGATGGACGTTTTAGATGTAATGCGAAACGAGCCGAAAGTTTGTAATTATATAGACATTCCGCTGCAGCATATTTCAGATTCTATTTTGAAGTCGATGCGCCGCGGAACTACAAAAGCGAAGACTACAAAATTATTGGAAGATTTTAGAGCAGCCGTTCCCGAAATGACAATTAGAACTACACTTATCGTTGGCTATCCGGGAGAAACTGAAGAAGATTTCCAAACCTTGAAGCAATGGGTATCAGACATGCGTTTTGAACGTTTGGGTTGTTTTACTTATAGTCACGAAGAAAATACACACGCTTATAATTTGGAAGACGATGTGCCAGAAGATGTAAAAATGGACCGCGCCAACCAGATAATGGAAATACAATCTCAGATTTCTTGGGAATTGAACCAGCTAAAAATTGGCAAGGAATTCCGCGTAGTAATTGATAGAAAAGAAGGTGGGTATTTTGTGGGAAGAACCGAATTTGATAGCCCAGATGTAGACAACGAAGTATTGATTAATGCTGAAGATGACTATTTGCGTGCAGGTGAATTTTTCAATGTAAAAATTACAGCTGCCGAAGATTTTGATCTTTACGCGGAGGTTGTAAGATAGTTACCTTGAGCGCAGTTGAAGGGTAGTGGTTAATAATTTTATTATCTTAGTTCATTAATTAATTGCAAATGAACCTTGAAGCAGAAAAAATAGAGCTAATACAGTTATTGTTGGATTCTGAAAGCGAAGAAGTCTTGAAAGAAATAAAGCAATTACTAAAGCGCGAACAGAATCGAGAACTTTCAGACTCACAAATGGCCGAACTTGACCATCGTTTGAAGAAAAATTCAGAAGGAGAAATGAAATTCTATTCTTTGGACGAGTTTGAAAATAGATTAAACGAACCTGATTAATGTATCCTATTGTAATATCTGAAGAAGCAACTTTAGATGTTGTGGATGCCTTGGATTGGTATAAAAAACGGAGCAGTAAACTTTCGGACAGGTTAAAAACAGAGATTAATAACGGCTTCGAATATATCAGAAAAACACCTTTTTCATTCCAGCTTAAATTTAAAGACGTTCGTGTTAGTTATTGCAGGACCTTCCCTTATGGAATCCATTATATTATTGAAAACGAAACTATAAAAGTAATCGCTCTATTTCACACGAGTCGCGACCCTAAAAACTGGGAGAACAGAAATATTTAGCCAATGAATTTTTTAAAATTATTCTTCACTCTTTTTCTTAGTGTAACTATACTCGCTACCTGTAAAACGGAAACAAAAAAGGAAGCTACAACTTCTTCTAAATTTGAACCTACTGCGGAAACCGTTGTTGTATTAGAAAACCCAACTGTTGGTAACAGCGCTTTGCCGAGACTTTTCGGAACAGAAAAGCAACTTTTTATGTCGTGGGTTGAAAAGAAAGATTCCATTTCAGAATTGTATTTTTCAACTTTTGAAGCTGGCAATTGGACAAAACCTTTTAAAGTAAATTCTGGAAATGATTGGTTTATAAATTGGGCAGATTTCCCTGCCATTGCTGAAAATAATGGAAATATTTTAATCAGCTATCTACAAAAATCTGCCAACGGGAAATATACGTATGATGCCAAAATAAACCTTTATTCAGCTGAAACACAGACTTGGCAAAAAGATATTCTTTTACACAATGACGGAACTGCCAGCGAACATGGTTTTGTTTCGATAGTGCCCCAAGGAAAATCTTCTTTTTATGCGGTCTGGTTAGATGGAAGAAACACCACGGCAGAAGCTGGAGGTCACGACAATCACGGTTCGGGAGCAATGACCCTTCGCGGACGAGTAATACACGCAGATGGTTCAATGCAAACCAGTGTAGAGCTAGATAATAGTGTTTGCGATTGTTGCCAAACGGCAATAACATCTATCGATGGCGCACCATTAATTGTTTATAGAGACCGCACGGATACTGAAGTTAGGGACATTTCTCGCATCGGACTTTTTGATGATTCATTTTCGGAATCGCAACCAATTTATAATGATAATTGGGAAATTCCTGGTTGTCCAGTTAATGGTCCTTCCATTGCTTCCTATAAAAATAACTCGGTGGTTGCTTGGTTTACCGCGGTAAACGACAACCCCAAAGTACAGCTTGCATTTTCAAGTAATAAAGGCAAAACTTTTGCAGCCCCAATTCAAATAAACACCTATGAAACTATGGGCAGGGTTGATGTTGTAATGACTTCAGAAAATACTGCTATTGTAAGTTGGATGGAAAATATTGGTAAAGAAACTCTAATTCAAGTAATGCGAGTTTCCGCCGATGGCACCAAAGGTTTTCCTGTTACTATTTCAAAAACCAGTTTTGAACGTGCCAGTGGTTTCCCGCAGTTGGAAATTGCCGGAAATACGCTTTATGCTGCTTGGACAATGGTTGACGGCAAGAAAAAATCTATTAAAACTGCGTCTATTTCTATTGCGAATTTATAAGGGGTAATTACACTTCTTGTAAACCCGTATCTTTGAAAAAAATCTACAATTGAAAAAACTTCTCATCATCGGCCACACCTTTCCCGAGCCCAGTACCACTGCTGCGGGAAGCAGAATGATGCAGTTGATTGAATTGTTTACCGATCAAAATTTCGAAATTATCTTCGCCAGCACAGCCGCTGTGTCAGACAAAACTGTAAATCTTGAAGCGCAACATATTTCGGTCAAAAACATTCAATTGAACAATGCTTCTTTAGATGAATTTGTAAAAGAAGTAAATCCTAAAATCGTCATTTTTGATCGCTATATTACCGAAGAGCAATTCGGGTGGCGTGTTTCTGAAAATTGCCCGGATGCCTTAAAAATTCTCGATACCGAAGATTTACATTTTCTACGGAAAGCTAGGGAAGAAGCAATAAAAAAAGGCAAACAAGTTTCTGAAGCAAACCTGTTTTCGGAAACCGCAAAACGCGAATTAGCGAGTATTTTGCGTTGCGACCTTTCGCTTATCATTTCAGAATACGAAATGGATTTGCTTCAAAATACTTTTAATATTTCTTCTAAAATACTTCATTACTTACCTTTTCTAGTTGAAAATATTTCAAAAGAAAAAACAATTCCTTCATTTGAAAATCGTCAGAATTTTATTGCAATAGGAAACCTTTTGCATGCGCCAAACGTAGATTCAGTCTTGCAATTAAAGGAGATTTGGCCCGAAATTAGGAAACAATTATCGCAGGCGGAACTACATATTTATGGAGCTTATGCGCCACAGCAAATACTTCAGCTTAATAATAAAAAGGAGGGTTTTATTGTAAAAGGTTGGGCCGAAAATGTGGAAACTACAATGAGCAATTACCGAGTGCAATTGGCTCCCATTCGTTTTGGCGCCGGACTTAAAGGCAAACTTTTAGATGCGATGCGTTTTGGTTTACCTTCAGTAACTACCGAGTTGGGTGCGGAAGGAATGTGCGGGAAACTTCCTTTTGGTGGCGCAATTACTTCTTCAAAAGAAGAGTTTATTACGGCTTCCATCGAGCTATATTCCAACCAAAATAGCTGGAAAGTAGCGCAACAAAACGGTTTCAATAATGTTCAAAAACGATTTCAGAAAAGTCTATTTGCCGATGCATTTATAAATAATAGCTACACCATTTCTGAGAATTTAGCAGAGCATCGGCAGCATAATTTTCTTGGTCAAATCCTGCAACACCAATCCCTACAAAGCACTAAATATATGAGTAAATGGATTGAAATAAAGAACTTACGAGAATAATCTTCAGAATATTTCAATCTCAAAATAAGTGATTTCACTATATTTGGTATGTAACCTTTTAAATATAATGAAATGAAAAGCAAGAATCCTGTAGTTTGGTTTGAAATTTATGTGAACGATTTAAAAAGAGCCCAAAAATTTTATGAAACCGTGCTTAAACTCGAATTATCCGAGATGCCAATGCCCGATTCTGAAGGCGAATTGCAAATGTTGTTTTTTCCAATGGAAATGAATGGCGACGGAGCCGCTGGCGCATTAGTAAAAATGGAAGGAGTTGACGCTGGCGGAAATTCTACTTTAGTATATTTTGGCAGCGAGGACTGTAGTATTGAACAAAAAAGAGTTGAGGCTGCTGGCGGTAAAATTTTTAAAGCCAAACAATCTATTGGAGAATACGGCTTTATCGTTTTAGCGCATGATACCGAAGGAAATATGTTTGGTGTACATTCTCAAGCATAAGATAACGCGTAAAATCTTCAGATTATAAACGACAATAGAAATTCAATAAGTGGATTGAAAATAAAGTTTTGATCTTAGATTGGAGTTTATTTCTTCCCGAAATTTAACGCTTAAAAGTTATCCATACCTGCTAATTTGCCCTTATATTTGAAGCTTTTCAATTTGGCATGAGGCAAACATTATACGAATTTATAAAGAAATTAGGTAGTTTTCTAAGACACACTTTTAGGAAAGACAATCCCAAACTCCCCTATATACTTATTGTTCTAGCGGCATTAATTCTTGTAATTGCTGGAATTAGTATTTTTATTGAATTAACCGAAACTTTAAAGGAAGATGTATTAGCAAAATACGATCAACAGATTTCAGATTACATTATTTCCTTTCGAACTCCCTTACTCACCGAGTACTTTTTTTTCATGACAGATGTGGGTGATATTTATGGCTATTTAATAATGCTGGCTATCGCGATAATTGGGACTGTGCTCTATTTTAAAAATTGGAAGTACATTCTTCAAACTGTTTTTGTGCTAATGTTGGCTTCAATATCAAACGTTATGCTCAAACGCTTAGTAGATCGTCCTAGACCGGGGATTGATCATATGGTTGTTGTAGAGACCTTAAGTTATCCCAGTGGACATGCGATGAGCGCAATGGCGTTTTACGGGTTTTTAATCTATCTTTTGCATCGTTTTAAAATAAATATATTGCTTAAATACGTTGCAATTCTTCTATTGATAGTTATTATTTTTAGCATCGGTATTAGTAGAGTCTACTTGGGTGTGCATTATCCTTCAGATATTGCGGGTGGATTTATCGCAGGTTTAATATGGGTGTTTTTCTGTATTCTACTATTTAATTTAGCAGATGTCTTTAGAAGAGATTCAAAGGTGAAGTAATAAAAATTGACTTTTACAATTAAAAAAAATGCTCAAAAAAAGGTTAAAACAAAGTATTGGATTGATTGTTTTTGTGGTTTTGGGACTGATTTTCTTTTCAAATTATACAATAGAAAACGCTAGCAAAAACAAGACTTTTTCAAGTATTTCAACTATTCAAAAAAATAGAGTGGGATTGCTTTTGGGGACCGCAAAATATTATAAGGACGGCGGAATAAACCTTTATTTTCAATATAGAATTGATGCTGCAGTAGAACTTTATACGAATGATAAAATTGATTTTATCTTGGTGAGTGGTGATAATGGGTCGCAATATTACAATGAGCCTATTACGTTCAAAAATGAGCTTATAAAACGCGGAATTCCGGAAGAGGTAATCTTTTTAGATTATGCAGGTTTCCGAACTTTAGATTCTGTTGTGCGGGCGGGAGCAATTTTTGGACAGGTAGATATTACAATTATTTCGCAGCAATTTCATAATGAAAGAGCGATTTATATAGCTGAACACAGAGGAATTACTGCTATCGGTTATAACGCAAAAGGCATTAATGGGACGAATGGTTTTATGGTTCAATCGCGTGAATATTTAGCAAGAACAAAGGCTTTTTTAGATATAATTTTCAACGTTGAACCTAAGTTTTATGGCGATAAAATTGAAATAAAAAGAGTTGTGAAAGTGGATACAATTTCAAATATTGATTGCCCAGAAATAAGTTGCTAAAAAAATGGATTCTAAGTATATAGACGAGCAAACGTTCACAAATATCAATTATTCTGAAAGGGAGTTGGAAGTTGCTGATTATGAATATTGCACTTTTGTAAGTTGCAATTTTTCAAACACTATTCTTTCCAAAATTCAGTTTTTGGAATGTGAATTTATTGACTGCAATTTCAGTAACGCTAAATTGGCTAATGTTTCTTTTCAGGATGTGAAATTTAAAAATTGCAAAATGTTAGGCTTGCAATTAGACGCTTGCAATGAATTTGGTTTTGCTGCAACTTTTGATACCTGCCAATTAGATCATTCTATTTTCTATAAAGTGAAATTGAATAAAAGCGCTTTTATGAATTCACAATTGAAAGGGGTAGATTTCAGCGAGGCAGATTTAAAAAAATCCAAGCTCGTTGGCTGCAATTTACAAAATGCCACTTTTCAAAACACGAATTTAGAAATGGCAGATTTAAGAAATGCCACCAACTATTCCATAAATCCCGAGCAAAATCGAATAAAAGGCGCAAAGTTTTCGCTGCCAGAAGTTGTGGGGCTTTTGGATAAATATCAAGTTAAAATTGAGCGGTAAAAACAGTGCATTTTGAAGAGGCGATTTATATTATATTTGATGGACGCTCAAGAAATTGGCGCTAAATATAATATATACGCCATAATATTTTGAGCGTTCATATATAAACATGTTGGCAATAATTAAGAAAAACTGAAATCCGAAACCGATTCTTATTAACATGACAGAAATTCCTTTACTGACTTTCGATGAATTATTTGACTTGCTCGAGGAAAATCGATTTGAAAATAAAACTGACGAAAAGATTGCAGAAAAAATACTCGAAGCGGAAAATGATTGGGGAGATTGGAAAAATTCAGTAAATAATTTGAACGAGTTTATTCTTGTATTGGAAAAGGAAATTAACGGAATAACAACTCAATCAAACCTTGAAAAACTTTTGAATAGATATAATCGAAATCTTTCAAAGTATGCTTGGGAAG
Source organism: Aequorivita sp. IT1183 (assembly GCF_058068265.1). Classification (NCBI taxonomy): domain Bacteria; kingdom Pseudomonadati; phylum Bacteroidota; class Flavobacteriia; order Flavobacteriales; family Flavobacteriaceae; genus Aequorivita; species Aequorivita sp. IT1183. The sequence goes on along the minus strand of NZ_JBYRHS010000002.1, from coordinate 565,712 downwards.
CTGAAAGTATATGCTCTTTGCTTGAAATTTTTGAACTGACAGACAAAAGCGAATTACGAAATATTTTCTTCAATATCGCTGACAAAAATAAGACGAAATAAAATGGAATTATTATTAATCATTCTTATCCCAATTGTTATTTGGATTGCAAGTATTTATATGCTTTCTGGTTGGGAAAAATTCAACAAATTTTTCATCGCAAACGGGGTTTTAATAATTGTATATGTTGGGTTCTTAATTTATGGAAAAGCAATTTGGGGACACGATGAATATGGATTAGGATTTCTCTTTAGATTAGCCATTTGTTTATTGACTCACGTATTAATTGTATTTGTTTTCGCAGTAGTAAAAAACAGACAGTTGAAAAAATAACTATTGCCAACAAGGTATAAAAAACATAGGGCGTTTGTTCTAAACCGAAGACCTGTGGATATTAACAAAGTCCGCTAAATATAAAATTTGGTGTTTATAGTAGAAAAGATAAAAGCAAAATATTTATATTTAGCTAAGTAATAAACCGAAACGAAAGTGCTTATCTCATGCCCTACGTTTCTTATACGTAACGTTGGCAAACATTTTGACCGAAACGCAAAAATGACGAAAAAACAAAGATAAATATTTTATCCGACAATATTCATTTTAGGAATTTTTTCAATGGTTTGGCAAGTTGTAATTTACAGAAATACAATTATTGAATTGTCAATTTTAATTGGAATAATATTAGTTGTTGGAATTATCTCTTTTTTATTAGATTTTAAGAATTTCGGAAAAACATATAATTATAGCGGAATTGGACTTTACTTTTATTCTACTATGCATTACGTTTGCGGATTTGGATTTCTTGCTTGCTCTTTTTTTATGATAACTAATTATTATTTAGCAGACGAAAAAACAACAATTGAAAATTATGAAATTATTGACCGAACTTTTCTTCCCAAAAGACCAGGAAAAGCTGGCTCTGAAAATAAGCCTGTTTTTATAATTGAATATAAAGGCAAAAGGAAAGAATTAGTATTCATTCCTAAATTTTATGAAAAAATGGAATTATATAAAAGTGTGGAATTTGAAATTCGAGATGGATTTTTCGGATTTGACGTTCTGAAAAACAAAAACTAATTGAATAAAAAACGGAATATAAAAAACGCTTTGCCAACAACATTAATAATTAATGGCTAGTCCTCGCCTACTTACGAAAATCCTCGCGGATTTTTATTCTTGTTTTATTTGCCTAATTATCTACTTAAACACGCCACTAACCATGCACAAGCACGTAGGCCATTTAAATAGACCAGAGCTCAACCTCAGGAGCTGAAATGTGTAAAAGTCTGACAGCCAATTATAAACATCGATTCAAATTAGTCTAAGCCATTAATTTAGCCTATCTTACTAAGGTATTTCCTCATCTCTTTTCGTATAAGCTTCTTTTGTCCTTTCCAATCCTGAACTAATACCTCTTTAATTATATAACCAATTTAAATATTTAATTATGGACACAAGCAATGAAGAAAGTGCACTAAAAAAGAATAGGTTCGTCGAAATATATGTGAAAACAAAACAACTATTTGAACTTGGTGCACACGCAACGGAAAATCAAATTGATAAGCACACTTCCTTAAGGAGTAATCAGCATAGTGACGTCATTTCTGATTTTTTAGTAAATAGTTGGAAGAGTCACAAGGATTTTGAACTTACTGTATTTAAAAATTATTCTATGCAATGGACACTTCCTCAACAACTTGAAAATACTGCAGATACTGGATATGAGGCTAAACTTGTAAGTGTACATCACGTACCAACAGGAGGGAGTCCAAATTTTTTCGATACAGCGGATTTAAATGTCGGATCTGTTGGAAATGTTACTGCGACCATTAAAAACAATTCAGTAACGAACAAAAGCTACATTTATATTATCAAATTTACTATTTCACACAATGGAGTGACTCGTGAGTATGCTATAGATCCAAAGCTTAAGATCAATTCTTGATATCAACTATATGTTTTTAAATAGAAAAGCATATTATTTATTAATTGGCTTATTTTGTTTCGTTTCAGGTATAGTCTCTGGTCAAGATCAAAAGCTAGCAGATAGTCTATTAACCATATATCAGGAAGACGAACTTAGAGGTTTAGAAAAATTGGAACTGCTTCGAAACTTATCTTTCAATGAGATACATAATCTGAATGCTTCAATAGGATATGCTAAAGAACTTATCGTCTTAGCTAAGCAAGAGGGCAACTATTTATACCTTCATAGAGGGTATATTCAGAAGGGAAATTCGCATAGACTTGCGGGAGATTTAAATGCGGCTTTGGACGCTTTCTATAAAAGCGCTGAAGCCTCTGTGAAAGCTAAATATCTTGAAGGAGAAGGCAGTGCCTATACTGCTATTGCTGACACTTATTCAGAAATTGGAAATTCTACCAACGCTGAATTTTATTACGATAAGGCTATTCAGATATTAAGAAAAACCAGCGATTCTATTGCGTTAGCCACAACCTTATTAAATGCCGGAGACGAATATTTTAACAGTAAAAAATACGAATTGGCGTTGCGAAATTTTGAAGAATCCGGTCTCATCTTTGAAAAAGCAAATTATAAAATTGGTACGGCCTATAACTTAGGAAATGTAGGTATGGTCTATGCCGAATTGGGTAAAGACTCGCTCGCCAAAACACATATGAATGACGCCATTACAGTTTTGGAGGAATTGGAGGATTATTATGCGATTTCTGAGTACCTCACTTATATGTCTGATATATATATGAAGCAGGGAAATAGCGCCACAGCCCTGGCTTATGCACAACGAAGCTTCGATTTGGCTCTCAAACACGGCTTGAAAAAACAAATTAGCGAATCCAGTCTTACGCTTTCTGAACTTTATGAGCTGGAAGCAAACACGCGTGCCTCTTATGACTATTATAAAAGGCATATTGCTTACAGAGACAGTGTTACGAACCTCGAAGAGGTAGCGAAAATGGCAGATTTACGTACCAATTATGAAGTGTCTCAAAAACAGGTGGAAGTTGATCTTCTTTATCAGCAAAAAAGAAATCAAATTATCATTCTTGGATTTAGCTCTTTATTATTGCTCACCTTATTCTGGTATTACAGAACAATTTCCAAAGAAAAGGAAAAATCGGAAAAATTATTATTGAATATCCTACCTAAAAAAGTGGCCCAAGAATTAAAAAACACAGGAAAAGCGACTAGCAAAAAGTATGATAATGTATCCATTTTATTTACAGATTTTGAAGGGTTTACAGCATTGGTGGCTACAATTAGTGCAACCAAATTAATTGAAGAGCTAAATCAAATATTTGGTCGATTTGATGATATCATGGATGAATTTGAAATAGAGAAGATTGAAACCATAGGGGATGCTTATATGGCTGCCTGTGGATTGCCAGAAGAAAATGTACATCATGCGCAAAGATGCGTACAAGCTGCTCAAAAAATGATTGATTTTCTTATTGAAAGAAACTTGACAAATGATATTCAATGGAATATGAGGGTGGGTATTCATTCAGGCCCAGTTGTAGCAGGCGTTGTAGGTAAAACGAAATTTGCTTATGATTTATTTGGAGACTCTGTGAATACGGCGGCAAGAATGGAAAGTAACGGCGAGAAAGAAAAAATAAATATTAGCCATACAACCTATGAATTGTTAAAAGATGAACCCTCCTTATTTTTTAAAAGCCGTGGACGAATACTTGCAAAAGGCAAAGGAAAAATGAAAATGTACTTCGTGGAGACAAAATTAAAATGATAATAAAACGGCATACGACACTGTAGGACTAAAGACGAAGCTGCTGCCAGCAGCGCGCTGCGCCATGCGAAACAAGCGATATATTAAACCGTTAAAACCTACTTCTTAATAAATCGTTGTGTCTTAATAATAGTGTTATCCTGAATTTTAAGAATGTAATTTCCTGCTGCCAATTTTGATACATCAATTGTGTTTTCGCCTAATTCAGCATCCATCACTTTTTTTCCTTGAACATCGAAAATTGAAAATGCTGGATTTTTGAAATCGGTTAAATTGCCAAGATTTAAAACGCCTTCAGTTGGATTGGGATAAAGAATAAGATTGCTCACCAAATTATCATTTACACCCAGAATCGTAGACCCTTCAACCACGGAAATTACCTGATCGACAGCTACATTTTCTAAAACATCTACAATGCCCGATGGCCAAGTAATAGTAAGCGTTGTAATCTCAGTATCCAAACCTAGCCCAAAATGGGTGTTTAGCGTGCTCATATATTTAAAACCTTCCCCACTTCGCACTTCGCGAATTTGATTGCCCAGGGCTGAGGTAATGGCAACGCGAGCGCCAATTCCATTAATATTGCTATCTACACCAATAGTATTTACGGTTAACCAGTGGTTTGCGTTGGCATCGTTGTAATAAATATTTCCACCCGTAAATGAATCGATAAACCCATCGTTATTTAAATCGCCCAAAGAGCCATTGTTATTCGGCAATGCCAAAGGGATTAAAGTGAAGGTTAAGTCGCCATTGTTTAAAAGAATATTTCCATTAGATGCAATATCCACAAAACCATCGTTATTGAAATCGTAGCTGCAATTTTCGATTCCGGTTGTGGTCAATGCGTTTATTCCAGTTGAATCAGAAATATCTGTAAAGGTTTTATCGCCATTATTTCTATTTAATTTATGGGTAAAACTGCTGTCACTACTTCCTATAAAAACATCTAAAAAACCGTCGTTATCAAAATCTGCCCAAGTAGAAGACCAAGTTTGCATTTTGTCTTTTAATCCAGTAGCTTCGCCGACTTCTACAAAATTACCTGCGCCGTCATTTTCGTACAGTTGGTTTTCACTTCTCTCATTTACATCTCCGTTTACATTACATTTCGCAATAAACGCATCCATATCGCCGTCATTGTCATAATCTATCCAAACAGAACCATAATTTCCACCCGTGGGAAAGTCGCCAATATCACCTTGGTGAAAAGTTAAGGTTCCATCTCCGTTGTTAATATAGTAGACGCTAGGTGCAACATCATGACAAACAAAAGCATCTAAGTGACCGTCGTTATTGATATCTACAAAATTGGAACGCTGTGAAAAAACGTATTCTGGAAAAGAAACTTCTTCGAAGGCGGTACCATTATTATTTGCTTTCATAAAAGTCACTCCGTTATTTCCACCGTAAAGCAAATCGGTAAAACCATTTTCATCAAAATCTGCGGCGGCAAGACTCCAGGAAGGCGAATTATCTGCAGGAGAAGTAGTGATGTTTGTCTCTATAAAACTGCCATCTGATTGTTGATAATGTATTTGGACATTGGTAGTAGATACCGAAACCAAATCGTCTAAAAAATCGCCGTTCATATCAACCACAGCTCGCTCGGAGCCGGTTGTAGAAACAGGTGCGGGGGTAAAAGATACCTGTGCATTTCCAATTCCAATAAATGTCATTATTAGGAATAGCGTAATTAATTTTTTCATATAATTAGTTTTAATTGATTAGTCGCAAATTATTGTAAGGGAGTTAATCCATTCTTCCAAAACAGGAAGAAACGCTTCGTCTGCCAAAGAACGCCCAATCATAGGCATTGCATATTCTTCTAAAGTAGTGGATACCCTAAAATATAAAATTGAATTTTCTGCATCGCCAGGAGTAATGAGTTTTGCCCCGTCATATCCCGGAATTTGAAGGTCTGGATCTGTGCAGATTCCTAAATTATCATGGTCATGGCTATCCCTAAATGCCAACCGCAACGAACGCGCTCCGCAATGCCCACCAACTACATGGCAATGGGCGCAGTTAACATCAAAATAGGAACGTACTCTTGTTTCTAAACTCTGTGAAATATCTTTCCAACTTGGTACCGTTTCAATATTTGCGGGAATGTTGGTGTTTGAAAGGTATCCTATTTCTTCCCATTTTTGAAGCTGATTTTCAACGCCATCTGCATATTCATAAATAGCATTCAAATTTTGAGGCTTTGTGCCAATAGGAAAAATTATGTCGTTGGACTTATGGCAAATAAAGCATTCCAAATCTGAAGGAATTCTATAATTAACCGATTTTGTTTCGCCGTTTTCCACCCATTCAACAGGAACATTAAAGCCGTAGCCCGTTGTATTAAGAAAGGCTTCTTGTTGGTTTTCGTCCCAAATATAATTGGCGAAAATCCAACCTTCAGCTTTTTTAATTAGCAAACGAGTTTCGATGTTTTGAGTGGTGTTATTAGGCAATACATTTTCATAAAAGAAGGTTTTAATTAAAATGCTTCCGGTGGGAAAATTTAAGACATCTCCATCAGCCACATAGGTTGCTTTTACATTGTAGGGCATCCAAACAAAACGCTTTTTGTGGGCGTAATCTGAAAACAGGGCGTTTATGGGTTCATAGGGTAAAACACCGTAAACAGGAGATAATTCGGCTAGGTTTCCTTCAAAAAAATTATAATCTGAAAGCTTATCGAAGGGAACTATAGAAATATCAAAATTTACAGGCGAAAATGGCAAAACATCGACCGTTACTGTAGCCGTGCCGCAACTTTGTTCCGTTGGGTCGCAAACAGTATATTCAAAAGTTACTTCACCTGAAAATGAAGCATTTGGGATGTATTTAATTGTATCGTCAAGAATATTTCCGGGAGTGCCATTATTATTTATTATTGCCGTTCCACTTTGTGGTGCCGTAATTGAAATTACACCATCAGCAGGAATGTTTGAGTCGTTAATAAAAACTACAATTTCCAAGGATGAATTTTGAAATACCTCTCCAGAATCTGGGTTAGCCACAATATTTAAAGGAACATAACCTGAGCCTTCATCGTCTTTACACGAATTGAAAGCAAATATTGAAAACAGAAGAATACAGATTCGGAGGATTATAGATTTCATATAATTATTATAAATAATTTCCTTTTTTCTAAAGGACAATAAACTTAAGAAAAACTTATTGTTTTGTAGTGATAACTGTTAACATTTTGAAAAATAAACAAATAAGACTATGTATTCATATATTTTTGGGCACTATAAAAAATACTGATTTATTCATTTCTCACATAATCCGCAATAGCATTTATGAAGTACATAATTGTTGAATTTGCCTGAAATCGATTCGCCGCAAAGGCACAAAGAACGCAGCTGATTTTTAATGAAAAACAGATATCAAAAATCTGGGAAGTCTACTTCTCACCTCGCAAGTCTCAATGCTCACGTCTCACCTCTATTTTTTGTACTTTTGTAACGCATTGAAAAAGAAAATATGAATTTTAAAATTGCATCAGAATTTCAGCCTACGGGAGATCAACCTAGGGCCATAAAATCCTTGGTGGAAGGCCTTAATTCCGACGAAAAATACCAAACACTCCTCGGAGTTACTGGCTCTGGAAAAACCTTCACCGTAGCCAATGTGGTAGAGCAGGTGCAAAAACCTACACTTGTTTTGGCTCATAACAAAACCTTGGCCGCGCAGCTTTATACAGAATTTAAAAACTTATTTCCCGAAAATGCGGTGGAATATTTTGTTTCGTATTACGATTATTATCAGCCCGAAGCATTTATCCCAAGTAGCGGCACCTATATAGAGAAAGATCTTTCCATAAACGAAGAAATTGAAAAAATGCGACTTAGCACAACTTCGTCCTTGCTTTCGGGCAGGAGGGATGTAATTGTGGTTTCGTCGGTTTCTTGTTTGTATGGTATCGGAAATCCAGCCGAATTTCAAAAAAACGTAATCAGTTTAGAAAAAGGGCAAACTATTTCCCGCACAAAACTATTGCACCGTCTGGTACAAAGTCTCTATTCGCGAACCGAAGCAGAGTTTCATAACGGCCGTTTTAGAATAAAGGGTGACACGGTAGATGTTTTTCCAGGTCATGCAGATGATGCGTACAGAATCCATTTTTTTGGAGATGAAATTGAAGAAATTGAGGTGTTTGATCCGCAAAATAACGATATAAAAGGAAAATACGAAAGATTGAATATTTACCCTGCAAATATGTTTGTAACCTCTCCCGATGTGTTACAAGGTGCTATTCATAATATTCAGGATGATTTGGTGAAGCAGGTAGAATATTTTGGTGAAATAGGAAAACATTTGGAAGCTAAACGACTTGATGAACGTACCAATTTCGATTTAGAAATGATTCGTGAATTAGGTTACTGTAGCGGTATTGAAAACTACTCGCGTTACTTAGATCAGAGACTTCCGGGCACACGTCCATTCTGCTTGTTAGATTTTTTTCCATCAGATTATTTAATGATCGTAGATGAAAGTCACGTTTCTATTCCGCAGGTTGGCGCAATGTATGGTGGTGACCGCTCGCGAAAAGAAAATTTGGTGGATTACGGTTTTCGTTTGCCAGCGGCAATGGACAACCGTCCGTTAAAGTTTGAGGAATTTGAGGCGCTGCAAAACCAAGTAATTTATGTGTCAGCAACACCTGCAGATTATGAACTTGAAAAAAGTGGCGGTGTGTTTGTGGAACAGATAATTCGCCCTACTGGTTTGCTGGACCCACCAATTGAAGTACGTCCAAGCTTAAACCAAATTGATGATTTGTTAGAAGAAATTCATCTTCGCATTGAAAAAGACGAACGTATTTTAGTTACTACTTTAACTAAAAGAATGGCTGAAGAGCTTACCAAATATTTAATTCGAGTACAAGTTCGCACTCGTTATATTCACAGCGATGTGGATACTTTGGAACGGGTGGAAATTATGCAGGATTTGCGTCTTGGACTGTTTGATGTTTTGGTAGGAGTAAACCTGTTGCGAGAAGGATTGGATTTGCCAGAAGTTTCGTTAGTCGCAATTCTAGATGCCGATAAGGAAGGATTTTTGAGAAGCGAACGTTCGCTTACTCAAACAGTAGGGCGTGCCGCTCGGAACCTGAACGGGAAAGCAATTATGTATGCAGATAAAATAACCAATAGTATGCAAAAGACTATAGACAGTACAAATTACAAAAGGGAAAAACAGATTGCTTATAATTTAAAACACGGCATCACTCCAACCGCAATTAAAAAGTCGTTTGAAAATGCGTTGACTAAGTCAAAACAAGCCGCTTATTCTTTTGAAACAGCAGAAAGTCTAGCTGCAGAATCTGAAGTTGAGTATTTGACAAAAGCACAAATAGAAAAGAAAATCCGCGACACTCGCAAAGCGATGGAAACAGCGGCAAAAGATTTAGATTTTATGATGGCTGCCAAGCTCCGCGATAAAATAAAAACATTTCAAAAGCAATTAGAAACCCTGTAGGCGCGCGATTCATCTCGAGCCATTATAGTTTCTATTTTATTGCGCAATTCGATTTTGAAATAGTATTCTATGATATAAAAAAGAATAATAGAAAATAACAAATCTCGAATTAACAAAATCCAAAATTTACAATGTTTTTAACGTCTCTCATTAAACCTATTTTGTATTTTTCTCTTTCTATGAGTCCGACGCAAAACATCAATTTAGACAATAAAATAATTCCCGAGAGTATCAAAAAGGAAGTGATTGAGGCTATATCATTTTATCCAGAATTGTACGATACTGCAATTGAATTCAAATTTAAGGATAATATTAAAAAGTCTACAATGCAGGCACAACCGCGGTTTACTAGTTTGTTTAAGGCTAGTAGTGAGAGGGAATACGTTATTTTGATAAGTAGAAATATCCAAATTGAAGGCGAAAAATTCACCATGGACGATATTCCTTCAGACGTAAAAGTGGGTTGGATTGGTCACGAACTTGGACACTTAATGGATTATCGCGAACGCACAAACGTTGGGATGGTAATTTTTGGATTGAAGTATCTTTTCTCTTCAGCACACATTAAGGAAGTAGAACGTGCCGCTGATACTTATGCAGTTGCCCACGGAATGGGTGATTATATTTTAAAGACGAAAAACTTCATTTTAGAAAACGCAAATCTAACTGAAGAATACAAAGAGCGAATCCGCAGACTTTATATTTCACCTGAAGAAGTAATGGAGCTTATTAACAAAAATAAAGTAGAGGAAGACCCCGAAATTGCAGGAATGAAAGACTAATACATCAAGATTTCTGCGTTTTCACAAATGCTTCCCAAGCTGCAAACTTCTCTTCACCCATCACTTTTTCCATCTTTACTTGTCCGCCTTTCTTTTTATTTTTAGCATTCCATTCGTGGAAAATCGCTGAATCTATCGTAGTTACTATCACGCCTTTTAATGCTTTTGAACGCGCCACGGCATAGTTATTATTAGCTTCTTTTAGGGCTTCATCCAGCGCATTGGCTATTTCTTCAGCATTTATATTAGTTTCAGAACCCAAATACCAATGGTGATAAAATTCACCATCAATCTTTACTGCAGCAATGGTAAACTCTGGAATTTCAATATCGAATTTCTCCTCCATTTCGCGTAAAGCGACTTCCATTTTATTAACTGAAAGCTGCGATCCAACAACATTTAAAAAGAATTTAGTGCGACCAGTGATTTTAATTTCGGCCTTTTCAATATCTGTAAACGCAATTGTGTCGCCAATTAAATAGCGCCAAGCGCCAGAAACAGTGCTGATAATTAGAACATAATCCACATCTTTTTCAACTTCGGCAATGGTTAATGCGGGTGCATCTCGTAAAAGTGATCCGTCCTCGTTTATGTATTCAGGCTTGAAAGGGACAAATTCAAAATAAATTCCGTTGTCCGTCACAAGTTTCATTGAAGTAGTATCTGGCCTGTTTTGAAACGCCAAAAATCCTTCCGAAGCTAAATAGGTATCAATTACAATAATTGGATGCGCCAACAATTGATTAAAACTTTTTTCATAGGGTTGAAACGCTACGCCGCCAGAAGTGAACACTTGCAAATTGGGCCAAATCTCGTGAATGTTTTTTGCGTCGTGATATTCAATTACCTTTTTCATCATAAGCTCCATCCACGATGGAATTCCGCTGAGAGCGCCAATGTCCCATTTACGAGCATTCTTGGCTATGGTTTCAACTTTTTGGTCCCAATCCTCCATTTGTGCAATCTCTTCGCCAGGCTTGTAATATCCGCGAAACCAAAACGGAATATTGCTAGCGCTAATACCGCTTATTTCGCCTTCTAAAAATTGATCTTGTTTCTCTAAATCTGTACTACTGCCCAACATCATTATTTCCTTTTCGTAGAAATCTGAAGGGATTTCAAAATTCGTTAATGCACCAACTTGTTTAATCCCAGTGGTGCGGATGGCTTCAATCATTTTTTCGGTTACAGGTATTCTTTTTGAAGTTTTCCCTGTTGTTCCGCTGCTTCGGGCAAAATATTTGGGTGAGCCTGGCCAACAGATATCTTGCAATCCTTCTTGAGTTTTGCACCACCATTCAGACTCCATTTGGTTATAATCGAAATACGGCACTTTTTCTGAAAAGGATTTCTGAATATCGTTAGATTCAAGAATTTTTGAGAATCCGTAATATTTTCCGAAAGCAGTATCCTTTGCACTTTCAAGCAAATGTTTTAAAACTTCTTTTTGCGATTCAACAGCCGATTTTTCTGAAACTATTGCTCCGCGAAGATCGATCGCTGTTTTTATAATGGAACCGAGTATAGCCATTTTTAAATTTTTGATGAAGCTACAATTTTTCAGAAAGTTTGAGGAAGGAATTAAATCAATTTTAACCTTTTTTATATGCGTGGCAATAATGGTATCTTTGCAAAAAAAAAAGAGATGCATCACCCAGACTCCGTACGATTGAATAAAGCTATTAGCGATAGTGGTTACTGTTCCCGCCGCGAGGCAGATACTTTAATTGAAAGAGGCCGCGTGACTGTAAATGGCGAAAAGAGTACACTTGGAGATCGAGTGATGCCGGGCGATGAACTGCGAGTAGACGATAAACTTATTACTAAAAATGATACCGAGGTTTACATAATGCTAAATAAACCCGTGGGTATAACCTGCACAACAGATACCCGTTTTGATGATAATGTAGTAGATTTTGTAAAGCATCCAGAGCGTATTTTTCCTGTTGGGAGATTAGACAAGCCTAGCGAAGGATTGTTGTTATTGACTAATCAAGGCGATATTGTAAATAAAATACTTCGTGCGGGAAACCAACACGAAAAGGAATACATTGTAAAAGTTGATAGACATGTTACAGATGAATTTGTAAAAAGAATGGCTTCCGGAATCCCTATTTTAGATACGGTTACAAAAAGATGTAAAGTTGAAAAAATCAGCAGGTTTGAATTCCGGATTTTTTTGGTGCAAGGTTTAAATAGACAGATTCGAAGAATGTGTGAATATTTGGGCTATGAAGTTGTAGCGCTGCAGCGAATTAGAATAATGAATTTGGAGTTGGGCGATTTGCCAGTAGGGCAGTGGCGCGATCTTACTGCGGAAGAGTTAAAAGCTTTAAAAGAATCTGTAAAAGACAGTGATGGCTTACCGAAGGATTATAAAAAGGAGAATCGTCAAAAATTAGAAGAAACTAAAAAACCTGAAGTAATTAGACGGGAGGAGCGCAAGTTAAAAAGTGAGCAAAAAAGCACAGGCGGAAAAAGGAGAAGAGGGCCTAATTAGCACCATGAAAAAACCGCGCACCGATTGAGTAGCACGCGGTCATTTCAACTAACTAACCAAATTAAATTTCAATTATGAAATCTCAACCATTTTCTTCAAAGCTTTCTTTTCCTCTATTTTTGGAAGAATAATCTTCAAAACACCATTTTCATAGTTGGCTTGAATATCTTCTGTATTTATATTTTCTGGAAGTGTAAAACTACGTTCAAAATTGTTGTAGTTAAACTCTCTTCTCGTATAACGTAAATCGTTATCTTTTTCCTCTTTCGATTCTGCTTTTTTTGAAGCTACAATCAATGTATCTTCCTCAGCCTCAATAGTAAGGTTTTCTTTTCTAAAACCCGGAATTGCAAGTTCTATTGCAAAATTCGTCAAATTTTCAATAATATTAACCGCGGGAATGCTAAATGTTTCATAATTGTGATTTAAAGCATCCAATTTACTGTCCATTAGTAAATTATCTAATAATCCTGGCAGCCAAATGTTACTTTTATTAACTGTTTTCATATCTATATATTGTTTTGAGTTTTAACTTAATTTCTCCATTCAATATTCAATTATAATTCCACAACTCGAAAGTGGACATTTTGTCGTAATTCTTGTTATTTAATATGACTTTATGTCGCGCTTCCGATCTTCATTTATAACATTAATTCCTTTTTAAGATTTAAAGCATATCGTTTCAGTACTTTTATATTGCTAACTAAATCGCTATGAAAAAAATATTCAATCGTGTTTTTGATTTCTTCAATACTATAGAAAGCAAAATAGCTTTCTATCCGACCTTGCTTGCTATTACGGGCTTTATCGTTGCTATTATAATGATTTATCTGGAGGGACGGGGAATTTCGAGAGAAATAATGGACGTATTTCCACTGTTGATGGTGGAAGATGGCGATACCGCATTATCCGTACTTAGCGCTTGTCTTGGGGGACTAATATCATTAATGGTTTTTAGCTTTTCAATGGTAATGCTTCTGTTAAGTCAAGCGTCGAGTAATTATTCTCCACGGTTGCTTCCGGGTTTAATTAGCGACAAGCGACACCAGTTTATTTTAGGTACTTACCTCGCGACGATTCTTTATAATATTTTTACACTTTTCTCAATAGAACCTAGTGAAGATAAATATACTCTTCCGGGGTTTTCGGTGCTTTTGGGTATTGTATTAACTATTATTTGCTTGATAGCTTTTATTTATTTTATTCACAACATTTCGCAGAGCATACAGATTAACAATATTTTGGATGGGATTTTCGCGAAGGCTGAAAGGAGGCTTATTAAACTGATTGATTCAGAAAAGGGGCAAACAAAGGATTTTCCAGATACTTCCAATTGGTTTGAATACAACGCGGGACGCAGTGGCTATTTTCAGAATATTTCTATTCTAAACATATTAAAAACATGCGAACAGGAGGAAACCAAGATTTTTATTACGGTGCCAAAAGGGCTTTTTGTTCTGAAAAATGGAATTTTTCTAAAATCTGAGAAACCGTTGGATGCTAAAATAGTTGATTCCTTAATATCCAACATCAGTTTTGCGCGTGGAGAGCTCGTTGAAGATAATTATGCCTTGGCTTTTAAGCAGATTACAGAGATTGCAGTAAAAGCAATGTCTCCTGGAATAAACGATCCTGGAACCGCAATTAATGCTGTTGATTATTTAACCGATTTGTTTGCGTTGCGGATGCAAAAAGCAGACAACGGAATTATTGTACACGAAGAAAAGGCAAATCTTAGAGTTGCAGTTGTAACGTTTAAGGAGCTAATGTATAATGTTATGGCATCATTGCGTACTTACTGCAAACACGACCCAATCATGGTAGAAAAGCTACTGTGGATGATGATGTATCTTCTAAAACAACCTACGGCCGAAGAATACTATCATAATATAGTAAAAGAAGAAATGACCGCACTTTTAAAGCAGGCTAAAAAATCTTTTGATTCTGAAACGGATGTTGCTTTAATTGAAAAAATGGTTGCAGAACAATTATGATAGCTTTTCAAAATTTTAAGAAGCTCTTCTAAAAGATTATCCTTCATCAATTATAAATGCAAAAAAAAACCCTTCGCAACTGCGAAGGGTTTTTTTAAATAAAATATATTCTTTTTTAAGAAAGTACTGCCTTTACTTTATCTGCAGCTTCTTGAAATTCAATAGCGCTCTGAACGTCTAGTCCACTATTGTCAATCAATTCTTTTGCAATATCTGCATTTGTACCTTGAAGACGAACAATAATTGGCACGTGGATAGTTCCCATGTTTTTGTAAGCATCAACAATACCTTGAGCTACACGATCACAACGAACAATACCTCCAAAAATATTTACTAAAATTGCTTTTACGTTCGGGTCTTTCAAAATTAACTTGAAAGCAGCTTCTACGCGTTCTGCGTTTGCTGTACCACCAACGTCAAGGAAGTTTGCAGGCTCTCCACCAGCTTGTTTAATAAGATCCATAGTTGCCATTGCAAGTCCGGCACCGTTTACCATACAACCTACGTTTCCGTCAAGGTCAACATAGTTTAGGCCTTTTTCTTGCGCTTCAACTTCTACAGCATTTTCTTCGCGAATATCGCGCATTGCTAAATAATCTTTGTGACGAAAAAGTGCATTGTCATCAATACTTACTTTAGCATCAACAGCTATAATTTTATCATCGCTTGTTTTTAGTACAGGGTTTATTTCGAATAAAGAAGAATCAGACTCGTTATAAGCTCTGTAAAGTGCCGTAACGAACTTCGTCATTTCTTTGAATGCTTTTCCACTCAATCCAAGATTGAAAGCAATTCTTCTAGCTTGAAAGCCTAAAAGGCCAACTGCAGGGTCAACTTCTTCTGTAAAGATTAAATGTGGAGTTTCTTCAGCAACCGTTTCTATATCCATTCCACCTTCGGTAGAATACATAATCATATTTCTTCCAGTTGAACGATTTAATAGAACGCTCATATAATATTCTTCAGGCTCATTATCGCCAGGGTAATAAACATCTTCAGCAACCAAAATTTGGTGTACTTTTTTACCTTCCGCAGTTGTTTGCGGAGTAACAAGGTTCATCCCGATTATATTTCCTGCAATATCTTCAACTTCTTTTATATTCTTAGCTAGTTTTACACCGCCACCTTTTCCGCGACCACCTGCGTGAACTTGAGCCTTAATAACGTGCCAGCCTGTTCCCGTTGTTTCGGTAAGTTTTTTTGCGGCTTCCACAGCTTCTGCTGGAGTTGTAGCCACAATACCGCGCTGTATTTCAACGCCAAAACTGTTTAAAATTTCTTTTCCCTGATATTCGTGTAAATTCATAGTATCGGTTTTGTACTTGTTTATGGAACGCAAAAATAACAAATGTTGTAGGAATGGACTAATGTTTTTTAAAGCTTTGTACTTCTGTTTTTACATTGATTTACAGAATTGTAAAAATTAAGTATCTGAGAGGAATGTATTTGGCAATACATTCTTAAATTTGTGCCCTAAATTAAAAAAAACTTATTCTCAAAACCCATGAAAAATCAAGACCTTTTGGCAATTGCCCAAGAATTTGGAAGCCCTGTTTATGTTTATGACGCTGCTAAAATTGAAAAGCAGTATAAACGTTTAACCAGCGCTTTTGATAAGGTGGAGAAGTTGAAGATTAATTATGCAGTAAAAGCACTTTCAAATATTTCAATTTTGAAACTGCTCGTAAATATGGGTAGCGGTTTAGATACCGTTTCTATTCAGGAAGTAATGCTTGGCTTAGAAGCGGGTGCGAAACCTGAAAACATAATCTATACGCCAAACGGAATTTCTTTGGAAGAAATAGAAAAAGCGGCTAAACTTGGCGTACAGATAAACATTGACAATCTTTCCATTTTGGAACAGTTTGGAACCAAACACCCCAAAACTCCGGTTTGTATTCGTATAAATCCGCACGTTATGGCTGGTGGGAATGCAAATATTTCCGTGGGACATATTGATAGTAAGTTTGGAATTTCTATCCATCAAATGCCTTTGTTGAAACGGATTGTTGAAAACACGGGGATGAACATCAACGGAATCCATATGCATACGGGTAGCGATATTCTTGATATTGATGTTTTTCTTTACGCTTCGGAAATACTTTTTAATGCTGCCGAAAATTTCGATAATCTTGAATTTATTGACTTCGGAAGCGGTTTCAAAGTACCTTATAAAGAAGGCGATATTGAAACTAATGTAGAAGAACTTGGAAAAAAACTGAGTAAGCGTTTTAATGATTTCAGTAAAAAATACGGCAAAAAACTAACCTTAGCTTTTGAGCCAGGTAAGTTTTTGGTGAGTGAAGCAGGACAGTTTTTAGTAAAAGTGAATGTAATAAAACAAACCACTTCTACCGTTTTTGCGCAAGTTGATAGTGGTTTTAATCACTTAATTCGCCCAATGCTTTACGGTTCGCAACACGAAATTTCGAACATTTCTCGACCACACGGTAGAGATCGTTTTTACACAGTAACAGGTTATATCTGCGAAACTGACACTTTTGCAAATAACAGACGAATTCCAGAAATACACGAAGGAGATATGCTTTCGTTTCATAATGCGGGGGCTTATTGCTTTACAATGGCAAGCAATTACAATTCGCGTTATCGACCGGCTGAAGTACTTTGGTATAAAGGAAAAGCGCACTTAATTAGAAAAAGGGAGACTTTTGAAGATATCTTAAAAAATCAAATAGCAATTGATTTATAATATTTTGGTTGCTTAAACTGGAATAAGTCTTTTTAATCGAAAAAAATTCACACCTATACTTTTAATGAATAGCGACTAGGCGTATTCAATTAACGCTTATAAAGGAAAAGAGGGGCTTGAAAGGGAAAATGTTTAGTGGAAGCGTTAAATTAAGATGAATAATTTAATTTTTTAGATTATTAAAATAAATATTAGAAATTAGCTTCTATGTTAATAATAATACTATCTTTGCCGCTTATATTAATTATTTATTTAAATACAATGAACAAAGGAACAGTAAAATTCTTCAACGACACCAAAGGTTTTGGTTTTATCACTGAAGAAGGAACCAACAAAGAACATTTTGTACACATTTCAGGCCTAATCGACGAAGTTCGTGAAGGTGACGAAGTTGAATTTGATCTTCAAGAAGGAAAAAAAGGATTGAACGCGGTTAACGTAAAAGTACTTTAATACACACAATTTTTTTAAGACAAAGCCTCCCAATTCGGGAGGTTTTTTTTTGTCAAAGTTTTTGCAATTATTGTAATTGTTAAAATTTTGTGATTTTAACCCGTTGATTCCCAATATTTTATTTTAAATTTATGGAACTAACTAAACCATATTTTTATTATGAAAAAATCGACACTACTCCTAATGGTGTTGTGTATGCTGACTATTCAGCTATCTGCACAGCACAAAAACCCTGAAAAAGAAAAGGAAGCAGCGCAAATGGCCGCAAAACCATCAACCATTTCGCTAAACCAACTAATACAGCAAAAAAGTAATCAGTATGTAATTACTAATGAGCACATAAGCCGAACGAGCGGCATTCACCACATTTATTTAAGACAAGCTATTAACGGTTTGGAAGTGTATGGCACAGAATCTAGTGTTCATCTAGATAAAACTGGTAAAGTTTTAACGGAGCACAATAAATTTCTAACAGATGTAAGTGCAACACTTAAAAGTAATTCACAAGCAATTTCGGCAAGCCAGGCAATCTCTTCTGTGGCTGGACAGATGGGTTACAAAGTTTCCAATCTTCAAGAATTAAAAAGTATAGGCGGCAAAAATAAAGCCGCCATTTATAATAAAGCAGGAATATCTTTAGTGGATGTTCCCGTAAAATTAATGTACTATTATAGAGAAGGAATAGGCACACAACTTGTTTGGGAACTTTCCATAGCCGAAAAAACTTCAACGGATTGGTGGAATTTTCGTGTGGATGCTTCAACAGGAAAAATAATAGACAAAGAAAATTGGACGGTTTCTTGTAATATTATGGATGAACATAATGAGCATTTTCACGGAGAAAATGTAATTGAAATGGTATCAGTCTTTGGTCCTTTAACAGAAATTGAAACGGAGGTAGTAAACAAAAAAAATGCTGTTCCCTCAATTAATGAGCCTGTATCTACTTTAGCAAGCGGTTATAGAGTATATGCCATGCCTATGGAATCTCCAAACCATGGCAGTATGACACGCACCTTGGTAATTGATCCAGAGGATCTTATGGCTTCTCCTTTTGGGTGGCATGATACAAATGGTGCTACTGGTGCCGAATTTACAGTAACTACAGGTAATAATGTTGATGCTCATAAAGTTCTAGATCGTCCAGATGGAACTGCTTCGCTAACATTTGACTTTCCTATTAATTTAGCGCAAGATCCAGCATTAAATACAGCACCCTATATTACTAATTTGTTTTATTGGAATAATATAACGCACGATGTTTTATATCAATATGGTTTTGATGAAGTTAGTGGGAACTTTCAAGAAAATAATTATGGAAATGGAGGATTAGGATCAGACAGTGTTAATGCCAATGCCCAAGCGCCAGGTAATTGTAATGCTACTTTTGGTACTCCTGCCGATGGTTCAAATCCAACAATGAATATGTTTTTATGTAACAACGCTACCCCTTCACATGATGGTAATCTTGATGCTGGAGTTGTTGTTCATGAATATGGCCATGGTGTTTCTAATAGGCTAACTGGAGGTGCTCTAAATGTTGGTTGTTTAGGTAACCAAGAACAGATGGGCGAAGGTTGGAGCGACTTTTATGGTCTATTAGTAACCATTGAAGCCGGAGACACAGGAACTGATGCTAGAGGGGTAGGTACTTATCTTTTAGGCCAACCTACTAATGGTCCTGGGGTTCGAACTCAGAGATACAGTACTGACTTTGCCGTTAACAACCATACATATGATGATATTATTACTATGGTAGCTCCACACGGTGTTGGAGAAGTTTGGGCTACTATGCTTTGGGATATGACCTGGGAAATTATTGCAACAGACGGATTTGATCCAGATTTTTATAATGGTACAGGTGGAAATAATGTTGCCTTGGCAATTGTAACTGAAGGATTAAAAATACAGCCGTGTAGCCCAGGATTTGTTGATGGTCGCGATGCAATTATTGCGGCAGATCAAGCGCTTTATGGAGGTGCTCACTTATGTACAATTTGGCAAGCATTTGCAGATAGAGGATTAGGATTTAGTGCTAATCAAGGATCATCATCAAGTAAAACAGATGGTACAGAAGCTTTTGATTTACCACCAGGTTTTTCAGGTTTTGATACTATTGACGAAGTTTGCCTTTCTGACGGAATTCAAACCGGTCTTTCTGGTGGAACGCCAGCAGGTGGTGTTTACGGCGGTCCGGGTGTGACCGATAATGGCGGTACATTTACTTTTGATCCAAGTGTTGGCGGTCCAGGTTTGGTGACAGTTACTTATACTGTTAATGATCTTTGTAGTGGTGCATCAACTATACTTACTGATGATATTAATGTAACCAATGACCCACCTGTAATTATTTGTAAAGGTTCAGGTGCGATACCAATGACGGGATCAAAATCTGAAAGTCCTGGAGTGGCAATACCAGATAATAATGCGGCTGGAATAACTTCCCTCATGAATGTTACCGAAAATGTTACGATTTCAGATTTAGATATTATTTTAAATTTAACACACACCTTTGTCGGTGATCTTATAATTAAAATAAAATCTCCTGCAGGGCCAACCGTAACAATTGTTGATAGAATTGGTGCACCTCCAGGCACATTTGGGTGTGGTGGTAATGATATAGATGCGATACTTGATGACGAAGCAGCCAATCCAATTGAAAATGAGTGCGCTGGAACTGTACCAACAATCAGCGGATTGTTTACTCCAAACAATCCACTATCAGTTTTTGATGGACAAAGTACATTGGGCGTATGGGAATTAACAGTCTCTGATAATGCCGGTGCAGACACGGGGAACTTAGTTAGTTGGGGTATAGATTACGATTATGAAATTGTTGCTCCAGTTTTTGATGTTACACTTGATCCCTCCGGAAATGCAACTGTAAATGCAGCCGACTTATTGCATAGCGTTACTGTTGATTGCGGTGGTTATACAGTTTTGGCTGGAAGCCCTTTAGCTCCAACAGTCAGTTTTACTTGTGCAGATATAGGTATGAACACGATTCCAGTTGAAGTTACAAACGACAATGGAGCAACTTCAACCTGTTCTGCTATTGTTAATGTAATTAGTGGCGGAGTCGGTGGCCCATTTGTTTGTCCAGGAAACATTATCCAAGACAATGATCCGGGAATTTGTGGTGCTGTAGTTACTTACACGGTCGATACTCCTTCCGGTTGCAGTAGCTCTCCATTGGCAAATGGTATTGCCACGTTACAATTAATTTCTTCAGCAGGTGGTACCGGAAATAGATCTGGAGTTAGTTATAATCCTATAGCAGATAGATATTATAGCGCAAATGCTGGATCTGCTGCGTATCCTTTAGATTGTTTTGATGGTACGACTGGTGCTTTTATTAGCGATGTTGCGAGTGGGATTTCTTATAGAGGTGTGTGGTGGAATGCATCCTTAAGTCAATCAGAAGCAAACGGAGGTTTTACAGCTGGTGTGTTTAGCACTGACCTAGCAGGAGACTGTCCAGATGGTAATTTAACACCTATTTTTCCCGCTAATCAACCCAATAATCAATCTTGTGGAGACCTAGATTATGGTAATAATGAAATAATTTATTACGATGCCGGGTCAATTACACAAGTTGACAGAGCTACAGGGATTACAAGTGGAACATTAGTACTTACAGGAATACCTGTTGGTTCTGTGTATGCCTTATATTCTGTAGGTTATACTGGTATAGTGGGTAGTGAATATGCAATTTATGACAAAACCACCCAATCTGTTCATTTATATGATAGAGCAACAGGTGCATACGGCGCTGCGACTTCAATCGGTTTAACCACGACCGATTTCGGTTTTGCTTATGAAAACAGTCAAGCGTGGATATATGCAAATGACCGATGGAATGGCTACACCATTTTTGGTGCAAGCGGTGCAATTACTCAAACAGCAGGATTGCCAAGCGGAAGTACTTTCCCAGTTGGTACAACTACCAACACTTTTGAATTTGACGATGGGATAAATCCAGTGCAAAGCTGTTCCTTCGATGTTACAATTAATGACATTGAAAATCCGGTAATCACTTGTCCTGGAAATATTATAGTTGATAATGACGCAAATGTATGTAGTGCAGTGGTAACCTACCCAATGCCAACTGTAACAGATAATTGTCCAATAGGTACAGAGATTTTATACGGCACAACTGCAGTAGGTAGCTCAGCACCTTCAACGCTTCATATTATCGATCCATTAACTGGTTCAGCAACTGCTATAGGACCAATTGGTTTTAATAACGTTGGTGGTCTAGAATATGATATTGCATCAGGACAATTATTTGGAATAGGAAAAAGAATTTCAGATAATATGCAAGTTCTATTAACAATTGATCCATCTTCAGGAATTGGAACCGAAGTTGGGGTTCTTACCCCTCAAACAGGCACTGGAGGTTCTCCAGTTTTTGATATGTCTTCGCGACCTTCCGATAATAAAATGTTTATTGATGCAATCCTGGGAGGTGGATGTGTTGATTTAGGCGATATTGATCTTGGAACCGCTGCTATTAATTTAATAGGTTCTACGGGTAGCTGCAATCCTGGTAATGGAATGGCTTTTTCTGCCAACAGCACGCTATATCGTTGTGATGCAAATGGTGGCGGTACTTTGTATAGCGTTAATCAAGTCACTGGTTTAGATACTGCTATTGCAGCGGTTACTTTCAATGGATTTCCACCACTTGCTAATCCAAAATTAAGCACTATGGATTCGAGTATAGCCGACGTTATGTATGTTGGCGTGAATGATGGTTTTGGTGGTAGTGGGCCAAATTATTTAGCAACTTTAGATCTTACTTCGGGTGTAGTTACCTTTGTTGGTGTTACAGCAACAGCTTTAGATGGTATAGCCTTTGCGCGGGACGCTAATGGTGGTCTAACGCAAACCGCAGGTCTTCCTTCTGGAAGTGCGTTTCCAGTAGGTACAACTACAAACACTTTTGAGTATAATGATGGTATCAATCCAATTGTAACTTGTTCATTCGACGTTACTGTGAATGATACTGAAGATCCAGTAATTACCTGCCCAGCAAATATGATAGTAAATAACGATGCTGGTATGTGTGGCGCAGTTGTTACTTACCCTATGCCTACAGCGACAGATAATTGTGTTGGATCAGGCTCATTAACATCACTCTTTGCCTCAAACAATAGTGGTAATTTTGGAGGTGCTGTTTATTTTAATGTTACAATCGCGGGTACTAATTTAAATATTAATTCGCTTGAAGTGAACACTGCTGCCGGAGCTGGTGGCGCATTTAGTATTGATGTTTATACCACGCCAGGAACGCATGTAGGCAATGAAACAAACGCTGGATTATGGACGTTAGTGGGCTCAGGTACTGGAACTGCTGCAGGTATAGATAATCCGTCATTAGCGGTTCTAACTACTCCATTTACTTTAAACGCAGCAACGAGTTATGGAATTGCTATAGTAATGGATGCAACACACGGGCACAATTATACCAATGGAACGGGAGCTAATCAAAACTATTCTAATGCCGATTTATCGATGTCAATGGGATCAGCTTCTAATACCCCATTTGGAAGTGTTTTCACTCCAAGAGTATTTAATGGAACCTTGATTTACGATTTGCCAAGTAGTACTATCTCACAAACCGTAGGATTACCAAGTGGAAGTACTTTCCCTGTTGGAACTACAACCAATACATTTACAGCTACAGACGCGTCAGGAAATACAGACACTTGTAGTTTTGATGTAATCGTACTCGATGTAGAAGCTCCAATAGCTTTATGCCAAACCATTACTGTTCAATTAGATGCAACAGGAAACGTTTCCATAGTAGGAGCCGATGTTGACGGTGGTAGCACAGATAATTGCGGAATTGCTACTTTGAGTGTTTCGCCTAGTAGCTTTACTTGTGCAGATGTAGGAGCTAACACTGTTATGTTGACAGTTACAGATGCAATAGGAAATATAAGTACTTGTAATGCTACAGTAAATGTAGAAGACAATGTAGCACCAACAACAGTTTGCCAAAACATAACTGTACAATTAGATGCTACAGGAAATGTTTCCATAGTGGCAGCAGATGTTGATGGAGGTAGTACAGATGCCTGCGGAATTGCAAGCACTTCTATAGATGTAACAGATTTCACTTGTGCAGATATTGGTCCTAACAACGTAACCTTATC
The DNA here is from genome assembly GCF_058068265.1 of Aequorivita sp. IT1183. Taxonomy (NCBI): domain Bacteria; kingdom Pseudomonadati; phylum Bacteroidota; class Flavobacteriia; order Flavobacteriales; family Flavobacteriaceae; genus Aequorivita; species Aequorivita sp. IT1183. The sequence goes on along the minus strand of NZ_JBYRHS010000002.1, from coordinate 541,864 downwards.
GGTAACGGATGTAAATGGAAATACAAGTACTTGTGTGGCTGTAGTTACTGTAGAAGACAGTATACCACCAACCATTGTATGTCCTGCAGATATAACAGCTAATTCTGATGCTGGTTTCTGTAGTGCGGTTGTAAATTTCGCAATGCCATTAGTCTTTGACAATTGCAGCGCAACGGCTTCTCAAACTGGAGGCCTTCCAAGCGGAAGTAGTTTCCCTGTAGGAGTAAACACTGTAGAATACACGGCCACGGATGCCGGTGGAAATACAACAGTATGTAGCTTTACAATTACGGTAACGGATAACGAGCCACCAACAATGGTCTGCCAGAATATAACGATACAATTAGACGCTTCTGGAAATGCAACAATTGTTGCCGCAGATGTTGATGGTGGCAGCTCTGATGCTTGCGGAATTGCAACATCATCTGTAAGTCCAAGTAGTTTTGATTGTAGCGATGTGGGTGATAACCCTGTAACGTTAACGGTTACAGATATTCACGGTAATTCTAATACATGTACAGCAATTGTAACAGTAGAGGATATTACAGCGCCAGTTGCAAACTGCCAAAACATCACAGTACAATTAGATCCAATAACTGGTGTGGTAACCATTGTAGGAGCTGATGTCGATGGCGGAAGTACGGATGCTTGTGGAATAGCTACTTACGCTTTGGATATTGATACCTTTGATTGTTCAGACGTAGGCGATAACACGGTTGTTCTTACTGTCACCGATGTAAATGGAAACAGCAGTACTTGTACCGCTATAGTAACTGTTGAAGATAACACAAGCCCGGTCTTGGTTTGTCAAGACTTTACTTTGGAGCTTGGTGCTAATGGAACCGCTATTTTAGATCCAATGGATGTAATAGCTAGCAATACAGATATATGTGGCATTTTTGCTGTAGCTGTAGATATTACAATGTTTAGTTGTAGTGATATTGGAACCCCAGTAACAGTTCAAGTGTTTACAATTGATGTTAATGGCAATCTAGCAACTTGTACCGCTGAGGTAACAGTTGTAGATCTTTTAGCGCCTGTTCTCACGTGTCCACTAGACCAAACTGTTGATCCGGGACCTGGGAATGTATTTTACATTCTCCCAGATTACTTTGCAAATGGTGAAGCAACTGCAATAGACAATTGCACAGATCCTGTAACAATAATTTCACAAGATCCTGTAGCTGGCACACCATTATCTGATGGAACTTATACCATTACCTTTACTGCGGAAGATGAATACGGTAACGTATCAACTTGCGACTTTGAACTTATCGTTGAAAGTGTATTGGGTGTAGGCGATAACAATGCAAACATTGGCAGTATACAAATGTATCCAAACCCTGCCAAGCATAGTGTTACCATAGGTAATCCACAAAGTCTTTCACTAGAAAAACTCGAGATCTTTGATATTAGAGGAAGAATGGTGAAAAGCATAGATCTTAGAAGCATGGGCACTGAAAAGGCTATCGATATTTCTGAAATGGCCGCAGCAACCTATATAGTAATTATACAAGGTGAAAACGGTAGAATAACCAAAAGACTTATTAAGGAATAAGTACAGATTATTAATTTAAAAGAAAACCCTTCCGATTAGTTTCGGAAGGGTTTTTTAATGTTCTGTAAATTATATTCTGCTAATTAGAAATTTCTAAAGTTTAGTAACTTCCTTTTTAGCTAATTCAAATTCTTGAAGCATGTCTTTTAAAATCTGTGCCGCTGGTTTTATGTCGTGAATAAGTCCGGCAATTTGACCAATTTCTAATTCGCCATCTTCTAAATCTCCTTCAAACATACCGCGTTTTGCACGCGCACGACCTAAATGATTTACAAGATCTTCTTTTGTAGGATTGGTAGTATAAAGCTGAATTACGCTTTCGAAGAATTTATTCTTAAGCATTCTTACGGGTGCCAATTCTTTTAAAGTAAGCTGAGTGTCGCCTTCTTTAGCGTCAACAACCATTTGTTTAAAAGCGTGGTGCGAAGATGCTTCTTCCGAAGCAACAAAACGGCTTCCTACTTGTACCCCGTCTGCGCCCAAAATCATAGCAGCCAACATTCCGCGACCAGTGGCAATTCCACCTGCGGCTATCAATGGAACTTTTAAATGTTCCTTCACCATCGGGATTAATGTGAAAGTTGTGGTTTCCTCGCGACCGTTATGTCCGCCCGCTTCAAAACCCTCGGCAACAATTGCGTCTACTCCGGCATCTTGTGCTTTCAGTGCAAATTTCACACTACTCACCACGTGAACAACTGTTATTCCGTTCTCCTTTAATTTTGAAGTATATGTCTTCGGATTTCCAGCTGAGGTGAAAACTATTTTTACGCCTTCTTCAATAATGATATTTATAATTTTATCAATATCTGGATAAAGCATGGGTACGTTTACCCCAAAAGGTTTATCGGTAGCTTTTTTGTATTTCACGATATGCTCGCGAAGCACTTCAGGATACATAGAGCCTGCGCCCAAAAGTCCTAAGCCTCCTGCATTAGAAACAGCGGAGGCGAGACGCCAACCGCTATTCCAAATCATTCCAGCCTGAACAATGGGATGTTCTATATTAAAAAGTTCGGTAATCCGGTTTTGCACTACTTTTTAATGATTTTATAGCTTGTTGTTTTGTTATTTGAAGTGATAGAAGCAATGTACATTCCTGAATTTAATCCAGAAACATCAACGCTGTTATTCATAGAAGTAATTCTAGTTTGAAGAATTCTTTCACCTAAAACATTGAAAAGCGTAAACTCTGCGTTTTCTGAGTTTTTTGGGAAAGAAATATTTATTTGAGTGCTTACAGGGTTTGGATAAAGTGCGAAATAATTATCCTGCATTTGATCTTCAACACTTAATAAAAGTAGGGAGTTAAGAGCCTCTTCAAAGTTTGGAATACCGTAACCTAATTTATCCGTTGGGTTAGTGTATCTGCTTGCAGACTCGCGAATTGCCTGTGCAATTACTTCATTTTTCATATGTGGAAATGCGCTCCATAAGGAAGCTACTGCACCCGCCATAATTGGAGAACTAAATGATGTTCCGCTTGAAGTTGTAACATTTCCGAATTGATCTACCACAGCGGCACTCGAACCTTGAGCAACAACATCTGGTTTGATACGCCCGTCAACCGTTGGACCATACGAACTAAAATCTGAAGGGCTGCCAGAACTGGTTACTGCACCAATGGTAAAACTACCTGGCGCATCGCCTGGAGTAGCAACATATCCAAAATTACCTGGTCGGCCATCATTTCCGGCAGAGGTAACGTTAATCATCCCTTTATCAAATCCTGCATTTGCGCCTCTCGCGGCAATAGTTGTTTGCCCGTCGAGATCTTGATAGGTATGATCGAATGATGAGTTGTCAAAATCTTGATACCCTAAAGAGGTATTTGTAACATATACGCCCAAACTATCTGCGCGCTCTAATGCTTCAACCCAATAGGCTTCCTCAGCAGGAGATTCATCACTATCTTCTGTAATGTATAAATAGTAAGATGCGCCTGGAGCAGTACCCACAAATTGTCCATCTAGAAAGCCTGCTGCATCGCTAAAAGTACTAGCACCGTGACTTCCATTACCATTAGAATTTTCAACTCTGGCAGCAAAATCATAATAACCTAACAATCTGCCTTCATTTCTTAATGTAGCATATGCAGGGTTTGTAAGTACACCAGGATAACCGTTATCCATAAAGGCAACAAGAATGTCTTCTCCAATAAAATCATTTTCATGAAGATAGTCAACAGTAATCATTTCTGTTTGATTGGTAGCATCTCCGTAATTATAAATTACTCTAGATTGCGATTCGTTTTCAACTTCAAACTTATCATTTGTAAATTGTCTTCCGTTGGTAGGTCTATTTAAACTTTTGTCTGCAAATTCAATATCTGCAACAAATGGAAAGTTTAATAAATTATTTATATTATTCTCAGTTCCGCGAACGTAAACAGCGTTTAGCCATTTCGATTTTGCAAGAACAGTAATTCCGGTAGATGCATTAATATCAGATTTCTGAGCTTCGTTAAGTGGAACGTCTCTATCGTCAATGGGGGTGCCTTGTGCAGTTTTTCTATTAATCGCTGCCTGGCTTAAAATGGTAGTTGGATTGGAAAGAGCCGCCGCAACAACGGTTGGATCTTTCGACTCCAAAAATACAAGCGCGTCTTCTATTTGCGCAAAAGCAAAAGTGGTACTTAAAACAAAAATTAAAAGGGATAATTTTTTCATCATATTTATTTATTAGGAAATTACGCCACTGCCCAATAATTCTGAGCCTTCGTACCATGCAACAAATTGTCCTTCGGTGATAGCAGATTGTGGATTTTCAAATATAACATAAAGTCCGGAAACTGTACGGTGCAAGGTTGCTTTTTCCAAAGGTTGTCTGTAGCGAATTCGCGCCATAACTTCCACTTTTTCGTCTTCTGCGAGTTTTAGGTCTTCGCGAACCCAATGTATCTCTTCATTTTTAACGAACAGCCCGCGCCTGTAAAGCCCTGGATGGTCTTTGCCCTGCCCCGTGTAGATTACATTTTCATCCACATCGGTATCAATTACAAAAAGCGGTTCTTTGGTTCCTCCCACGGCTAAGCCTTTACGTTGCCCTTTGGTAAAATAGTGCGCTCCGTGATGAATACCCACTTTTTTGCCGTCGGTCATTGAATAGGTGCGTTTTGCAGAAAGATATTCCAGTTTCTCTTCTTCGGAAGAAAAAGTTGGAACTTTCATTTTATATTCTGAAAAACTTGCTGGCACTTCTACAATTGCACCATCTTTAGGCGCTAGTTTTTGTTGAAGAAATTCAGGCAATCTCACTTTTCCGATGAAACATAAACCTTGCGAATCGCGTTTTTCTGCGGTAATTAAATTTTGCGCTGCAGCTATTTTACGAACCTCAGGTTTTAATAATTCTCCAATAGGGAAGAGGGTTTTTGAAAGCTGCTCCTGCGAAAGTTGACACAGAAAGTAGGATTGATCTTTATTTGGGTCTTTGCCTGCAAGTAATTGGAAAGTTTCTGTTCCATCTTTCTCAATAACACCTTTTCTACAGTAATGTCCAGTTGCAACAAAATCGGCACCCAAACTGAGAGCGATTTTCATAAAAACATCAAACTTTATTTCGCGATTGCAAAGCACATCTGGGTTTGGTGTGCGTCCCATTTTATATTCGCGAAACATATAATCTACAATTCGCTCTTTGTATTGTTCGCTTAAATCTACAGTTTGAAAAGGAATACCAAGTTTTTCGGCTACGAGCATTGCGTCGTTACTGTCTTCCAACCACGGACATTCATCAGAAATGGTTACCGTATCGTCGTGCCAATTTTTCATAAAAAGACCAATAACATCATAGCCTTGTTCTTTTAAAAGATAGGCTGCAACGCTGGAATCTACGCCTCCGCTAAGTCCGACAACAACTCGTTTTTTCATAATAATTAAAATGTATAAGCCTTCGGCCAAAATGGCTTTGGGTAATGAGGGTGTAAAGATAAAATACTTTTAGGATATGGTGGTCGAAAGCTTTTAGATAGCCTTACTTGAAAGGATAATTATTTATCCGTGGGCTTCGGATACGTTTCTTCCAAAACTACTTTTCCGTCTTTGTAATATTTCCAAAGTCCGTGCTTCTTATTATTTTTATAAAATCCTTCAATAACAACATTGCCATAAGCATCGTAATAAGTTGCGGGACCTTGTAATAGATTGTTGATGTACAGCAATTTATTCAACAATACGCCATCGGGAGAGTAGTTATTGCTTTCCCCTTCTTTAATGCCGTTTTTATAATTAATTTCTTCGGTGATTTTTCCGTTAGGGTAGTAGGTAACAACCTTGCCGTCCAATTTACCATTGGTATACTGCTCGCGAGTCATTACGTTTTTAGACTTTTCGTGATAATAAACCCATTCGCCAATGCGGTCTTTATCATTCATTTTTCCTTCGCTTACGAGTTTTCCTTTAATGGTGAAATATTTCACATCGGCAAGATTGTCTTTGCCAGTAAAATTTTTAGTAACCATTGGTTGGCTTTTGCATTCCTCGCAGTAAAACTTGAATTCACCAACTTCTTTACCGTGGTCAAAAGTGCCCTCGTAACGAAGCTGAGTAGTTCCGTCAAACGTTTTCTTCCAAAGTCCATGGCGTTGGCCTTGTGCGTCCATTTGGTTTATATCACTTTGTGAAAAAACACTAATAGTGCAGAAAATTCCAATAAAGAAGATGAAAGCTATTTTTTTCATTTCAGAAATATTCATTTACTTAAAAGTAAACGGTGTAATTCGTAATCTATTTTAAACGCTGGAAGGCTTTAACTCTTCCAGCGTTTATAGCTGTTTTATTTTTTTCCGCCTTTTTTCTGTTCCTCAGCTTGCTCCATCATTTCAGACATTTTGCGTTGAAACTTGTTTTGTTTCTTTGGAGTAGCTTTTTTCACCTGTATTTTGGCGTGAACTTTATCTTCGTCAATTATGAAGTTTTTAATTACAAGCATAATTCCGATGGTAATTAAGTTTGAAACAAAATAGTAAAGTGATAAACCACTCGCGTAGTTGTTGAAGAATACCAACATAAATAATGGCGAAAGGTACATAAGGAATTTCATGTTCGGCATTCCTGGTTGCTGCGTTTGCTGCATGCTTTGGCCCATAGTCATCATCATATAAACGAAGATGGCGATAGATGCCAAAATTGGGAACAAACTTACGTGGTCTCCATAAAACGGTATGTGGAAAGGTAATTCCGCAATAGTATCATAACTGGAAAGATCGTCTGCCCATAGGAAGCTTTTCTGTCTTAAATCGAACGCAGATGGGAAGAATGTAAAGAGCGCATAAAACACCGGAATCTGAAGGATAGCGGGCAAACAACCCTTCAGCGGACTGGCGCCTGCAGAGTTCTGAACCTTCATTGTTTCTTGCTGTATTTTTAAGCTATTACCCTTAAACTTTTCTTTAATCTCGTCAAGTTCAGGTTTTAAAACCTTCATTTTTGCTTGCGCCAAATACTGTTTGTATTGAACGGGCGAAAGCATTAGTTTTATTAAAATTGTTAAAACAATAATTGCAATTCCCGCAGGAAGGAAAGCAGTTAAAAATGCAAAAAGCGGGATGATAATGTATTTGTTTATTAAACCGAAAATACCCCAACCAAGTGGCATTGCTTCGTCAAGATTACGCCCGTATTCTTTAAAAATCTGATAGTCAGATGGCCCGTAATACATATTCATATCATACGATATAGCACCATTTTTAGGTTCTAAAAGCATTTTTGCACCGTATTGTTTGGTGAAGGTTGTATCTATCTCTTCATCTATTACCAAGTCTACAGAGGTAAGCTTAACTTCTTTAAACGGAGTGTCTGTAAGTAACATAGAACTGAAGAAATGCTGGCGGAAGTTCATCCACGTAACATCTTTTTCCAATTCATCATCTTCGCCCGATGGAGAAAGTTTAGAATGTTTTTCGTCTTCGTATTCATACGTTAAACGCGAGTATCGGTTTTCGTACGAAATACTTTTTGCGTGGCGATACCCCTTCAATTTCCAATCTAAATACATTGGCTGCGAAGTATTAATAACCCCATCTAAACCTTGGCTATTGATGCTAAAGTCCATCATAAATTCGCCCGGATGCAATGTGTATCGGTATTCAATAAACCCATTTTCAGAAGTCTTTAACTTCATGGAAAGCACTTGGTCATTACCACTTTGGCTCAACGTAGGTTCAAAATATAAATCTTGAGAGTTTAAAGTTCTGTTTTCAGAAGTAAACTGTAGATTTAATGAAGCGCTTCCATCCTTTATAAGATATACTGGAACAGAATCATATTTGGTGAAATTCTTTAAAAGTGCTTCAGATATGTATCCACCTTTGTTGTTTACTTTTAAGTAAAGTACATCATTTTCAAAAATGGTAGATTCATCCGTCGCAGAAGGAAGCGTTCCTGAATATGCAAAGGATCCTAATTTATTTCTCAATGCTTCTAAAGCTAGAGAATCACCAGGTTTAACAGCTTCCATTGTATCAGCTGTTGCATCTGCTAATGTAATGTCTCCTGCCTTTTTTTGAGTTTCAGCTTCTTGCTTTGCTGCAGCTTCAGTTTTAGCTTTTTCAGCTTGAAGTTCTTCTTCGGTGGGCTTGTTCATGTACAACATCCAAATTAGGATACCACCAATTAATAAAAAGCCTACAAGTGAGTTTAAGTCGAATTTCTTTTGTTCCATCTTTTGTTTCTTCTTTTGAAATATTTCAAAAGTGTATTATCGTTAATGTTATATGGCAAGACAATAATCCCGCCTATTTTAGTATTGCGTCAAATTGTCCTATTTGTTCTTCAAAGAGTGATCGTGCACTGCTTTTACAAAAGCTACAAATAGCGGATGCGGATTGGCAACCGTACTTTTATATTCAGGGTGATATTGCACACCAACAAACCAAGGGTGCGTGGGTATTTCTATAATTTCTACAAGCCCCGTACCTGGATTTACACCTGTAGCCATTAAACCTGCAGCCTCAAATTGTGCAAGATATTTATCGTTGAATTCGTATCTGTGGCGGTGACGCTCTTCAATAGTGTCAGTTTTGTATACTTTGCTAGCAATACTTCCTTTTTTCAAATCGCATTTCCAAGATCCCAAACGCATGGTACCACCCATGTCTGTAATATTTTTTTGGTCCTCCATAATACTAATTACAGGGTTTTTGGTTTGCGTATCCATTTCGGTGCTGTTAGCATCTTTCAAATTCAGAACGTTTCGAGCAAACTCAATAACTGCCATTTGCATTCCTAAACAGATTCCTAAGAATGGTAAATTGGTTTCTCGTGCATACTTCACTGCTGCAACTTTCCCTTCAATACCACGCTCACCAAATCCGGGAGCCACTAAAATTCCATCGAGCTTTGACAATTTCTTGCCGATGGTTTTAGCATTTATATGTTCAGAATGAATAAATTCTAATTTTACTTTTACTTCATTTTCTGCGCCTGCATGAATGAAAGATTCAAGAATAGATTTATAGCTATCCTGCAATTCCACATATTTTCCAATTAGACCAATATGAACTTCGCCTTTTGGATTTTTGTGTCTTTCAAGAAATTTATTCCACTGTTTTAAATCTGGTTTTTTTGAATTCTTCAAATTTAACTTCTGAAGCGTAACCGTATCCAAACCTTCTTCAAGCATCATGTTTGGAACATCGTAAATTGTCGAAGCATCAATAGATTGAATAACCGCTTCTTGTTTTACATTACAGAAAAGGGCCAGCTTTTTACGTAAATCGTCTGAAAGTTCGTGCTCTGTACGGCAAACCAAAATGTCTGCGCGTATTCCGCTTTCCATCAAAGTTTTTACCGAGTGTTGGGTGGGTTTTGTTTTTAGTTCACCAGCGGCAGAAAGGTAGGGTACAAGGGTTAAGTGAATAACCAATGCGTTGTCGTCGCCCATTTCCCACTTCATTTGGCGTACTGCTTCAATGTATGGTAATGATTCAATATCGCCTACAGTACCACCTATTTCGGTGATAATTATATCGTACTCGCCCGTGTTTCCGAGAAGTTGAACACGTTCTTTAATTTCGTTTGTGATGTGGGGAACAACCTGTACCGTTTTTCCTAAAAATTCGCCGCGGCGTTCTTTTTGAATCACACTTTGGTAAATGCGACCAGTTGTTACGTTGTTTGCTTGACTAGTATTTACGTTAAGAAAACGCTCGTAGTGACCTAAATCTAGGTCGGTTTCTGCGCCATCATCGGTTACATAGCATTCGCCGTGTTCGTAAGGATTTAGTGTTCCTGGATCTACATTTATATATGGATCCAATTTTTGAATAGTTACACGATAGCCTCTGGCTTGTAATAACTTAGCGAGCGATGCTGCTATAATTCCTTTTCCTAATGATGATGAAACCCCGCCCGTAACGAAGATGTATTTTGTAGTGTTCATGAGTGCCTTTGCTGAAATGACTATACGGGATGCAAAGGTACATTTTTATTGTGGAAAGGAGGAAACGATACTAGTTAATTGTTAAGAGATAATTGAACGAATGGAAATAAATTTAATAAGCGTGTTTTTGCGCTACAAGCAATGTGTTAGTTCCATTCACTTTTTTAAAAATTTGAAAGGTATAAGCATCCCCAAAATTGGAAGTAATTGTTTCAACCGTAGTCGAATTTTTGTTGAGATGAATACCTACATTAAAAATTAAAAAACCTTCCTTTTGAAGCAAACGCGATACGTTTTCGCAGAATTCTTTTCCGAAGAAAATAGGTGGGACGTTTACATCGATAAATAAATCGATAATAATTAATTCAAATTTTTCTTTGGAAGTTTTTACATATTGAAAAGCATCACTTTCTATAATTTGAAGATTTTGTGAAACGGAAATACCAAATTCATCTTTGGCAAGTTCTATTATTGTGGAATCTATTTCAACAGCCACAATGTTTTTTTGGTAATTAAAAGTTTGCCGAAGCGATTTTATAATGCTTCCGCCACCCATTCCTAAAAGCAGCAAATTTTCAACCGACTTTAAATCGACTTTTTCTAAACCAATTTCTAGTATTTTTTGAAGCGATCCGTAGGAGTAGTTGGCGTTTGCAGTATCTAAAACCTTTTTACCATTGAAGTAAGTTATTTCTAACGTACCATTTATTTCAGAAGAAAAATGTTCCGTGGTAGGCCAAATGTAACTAAGGATTTTTTTCATTTATAAAATTATATTCTACCTCACAGCTTATTATAGCTGTCAACTGCTACTTCTTTTTTATGAGTTTTTTGAGCAAACCCTCGAGTCCGTTTAATTTCAGCTCATACATTTCAGCCATCATTCGCCCCAATTTTCCTTCGGGGAAACCCTTTTGTCTGTACCAAACCAAATAATATTCAGGAATATTTACCAAATAGTAACCCTCGTATTTTCCGAAAGGCATTTTGTAGTTTGCTAGTTCCACCAAGTGGTTTGGGTCTGGGCTACTTCCAAGATTCATATTCGGCGAGTTGTTGAGTGATGTATTTTTGCCAGAAAGCTTCTTTTTCTAGATTTCGAGAATGGTCGCTTTCTGCATCAAACTTTGTTTGCATTGCGCGTCTTTTTTGCTCTACTTGGGTATAAATGCTTTCAATTTCAGACTTTATCTTTTTCGTGAATTTCTTTCCCGCTAAATTCTTTCGAAGCATTCGAGCGTGAAGTTCAGATATATCAAAATGTGCTTGTTCGTGTTTTAAAATGTGTGAATTAACCTTTTCTGGGATAAACCAGGAACCTTGCGGATAGAAAAAACATGTAACAGAATATTTAACGTTCACTTCGTTATTCTTCATTGAATAGGAATATTCAAAACTAATTCCCGTATTGGTGGTTGCTACAAAGCTGGCACTAGGCACAGCTTTTCCTTTAAAATCTTCCCAACTAAGTTTTTGATTTTCTTGCCACAGAATTTTCTCAGTACTGGACTGTGGAATAGATAGAAAGAAAAATATGGAGACAAAGAGTAATTTCATAGTAACAGTTAATCAAAAATAGTACCTAAAAATGTATGTCGTTGTCTTATAAAATGTCCTTTTTATGTCTCGTCGACCGAAGTCAAGATTTACTGTTTTACCCCCAATTAAAAACAATCACCCTTTCAACATCAGGGTGAAGGCTATAATGAACAGGACAAGTACGTGCGGTGTTTTCAAGTATTTTTTTCGATTTCTCATCAATTCCTGCGGGAAAGTTTAAAATCACTTCAATTTTTGAAATTCTACGCGGATCTGCTGCCATAAATTTGGTAACCATTGCCGTGGTGCCGTCCATATTCACTTTCATATCACGAGCTTTTATGCCCATCATGGTAATCATACAGTTTGCAAGTCCGGTGGCGACAGTGTCTGTGGGTGAAAAAGCTTCGCCTTTTCCGTTATTGTCTGTGGGTGCATCGGTTATAAACGTATTGCCTGATTTTAGGTGTTCGTTCTCGGTGCGAAGATTTCCCAAATAGGTTACTTTGGCGGTACTCATTCTACAATTTCAAATTTAAGTTCGTTGTTATACTTTAAAATATACGCAGCTTCATTGCAGTAGCCGTGGGTTGCCGATTTCTCGTATCGAAATTTATTCTCAACATAAATCGTTTCGTTTTCAGGATAAATAGCATCGTAAATGTCATTATCTGAAGCCAATCGCAGAAGCACATCGTAGGTTATATCAAAACCTCGAATGGCATACCTATTGGGATGTACGCCGTATTTATTTTTGTAACTTATTAAAAATGGATTGCGATCGTCTTCTGCAATATTTCTATTTACAGATGGGAAGGTGAAGTTTAATTTTGCCAAACGGGTGCTGGATACTTCGTGCCATTCAAAAGCATCGTTTCTGTCTAAAGTGAATAATCGTGCTTTGTAACTGCCAGACATTGCGGCCGCAGCATTTACCGCGCTACTTATTAAAACTGGATTTTGAGATTCTAAAACCACCCAATTTTCTATTCCATCAGTAGCTACTGCACTAATATCGCTGGATTGTACATAACCGCCGCCGCGAGGCGTTACAGTTTTTGCTGAAGGGATAGCACTCAGAATCATCTCCCGTTGCTGAGATCGCTTTGAATCTGAAATTATAATAATATTTTTCCCTGCACTGTGCTCTTTTATATAGCGAATCATTGTTTTTTGAAGAATTGCATCTGTAGGCAACGTCTGAAACAAATTATCGGTCATTGCCATATCTCGATTACTTAAAGGAGAAAAGACCGGAATCTTGTCATCATTTAGCATAGCCGAAGCCTTTTCAACATTCTTTTGAAGTAGCGGACCAATTACCGCATCTACTTTTTTGAATTCGCTTTTTGAAACTATAGATGCAACCTTACTTTCGCTTTTTTCAGTGTCGTAAACATTCATCGTAACTGAAATACCTTTGTCTTTTGCAAACTCAGCAGCCATAAGTGCGCCACTGTAAAAGTCTAAGGCAACGCGAAGAGTAGGGTCTTTTTTTAATAAATTGGTGTCTGTACTTGTTGAATCGCCAACGTTGCTCATTAAACGGAACGGAAGCATTAAAGCAACCGTTTTCATTTTTTTGTTTTCGATTCGCTTTTCAAGGTTAATTTCTGAAATATCATCTTGAGAAACCAAGGTTTTTTCTTTCGGTATTTTAAGAATCATTCCTTCTTTCAAACCTTCTTTTGCATACGGGTTTAAAGCAACGATTTCTTCTTCAGAAAGATTAAATTTCACCTTCAATCTGTAAAAACCTTCTTTAGGCTTTACTTCATAGTATTGAAAGTTTTCTTCGTCAATCTCTGCATTTTCTATAACTGACTTGTCGGGAACTATAATGGTTGTTCCAACTTTTAATCCTTCCTCTAAATCTGGATTTAGATCATCAAGTTCAGCAATACTAATCCCGAATTTTCTAGCAATACCAAACTTCGTTTCTTTCGCCTTAACAGTATATTTCTGTGTGCCAGGCAAAGTATTTTCTGAGTTGGAGCCAGTTATAACCGTGTTTTTTGGAGATGCGGGAATCAATAATCGCTCGCCTTTATCCAAACCACGGGAATACAACTCTTTGTTCAACTTTTTAATATTGTCAACACTAACATTGTATAATTGGGCTATTCCGTAAAGGGTTTCTTTCCTTTTAACTTTATGCTCGCGATAGTTGTTATCATTAGTCCCAGAGCTAATTATAGAACTGGAAGGAATAATCAACAAACTATTAACTTTTAAAGCATTTCTAGAATCGGGATTGAGGTTGTAAATAGTCTCTTCCGAAATATTATATTGCTTTGCGATGCTATAAACCGTCTCGCCTTTTTGAACTGCGTGACTTTTATACTGTTGTTGGGCTGCAGAGCCACAACTAATCATAAATAGTAAGGTTACAGAAACGTATATTAAACACTTCAACATAGGGATAATCAGTTTTTTAAATTTGCAAAACATAGTCTCGAATTTTATTTATTCCCACTCTATAGTCGCGGGCGGTTTAGAGCTTATGTCGTAGACTACTCTATTAACGCCTTTAACGCGGTTTATTATGTGGTTGCTCACTTCCTGCAAAAATTCGTAGGGAAGGTTTACCCAATCTGCAGTCATACCATCGGTAGATTCTACAGCACGAAGCGCAACTACTTTTTCGTAAGTTCTTTCGTCGCCCATTACGCCAACGCTGTTTACTGGCAGAAGAATTGCTCCTGCTTGCCACACTTTGTCGTAAAGATCCCACTTTTTAAGTCCGTTGATAAAAATAGCGTCAACCTCTTGTAATATACGAACTTTTTCTGCGGTAATATCGCCTAGAATTCTAATTGCAAGCCCTGGACCAGGGAAAGGATGCCTTCCTAAAAGTTCTGCATCTATGCCCATTTCCTTTCCAACGCGGCGTACTTCATCTTTAAAAAGCATGCGTAATGGTTCCACGATTTTCAGCTTCATAAAATCTGGCAATCCGCCAACGTTGTGGTGACTTTTTATGGTAACTGAAGGTCCGTTTACCGAAACACTTTCAATAACATCGGGATAAATAGTTCCCTGTGCCAACCAATCTACACCAGTTAAAAGATGCGCTTCATCATCAAAAACTTCAATGAATGCGTTGCCAATAGCTTTACGTTTTCTTTCAGGATCGCTTTCATCTTTCAAAGCATTCAAAAAACGTTCGGAAGCATCTACGCCTTTTACGTTTAGCCCCATATCTTTATATTGGTGAAGCACGCTACCAAATTCGTTTTTTCTGAGTAATCCGTTATTTACGAAAATGCAATACAAGTTTTTACCGATAGCTTTATTCAGAAGAATTGCTGCAACGGTAGAATCTACGCCACCACTTAAGCCAAGCACTACTTTGCCGTCGCCAATTTGCTCTTTTAAATTTGCAACAGTTGTGTCTACAAAAGCTGCTGGAGTCCACGTTTGTGGGACATCGGCAATATTTACTAAGAAATTTTCTAGCAATTGCTTGCCGTGAGTTGTGTGATATACTTCTGGGTGAAACTGAATTGCATACGTTTCTTCGCCATCAATTCTGTAAGCTGCATTCAAAACATCCACGGTACTAGCCAGTCGCACTCCGTTTTCTGGAAGCTGCGCGATAGTGTCACTATGGCTCATCCAGACGTTTGTGTTTTCAGGAATATCTTTAAAGAAAGCCTCGCCAGATTTTATCATCGATAACTTCGCTCTTCCGTATTCGCGTATGTTTGAAGGTTCAACGCTTCCACCGCTAAAATGCGCCAAATATTGTGCGCCGTAGCAAACCGCTAAAAGAGGTTTATGACCGCGAATCTGTGATAAATCTGGGTGTGGCGCATCTTCCGCGCGAACGGAAAACGGACTACCCGAAAGTATTACGGCCTTAAAAGGATCCAAGTTTTCTGGAATGTGATGGTAAGGGTGTATTTCGCAGTAAATATTCAGCTCCCGCACGCGTCTTGCGATTAATTGGGTGTACTGCGAACCAAAGTCTAAAATGAGGACGTTATTTTGCATAGGCAAAAATACTTTAAATATATAAGTTGGTAAATGAGTTGTGCGGAATTTTTTAATGGCTTTTCAACAGTGGTAATTTTTACTGCGAATACTCGAATATTTTTTAAATATGACTGCTGATTAAACCTAACAGGTCCTTTAAAACCTATTTGTTTTGGATTAAATTTGTATATTTATTCATAAAAATAAATGTTATTATGAAGACAATCATCGTCCATGCTGAAAGTGATAAAATGAAAAAAATCACAGAATATTTGAAAGAACTAAAAGTTACTTTTGAAACTGGAGACGAAGATAGTCCATACAACCCTGATTTTGTTGAAAAAATTAAAAAGAGTCAAGAACAGTATAAAGAAAGTAATTATACAACCGTGGTTCAAGAAGATTTAGAGAAATATTTAAAGTCTTAACAATGGAATATGTTCTAGATTTTACGGGACAGGCCAATGAAGATATTGCTTTTCACAAAAAATCTGGCAATCTAAAAATACTACAAAAAATTTTTCAGCTTTTAAATGATGCCATAGATCATCCTTTTGAAGGTCTTGGTAAACCAGAACCATTAAAATATAATCTTTCTGGTTGCTGGAGCCGCAGAATTAATAAGGAGCATAGATTAGTTTATGAAGTAAAGGGAGATAGGATTATTGTTCTATCCTTAAAAGGGCACTATTAACGGATTTCATTATAATTCCAAAACAGTAAAATTGAAGTCCAACGGATCCAAATTTTCCTTTATTACATCGAGCAATTCCGGTCCGTATTCCAAATAAAATTCAGAAAAGTTAAGCTGCCGTTCCTGTAAACTGTGGTTTGGAAATAATTCATTTTGAATATTTTTTAAACGTTCAATTTCTTCGGTATGTTTTCGTTTTTGGGCTTTCAGCAAACGCTTTTCAAGATTGTCTAAACCGTTTAATTGTTTCTTTTCCTGCGCACCAACAGCTCCCAAAAATGACACGTCGGTTTTTTCGGCTAAGGTGTATAAATCTTTAAACTGCTGTTTTAGAAATTCTTTTTGTTTTGAAAAATCTATTTCAATTTTTGAAATTTTATAGGTATGACGTGTAATAAGCTCGTGCTGCGGAAGAAATAATTCTTCGATATCGGTATTTAATTCTTTAAGTTTTTCTGAAAGATTTTTCGGAATCAAAAGCGCAGAATTCCGAAGTAATAATATAGGGAATGGCACTTCTACCGTATTAAAATAATCTTTTAATTGGAACCAATACGCCAGTTCTCCGCCACCGCCAATGTAACAAAGGTTGGGCAAAATCACCTCTTGATACAGCGGGCGTAATAATGCATTGGGCGAAAATCGCTCTGGATTTTCGTGCAATTCTTGTATAATTTCCTTTTTCGAAAAAGATAGTTCCGTAGCATTCACATAAAACCTGCCTTCCCGCTCAATAATGCGTTCGCGAATATTTTCTACTAAATAAAAAAGATTGATTTCCCGCGGATGAACTTGTTCCGAAAAACCCAAACTTGTAATTTTCTCTGTTGTTTCCGAAACCATTTTAAAGCTGAGGTTTTCTGTAAGCTCCTTTTCAGCATAGGGAATAAAACATCGTTTTAGATCGGCGTCGTTTCCATCAACAATTACAAGCCCGTGTTGATAAAACAAGGTATTCGCCAAATAGCGTGTCGCATCCGCAAGGTTGTCGTGTTTAATATACGCATCGGCAAACTGCGATATAAGTTTTTTGGCATTTTCACTTTCGCCAAACTCCTTTTTTAGTTGCTGTTTCACTTCGTTTAAGCCTTCCGTTGAAAATTCGCCAACAGCGCCAGCAGAAGGTCTATCCCACTTTACTTTTTTTCCGAAGAGGTTGAAATAATTAATTTCTTCAAAATCGTGATCTTCAGTTGCCATCCAATAAACTGGCACGAAATGATTTTTTGGGTATTCTTTATTCAGTTTTTCTGCAAGATTGATTGCCGAAAATATTTTATATAAAAAATACAACGGACCAGTAAAAAGGTTAAGCTGATGCCCTGTGGTTATTGTAAATGTGGAATGTTCTTTTAGCAGATCAATATTGCTAAGCGTAGCTTGAGAAATAGAATTATCGCCGTATTGAAACATTATTCGTTTCGCCAATAAATGCCTTTTTTCTTCAGTAAAATCCTTTTGTTTTTCTTCGAATTGATGTTTGAAATTTTCCAATTTTGGAAAACGTTTATAAAAAGGTTTCAGAGCGTCATCTTCAGCGAGATAATCGCAAATCAATTTAGAGAAATAACTTGTTTTTTTATAAGGAATAGAAAGGGCTGGCATAGGAATTTTAAAACGATTCGAACAAAAATACATTATAATTCAGAATTCAGAATTCAGAATTCTGAATTTGGTAAAACTTTAGTAGTTTTAGACCACCTTTTAAATAGTATAAAATGATGCGTTTTTTCACTCTATTATTTCTAGTATGCCCGTTACTAATCTTCGCTCAACTTCAATCTCCTTCGGAATTTTTGGGGTATGAAATTGGCACTGAATTTTCGCGTCACGCAGACGTGGTTGCGTATTTTGAACATGTAGCAGCCAATAGCGGAAAAGTGCAATATTTCGACTACGGAAAAACCAATGAACGCAGAAGGCTTACTTATGCTGTAATTTCTTCCGAAGAAAATTTGGGAGATTTGGAAAAAATACGAACAGACAATTTAAAGAACATTGGTGTATTAGCAGGCACTGCTTCGCCAGAAAAAGCAATTGTTTGGCTTAGCTATAATGTGCACGGTAATGAAGCGAGTAGTAGCGAGGCAGCAATGAATACCGCTTATAAATTAATTACCGAACACGCAGATTGGCTTAAAAATACAGTTGTAATTATGGATCCCGGTGTAAATCCTGACGGTCGCGATCGTTATGTAAACTGGTACAACCAAATGAAAGCTTCGCCATATAACTCATCGCGAGACGCAATTGAGCACAACGAACCTTGGCCTGGCGGACGACCAAACCATTATTTATTCGATTTAAATCGCGATTGGATGTGGGCAAGTCAAGTGGAAACGCAACAACGTTTAAAAATTTACAATCAGTGGATGCCGCAGATTCACGTAGATTTTCACGAGCAATATATTAATAATCCGTACTATTTTGCACCTGCGGCAGAACCGTTTCACGAAACTATTACGCCTTGGCAACGCGAATTCCAAAATACAATAGGTAAGAATAACGCTAAATATTTTGATGAAAACGGTTGGCTTTTCTTTACTCGCGAAAGTTTCGACTTGCTGTATCCAAGTTATGGCGATACGTATCCGCTATTTATGGGCGCTATCGGGATGACTTACGAGCAAGCTGGCCACGGAATGGCAGGTTTGGGAATTATAAATGATGAAGATATTGAACTCACCCTTGTTGATCGCGTGGCACATCACACCACCACCGGGCTTTCAACTATTGAAGTTGCTTCGCAAAAAGCAGCTAAGCTTAATTCTGAATTTGGGAAATTCTTTAAAAATGATAATTTAAAGTATAAAAGCTTTGTGCTTAAAGGGAATCCAGATAACCTAAAAGCATTGACGAATATGCTGGATCGCCACGAAATTAAATACGGATACGCAAACGGCGGAACCGTTTCGGGCCTTAATTATACCCAAAATAAAAAGGGTTCAATGGATGCAAACGGCGCATTGGTAGTAAGTACCAACCAGCCAAAAGGGAAAATGGTGCAAGTACTTTTTGAACCTAATGCAGCGCTTTCTACGCCGTTGACTTATGATATTACTGCTTGGAGTCTTCCGTATGCTTTTGGCTTGGAAACTATTGCCAGCACTACTTTGGTTTCTGCAAATGCTGCCAACCCGAGTAAAACGGTCTTAAATATAGCTTCGCCAAATGCAGCGGGATACATTGCAAAATGGAACAGTTTAAAAGATGCAGAGTTTCTTTCAACCTTGCTTCAAAATGATATTAAAGTGCGCTTTTCAGAAAATGAACTCGGTTTTGGTGGGAATACTTTTGGTCGTGGTAGTTTAATTATTACTCGAAGTGACAATAAAACCAACGCAGATTTCGATAAAATAACTACCGAAATAGCAAATGAATTAGGTCGCCAACTTTACGCTTCGCCAACGAGTTTCGCAGATAAATTAACCGATTTCGGATCGCAGAATGTACATTTAATTAAAAATAAAAAGGTGGCCATGTTGCAGGGCGAAGGCACATCATCTTTAAGTTATGGCGCACTTTGGCACTTTTTTGAAACACAACTAAAATACCCAATTACTTCAATAAATACAGACGATATTGGCAGAATTAAATGGAGCGATTATGATGTATTAGTACTTCCCGAAGGCAATTACAAAAAGATATTCGATGAGGATGCTTTTAAAACTCTCGAAGATTGGATTTCTAAAGGCGGAAAAGTTGTGGCTATTGGTAGTGCAATGCGAGTTTTTGAAGGGAAGGAAGGTTTTGATCTTGTTAAAAACGAAGATGAAAACACCAAAAAAGAAAAGGATACAGTAGCAAATATGGTTCCCTACGCACAACGCGAGCTGGATGGCACTAAAGATATGATTACCGGAAGTATCTACAAAGTTACGCTCGACAATACCCATCCGTTGGCATTTGGGTATGGCGACACTTATTACAGTTTGAAGCTAGGCAACGATTCCTATAAATTTTTAAGCGATGGTTATAACGTAGGTTATATAAATGGTGAAGCCGAAAGTGTATCAGGTTTTTCGGGCGATGTGGCGAAAAAAGGTTTAAAAAACTCCATCGTTTTTGCTGAAGCGAAAAAGGGGAGTGGCAGCGTAATTTATATGGTAGACGATGTGTCCTTCCGTTCCTTTTGGCAGAATGGGAAGTTGTTTTTAGCGAATGCTTTGTTCTTCGTTAATTCTGGGGGATACTAGTAACTGTAATATTTGCGGTTTACTATTTCAAAAGGAAAGAAGGAAAAAATTTTCATCAGAAATTGATTTCTAAGCCTTCAATTTGCTATTTTATTGCTTTTTGGAGAAATCTACGGTAACATCTTCCGTTTTAATTTCTGAAAGCAACTCTAATTTTCCATCTTCAAAAAGCTCATCAACTGTAGTTAAACTCACGTTTTCCCAAGGTTCTACTTGGTAATTTTCGTAGTCTACAAAACGGAGACCTTTAATTATTCTTGGGTTATACGCTTTTCTAAAACGTATGCCGCCTTTACCTGTAAAGAATTTATAGGCGAAATAATCCACAGTAAATTCATCTTGGCTTATCCAATACATATAAACATCTTCGTGATCGGTACCGCCACCTTCTTGGGCAAAAGTAACTTCCACTTCGTAGTATTTTTTACCGTTTATTTCCGCTTCGCCAACCAAATCTTTATTAACCGCAGGCGCGTTTAAACCGTAAGGTAATTGCACAAAATATAGCACAGAGTTTAGTGAATTGGAGTATTTACTAACAGTAGAATCTGCCAAAGTAAGTTTTGTGCCATTTGCGAATCGATCAAAGTTGCTATTGGTTAATACATCGCGTGTTTCTCCCAACGAATCTGTGATAGTTCGTGTAAGTTCAAAAGTGCCTTGTTGGCGGTGACTACTGTATTTAATATCGCGAAAAGTGAATTTTATAGTTGCAACGTCGTATTTTTCGCCACCAGCATTTTCAATGGTTTTATCGATAATTTGCTGGGCGGTGAGTTGTTTGTTTTCTTCTTTACAGGAAATGAAAAATATAAGGAAACCGATTATTGGGAGGATTCGCATAGGATTATTTTTTTTACAAATATACGAATGAAGTTGAGAATAGTTAGCTAGTCTAATTACATGTTGAACAATCGGATTCCCCAATTAAATTCCCGTTTTCATCAAACTCGTATTTGCAGCATTCGCTAAATTTTTCTTTTAAAATGTCTTTAGAACGCCGAATTCGCGCCTTTACATTTGCAAGACTGATAGCCAAAATTTTTGCAGCCTCATCTTGCTTTTTTCCTTCAATATAAACCAATCCAACGGTTTCTCGATATTTGGGAGGTAAGTCGTTTATAAACTTATCAAAACAGCAATATGCTTGGTTTTTATCCCTAACAGTTTCTTCCACTTCTGTAACTGGGGCTAAATATTTCGATTCATTTTTAAAGTAATTGGCAATCTCATTCCGCGCAATCTGAAAAACCCAAGCCCTTATTTTTTCTTCCTTCTTAACCTGCTGCAGGTTTTTGTGAATTTTCAAAAAGGTATTCTGAAAAATATCGCTGGTGGCAGTTTCGTTTTTCACCTTTTTTAAAATGAAAAAATAAAGTTCTTCATTATGCAGCCGCCAAATTCGTTGTGTTTCCATATTCAAAAATAAAAACAAAGGTTAGCTTTTACACCAACCTTTGCTAATTTAACAACAACTGCATTTTTTGCATTCACATCTTTCACAGGAGCAGGTATTTGCTGCGCAGTCTTTGCAATTGCATTTGGTGCAATCGCAATTGGTACATTTACAAGTATTCATAATATTGCTTTTAAGGTTCGTAAAGTAGACTCATAACTGTTGAAAAGGATACAATTTAATTGAACTTTTTTATGCCCTGTTACTAGCTTTATTTTTCCGAAGTTTTAAATTCAATTAAAAATTGCTTTAGCGGAATCCCTTTTTCCGTTCTAAAATTATTTGAAATTAAAATCTGATACTGCTTATTGGGTTCTAATTCTACTTTTATTATCCAAGATTTATTGTCCTCGGCCCAATATCTGTCAACAACTTTTGGAAAATTATCTTCCCCTAACGGACCATAATCCACGCCAGTGTTGTGCCCGTTAAGCGGTTCGGAAAATTCAATAGTCAGTTGTTTTGTATTCGGATTTACCGAAACACTTTTATTTTCGAATTCCTTTATTTTTAAAACAGTTGGCCGCGAATTGTCAAAATCGTTGTAAAGTGTTTCTATGGGTTTAGAAAAGAACTGGGTTCTGTTTATAAAATCTTCAATTTGTGGTTCGTTAGTGTAGTCTAATTCTATCATTTCCTTAATTGCTGCCTGCTTATCTTGTGCGCTATTGTAATTCAATTCAGCAATTTGATAACCTATATAATAACCTAAATCTCTTGTGTTGAATTCATTAATGGCATCGCTCCAAAGCCATTGAGAAACGTTGTTGCCGTAAAACATTTCTTCTTCAAATTTCTTTTTTACCGCTTGGTTTTGCTTTCCGTAATTTATGGCTGGTGCGTCAGACGAGGTTTGCATTGCAACCGTTGAAACAAATTCTGCTACTCCCTCGTGAAGGCAATATGAAAGTAGGTTGTGCACTAATTCATTTTGCTGGGTGTGTATATATTCGTGCACGTTTATAAGCACCAAACCATTAATAGGATTGCTGTCAAAATACAAACGTCTTCCGACTCTCGTCGCTTCCGGAAATTCAGAAGTTATCGCGTTTTTATCTGCCATTGCAATTTCACTTCCTATTAAAACGAGACTGTCTAAATATGTGCCGCCGGTGCGTAAAGCTCCAATTGTAAAGTACATTTTAGCAGGTTTCATTTCTGGGTAAATTGCTCTTATCTTTTCAATACCGCTGTTTAATTCTTTTTCATATTCATCGGTTTTTAAAGTGTTTTCGCGAATTGAAGCCCAGAATTTTGGATAACTATTTATAGCGTTTATATAATCTGCGGGCGTGTAATTTCTTGCTTGCATAATCCCTTTCAACCCTGCACTTCCTTTTTGGATATATAGGCTGTCCAAATATTTATACTGCAATACGGAATCCTGCGTAGTGGCAATTTTATCATACGCATTCCAAAAGTTGGTGATATCTGTCGTAATAATATTGCTATTTATAACGGTTGCTTTTTTAGCGCAACCAATAAGGCTGAAAACTAATAGCGAAATTAGAAAAGTGTTTTTCATTGGTGGAGATTTCGATTGAAAATAGGAGTGACTAAGCTGCTATGAAATATCAACGTATAAACTTCATTAATATATATTCGGAAAGATTTTTGGAGAAAGGTACAAGTGCAAAACTTGTATAATTTGAAGCTAAACAGCATCTTCATCTTTAGGATCGTAGCCTGTTTTTTTCTTTATTCTACGGCGAATTATAAAAAATAACGCTCCAAATAAAAGGGCGATGAGTGCGCTCCAAAAGCTTAAAAAGTTGTCCCAAACTACCGTTCCCAATTCTTGTAATTTAGACATAAGCACAAATTTGTTATCTACTTTAACCACTACAGCTAGCGTTGCCGCAGTTTTTGGAACCGAAGTGCCCGTGCAATCTGCCGTATCGAAAAGCTCAATATTAGCGCTCACTTTTAAGGTACCAGCTTTTTTTGGGATAAGTGTAAAACGAACATCCGAGCCACTGGGGTGAATGCGAACACATGTTATTTCTAAAGGGGTTACGGTAAAATCTGGGGCATAGGGAGTAATTTTAGCGTATTGTCCAATGCTAGCAGGAATCAATGTTTCATCCTGTACTTTATCGGGGAGCGGGGCTTTTATTATATCTGTACCGCCAATCCAAACTTTTAATTCGCCGGCTTCATTCATTTTAAGATTTTCATCGGTTTCTAAAACTACCTTGTAATCTTCTCTTTTAAAAGGAGTACTGTTAGTAACCGAATCTAACTTTTGCATAGCAATAACACTGGTGCCATCTTTAATTATAATTTCGGTGATAGGGTCTAAATCTAAAGACACTGTAGCGTTTTCATCTATTGAAACAGATTCAGGTGGAGCCTCGCCGCAACTGTATGAAAATATTAAAAAGGCGAAGTAAAAAAAGGCGTTTTTCGAAAATTCCATCATGATTACTTGGTATCGTTTTTATAATCGAATAGGAATGATGCTGCTTTATACCGCTTTTACGAACCTATTTAATTCAAAATAAAAATTGGGGAGTTACTATTTGTAAACTGAGGAGTATCAAATATAAGAGTTTTTTTGAAAAATGCTGTGTTCTAGTGTTTAAGGTTTTATCGAGAATTGATTTCACTAAGCGAGCGTGGTAGTTTGAACTTTTTCTGAAATGCTTATTTTATATTCAAGTTTTGGCTCTGCGGAGATTTCATAGTGTGTATTAATAGTTATTGATGCCATCGTATTTTTAATATCCATTAACCGAAGCGGCGTGGTTAAACCGCTTTCACTAATATTAATTTTCGCATCCTTATAAACTTGTATTTCCGTTAAAAGATATAATTGACCGTATTCTTCCAGCTTTTCAGCAGTTATAACCGTTTGTGATTTTTGAAATATCGATTCATCAGTCTGTGGAGTATTGACTCTATCTTCAGAAAACATAGCTTCTTTACTTACCTCAAATACTTTTTTCTCTTTGTGATAGTGGTTGGCTTCAATTTTATCTGCAGCAATTCCTTTTGGTGAAAAGCCTAGAAACAGTTCTATTTTTTCGGGGATAAATAGGGTGTCTTTCTTTACTTGTTGCATCAAATTTAGAAATATTGAAACCTGTTGCTCCTTCGCCAAAGCATTTTGCATGGTTTCACTTAGTATAATATCTGGCTCATTTTGTGGGTCTATTTTATAAGTAGTTGCATCATCCTGCACTAATGTAATAGTATAATCCTCCAACCCTAATTTTGAAATTACATTTTGCAGAATTTTAAAACTCAGCGGATTCACTTCCACTAAAGTATAGTGGACATTCTGTGCCGAATGTCGCAATAACAAAGGCAGAATCAGCGTTGCAAACGGCCCCGTGCCAGCGTATAAAATATGAAGTTGATTTTGGCTTTTAAGTTTATCTTTTATAGCGCTATCGATGCCTTTTATAAACTGCCGCGTTCTAAGCAAATCGTCTAAACACGTGGCCGTATAATAAGTGCCAAGCGCTTTGCCATTGCTAAACTCAAGATCGGTGCGGCCAGCGTCAACATCCATCTCTTCGCCGCAGAGCTCGTTTAAAATGGCTTTGTACTCGGTAGTAGCTTGCAGTAAATTAGCGTAGTGCAGTTCGTCTTCTAAATAGGCTGCCGTGCAATTGAGGAGGGATTGTTTTGTAGGCATTGGGGGTGAATGTTTTTTAATTGCTTGATGGTGGAAGGTAAGGATTAAAAACTATTTTGATGAATTGGAAGAGGATAGGATTTAAAAATCAATGAATAGATGTGCTGTTTCTTACTTCAGTTCTTTGGTAATCAAAGTTGTTTTGTGCTCTCTTTATTCGTGATTAGTTTTATATCGAAATAACCATTTTAATCGTTCATCAACTTCTCGCAATTTCGTGAGTAATTCAGATTTTCCATTGCCGATTACTTCTACATTTTTTAATTTAATAGCAGTTCCAGCCATGCATACCATTAACATACCTTTTCCTGAACCAATTTCTGAATAATCAATATCGGTTGCTATTACTGCATTTGCACCCAGATCCAATGCCTGTTTTCTTAATTGTAGGAAACACATATCTTCTCCTGCTTTCAACTTTACGTTGTGCCTTCCTGATTGCGCTCCAAAAAAGTCTGTAAATGACGATGTAAATTCCGTTATAACACCAGTTCCAGTAGATGATTGACCAGTTACCATTCCGATAATCTCATAATCCCAGTTCAATGGTGTATGTACAGAAATTACAGGAATGATTGTAATTAGCCTCTGTATTTGGTCTGTTAGATTTCTTCTTTCCGAAATTATTTGATTAGTGTATTTTTCGTAAAGCTCCTTTCCGCACTTTGAACAATAACCTTCGGCTTTTGTTTCATTATATTCATTGATGATTGAGGTATCCATTTTCGAGTATAAAGAGTTACTCGATATTATGCCGCTTTTTATCACAGATTGGCAGTTAGGACATTCTTTAATTTGGCTCATACTGTTTTTATTCTATTGAATGATAATCTATTATAAAAAAGAAAAAGGAATGGTTTTAAGCGATAACTTTTTGAATTTACCTCAAGCTTAAATTCTTTCTATCTCGGGTTATCGTAATTCACTAAAAGCCAAATCAAGAGATTTAGCAATCTCGCAAATATGCCTGAATCATTGGGTTTAGCACTTGCTTGCCATATTTTTTTCATACAGTGTTGGCAGAAGTTTTTATTCCCAGCTATGACTATTTAAAAAATGGATTGTATTATCTAACTTTAGTTTAGTACTTTCATCAACACCTTTATTATCTTTATTAAAATTTTTAATTATATCATTTTTTACATTTTCAAAAGATGTATTATTCAATTTACTTTCGATTATTTTAAATACATATTCTAATTCTTCGACCTCACGGTTTTCTTTATAAGGGACCAAATATTTAAATGTTTTTTCTTTTATCGTTTCCATTATTTTTGAATTATATTCAAATTCTTGAAGAAAAGATTTATCGATTATGGTTCCCGCCATATTAAAACTTTCCGATTTAATATGTGCATTTAACAATCCAATTCCATACATAATATTTGGACTATAAGTAAATCCTTTGGAATTTTTAACATTACCTGAAATCATCTCAAATTCGTCTAAGATTAATACACCACGACAAGGAAAAGTGTATTTATTTAGCATAAAATTTAACTGCGAAGAAACTTCTACAAAGTTTATAACACTTTTCTCAGAAAAATCGTCCGTCCAGAGAATAATGGTGTCGGAAATATTTAAACAGTTAACTTTACTATATTCCAAGTCAGCAATCACAGTGGCTTTGTTTATCTTTTTTGTTTTTCTTAAAGTCAAAGAGTTTTCAATGTCTCTCAAAATATGACCTACTCGAATTGAAGTTAATTCCTTAGTGTTATTTTCAATAAATTGCTTATAACCAAGCAAGTCAAAATAGGCAATTAAATTTTTACTCATTTTTCTAAATGTTCGTTAAGGTACATAGTTTACAAAGTTAAAGGCACATGCTTTAAACTAGATTTTGACTTAGCTTAATTGTCACTTATTTTCACTTATTGTATTAAAGCTAACCACTACGTTACAACTTTTAAAATATAAAATAAAATTAAGCTGTGAATCAAAAAAATTGGCGACATTGCTAATACACCTGAAATATTGGGCTTAGCACTAAATTGCCCTATCTTTTTTATACAGTGTAGGCCACTGGCCTATACGATGCTCCTCAATTCGTTTTGAAAGTCTATAACCTTCGCTTTATTGTCCCTTTTCCATCTCGTGAATATTTTAGAATATGTATTTCCAAAAAATCTTTTATTTCCAGAATCCTCAAACCATCTTTTGTGAACGCTTTTATTATTTCCTTGGTAATTGCCAAAACAGGTTTGTTTTGTAAAATTGGCATTATCATCCCAGAAAGGGTCGTTATCAGATAATTCTTTTAGGAATTGATACATAACTGTTTCTGGTCGACTTTCATCTGGTAGAAAAACAGTTTTATTAGGTCTCTTTTTTTTTGCAAATCTTTTCTTTACATCTCCATCTAAAATAAATCCTACATCTTTAAAAAGACTATGTTTTGTTTGAGACATAGAAACAATCGTACCTTCAGGAAATGGACCTTTTTCAACTTTCAGCATTTTTTTTAAATCAGTTCCATTTAGTAAATTATTCGTCCAATGTTGAGCAATATTGTCCTCGCAAATAAAATTCTTTTTGATAATTTGATTAGTTTTTTGGATTTGATTTTTAATTTTATTTGCTACATAATCATAAGTTGGATTTAATACATTATTTACAAAACCATCACGAATGATTAGGTGGTTTATTATTGTGTCATCTCCAATTTTGGTTTCCAAATGTTTAATAATTTCTAAAGAATGAGTTGTAAATATAATTTGCAAATCGAGATTTTCTGCGTAGCGATATAGTTTGTCAACTAATTTAATTTGCGAACCGGCATATAATGATGCATCAATCTCATCGATTAAAAGTATACCGCCACTATATTCCTTATTAAGGTCGTCCTTTAATTTTTGGAATGAAAGTAGTGCTGATAAAATCTGACCAATATTATCTTGACCAGCGGAATTTCCTAAATGACTATAATAGTCTGTTTTCATTGCTAATGTATTTTTATTAGCTGATTTAACTGCCTCAGGATTAATTTTATCGTCTATAAGAAGTAGAATTTCTTTTGATAGGTTAGAAAATGTATTTATATATTTATCAGGAACATTTGTAGTTTTAATACGTACATTTTTTTCGGTTGCAAACGGGATTAATCTCTTTAAGCCTAAATAAATTACTGGATAATCCAAAGCTTTTCCTCTGCCATCAAAATCAGTTCGATAACGAATTTTAGATTTTTCAGTTTCTTTTAATAGACGTGTAGTTATTATTTTTTCTTCAGATATTAGTGTTTCTTCGTTTTTATAAGTAAAAGTTACTTTGTAATTTTTATGATAGTCATTGGTAGGACAAAACATAAACACATTGCTGAAATCTTCTTTAAAATATTCATCAGTTAAGCGTTTATTCGTTTTCTTAAAGTCACAAAGTTGAGCGACCCAACCTAAGATCGATGATTTACCTGTCCCATTTTGGCCAGAAATTACGGTTAATCTTTTGCCGAATTTTATAGTTTCAGATTTGATATGTCTGAAATTTTCTATTTCTAATTTTTCTATATCCATATTTTTTTTCGGCTTGTGGGCAACGTACATATAATTGAATATCTAAACCTTAATTGCGTTCATCCCACTCTTGTGAGCAAGTCTATTTTCAAATATAATTTAAAGTAAAATTCCCCCATTACGGAATACCACAATGGAGAAAATTAATTACCCTCCTTCGCACAACGCATGAGTGTTTAATAAAACTTCGGCGACATGCGGGCGGAGGGAATTAATTGCCCACTTTCGCATAAAGCTTCAGTGGACTATGGGGAGAATTTCAAATATAGGTTTTTATTTATAACTAGCATATAGCTAGAAAGTAAGAAGATACGTACCCTAAAACTTAAAAAAAAATTACACTTCAATCGTTCTAAAAGTAAGATTAACCCTTGGTGAATCTACTTTTTTAGTGGGAGGTAAACGGTGTAGCCAGTGCTTTTGAGTGGTGCCGGTCATAATTAAAAGGCTGCCGTGCTCTAAGTTTAGGGTCACGGTTTCTTTAGTGTCTTTGTGTTTAAAAGCAAATTTGCGCTCCGCGCCAAAACTTACTGAGGCAATCGCACCATTCTTTTTTAAATCTTTTTCGGCATCGCTGTGCCACGCCATGCCTTCATCGCCAGAATGGTAGAGATTCAGCAAGCAACTATTAAATGTTTCGGCGCTTTCGGCTTCAATTTGTGTTTTAAGTTGGCGTAATGCTGCCGTCCACAAAAGCGCTTTTTTGGTGACTTTAGAGTAGGTGTATTCAAATTCGCGATCGCCGTACCAAGCTATTTTTCGCTTTGTAATAATTTTTTTTCCGAAGATAATGGCTTCGTCGTTTTTCCAATCGATTGTATTGAGGAGCGTTTCGTAATAACGGCTAGCTTCTGCTTCAGAAAATATTTTTCCGTAGTAATAAACTTCGCCGTCTTTAGGCAAGAGATTGCGGTTGCTATCCATTTCAAATTCGAACAATTTCATAGACGTCAAAGCTATTCTTTTCTTCTTAAAATATAAACAAAAATATGTGGGTGTATCGTGCTGCGGCAGTAAATGGCTAAAAAACAATATTTTAAAACCCAATTTCAGATTAATCTTTACCACTAAGTCACAGAAATTATAGTATCTTAGATTTCATTTTGAACTAACAACCAATAACCAACACTATGAGTATAATTCTACTTTTAATAGGCGTACTAGTTGTCGTGGCACTACTGTTCGCGATTGTTTACAACCGTTTTGTAAAAAACAAAAACGTGGTAAAAGACGCTTGGAGCAATATAGATGTTGCCCTAAAACGCCGTTACGATCTAATCCCAAACCTTGTGGAAACAGTAAAGGGATACGCAGCACACGAAAAGAAAACTTTGGAAAGTGTAATTGCTGCCAGAAACACTGCAATGGCGGTTCCGTCTGGCGATATAAACGCGCAGATTAAAGCGGAAAATCAGCTGCAGCAAACTCTGCGAAGTATTTTTGCATTAAGCGAGGCGTACCCAGATTTAAAGGCAAATGCTAGCTTTTTAGACTTGCAGCAAAAACTAAATGAAATTGAAGAGAATTTAGAGCGCAGCCGCAGATATTACAACGGCACTGTTCGGGAAAACAATACTTATGGCGAAAGCTTGCCGGGAGTGCTTTTTGCTGGAATGCTAAACTATCAGCATTTCGACTATTTTGAAGTTGACGAGGCTACGCGCGAAAATGTAAAAGTGAGTTTTGATTGAAATTTCGAGTTATTGAGTTTTGGGTTACTTGTTTATTAAGCGAGTAACCCCATAACTAAATCGCTATATTATTTATTATGAATTGCACGCTGCCCAAAAATACTACAACTTACAATTATCTGTTCTTTAAAAAACTATTTCTGCTTTTTATAGGAATGCTTTTTTTTCTGAATGCTACTGCACAAGATTTTATTGTAAATAAATCTCAGGTGGATATCTACATCCACGAAGATGGTTATTTTGATGTAGTTGAAGTTTACGACCTTACATTTAACCAGGAAAGGCACGGTATTTTTAGAGCGATTACAACCCAATACGACTTACGCAACGCTGATGGAACGCAGGAAGACAGGAAGATTGTAATTAGGAATATTGACGTTCCTACCCATAAATTTGAAGCTGAATTCGACTTTGTGCAAAAGCTAAGTGACCGACTTGAGATAAAGATTGGCGATAAAGATGTAACGGTGATTGGGCCGCAGCATTACGAAATTAAATACAGGGTTTACAATGCTTTTCTTTTTGAAGATGAAAAGATAGTTTTCTATTGGAATATTAAGTCGGATGAATGGTATACGATTTTTGAAAAAATAGATTTCAACGTTCATCTACCCGGTAATGCGCCTTTAAGTTTGGACGATATTTTTGTTTACACAGGTTTTAATGGCGAAAACAAGGTTACTAGCGATTATGAAATAAAATACGATAACGATGTTTTTAGTGCTACGAGTCTTCCAGATTTTAGATCGTATGCTGGCGAGAACGTTACAGTTTTAATAAATCTGCCTTTAGGGACTGTGAAGGAAATAAAACCGTGGTGGCCCTTTTGGACAGATTCTGGTTGGACCCTAATTTTAGGAGGTTTATTGCTTGCTTTTTATGGTGTTTGGAATAAATACGGAAAAGATGATAGGGTAGTGGCAACCACGAGTTATTTTCCGCCCAGCGGAATAGATCCACCAATGGCCGGCTTTTTAATAGATGATAACGAAGACACGCAAGACCTTTTGTCATTAATTCCTCATTGGGGATCGAGAGGGTTAATTACAATGACTCAAATTCCGAAAAAAGGTTGGTTTGGAAAGGAAGATACCAAACTAATTAGATTGCGACCCTTGCCCGATGGCGCTCCAGATTATGAAGCCGAAATATTTAATGGTCTCTTTGGTAGCGGTGCAATACAAGGAGAAAAAGAAGTGCTAATTAGTAGTTTGGTGAATACATTTTATACAAAAATGGCGAGTGCCAAAGCAATGCTGAAGGCGAAGGCACAAGTATATTACGAAGCAGAAGCCAAGAAAATGCAAACCCGAACAATTGTTGCAACCTTGCTGATTGGTGTTTTACTATTCTTTGTCTTTTTAATTACGTGGGGACTTTTTGCGGCTTTGGCTGTAATTCCGGTAACGATATTTTTATTGTTTATGAGCGTGCATTTGGTGAAGAAAAATTCCAAAGGCACCGAAATACTTTCAGATTTAAAAGGGTTTAAAAACTTTATAAAAATAGCCGAAGAAAACAAACTGAAAATGCTCTTGCGCGATAGCCCTTCTTATTTTGAAACTACAATGGGTTATGCGCTCGCTTTTGGTTTGTTCGATCAATGGGCGAAGAAATTTGAAGCGTTAAATCTGCAACCGCCAAGTTGGTACACATCTTCTACCGGTGCGTTTACGATGCACAATTTTTCAAATTCGTTTGCTGGTTCTATTTCGGATGCAAAAACTAGTATGGTAAGTTCGCCATCCAGCAGCGGTTCTGGTGGTGGTGGATCTTCGGGTGGTGGTTTTGGCGGCGGCGGCGGCGGAAGCTGGTAGTAAAATTATAGCTAAACCAAGCTGCTATTTTTCGTAATACAATTTAAATACTTGATACATTTTCTGTGCTTCCACTGTTGCGCTTACCAAATAATAGGTATCTGTCTTTTCAACTATTTCATATAAATACCTATCGCCGGGGATGCTTAAATTAGCGCGCGTTTCGTTATTGCTTTTTATAAATTCAAGTTCAAATTGGTTAGTACCAGTCCATTCAAAAGTTAACTTGGAATAGGTATTGTCTGCAAAATCATCTTGCCAAAAACCATCTTTAATAGTCACATTTGTTTTTATTCCGTCGGCTTCAAAGTAGCTGAAGTTTTCTGTTTTCTTAAAACGCTTTAAATCTTTATTCGAAATTTTAGCTATTGGTTTTTCTGTGGCTAGAACAACATCGTCTTTGTGTGGTTCCAGTCTTTGCAGTAGCTCCTGAAAAACCACACAATTACGCTGTAGTCTGTAATATAAACGTTTTTGAAAATCTTCCAGCTCATCTATCGGCACATCCGCCAAAACGCTATCCATAGGGTCGCGGAAAAGAATATCCATTTTTATTTCATCATTTTCAATATAATCTAATGTTGCCAAATAACTGCAAAGTTTATCTGAAGCGGCATCCACTTCTTCAACGTTTTGCGCAAATAGGGCTGTGGTGAAAAGGAGAATAAATGATAAAAGGAAGTTTTTCATTATTGAATTTATAAAGTTTTCGAAGCAATTTTAAACAGCCACATTATATTCCCGCAAAGCATCATTCAACGATGTTTTTAGGTTTGTACTTTCTTTTCGTTGCCCAATAATTAAAGCGCAGGGCACTTGGTATTCTCCCGCAGGAAATTTCTTAGTGTAACTCCCTGGAATTACCACCGAACGAGCAGGAACCGATCCTTTTGTTTCAACTGGAGTATCGCCTGTTACATCTATAATTTTAGTAGAAGCGGTAAGCACCACATTTGCGCCCAAAACGGCTTCTTTACCCACACGAACACCTTCAACCACTATACAGCGCGAACCTATAAAAGCGCCGTCTTCAATGATTACTGGTGCGGCTTGCAGCGGTTCTAAAACGCCGCCAATGCCTACACCGCCACTTAGGTGTACATTCTTACCAATCTGTGCGCAGCTGCCCACTGTGGCCCACGTATCTACCATTGTGCCTTCATCTACGTAAGCACCAATGTTTACATAACTTGGCATAAGAATTACACCGCTGGAAATATAAGCGCCATGGCGTGCAACAGCGTGTGGTACCACGCGAATGCCTTTGGCTTCGTAACCAGATTTTAAAGGAATTTTATCGTGATATTCAAAAATACCGACTTCAATGGTTTTCATTTTTTGAATAGGGAAGTAGAGCACGATGGCTTTTTTAACCCATTCGTTTACTTGCCAGCCGTTTTCAGTAGGTTCTGCACAACGCAATACGCCCAGATCGCAAAAGTTTACCACTTCGCGAATGGCTACAATAGTTTCAGTTTCGGAAAGTAGGGAACGGTCTTCCCAGGCTTTTTCTATAGTTTGTTGAAGGTCTTTCATATTTTTTTGCAATCAAGATTAAAGGGAATCAAGAACCAAGACAGGCAAATTAGACGCTTTCGTCCTGTTTCCCATAAGTCATGTTTCCTGTTTCTATTTTCACAAATATAAAACCTCCAATTCAATTAACTAATGATTTTTAGTATAGTAATTCACAAACACTTATTTTTGCAATCTCTATGGGAAGAATTTTAGCATTAGATTACGGTAGCAAACGAACAGGCGTCGCTATTACAGACGAGTTGCAGATAATTGCTTCGGGTTTAACAACGGTGGCCACTTCTGAATTGATGGATTTTTTAAAGAAATATATTGCTTCAGAAAAAGTAGAATTGGTTTTGGTGGGCGAGCCAAAGCAAAAAGATGGAACCCATTCCAACATAGAAGTAGAAATTCAGAAGTTTTTAAAGAAATTTTCCAATGTTTTCACAGATATAGAAGTGAAACGTGTCGACGAACGTTACACCAGTAAAATGGCTTTCCAAACAATGATAGACAGCGGCCTAAAAAAGAAACAACGCCGAAACAAGGCATTGGTCGATGAGATTAGTGCGACAATAATTTTGCAGGAGTATCTTTATAATTTATAATGAATATTGTTTAATGAATAATTTCATTTTTAAAATTTTATAAATATGGAAAAGGATTTAAAACTACGCTCCAAAACCTTTGCGCATCAATGTGTTAAACTGGCTATTTCACTACCTAAAACAAAATTGGGAAGTCATATTGAAGGTCAGCTTATTCGATGTTCAACGTCAGTTGCAGCTAATTATAGAGCAGCTTGTTTGGGGCAATCAAAGAAGAGTTTTATAGCCAAACTTAGTATTGTTGTTGAAGAAGCAGATGAGAGCAATTTTTGGATTGAATTTTTAATGGATGAAAATCTTTTGCCTAAAGAAAGCTGTGAGCCTTTGCTCAAAGAATCTGCAGAATTGACTTCCATTTTCATAGCTTCAAGAATTACCGCCGAAAAAAATTTAAATAGATAATTATTATTCAATATTCATTAGCCATTAAACATTAATAAATGATTTTACCCATAATAGCCTACGGCGACCCAGTTTTAAGAAAGGAAACCGCAGAAATAACGAAAGACTATCCTAAACTGGATGTGGTGCTCGAAAATATGTTTGAGACTATGTATGAGGCGCACGGCATCGGTCTTGCGGCTCCACAGGTAAATTTACCTATCCGTCTTTTTATAGTAGATGCAAGCCCATTTGAAGATGATGAAGATCTTACGGAGGAAGAACAAAAATTTGTTTCTACCTTTAAAAGAGTATTTATGAATGCCCGAATTATTGAGGAAACTGGTGATGAATGGGCGTTTAACGAAGGTTGCTTAAGTATTCCTGATGTGCGCGAAGATGTTTTTCGCCAACCAAACATCGTAATTGAATATGAAGACGAAAATTTTAAAAAACACAAAGAAAGTTTTAGTGGAATTGTAGCGCGAATTATTCAACATGAATATGACCATATTGAAGGTATTCTCTTCACAGACAAGCTTTCACCGCTGAAAAAACGATTGATAAAAAGCAAATTAGCAAACATTTCTAAGGGCAATGTGGGCATCGATTACAAGATGAAATTCCCTAATGCAAAAAAGAAACGTTAACTCGCTTGTATATATTAATCAAACCAAAGATATTTGTATCTGTTAAAAAATTTTAAAGGTATTTTATGAGCTTAGAAAAAGTGCTTTCCATTTCCGGTAAACCTGGACTTTATAAATTAAAATCACAAACCCGTGCGGGCTTTTTAGCCGAATCGCTTTTAGACGGTAAAACTATAAACGTAAGTGGACGCCACAATGTGAGCCTACTTTCAGAAATAGCTATTTATACCCTAACGGAAGAAGTTCCACTTCGTGTAGTTTTCAAAAAGATTTTTGAAAAAGAAGATGGAAAGGCAACCATAGACCACAAAGGTTCTAAAGAGGAATTAGAAGAATTCTTCTTCGGTATAATGCCAGACTATGATGAAGATCGCGTGTATTCAAGCGACATCAAAAAAGTGGTGCAGTGGTATAATATGCTCATCAAAAACGGAATCACAGATTTTTCTGAAGCTGAAGAAGAAAAGAAAGGCGACGATAATGAAGCCGGCGATGCAGCTAAAGAAACAAAGAAACCAGCTGCTAAAAAGAGCGCAGCACCAAAGAGTGCCGCTCCAAAAACAGCATCACCAAAGGCTTCTTCTGGTAAAAAAGGAGGATCTACTAAAAGTGCAGCATCACGTAAAACCTAGTATTTAGTTACTAGATTTTTGAATTATAAAATCCCTTTACCTACTCAGGTTTGGGGGTTTTTTATTTCAGAAAAATTCACGCAAAATACATGCTCAATTCCGTGGTTATTTTTTTTAATTTTAACCTAACACCTAACACCTAACACCTAACACCTAACACCTAACACCTAACACCTAACACCTAACACCTAACACCTAACACCTAACACCTAACACCTAACACCTAACACCTAACACCAATTTATGAATTCCCGAAAAGACCAATTAAAAGCCTTCGATCGTTTATTAACCATAATGGATGAATTGCGCGAGCAGTGCCCGTGGGATAAAAAGCAAACAATGGAAACGTTGCGCCATTTAACCATTGAGGAAACTTATGAGTTGGGCGATGCAATCTTAGATAAAGATCTTCAGGAAGTGAAAAAGGAGTTGGGTGATGTATTGTTGCATATTGTTTTTTATGCGAAAATAGGCAGTGAAACCAACGATTTTGATATCGCTGATGTTTGTAACAGCATTTGTGAAAAATTGATTTCTCGTCACCCACATATTTACAGCGATGTAATTGTTGCAGATGAAGAAGAAGTAAAACGCAATTGGGAAAATTTAAAGCTGAAAGAAGGTAAAACAAGTGTTTTGGAAGGCGTTCCCACATCCTTACCGGCATTAGTAAAAGCGAGTAGAATTCAAGAAAAGGTAGCAGGTGTTGGCTTTGATTGGGAAGAACCGCAACAGGTTTTTGAAAAATTACAAGAGGAATTAGGCGAGTTACAACACGAAATAAACGACGATAACAAAGACAAAATAGAAGCCGAATTTGGCGATGTTCTATTTTCAATGATAAACTACGCTCGATTTCTAAAAGTGAATCCGGAAAACGCACTGGAACGTACAAATAAGAAGTTTATCAAACGTTTTCAGTATTTAGAAGGCAAAGCAAAGGAAAGCGGAAAATCTTTAAAAGATATGACGCTTGCAGAAATGGACGTTTACTGGAATGAGGCAAAACTTCAGTAGACAGTGTTCAGTGGCAGTTTGCAGATTATAAAAAAACCCGTGTTCGTCCCGCTAGGGGAAAAATCTTGGTAGAATTTAATCCGAATTCATAATTGTTCCGCTAGGGACAAAATCTTGGTTGAATTTATTTTGAATACAGCAAATGTCCCATTCGTGACAAAACATATTTAAAAAAAATAATGGGAAGAATAGCTATAAAATTATGCTAATCTTCCCATTAAAATTTTTAATCAATCTACAATCGTAAATCTAAAATCGTATATCAATTAGTCTTCTCTAATCTCTTTAATTTTGGTAAGCTTCGCTTTCCAAACTTCAAGCTGCTCTTTATGGCGTGCAATGTTATTATGCACTTCTTTTACCATTGGGTTGTCATCGGGTACATGGCGAAAGAAACCTAAATTGTTTTCCAATTGGCGAATTTCATCACGGGTTTCGTCTATCTTTTTCGAAATAAAGAAATGCTCGTTTTGCAATTTGCGATCGTCTTCACGATTTACAAGCGTATTCAGTTTATTGTCGAATTTAATAAGCTCGGTTTCCTTTTTACCCAAATCTAATTTAGAGAACAAGCCATCCAATGTTTTATTGAATTTCTGCTCAATATTGCGTTTGTTGTAAGGTACACGGCCTATTTCTTTCCAAGCAGTAATGTTTTCTTTTATAGATTTTATGTCGGCTTTATGATCGCCGCTTAATTCAAATGAAGCGAGTTTTTCAAGCATTGCTTGTTTGGCTTCAAAGTGAACTACTTCTTCTTTATTAGCTTCGTTTTTCTGCGCGTGCAGTCTATCAAAATAATGGTTACAAGCTTTTTTAAACTGTTTCCAGATTTTGTCGCTGTCCTTTCGCGGTACGTGCCCAATGGTTTTCCAATCGTTTTGGATTTTCTTCATCAATTGGGTTGTGGCGTCAAAATCTTCACTGTCTTTACTTTCATCCGCAAGTTTTATAAGCTCGCGTTTCTTTTCCAGATTTGTGTATTGTTCTTTTTTCTGGTTTTTGTAAAAACTGTTTTTTTGGTGATTAAAACCGCCCGTAGCATCTTTAAAAGCTTTCCAGATTTCTTTATTATTAGCTCTTGGAACTCTTCCTGTATTGAAAAAAGCATCACGAAGCTCTTGTACTTTTTTGATGGCGTTTTGCCAAGCTTGGTGACTAGATTTAGTTTCTTCGGAAGCCTTTTTTATTTCTTCAATAAGTTGGTTTTTCTTTTCCAAATTATCTTCAAAATCCTTTTCCATTTCGGCCAATTGTCCTTGGCGCTTATCGTGAATAACTTTGGTAGCCTCACTGAACTTATCCCAAACTTCGTCGCGATATTCCTTAGCAACGGGGCCTACATCTTCTTTCCACATTTTGTGAAGCATCTGCAATTCGCGGAATGCTTTGTTAATGTCTGCTTCTTGAGCAAGCTCTTCGGCACGGGTAATAAGTTTTAGTTTGGCGTCTAGATTATGTTTAAAATCTAGATCGCGAAACTCGCGGTTTAAATGTAAAAAGTCGTAAAAATTCTCAACGTGGTGATGGTACGTATTCCAAACAGTATTGTATTTATCTCGTGGAATAGCGCCTGCAACGTGCCATTTTTCCTGAATTTCTTTAAAGTGCTTGTAGGTAGTATTTATATTTTCCTCGGCACCCAAAAGTCCTTTCAGCTCTTCTATTAATTCCCAACGCTTATCCAGATTGGATTGAAGGTCTTTTTTAAGGTTTTTATAGTGACTGTTACGCTTTTCCTTATAATCGAAATAAAGCGAATTGAATTCTTTTTTTAGCGGAGTAGTGTAGTGGAAGTCGATGATGTTTCCGCCTTCGGCTAGAAATTCTTCCTTTTTATGCTCAAGCTCTTCGTTGAATTTACTATTGAATTCTGATCGAATTTCCTCAACGTCGTGCTTTAATTCCTGTATTCTTTTCGATTTCAGAAGTTTATCAAGCTCAGAAACCAATTCTTTTTCTGAAAGCGTACTGTAATCTTTTTGGGCTTTCTCTTCAACGTCTTCCTCTTCGTCTTCATCTTCAGACGAAGCAACTTCTTCCTCATCATCTTCGTCCTCTGAAGCTTTAGTGGCGGGAGAATCCTCCTCTTTAGCTGTGTCTGTTGAAGGCTCGTTATCGGAAGCTTCAACCTTTTCACTGGGACTAGCTTCTAATGATTCATTTTCTTTAACAGCCTCTGTTTCTTCGACCATTGCTTTTTCCACAACGTTTTCTTCTTCAGTATTTATACTATTCTCTGAATTTTCTTCAGAAGCATCTTTTTCTTCGGAAACATTTTCAGTTTCAACTACACTTTCGTCCGTTGTTTCGGAATTTTCTGAAGCAGTACTAATATCCTGATTTAATTCGTTGGTTGTAATTTCTTTTTCGTTTTCGTCGTGGGGCAGTTTTTCGTCAGACATTTGTTTCAATGTTTAGGTTCATTTTCTTAGAGGGTCAATATACTAACAACTGTGCAATTGGCAAAGCACACAGCGTTTTTTTGAGTGTTTTTGTACTATTTTTATGAATTCCAGATTTCCCAAGCTTTCTCGGCTTGTAGCTCTAACATTCTCAGTCCGTTGCTGGTTTCGGCACTTTTTAGTTTTCCGCGTTTTAAAAATTCAGATTCGGATGGATTGTAGATTAAATCGAAGAGCAAGTGATTTTTTGTTAGAAATTGGTACGGAATGGGCGGGCAATCGGTAATATTAGGAAAAGTACCCAGTGGTGTGCAGTTTACAATTAGAAGATGGTTTTCAATAATTTCCTGATTCAGTTCAGAATACAGGAAGGTGTTGACGCCACTTTTTCGACTTACAAATTTATAATCGAAACCCAAATTGCTCAAAGTATAGGTAATCGCTTTAGAAGCTCCACCCGTGCCTAAAATAAGCGCTGTTTTTTGTAGAAGTGGTAAAAATGCTTCTAGTGCCATTTTAAATCCGAAGAAATCGGTATTATAACCTGTAAGTTTTTTGTCTTCGGAAATTTTAATCGTGTTTACGGCACCAATCTTTTTAGCCTCTGGATTTAAACTGTCGAGAAACGGAATAACCTCCTGTTTATAAGGAATTGTTACGTTAAAGCCTTTTAAATCGTCAGTTTCCAATAAAATCTTCGGAAAGAATTCAATAGAAGGAATATCGAAATTTACATAGGTATGCGGAAACTTTTCGCGTTCAAATTTTTCAGAAAAATACTTTCTCGAAAAAGAATAACTGATGTCTTTACCTATCAATCCAAACTTAGACATGTTGCTTCTTTTTAAGATTGTCGTACCAGTCTAGGCTAAGAACAATCAATATACCGATGATAATAAAAGCGATTGCCAGAATAGTTTCTGAATTAATTTGTGAAGGAAAATAGCGAGAATAGCCAGTTATTATTTCTCTGCCACTGGCGTCAATTTGTATATTTCCGAGGCTGTCCAGCGCGTGTCTTTCTATTTTCCACGGCCAAACTACGCCCAAAGAACCTGCAATAAAACCAATGATTACGGCATAAGTAGCTTTTTTGAAACGTTTTAAAACAAAGGCTAAAAGATGCGAAAGCGAGACCAAGCCAACCAATGAACCTAAAGAAAAAACCACCAACACCTCTAAAAGCTCTATGCGTTGTACGTTGTAAATCCAACTAAAATCCCATTGAAAAATATCTGCAAACGTATCAAACAATGCATTCACGGAATCCACTAAAAGTAGAACATAATTTCCTAAAAGCATTAGGATAAAAGATCCGGAAAGCCCAGGCAACGTCATTCCCGAGACACTTATTATTCCGCAGAAAAACACAAAAATTAGATTGCTGTTTTCTTTTGCGGGTTCCAAGAAACTGATCGCTACACCAGCAACAACACCGCAGAGCAGATAAGCCGCGTATTTGCGATTCCAGTCGCCAAAATCTTTGGCAATAAAATAAATGGAACCTATAATCATTCCGAAGAAAGCGCTCCACACGTAGAGCTCATAATGAACAATTAGAAAATCTAAAATTTTGGAAATGCTAAAATAACTAATCACCATTCCAAAAATCAACAAGCTTAAAAATTGCCCGTTGGTATAGCGATACAAGCTTTTAAAGCGCCCGCCAATTAATAGTTTTAAAGCTTTCTTATTTATCTTTTGAAGCGAATAAATAAATTCTTCATAAAAACCCGCTACAAAAGCAACCACGCCACCAGAAACGCCGGGTACTTTATTGGCCGCGCCCATCCCCAGTCCTTTTAAGATCAGCCAGACTTTATCTGAAACAGAGCGGTTTTCGTACATTTTAATTCAAAATTTAATTTTCAAAGTTTAAGATATACATTAAGTTGTGCTTGACTTACGATTTAGTTGTCTCTTTTTTAACTGCTAATTTTTCCAATAAGAAAATTGTTAGAAAACCAATAATAGCAAATAGAACAGCGTACATAATTTGTGGATCTCCATCAAAATTTTGGGGAAGGATGCTTCTTTCAATAAAAGGAACTTCGTCTCCCGCATGGTTTAAACGGTATTGCAACACTTCTTTCCAAGGCCAAATTTTATTAAGCGCACCAATCATAAATCCTGTAAGCACTCCTAGAATAAGGTTTTTGTGATGTTTAAACATCCAATTTAATATTTTGGAAAATGCTTTTAGCCCTATAATTGCGCCTATGGCAAATACTGTAAGTTTACCTAATGCGCCTAAGAAAAGCGAACTATTTAATGTGGTAACTCCTTCGCCTAATTGGGTTACAATGCCAATAACCGCTGTATATGCGCCCAAAAGTAGGAGTATAAATGCGCCCGATATTCCGGGAAGAATCATTGCAATAATAGCGATGAAGCCAGCTAAAAATAGAAACCACGTGCTGTCTGGAGAGCCAACGGGATCTGCAATTGTTATTAAGTACGAAGCCACAGAAGCGATAACTAGCATTACCACTACGGCTAACCTCCAATTAGTTATTTGTTTACCAACGTAAACAATACTGGCAATTACTAATCCGAAGAAAAAAGACCAAACCATTATTGGGTAAACATCTAAAAGCCAGGTAATCAATTTTGCGAGGGAGATAATACTTATAAAAATTCCCGAAAAAAGTGCGAGTAAAAAACCGAGATTATATTGTTTCCAAGCTGGAGAAAACCCTTCTTTTTTCCAAATTTTAAAAAAGCCAAGATCTATGTTATGAATAGTTTCTATAAGCTCCTCGTAGATTCCAGAAATAAAGGCGATTGTACCACCCGAAACACCAGGAACCACGTCGGCGGCGCCCATAGCGAGGCCTTTTGCAGTTATAACTAAATACTGAAGAAAATTTCTTTGAGGCATAGTTTTACTTTTCAAATAACCCCAAAAATACAGAAATTAAATCGAAGGATTTTTGTGTTGTTTGATTATTTCCTCCACCGTTTTCATTTGATATATCTGCGGAAATAATTCCTCAATAATCATCAAAAATTCGGGTTCAGATTTAAGCGCGTTTTTAAGGTGAAACGCTCCTTTATCGTTTTCGTTAAGCGTAAAATATAGCCCAGAAAGACGATATTCTATTTCGGCGTGTTCGGGATAGAACTCTAAGGCTTGGTTAAAATTATTAACGGCAGCCTCAAATTCACCTAAATTGGTTAAAAGATCGCCTCGTGTTAACCACGATTCAATTTCATAATTACCCAATTCCAAAGCTTTTCGGTAACCTACTTCAGCTTCCTCGAAAAGACTTAATTTGTTGTTTATTTTGGCATAGCGTTTCCAATAAAGTACATTTTCACTATCAATGCTAATGGCTTTTTCAATGTAATAAAGCGCTTTATGAAATTGCTTGTTTTTTGTGTGGAAATCTGTAATAGCAATCCAGCCTTTGTCTAACAGCGAATCTTCCTCTACACACTTAGTGTAAAATTGAATTGCCATTTCGGCATTGCCTATTTTTTCGTAACACTTGCCCATTCGCAATAAAGCGTAGGAGGTAGGATCGTCCAATCCTAAAGTTATAGAATAGCTGTCGATAGCTTCGCTATACCTTTTTAATTTTTCGAGCACTCTACCTTTTTCGAGATACGCGCCTATAAAACGATCGTCGCTTATAATAGCAAAATCATAGGCTGCGAGCGCTTTTGTATAATCTTTAAGTTCGTAATATTGCTTGCCCACTTGGTGCCAAGCAACTTCGCAGTAAGGATTTTTGTTTAGAAAATCGTTTAAATATTCAATTGCCGCTTCGTATTCATTCAAATATTCGAAGCAATAGATTACGTTATAAAGCGCAGAATAATCTTCATCATCTTCTTCCAAGCACTTCATAAAATAAACCTTTGCATTTTCATAATCTTCCATGAAAAGATACTCCATACCCAATAATGAAAGCACATCGGCTTCATCGTCGGTTATATCCAAAGCTTGCTCTAAAAGTGTAATTGCTTCTTTGTGCTTGTCGCGACGCGAAAAGATATTTGCTTTTTGAATGTATATTTCCTCATTGCTTTGTTCTAATTGGTACAATTCATCCAAAAGTTCATCAGCGATGTCTAATTGGTTTTCGAAAATGTACATTTCAATTCTAAAAAGCTTCAGGTTTGTGGAAGATGGGTGTTGTTCCAGCCCTAATTTAGTTGCCTTTTTGGCTAGTGCAATTTTTCCGTTTTCCAGGTAATGATGCACTATTTCTTCAAATTCCTCAGAGTCGAAAAATAGAACGCTGTTGGTTTTCAGCATAGATTCAAATCTTTCCAGCGAGAAGTTATTATGCTCGTTTGAACTTAATTGCATACGCACGTTTTAACGGGTTTCTTCTATTTTAAAGATAATAATGTATAAATAAGTTCAATAGTTATGCCGCGTTTCTTGTTAACGGACTTATCAACAAAACGACAATTGGTAAAGCGTTGTATTTAAAAGGATTGCGTGTTTTTTATCGTACTTGCAGCGTGTTCAAAACATCTGACAGTATGTTGCAACCTTCCTCAATCTCGTCATTGCTGATTGTGAGTGGTGGCGTAATGCGAATTGCACGACCTTCAAAAAGTAGCCAAAAAAGAATTAACCCGCGCTCTTTACAGGCAAGGATTACTTTAGTAGCAATTTCAGCATTTTCCATCATTGCCGCAAGCATTAGTCCTCTTCCGCGAACCTCTTTTATCATAGAGTGTTTCAGAAGTTTTCTGAAAAGTTTTTCCTTTTGAAGTGTTTGCGCTATAATATCCGTTTCTGTCAGTTCTTGGAGCGTTGCCAAAGCGGCAGCCGCAATAACTGGGTTTCCGCCAAAAGTGGTAATATGTCCCAGTTTCGGGTTAT
The DNA here is from genome assembly GCF_058068265.1 of Aequorivita sp. IT1183. Classification (NCBI taxonomy): domain Bacteria; kingdom Pseudomonadati; phylum Bacteroidota; class Flavobacteriia; order Flavobacteriales; family Flavobacteriaceae; genus Aequorivita; species Aequorivita sp. IT1183. The sequence goes on along the minus strand of NZ_JBYRHS010000002.1, from coordinate 497,341 downwards.
CTTGAAGCAAAGCCATAACCTCGTGCGAAGCCGTAAATGCGCCAATTGGCAAACCACCACCCATTCCTTTTCCCATCACTAAAATATCGGGCGCGATACCGAAATGCTGAAAAGCGAATAGTTTTCCGGTACGTCCAAACCCTGGTTGAATTTCGTCTAAAATAAGTAGCGTTCCTGTTTCATTGCAGCGTTGACGCACCTTTTTTAAATAATCATTTTCAGGTTGAATAAAGCCTGCGCCACCTTGAATTGTTTCCAAAATAATCGCTGCCGTTTCTGAAGTAATTTTCTGTAGATCTGCTTCGTCATTAAAAGTAATCGGGAAGCAATCTGGAACCAACGGTTTAAAAGCATTTTTGCGTTCTTCAAAACCCATTACGCTCATCGAGCCCATAGTGTTGCCGTGATAAGCATTGTTAGCATACAGAAGTTGGGTTCTTCCCGTTGCACGTCGTGCGAGTTTTAAAGCGCCTTCAATAGCCTCGGTGCCACTATTTACTAAATAAGTAGTGTTTAAATTCTTCGGAAGATTTTCGGCAAGCAATTTTGCAAGTGCTACAGGTTGGTCTTGAATATATTCGCCATAAACCATGACGTGCAAATATTTTTCAGCTTGATTTTTTATTGCCGAAACCACCCGCGGATGGCAATGCCCCAAAGTAGATGCAGAAACACCGGCCACAAAATCTAAATGCTTTCCGCCCGAAGTGTCGTAAACATAACTTCCTTTGGCGTGCGAAATTTCTAGCGCCAACGGATGCGGAGTTGTTTGAGCTTGATATTTGTAGAAATCTTCTTTCATTTTTTAAGCCCCTTTTGGGGGTTTGGGGGCCGTTTCCGGTTTTGGATCGTCGGGTCGGTTTTGAAAATCTTTCGGACTTAATTTTGATTCTTCGGGAAGTTGTAGTTTATCTTCGGTTACATCTTCAAAAAATTCGCCTTCATCTTTGGGTAAAGGAATACCTGTAATTTTCGGAAGTATGGGTGCCGGTTTTCCTTTAAATAAATCTTCAACCTTGTACAATCTTTCTTCGCCTCGCCATTGAAAACCGGGCAGTATCCGCGCGTTTTCGGGCAACATGGAAGGAGGATAAACTTTTCCGTCGGCTTTTTTTATAAATCGAATTCCGGTAATCTTTTGCTCTTCCAAATACATTTGGATAGAACTAGAAACCGTATTATTTATCCCCACCAATTCATCTTTATCATTTCGGGAATAAAAAATTACTTGGGTGTTTTTATTAATATTTACAGTGTCTAATTCATTATTGGTGAAAAGCCCAATAAGCCGCTCGCCCTTTACCTGATTGAAACCCAAACTGTCTTTTTGAACTAAAAAGGCGTTGTTAAAAACTTTGAGCGTATCAAGTTTATCGGTAATCGTATCTGAAAGTAGGTGGATGGTATCGCCAATCATTTGGTTTTCGCCACTCCAAAGCACTGGATTCCGAAGTAATTTTGTGATTCCTCTTTTTTCATTCACATAAATAGAGTCGCATTTTCCGCTGGTGGGTTCATCGCCAACTTTCCCTGGTTTAAAAAGGCGTGCGCGATAATATCCTTTCAAAATTCTATTATCTGGTTTTCCCGTTACTCGCAGCGTATCGGCGTGTACATAAATTGAATCGCCATCGCGAACGGTAATAGCTACGGCACGTTTCGTTATAAAAACCGAATCTTTTTCTCGGAAAACTTCGGCGTAATGACCACGGATTAGGCTTTTATTAATTGTGTCTAAAACCCGAATATTATTAGTGGCAGAAGCAAAACTTTTATTTCTGTCAAAATAAATACTATCGCCATAAAGCGTGCGATTTTCGTAATCTATTTTTGAATTTTTCACAAAATAACCCGTATCGCCACGAGTATCGTAATAGCCGCGCTCACAGTAAACGGTGCTGGTTTCGCTTACAATTGTGGAAGGCCCGTAAAGATACGCGGCTCCAGTGTCTGAGAAAAAATCGAGCTGATTGCTGTTTACCGTATATTTTGGGTTTACAATTTTTACGTTTTGAAGAAATTGGTATTTTTTACTTTCAGCGAAATATCTGCCAGAGCGGCTGGTCAAAACACTGGCAGTATCTTGCACGGTGCCGCCGGTTCTGTAATAGGCTTGCTGTTTTATTCTATCAAAATAGAGGGTGTCGGTTTTAAGAGTGGTTTTGGGTTCGGTTAAAACCACATCGCCCGTAGCAAATGCAAACTGAGTGTTTCCGTTGTATTCAGCGTATTTGCTATTCATGGAAACCGTATCGCCTTGTGTAATTCGTACGTCGCCATAGGCTTTCACGAAGTTGCTCTTCAAATATACAAAAGCTTGGTCGCACCACATTTCTACACCTTCGTGCACGATGTAAACTTGCCCAGTTTCGTCTTTAGTATAAATTGCGGCATTCGGAAATTCGGGCCGTATTTCGAGATAACCAGATTGGATATCGACTTTTTGTTTTTCTTGTGCGGAAAGATTTATTCCGAAGAAAAACAAAGCACCAATAAATAGGAATGATGATATTTTCACAAAAGAATTATTTTTCATTAGCAACGAAAATATCTACCAAAAATTGATTATCGAATAATTGTCTGTTTTCTGTCTGGTCCAACAGAAACAATTTTGATTGGCACTTCTAACTCTTTTTCTAAATAACTTATATAGTCATTCAATGCTTTTGGCATTTGTGAATCCTCGGTCATTTTAGTCAAATCTGCTTGCCAACCGCTCATTTCAGTATAAACTGGAGTTACGTTTTCCGCTTCAATATTATAAGGGAAATGGTGAATAGTTTCTCCTTTATAATTATAGGCAGTACAAACTTTAAGGGTTTCAAAACCACTTAAAACGTCGCCTTTCATCATAATTAATTGAGTTACGCCATTTACTTGAACTGCGTAACGCAGCGCAACTAAATCTAACCAGCCACAGCGTCTTGGACGACCAGTGGTTGCGCCAAATTCGTTACCCACACGACCCATTGTTTCGCCTACTTCGTCAAAAAGTTCGGTAGGGAAGGGGCCACTACCCACGCGGGTTGTGTATGCTTTAAATATTCCGAAGACTTCTTTTATCTTGCCCGGAGCTACGCCTAAGCCGGTACAAGCTCCAGCAGCTGTAGTGTTCGATGAGGTTACAAAAGGATAGGTTCCAAAATCAATGTCGAGCAGAGAGCCTTGTGCGCCTTCGGCAAGAATGGTTTTTCCTTCTTTCTGTGCTTGGTGAAGGTATTCTTCACTATCAATAAAAGTAAGGGATTTCAATACTTCAACAGCTTTAAAGAAGTCTGCTTCCAAATCTGCCAAGTCGTATTGAATATCAACATTATAAAAATCAATCATCGCTTCGTGCTTATCAGCTAAAGCGCGATATTTTTCCTGCCAGTCATTCATTTCCAAATCGCCCACACGAATACCGTTGCGGCCTGTTTTGTCCATGTAAGTTGGGCCAATACCTTTAAGAGTTGAGCCTATTTTTGCTTTTCCTTTTGAAGCTTCGGAAGCTGCATCTAGCAATCTGTGCGTTGGCAAAATAAGATGTGCCTTACGAGAAATAAGCAAACTCTTTTTAAGATCTAAATTGAATTTAGCAAGATTGTCTAATTCTCTTTTGAAAATAACTGGATCAATCACAACGCCATTACCCACCAAATTAATGGTCCCTTCGTGAAAAATTCCACTAGGTATGGTGTGCAACACATGTTTGTGACCGTCAAATTCTAGCGTGTGACCAGCATTTGGCCCGCCCTGAAAACGTGCAATTATATCATAGTTTTTCGTTAGGACATCAACAATTTTTCCTTTGCCTTCGTCGCCCCATTGTAGTCCAAGTAGTAAGTCTACTGCCATAATTTTTTATTGATTGTTCCCGTCATCGGTTGTGGCGGGTGTTTTTTTATTTCCGTAAAAATAAAGTGAATGGTTTGTTATTTCAATATCGAAAACCTCTTCGATGGTTTTTTTTATGCTTTGTATTCGTGGGTCGCAAAACTCGATTACTTCGCCATCACCGAGGATAACGTGGTCGTGGTTGCGATCAAAATACGATTTTTCGTAATGTGCTTGATTTTGCCCAAATTGATGTTTGCGTACCAGTCCACATTCCAAAAGTAATTCTATAGTATTGTAAAGCGTAGCGCGGCTTACGCGGTAATTTTTATTCTTCATATTTATATACAACGATTCAATATCAAAATGGTCGTCGTGATCGTAAATTTCTTGAAGAATGGCATAGCGCTCTGGCGTTTTTCGGTGTCCTTTTTGCTCAAGGAATCCGGTGAAAACGTTCTTTACAATTGCCTGATTTGTTATATCTGTTTTTGAACTCATAATTACGGTTGCAAAGTTACTCAATTTTTACACTCTAGTAACTTTATCAATTCCGTTTATTTTTTTGATGTTGTCTACTAAATTATTTAGAATGGTTTTGTTTTTTACAACAACCACAATTTTTCCTGTAAAAACCCCGTCGTTACTATCAAAGTGTACGCTTTTCATATCTATATGAAGGTTGTTAGAGATAACTTTCGTAACCTCATTTACCAGTCCGATGGTGTCTATGCCTGAAATATTTAAAACTGCCTTAAATTCGCGCTGCGTGCTATCAATCCATTTGGCGGGCATAATCCGATAGCTGTAATTACTCTGAAGTTGCAAGGCATTTGGACAGTTAGTTTTATGAACTTTAATGCCTTCATTCACCGTTACAAAACCGAAAACATCATCGCCAGGAATGGGATTGCAGCAATTCGCCATTTTATATTCTAGCTTATCTTCGTTTTTACCAAATACAAGCTGATCGAATTTTTCGGTGATTTCTTCTCTGTTTACATCTTCAGGTTTGTCTGGCTTCCGAATTCTGTTTTTAAAGAAACTGATGAACGCATTACTTCGCGAAGCGGCAAAATCTTTCAATTTTGGATTGTCTATAATTCCCGCACCCACGCGATAATATAAATCGAGACTGGTTTTTACTTTAAAGAAAACCACCAATTGATTAAGCGTACTCTCGTCAAGATTTATTTTTAATGACTTTAACTTACGTCCTAAAATAACTTTGCCTTCTTCAGCAAGTTGTTTCTTTTCGTCTTTTAAAGACGATTTTATTTTTGAACGTGCGCGTCCGGTAGTGGCGTAATTTAGCCAGTTGGCGGTGGGTTTGGCGTTATCGGTTGTAATTACTTCAACTTGATCGCCACTTTTAATTTCGTGGCTTAAAGGGACCAATTTGCCATTCACCTTTGTGCCACGAGTGTGCATCCCAATTTCGGTGTGAATGTGAAAAGCGAAATCTAAAGCCGTTGCGCCTTTCGGAAGAGAATATAAATCTCCTTTTGGAGAAAAGACGAAAATTTCTTTCGCGTAAAGATTCAGTTTAAATTCTTCTACAAAATCTACAGCGCTAATCTCTGAATTTTCAAGTGTATCCTGCAGTTTATCTAGCCAGTTTTCAAGTCCGCCGTCATCTTTTTCCTTGTTTTTATATTTATAGTGAGCGGCAAATCCTTTTTCGGCAATTTCGTTCATTCGCTCGCTGCGAATCTGCACTTCAACCCAACGGCCTTTTGGACCCATTACGGTAATGTGCAAAGCTTCATAACCTGTAGATTTAGGCGAAGAAATCCAATCGCGTAAACGAATAGGATTTGGGCGAAAATGATCTGTAACGATTGAATATATTTTCCAAGCGAAGAATTTTTCGTTTTCTGGCGTGCTTTTATAAATTATACGAACAGCGAATTTATCATAAACCTCGTCGAAGGTTACGTTCTGCGCCAGCATTTTTCTTCGGATAGAAAAGATGGACTTTGGACGACCTTTTATTTCGTATTCAAGGTTTTCTGAGTCCAGCGTGTTTTTTATCACTTTATTGAAAGCATCAATATAAGCGTCCTGTTCTTCTTTGCTTTCCTTTATGCGACCTAGAATATCTGAGTAAACTTCGGGTTCAGTAAATTTGAGACCCAAGTCTTCCAGTTGAGATTTTATGTTGTAAAGTCCGATGCGATGGGCTAGGGGCGCGTAGATATAAAGAGTTTCCGAAGCAATTTTCCGTTGTTTATCGGGCGGCATGCTGTCCATCGTTTGCATATTGTGGAGCCTGTCCGCAATTTTTATAATGATTACACGAATGTCTTCATTTAATGTAAGCAGCATTTTCCGAAAATTTTCGGCTTGCATAGATACATCTTCAGACATATTAATATGCGCAATCTTTGTTAAGCCGTCTACAATGCGGGCCACAACGGAACCGAACATACGTTCAATATCATTTAAATCGTATTCGGTATCCTCAACTACATCGTGCAAAAGCGCTGCGGCGATAGAGGTGGCGTCCAAACCAATCTCTGCAGCAACAATTTTAGCAACAGCAATAGGATGAAAAATATAGGCTTCGCCACTTTTACGGCGTTGTTCTTTATGAGCATCTACGGCAAGGTTAAACGCGCTGCGAATCAGTTTTTTATCCTCTTTAGAAAGGGTTCTGTAACTTATCTTGAGCAACTGTTTATACTGCTTTGCGAGCTCTTTTTTCTCTTCTTCTATGGCGGCTTCTGTCATATCCTAAAAGTACAGATAAGTAATTTAATTGACAAGAAAATTAATGAAGCAGCTTGCAGAATTTATAGCAGAATTAAAGGTTAAAAAGGAGGATTGGCTAAATTAAAACTAGGGAAGTAATTTTAGTTCAATTCTGTGTTGTCCTCACTATTTCGCGCTAAAAGTTTAATTGAAACTTTATAAGTGGCAGAATAAATAAGTCCGGATTGAGAAGATTTTAATGTCAAGAATGCTTTTTTATACCATTTTGGGTCAGTGGCTTTCTTTTTAGATTCTTCGTGAGTGGCAGTTGTGTGGACTGCGCCATTTTGCCAAGACTCAATTTTATAAATACCAATTCCGAAGTGTTCAACACGTTCAAGCACGGTTTCAAAATCTGACTCAGAAAAATGTTGAATGGTCTCATTGTCTGATCCGTCGTTCAAGTTTTTTAAATCAATAAATATATTTTTTTCTAAGAATTCAGTTTGTTCCATGTTCTTGTATAAGTTGTGTTGTTTTGGCGCCTAATTGGTAACTGCAAAACTAATTGAAAATCTGTGAAGATTATCGTTTAGTAGGGGAGAATAATATTTTTAAAGAAGTGGTGTATTAACCTTCGTTGTCTGATGTGGTGCGTGTTACTCGGCGAGGTATCTTTTCAGCACTTCCTTTTCAAAGTTTTTATCACTCCAGATTTCAATTTTATAAGAATCTCCACCAATCTCGTCGTCCTCGATAGCTAAGTCAGAGCTATAAATTCGGATTTTGTAATCGTCAGGTTTAATTTGAATTTCAAGTTCTACGATTGAGTTGGCACAATCGTGAATTTGTAAAATTCCAGATTTCAGATTTCAACCGGCTTCAACGACGTGGTCATAGTTACTAAAAGTCTCCGTTTTATTCTCTTTCTCCAGTATGTGGATTTCTCCTATTACCGGCCCGTAACTGGCTGTGCTAACTCCAAAAATTCTATTTTAAATCGCTAATCGGTCATTATGAGCCACTTGTGTCCAAAAATCGTCAGAATCGGTTCTTCCGGGCGTATTTTTATCACATATATAGAATTGGTTATATGAGGTGAGAAATATAAAACTGTGTTTCATTATGAAAGCTCTTTATCCCAAAACTACAATAAATTGCTTCACTCAATAACAATTTTCTTGGTAGCTAAGTGCTTTCCATTTTTGAAGACGGCGGCGTATATGCCGCTTTGTAAAAAGCCTAAATCCAAGATATTGGTCATAGAATTTAAAGAATTGCTGTAAACTATTTTTCCTAAAACATCAAAAACCGTTAATTCTACTTGATCTTCAGAAAGTGAGTTTAAATGTATGTTTACGCTGCCGTTGGAAGGATTGGGATAAACAATAATATTTTCAGCAAATCCATTTTCAGAAACGCCCAAAGTTTCGCGGGCAACTGCAAAATGCAATGCTGAGCCCATTGTGCCTTTGGCAACCTCAAAAACGTAGTTGGGATCCATGTTTTCAATAATGTCGTTGGGACCGTGTGGGTAGGGCGATTCATTTGCTTCGTATAAGCCGGTAATTACTTCGCCATTGTTTTCAAAAGGAACATAATCAGAACCATAAGCGTATGAAATTTGAGTCTGTAGGTTTGAATAAAGCCCAAAACAATTTGCCATTTCCTGCGTAGCTTGTGAAGACGCAGCATTGTTAGAGTTTGGCGAACTTTCGTCGCGTTCGCAAACGATAGTAGTATTGTTCATTCCGGCAACGCCGCCCACTTGGTCAATATTCAAAACTAACTTAATGTCTAAGTTTTCAGGAATTACAGTATTGTTTACATAATATTCACTGCCAAGTAATCCTTCTTCTTCGCCGCTAAAATGTATAAACTTGATGGAATATTCGGTATCTACATCTTTCAGCAGTCTGGCCAATTCCATTATAAGCACGGTTCCGCTACCGTTATCGTTGGCGCCGGGACCATTTACAGTGTCGTAATGCCCGTCTATTATAAGAAGTGTATTTGGGTAAACGCTACCGGTTTTTGTTATAATAATATTGGAAGTAGTCTGTCCGAAAACCGTAAAAGGCTGCGTTTCAATTGCAGTGTATCCTAAGGTTTGGTATCTGCCAATTATCCAATCTTTTGCGTCTTCTATGGCGCTGGTTCCGGGTTCTTTTACGCCAAAATCTACCAATGTTGTTAAATCATCTAGAATGTTTGTGGCGGAAACGTTTTCGACAATTCCGTTGTAGTAAGGGTTGAAAACCTGCGCATTAACAGGTAAAATAGAGAAAAAGAATGCGCAAATAAATAAGCGGAGTAGGGATTTCATTGGATTAAATTTTTGGTGAAAGTATTTCTTTTTCGATTAAAACTGAAAGACATTTTAAGTTTTTACAAAATATAATTCCAAATAGTCCAATCTGTTACAGGCCGTGGCGAATTGTTTTCTATAAAAATATATCCTTCTGAAGAATGAATTGGGAGTGTTTTTAGAATATTTCCGGAGGAATGATTACCTAAATATTCAGTTAAAAGTACTCAATGAATTAAATAGGTGAGTGGGATAAGACTAATTATAATTTAAGTAAATCCACAATCAGAGAATTCTAGAAGACTACTTTATTTTAGTGAAATAGAATTCGGTTATATCGCTTAAATAAAGCTGGCCTTCATTATTAATAGAATAATTGGTAGTCTCAATATCCCCGTTGAAATCAAGTTTTAATATATTATCATTAGTAGTCCACTCAAACGTCAAAGCGCTCGATATTCCTTGATTTTCATCGCCTTCGCGTTGGGTTCTAATTCCGGTGTTGTCTGAACTAAAAACTAATTTGTATTCAAACTCGTTAGTAACATCGCTTCTAACCCACTCTCCAAGTAAAGCGTTCGTAGATTTTCCGTTGTTATGATCGTCGTTACAAGCAATGATAGTAATTGCGACAAATAAAAAGATGCTTGCTTTTAGAGTTTTAAATCCTTTCATAACAGGTTTTTTGAGATTTTTCAGTTTTTCAAAGTTTGATAATGAAATAAATAAAGTTTTATTTATTTCATATTATTCGATGTAAATATAAGCAAACCATGCATTATTTAATTAATTATTGTTTTCAACTTGGTGATATTATTTGGTTAAGATATATAATTCCAAATATTTCGATACTTCACGAGCTGTGCATAGGTATTGTTAATAGGAATATTTTCCTCGGAAGAAAGATTAGGATCTGCTTTTAGTGTTTGAATGGCATAACTACGCGCGATTTTCAATATTTCAGAATCTTTAATTATATCGGCAATACGAAGGTTTAGCACGCCACTTTGTTGGGTGCCCATCAAATCGCCGGGACCGCGAAGTTTTAAATCTACTTCGGCAATTTCAAAACCATCGCTGGTGCGAACCATAGTTTCAAGTCGGGTTTTGGCATCTGCGGATAGTTTGTGGCTGGTCATTAAAATGCAGTAACTCTGCTCGGCACCTCTACCAACTCTTCCGCGCAATTGATGTAATTGTGAAAGCCCAAAACGCTCTGCACTTTCAATAATCATCACGCTGGCATTTGGAACATTTACGCCAACTTCAATTACTGTTGTGGCTACCATAATTTGCGTTTCGCCTTTCACAAAACGGTTCATTTCATAATCTTTATCGGCAGGTTTCATCTTCCCGTGAAGGATGGAAACTTGATAATTTGGCTGCGGAAATTCACGTACAATACTCTCGTATCCGTCCATCAAATCTTTGTAATCCATGGTCTCACTTTCCTGTATTAAAGGGTACACAATATACACCTGTCTTCCCTTGCTAATTTCGTCCTTTATAAAGCGAAAAACCTTTAGTCTATTTGCATCAAAACGATGCACAGTTTTGATGTCTTTTCTGCCCGGTGGAAGCTCATCAATTACACTAATATCTAGGTCGCCATAAACACTCATGGCAAGGGTGCGGGGGATGGGGGTAGCGGTCATTACAAGCACGTGTGGTGGGTACTCATTTTTATGCCATAATTTGCTGCGTTGCTCCACTCCAAAACGATGTTGTTCGTCCACAATTGCAAGCCCTAAATTCTTAAATTTCACCTTATCTTCGAGCAATGCATGTGTGCCAATTAGGATATCTAATTCGCCATTTTCGAGTTTTTTGTGAATTTCTCGTCTCTTTGAAGTTTTGGTTGAACCAGTAAGTAATTCAATACTGGTGTTGAGGCTTTTACATAATTCCATTAAACCGTTATAGTGTTGGACTGACAAAATTTCAGTCGGTGCCATTAAGCAGGCTTGGAAACCGTTGTCAAGTGCTATTAACATTGACATTAACGCTACTATTGTTTTGCCCGAACCTACATCACCCTGCAAAAGTCGATTCATCTGTGCGTTGCTACCTAAATCGTTGCGGATTTCTTTGATTACTCGCTTCTGTGCTTCGGTTAATTCGAAGGGTAAATGCTCTGAAAAAAAGGTATTGAAATTATGCCCAATTTTATCAAAAGTATACCCCTTAATTTTAGATTTATGGACAAGGTTTTTTCGAATTAATTGCAGTTGAATATAGAACAATTCTTCAAATTTTAATCGGTATTCTGCACGTGCTAAATGTGCCTGACTTTTTGGAAAATGTATGTTGAAAAGTGCCTCCTTTTTTGAGGCTAATTTTAGCTGTTCCAAAAGTGGTTTTGAGAGGGTCTCAGCGAAGGCATTTTTGCTCTCTAAAAACAGCTGTTGCATCAGTCCATTTATCACCCTATTTGTGATGCCGCTGTTACCCAATTTTTCGGTTGAAGGATACACCGGTTGCATGGCTGAACGAATGCTTTTTTCGTGCGCATCGAGCAATTCCATTTCTGGATGTGGCATTGAAAAACTGCCGTTGAAATAATTCGTTTTTCCGAAAATTACATACGGAACATTCAGCTTTAAATTTTCACGAATCCATTTTTGACCACGAAACCAAACCAATTCCATGCTGCCAGTTTCGTCAATAAAAGTTGCAACCAATCGCTTGCCTCGTTTTTGTTCTACGGTTTTAATATGTGTTAGTTTTCCAACAATTTGAACTTCGGCATTGGTTTGTTGTAGTTGGCCTATTTTATAATATTGTGTTCGGTCTAGGTATCGATTCGGGAAAAGATTCAACAAATCCTGAAAGGTGTGAATGCCGAGTTCTTTTTTCAGCAAATCTGCCCGGTTTGGGCCTACGCCTTTAAGATAATCTATGGGAGTTTGCAGGAAATTAGCATTCATAAAGTATTGAGGTAAGTTTCGGTATAATTCTTTCGAACCAATTGGTCTCTAGATTTAAATGATATATTTGTCTAAATCTTTGCTAAATTAAGCAATCCTTTTTTTATGAAATGTCCATCAACGATTATAAAACTAACCAAGGGAAGGATATTTTGACATTTCACCCTTCTTAACCGATTATTATTTAAAAATGAAAAAAAACTACCTATTATTTGCATTAGCGTTGTTCCTGCAGTTCTCGGCTTTTGCGAACGCGGTTACCACTCCAGAACTTTCAACTAGGCTTACGGAAGCTTTTCCGTTAGAAATGCCAGTTTTAAAACCATACCCAATTTATATGAATGCCTCTGTTGATGCACCCGATAGCCTTTCGGAAGTGATTGTAAATATTAACGGTACAGATTACCCAGCGGTAGCAGAAACAGGTTTTTATTACTATTTGTGGACTCCCGCTAATTACGGAGCGCATACAATTGTAATTACTGCGAAAACAACCGATGGCGACGAAACTACACTTACCCGAAACATTACGGTTAATGAAACTGCCACATCGCAAGTAGTGCGTAGTTTAGAAGATGTGGTAATTGAATTTACGGGCCAAAACGACCGTTGGTATTACGGAACCCATACTTTTCCGCAGTCTGTGGGTGCTTACAACGACCTAAACGCAATTTTTGAAGTGGAATGCCCTAGCATTCCCGGAGGTTGTGATGACTGGGATCGTTGGGCTTTTATAGATGTGAAAGCGCCAGATGGCAATTGGATTCAGCTAATTAGATATATTACACCATATCGCGTGGCTTGCGATCACGAATTAAATATTACCGATTATATGTCGCTTCTTCAAGGTGAGGTAGAAATACGCGTTTTTATAGACACTTGGGGAACTGGTGGATGGCAACTTACCCTAGACGCCGAATATACAGCTGGCGCGCCTGAATACGCTTACAGCAACGTTGTGGAAGTTTGGGACGATGGTTATGCTTTTGGCGATCCTGCCAATTTGCAACCCGTTGAAACTTTTAGCGTAAATATACCAGAGCAGGTTGAAGCTTCACATTTACGTGTTTCTAACACTGGCCACGGCTGGGGAGGAAACAATACATCAAATGCCGCAGAGTTTTTTAATGCATATCACTACTTTGATATTGATGGTGTTGAAACTTTTGAGCAGCATCTATTTAACTCTTGTAATCCCAACCCCGATAATTGTACGGGTCAGCAAGGTACGTGGCAATACAATCGTGCTGGTTGGTGTCCAGGCGCTATTTCGCCACCAGATATTTTCGATTTAACCCAATATGCGGGAACTGCTTTTAATCTCGACTACCGTTTTCATCCTTCTTATCAAGATTTTTGTCACCCAAACAATCCCGATTGTATTTCAGGACAAACTTGTGCAGACTGTAACGACGGTTACAACCCTATATACTACGTGGATACCCACATTATAAACCAAAGCAATAACCCGATGGTTTACGGAAATATCTTGGGAGTTAATAGTATAGATAATACGCAGGTTTATGACATTTCGATATTTCCGAATCCTTCAAACGGAATATTTCAAATAAAAACGAAGTATCCCGAAAGTGTTTCGCGATTAACTATCAATACTGTGGACGGCAAATCTGTAAAGGCTTATTATTTTAATTCGGTTGCAGAATTGAATAATTATTCTTTCGATGTTTCCAATCTTTCAAGCGGTGTTTATTTCATCAATCTTGAAAATAGTTATGGTACAGGCGTGAAAAGAATTATATTAGAATAGAAAATTAATTCACAGACTTTTAAAAAGGTTATTTTTGATTCTCAAGAATAACCTTTTTTTATGTTTAATTTTTTGAAGTTGAAGTCTATTAATTTGCTGCGACGATTTTCGGCACTACTTTTTCTACTATTTTTTGTGTTTGCGGCAAACTCTAAGTTGCAAGCGCAACAGACTGATATCGTGGATTTTTTGAAGATTGAAACTTCAATTGGGACTGATGTTTCGGAACAGAAAATTGAAGGAAGATTTTTAACCACTTTTAAGGTTTTAAAACAAACAGACTCTATTTTTATGGATGCTGTAAATATTCAAATTAATGAAATTGAAACTAAAATCTTCAAAATAACTGCTGATGAAAAAAAGGTTTGGTTTGTAGGAAATTTTGAAGAAGGAAAAACATACAAAGCAGATTTTTGGTATGTGATGAATCCGAAACAAACGTTGTACTTTTTTGAAGATCAAATCTGGACACAAGGTCAGGGAAAATACACTTCGCATTGGTTACCAAGCATAGACGATGTTAACGAAAAAATAGAGTTCGATTTACAACTTTTTGCGCCAATTGATAAAGCTGTAATTGCAAATGGAAAATTAATTGATTTCGGTAATTTACACGAAGTAAATACTTGGCGTTTCGATATGAAAGAACCAATGTCCAGCTATCTTGTAGCTTTCGCGATTGGTGATTTTGATAGAAAAGAAATACTTTCAAATTCTGGAATTCCTATTGAATTGTACTTCAATCCGAAGGATTCCCTAAAAGTAGAACCCACCTATCGTTACAGCAAACAAATTTTCGACTTTTTAGAAACTGAAATCGGCGTGCCGTATCCGTGGCAAAATTACAAACAAGTTCCGGTTCGCGATTTTCTGTATGCTGGAATGGAAAATACAACGGCTACATTCTTTTCGGAAGCATTTGTGGTTGATTCTACAGGTTTTAACGATAGAAATTATGTAAACGTAAACGCCCACGAATTGGCGCATCAGTGGTTTGGAAATTTGGTTACTGAAAAGGCAAACGAAGACCATTGGCTGCAGGAGGGGTTTGCAACTTACTACGCCTTGCTGGCTGAAAGAAATATTTTTGGCGATGATTATTATTACTGGCAACTGTATCAAACCGCGGAACAATTAAAGGCAATTAGCGATGAAAGCAATGGCGAATCGCTTTTAAATCCGAAGGCGAGCTCGCTTACATTTTACCAAAAAGGAGCGTGGGCATTGCATATTTTACGCGAAAGAATAGGGGAGGACGCTTTTAAAACGGCAATCAAAAGCTATTTGGAAAAATATAAATTCAAAAATGTTGATACCGAAGATTTTTTAAAGGAAGTGAAAATGGTTTCCGATGTAGATATTTCAGCGTTCGAAAAAGATTGGTTGCAACAAACGGCTTTTCAAAGTGAAGATGCTTATCAATCATTGCTGAAATCGCCTTTTATAAATAAGTATTTTGAAATTTCTGCGCTTCGGACGACGTCTTTTTCAGAGAAGAAGAATCTGTTAAAAACCGCACTTACTTTTCCAAATGATTTTATTGGGCAGGAAGCAGTTTTTCAGTTGGTGGACGAGCCGCTTTCTGAAACGCTTCCACTGTATAAAAATGCTTTTGAAAGCAACAATCTCTATGTTCGGCAGGCTATTGCGCTTTCGCTGCAAACTATTCCGAAGGAGCTTCAAACGGAATATGAAAGTTTGTTAAAAGACGAATCTTATGTAACTATGGAAACTGCATTGTATCAATTATGGATGCAATTTCCGGAGAAACGAACTGAATATCTCAACCAAACTAAAAGTGTTATCGGTTTTCAGAATAAAAATATTAAACAGTTGTGGCTGGCTTTGGCGCTGATTACAGACGGATATGAAAATTTAGAAAAGGAAAATTATTTAAATGAGTTGAAAGGATATTCCTCAACCAATAACAGTTTCGAAATTCGCGAAAAGTCTTTTGAATATATAAACGAGCTTCAACTTTGGGATTCGGAAACACTGAAAAATTTAGTTGAAGCATGCGTACATCCTACTTGGCGCTTTGCGAAGTATTCAAGAGCAATGTTGAATAATTTGCTTCAGGATCAAAAATATCACGAAGCAGTGAAAGTTTTAGGCAGACAACTGTCTAATGAGGCAGCTAATTATTTAAATTCAATTACAAAGGAATGAGAGCAATGGTGATTTCGGGTGGCGGAAGTAAAGGCGCATTTGCAGGGGGTGTGGCTCAGTTTTTAATTGAAGAGCTGAATCATAAGTACGACCTTTTCGTGGGCACATCTACAGGCAGTTTGCTCATTTCGCATCTGGCGTTGGATAAGGTTTCGGAGATACGCGATATTTATACTTCAGTAAACCAAAAAAGTATTTTCAGCAGTTGCCCCTTCGTTATTAAAGAAGATAAATTTGGCGGCAAACAGATTGCTATAAATCATATTACTGTACTTCGGAATTTTTTAAAAGGCAAAAAAACCTTTGGCGAAAGTTTAAATCTGCGCAAGTTGATTGAAAAGACTCTAACTAAAGAGTATTTCAATATATTGAAAGAATCGAACAAAGATGTGGTGGTAACGGTTTCCAACCTTTCTTTAAATCAAGTGGAATATAAATCAATCAACGATTTTGAATATCAGGATTTTTTAGATTGGATTTGGATATCTTCAAATTACACACCATTTATGAGCTTGGTTAAAAAAGATGGTTGTGAGTATGCCGACGGAGGTTTTGGCAGTATGGTTCCAATTGAAGAGGCTATAAATAGAGGTGCTACAACAATAGATGTTATTATTTTAGAAACTGAGATTGCGTATTATAATCGACTTCCTTCCAAAAATGTTTTTTCATTGCTAACCAATATGCATAATTATATGGCAGATAGAATTGAAAAGCAGAATATACGTATCGGGAAATTTGCGGCGACAAATAAAGACGTAATCATCAATCTCTATTATACGCCTACGGTTTTAACAACCAATTCGCTAATCTTCGATAAGGAAATGATGAAAAAATGGTGGGAGCTGGGCTATCAATACGCCGATCATAAAAACAACGAGCTTAACGAGATTCGAACTAACGACGATTAACTTAAAGAAAGCAAGGTTTTAAAAAAGCTCGCGGACCTCTTTTTTAACGTAGCCCATTGCTTTTTGCGAAGGCGTAATTTCTTCCATAAAATGCTGCAATAACCATTCGCGCATTTTATCTACATTGGCAGCCTTTTCATTCATTGATGCTTGACGAACTATTTGAATAGTAGCGTTTTTTGCAGCATTCACTAAGCTCCAGCACTCCGCAGTTATATAAATTTGTTGCGTTAAATTATGCTCGTATTCCTGTTCAATATTTTTCACCAACAAGATTTCATACTCATCTTTTGAATCTGAAAATGGCTTTACACGCACCAGCAATTTGTTAGGGTCTATGCGTTCTAGAAATAGTGCGATGCGTTCATAAGCCTGTAAACGGAGCGGTAACAATTGCTTCTGCGCCTCTTTTTGAATTAAATACCGTCTTCTGCCTTCTTCATTTGCAGTATGACTTTTAAAAAAATAATAAGCAATTACGCCCACAACGATTGCTGGCAATAAGTAGGCTACATAATTAATAACTTGGTTTGCTTCTTCCATAGAATTTTTAAATTGGCAACAAACTTAAACTGTTTATGGCACTTAGACAATAATGATTGCCATAAATCAATACCGAACCTTATTTTCTTTTTTCATTGCTTTCACTTCTTTCTTGGCTTCTTTTTCGTGGAAATTTCCACCCAAATGTTCGCAATGAGATAGTGCTTTCATACTTTCAAATTGTACTGCACATTTGTGGTACATAAAAGATTGTGAAAGGGTTTTTATCAGATTTTTTTCGCCACCCGTTAAATCCACATCGTCCATTGTAAACTGGCAGGGATGTTCGTAACCACAGGCGTGAGTCATTTCTAATAATTCCTTGCTAAAGTTTTTAAAATAGAAATGTGCGCGTACAGATTTGTCTTCAATATTTATACCTCGCTGCAACCATTTATTTTGTGTTGCAACACCGCTGGGGCACTTATTTGTATGGCATTGCTGCGCTTGAATACAGCCAATGCTCATCATAGCTTCACGGGCAACATTTACTAAATCTGCACCCATGGAGAATGCCATAGCGGCTTTTGCAGGAAAGCCTAATTTTCCGCTTCCTATAAAAACTATTTGTTGGCACATTTCGTGCCTTTTGAAAATTTTATAAATTTCAGCAAAACCATAAAGCCAAGGCAACGAAACGTGATCTGCAAAACTTGGGGGCGAAGCACCGGTTCCGCCTTCTCCGCCGTCAATAGTTATAAAATCTGGGCCTTTGCCAGTTTCTTTCATGATTTTCGCCAACTGTTCCCATTCACCCAATCGACCAACAGCCGATTTAATTCCCACAGGTAATCCAGTTGCTTCAGCAATACTTTCTACAAAATCTACCAAGCCTTTAATTCCCTCAAATGCAGAATGATTAGGAGGAGAAAGTACGTCTTGTCCTAAAGGCACGTGTCTAATATCTGCAATTTCCTGCGTAATTTTTGATCCGGGCAAAACACCACCTTTTCCTGGTTTTGCACCTTGGGAGAGTTTTACCTCAATGGCTCTAACTTGTGGGTTATCATTAACGAGTTGCACAATTTTTTCCATGGAGAAATTTCCATTCTCATCGCGAACACCAAAGTATCCGGTTCCAAAGTGAAACACAACATCTGCCCCAGTTTTGTGATACGGTGAAAGTCCTCCTTCACCAGTATTGTGGTATGCATAAGCCATCGCGCAGCCTTTATTTAGCGATTCTACAGCACGTGCAGATAGCGAGCCAAAACTCATCGCTGAAACATTAATTACCGAGGCAGGACGATATGGACGACGGCGTTTATGGAATCCACCCATTAGTTTTGCACAAGGCAAAAAATACGGGTTTTTATAGTTTGGGTTTTCTTTTTCAACTTTATACGGAAGCATTGCATTATTTATGAAAATGTAATTTGGCTCATAAATATCGCGGTCGGTTCCAAAACCTTCGTAGTTATTTTCGTTTTTCGCAGAAGCATAAATCCACCCGCGTTCTATGCGGTTAAAAGGAAGTTCTTCGCGGTTGTTTGCAACTATGTATTGCCTTAATTCTGGTCCGATGCTTTCTAACATGTACCGAAAATGCCCAATAAGCGGGAAGTTGTGACTAACAGTATGGCGCTTGTTGAAAAATATATCGCGAATTACAACGAGCAGTAAAAAGAGAAGAACCCAACCCCACCAAGGAATTTGGGCTAGAAAAGACAAGATAGAATCCATTGCTAGTTTTTTTATAAAGATATTTAAATTAATGTGGTTTTAAAAAAATGTTTAGTTTTAAAAGAAAGCTTCTCCGCGAAATTATTGTTTATAATTTCTGTGAATTCATTTTCGTTAAAAGTTTGATAATGGTTATTTTCACCACTTGAAGAAAATGAAGTTTTGGAAAAATATTTAGAACAACTTAACGAAGCTCAACTAGCGCCAGTACTGCAAAAGGACGGCGCAATGATTGTTATAGCTGGTGCTGGCTCAGGCAAAACACGAGTGCTTACATTTCGAATTGCGTACTTAATGTCCAAAGGTGTAGATCCATTTAACATCTTGGCGTTAACCTTTACTAACAAAGCGGCGCGCGAGATGAAAAAACGTATCTCCCAAATTGTTGGTGCAAGCGAGGCGAAGAATATTTGGATGGGAACATTTCATAGTATTTTCGCAAAAATACTTCGCTTTGAAGCTGATAAATTGGGCTATCCTTCAAACTTCACTATTTATGATACGCAAGATTCGCAAAGTGTTATTCGTGCGGTAATTAAAGAAATGCACCTCGATAAAGAAGTGTATAAATACAAGAAGGTTTACTCGCGTATTTCTTCGTATAAAAACAGTCTGATTACTGTAAAAGCATACTTCAGCAATCCTGACTTAATAGAAGCAGATTCTATGGCAAAAATGCCGCGATTGGGCGATATCTACAAATCGTATGTAGATAAATGCTTCAAAGCTGGCGCGATGGATTTTGATGATTTATTGCTGAAAACAAACGAATTACTTACCCGTTTCCCGGAAGTTTTGGCGAAGTACCAAAACCGTTTCCGATACATTTTGGTAGATGAGTACCAAGATACCAACCACAGCCAATATTTAATTGTGAAGGCACTTTCAGATAAATTCCAGAATATTTGTGTGGTGGGCGATGATGCGCAGAGTATTTATGCTTTCCGCGGGGCAAATATTAACAACATCCTAAACTTTCAGAAGGATTACGATGATGTAAAAATGTTTCGTTTGGAACAAAATTACCGTTCCACAAAAAACATTGTGAATGCTGCAAACAACGTTATTGAAAAAAATAAAACGCGGCTCGATAAAGTAGTTTGGACCGCAAATGACGAGGGCAATAAAATATTTGTAAATAGAACGATGACCGATGGTGACGAAGGTCGATTTGTTGCAAGCTCTATATTCGAAAACAAAATGAATCATCAATTAAAAGATGGCGATTTTGCAATTTTATACCGTACAAACGCACAAAGTCGCGCCATTGAAGATGCACTTCGGAAAAAAGATATTCCATACAGAATTTATGGAGGCCTAAGTTTTTATCAACGAAAGGAGATTAAAGATGTTTTGGCATATATGCGCTTGGTGTTAAATCCGAAAGATGAAGAGGCACTAAAACGGGTTATTAATTATCCTGCACGCGGAATTGGCGAAACTACAATGGAGCGTTTAATTGTTGCGGCAAACCATTACAATCGTTCGATTTTTGAAGTGATGAAAAACATTGATAAAATCGATTTAAAAATAAATACAGGAACTAAAACTAAGTTGCAGGATTTTGTAACTATGGTTGAAAGTTTTCAGGTTTTGAATCTTAATTATGATGTTTTCACTATTACAGAACACGTTTCGAAAAAAACGGGTCTTATACAAGAATTAAAAAAAGACGGTACCCCCGAAGGTATAGCCCGTATTGAAAACATAGAGGAATTGCTAAACGGAATGCGCGATTTTGTGGAAGAGCAAAAAGAAATTGCAGATGCTATCGGATCGCTTTCAGAATTTATGGAAGATGTTGCGCTTGCAACAGATTTAGATAACGATAAAGGCGATGATGATCGTGTGGCTTTAATGACCGTGCATTTAGCAAAAGGATTGGAGTTTCCATACGTTTATATTGTTGGGATGGAAGAAGACTTGTTCCCAAGTGGAATGAGTATGAATACACGAAGCGAATTGGAAGAGGAGCGACGCTTGTTTTATGTAGCTTTAACCCGTGCCGAAACGCAAGCTTATCTAGTTTACACCCAATCTCGTTACCGTTGGGGAAAACTGATAGATGCTGAACCCAGCCGCTTTATAGATGAAATTGACGAAAGCTTTTTAGAATACTTAACTCCAATTACTGAAAATCGCTACAAGCCACTTTTAGATTCAGATATTTTTGATGATGTGGACCACAGCAAACTAAGGTTAAAAAAACCTGTTGCGGGTCGAGCCCCTTCAGGCCCGACAGAGGAGCAGCTTCGGAAACTGCGAAGGATAAGACCAGTTTCTAGTGATACTGACAAAAATTTCAATGCTAAGGATGCAAATCTGGCGGAGGGAACAATGGTAGAACACGTTCGCTTCGGAAAAGGTAAAATCCTTAAAGTTGAAGGTATTGGCGCAGATACCAAAGCTGAAATCGATTTTGAAAACGGTGGTTTAAAGAAATTACTACTTCGTTTTGCAAAATTGAAAGTGCTAGATAACTAACAATAATTTTATTCTGAAATTTCCAAATAAGTATCAATATAGACGCTTATTTGCTCTGTCATATCGTCAATGTCTAGGGGTGCCCAATCTCCGTGACCGCCTTCATAAACTGTAAATCCGTGATCTATCTGGGCATTATTTAATGCAGAATTTAGAGTCGTTCCATTTGTAAGAGGAACCAAAGGATCTGCATTTCCGTAGAAAAGCAATGTTGGGCTACTGTTATTAGAAACAAGCAGTGCGGGACTCAAAACTTCAGGATAATTTGTTCCAGAAGGGTAAGCACTTTCATCAACTAGCGCAGCCATTAAAAAAGGAAAATTAGGATTATCGCTATAAAATAGATCTGTAAAATCTGTGGGTCCCACAATATCACCAACCATTTTAACTTGGTCGTCTGTATCGTAAACATAATCGTACATTAATGAAATATGCGCCCCAGCACTAGCACCAATTAGTGCGAATTCAGGTAAAATTTGAAGTTCATCTTTTTCTGAAGTCAGTTTGTTTATTACCGCATCCACATCCAAAAACTGGTTGGGGAAAGCAGGTGTAATAGCATTTGCAAGCACGTAATTTATGTTTACGATTGCGTGGTTGGGATGTCTTAGTTTGATGTATGGAATGAAAAAATCCATATCGGCTTTGTCACCTTCAGTCCAGCCGCCGCCGTGAACTAAAACTATTATTTTTGTTTTGGCGGAAGTTCTGTTTGCAGGTAAATACAAATCGTACTTTTGCTGTGGATCATTTCCGTAGGAAACATTTAGCACTGTTTCTGCGGTTAAAGGTTCAGCTTGATTATTATCATTGTCCTTTGAACAGGAAATGAAACTTATTTGAAAACTAACGAATAGAATTATAAAGAGGAATTTTTTCATATTACAATTTTGTAGTTGCCATAACGCTGAAAAAGTTATTTTATGCTAAGTAATACAATTGAAATTTCGTTTTCTTAAAATTTCTAGTAACTTTAAATAAAAATAATGATTCGCAAAGGTTCGAAAGTTTCTTGGAAGTGGGGCACAGGTACTGCAGAAGGGAAAGTTATTGAAACTTTTTCCAAAGAAATTTCCAAAACCATTAAAGGAAATGATATTACACGCAAAGGCGAAAAGGGCAATAAAGTGCTCTACATTGAGCAGGCGGATGGCGACAAAGTATTAAAGCTGGAAAGCGAAGGAAAAAAGAAGAATTAAAAAATAGTATATGGCCGAATTTATTAGAATCTACGAAGAAAATCCAAACCCCAAGGAAATAAAACGTGTTGTGAAAATACTTCGCGACGGTGGTGTAATAATTTACCCTAGTGATACCGTTTATGCGTTGGGCTGCGATATTAAAAATAACCGTGCGTTGGAACGTGTGGCGCAACTGCGAGGCGTAAAATTGGAGAAGGCAAATTTTTCTTTTGTCTGTGAAGATTTAAGCAATCTTAGCGACTATGTTAAGCAAATTGATACGCCAACTTTTAAATTATTAAAGAGAAATCTTCCAGGACCCTATACTTTTATATTACCCGGAAATAGTAATCTTCCAAATGTTTTTAAGAAGAAAAAAGAAGTGGGTATTCGTGTTCCAGATAATTCAATAACCCTTGCAATAGTCCGTGAATTGGGCAATCCTATAATTTCTACATCCATAAAAGATGAAGATGAGGTAATTGAATATACTACCGATCCAGAACTTATTCTTGAAAAATGGGACAACCTGGTAGATTTGGTTATTGACGGCGGGTATGGCGGAAACGTTGCCTCAACGGTAATTGATCTTACTGGCTCGGAGCCAATTGTAGTGCGTGAGGGTAAGGGAAGTCTAGAGCTTTAAGCCGAAGAATTTACACCTAAAAAAAATTGAAAGAAAGTAGCAGGACAAATTCTATTTGCGTAGAATATAATGCTTACGATTTCAGCAAATGTTGCAAGCCTCGATAGATATTCTTCTCCATAATATCAATAGAACCATCGGTTAAAAACATTTTTATTATGTTTTTAAATAGTCTATCTATTTCATCTTTGGAATAATCAAAACGCGAAACGGAGTGCTGAATTTTCTGAATTTGTTGGTAATCATTATCACGATCAAATTCTTTGTGAATTTTCTGGTATTTTTCTTCGCCAACCTTCGACAATATAAAATCTTTTTCCTCTTTTGTTTCCACAAAATTAGCATTGGCGCAGTAAAGTAAAATGTAGGCTTTAAGTTCTTCGCGAGACCAATCGGTTCTAAATTCTTCCATATTCTAAAATTTTATATTCTTAACTAAGGTACAAAAACCTATTCAAAAATGCTTTTCAATAGGGCAATAAAAAACCCGGTCTATTAGGACCGGGTTTAATTATTTTTGAAGTTTTAGAAATTACTTTCCAGCTTCAAGATTTTTCATTTCTTTTTCAATCATATCGTAAAATTGGTCAATTTTTGGAAGAACCAAGATACGAGTACGTCTGTTTGTAGATCTGTTTTCAGCAGTAGTGTTAGGTACTAATGGTACGTATTCTGAACGTCCTGCAGCAACTAAACGTGATGGTGCAACACCAAGATTTTGAAGCTCACGAACAATTGCAGTAGCACGTTTAACACTTAAATCCCAGTTGTCAAGCAACTCACCTCTCTTACCGTAAGGTACATTATCAGTGTGTCCTTCAACCATAGCTTCGAAATCAGGTTTTCCGTTGATTACTTTTGCAACTTTTCCTAAAATTTCTGTAGCTCTGCCAGAAATCTGGTAGCTTCCACTTTTGAAAATTACTTTATCAGAAAGTGAAATATAAACTACACCTTTTTCAACATTTATTTCAATGTCTGGATCGTTCATACCAACTTCTCTCTTAAGACTTGTAACAAGTGCAAGGGTAACACTATCCTTTTTGGTAAGTGCATCTTGCAAACGTGTAATTTTCATGTCTTTTTCTTTCAAGCTTTCTAAAGATTTCTCAAGGTTAGTTGCGCCTTTAGAAGTTAGCATTGTAAGGTCTTTTGAACTCTGAATAAGATCTGAATTTGTCTTCTTCATATCAGCCAAACGCTCTTCAAGTTCTTTTGCACGTGCAGTAGAAGCTGCTCTTTCTGCGATACAGTCATTAAGTTTCACGGTTGCCGTGTTCAATAAATCTTGGGTAGTTTGTTGTTTTGCTTCAAGTGCAGCATATTTCTTGCTCGATACGCAAGAAGTGAATGCGAGACTTGAACATACTACTAAAATCAATAGTTTTTTCATAATTTTTTAAGTTGTTTAATTGTTATTGTTATAAAATGTGGTCATCAAATTATAGACCAAAATTATCAAATAAGCATGCAGTGTAGAAACGATTAACAATAATTTATGCTATAATTTGTTAAAATAATTATTTTTCAATATAAAGTACTGATATACAATAGATTTGGTTTTGAAATATGTAATTTGTGAAGCGAATTTTTTCCTTTTCTGAAGAAATCTTGGAACCAATAAATAAAAGTTGAAGTGCGCTTTCAAAATGGCGAAGAAGTGCCTTGGTTTTCCTTGTAGCAAAAATTGAAAAGCGGCGATTGCATCCAATACCATTCTTATAAAGATTGTAGTAAAAGCCTTTAATCCGCCAACGTTTTTAAGTAGGTTTAGTAGTGAATTACGGAAATTATAAAAAGTTTTCTTGGGGTTTAATACAGCCAAAGTTGCTCCGCCAACATGAAATATTTCCGAAGTACCCACATAAAGTATTTTTCCGCCTTTAGATTGTAAACGCCAGCAAAGATCAATCTCTTCTTGGTGTGCAAAATAGTCTTCGTCTAAGCCACTCGCTTGCCAAAAGGTTTCAGCTTTTACAAAAAGACAAGCGCCGGACGCCCAAAATATTTCAGAAATATCGTTGTATTGTCCGTTATCTTTTTCCAAAGTATCGAAAATGCGTCCGCGACAAAATGGGTAACCATATTTATCGATAAATCCGCCAGCCGCTCCAGCATATTCAAAGTATTCTTTGTTTTTATAATCGAGTATTTTTGGTTGTGCAGCAACAACCGAAATATCTTTTTCAAACGCTGCAATTACGGGCGGTAACCAATTTTCTGTTACCTCAACATCGCTATTCAGCAAAACGAAAATATCTTCGGAAAGGTTTTTTAAAGCATCGTTATAGCCCTTGGCATAACCGCCATTTTCTTTGTTTTGAATGATTTTTATCGATGGAAAATTTTCAGAAACGAATGCCACAGAATTATCGGTAGAGGCATTGTCTGCTACATAAACAGTGGCTTCCTTAGAAAATTTGACGACTGAAGGCAGAAACTTTTCAAGTAACTCCTGTCCGTTCCAATTAAGTATTACTACTGCTACGTTCACTTTGCAAAGATAGATTTTTGAAGTGTTTTTTCTACCTATTTATAATCTGGAATATCTTTCAGAAAAACATAGCGTTCACTTTCAAAATCCATTTGGCAATAATAATGCTCCAAACCATTGGTAACCATTAAATAATTGGCTTCTAAAGCAATGTTATAACGCGCTATTTGATCGAAAGTATTTTGCGAAATTGGAATGGAGGGTGCTTTACATTCTACGATTAAAAAAATACTCCCGTCATTGTTAAAAACCACCACATCGTACCTTTTAGTAGTATTGTTGAGTTTCAGTTGTTTCTCAACGTTTATAAGACTTTTGGGGTAGTTTTTTTCTTTTAGAAGAAATTGAACAACGTGTAATCGAACCCATTCTTCGGGTGTGAGCACAACGAATTTTTTTCTAATTTCATCAAAAACCAACGTTTTATTTTCGCTACTTTTGAAGCGGAAGGAATATTCAGGGAAGTTTAGTTTTTGCATACGCAAAGAAACAAATTTCGACGATGATTTCTTTTACAAATCAATATTGAATGTCCCCTCGAGCGCAGTCGAGAGGTCTAAAATAGTTCTCGACTGCGCTCGAACAGACACAAAATCGTCCAATGCCGCTCGACAAAGTAAAATCCATAATCACCGATATTAAAAACGGAAAAACCAAACCCATTTATTTTTTGATGGGTGAGGAGCCATATTATATTGACGGAATTTCGAAATATATTGAAGAAAATGTTTTGTCTGAAGAAGAAAAAGGTTTCAACCAAATGGTGCTTTATGGACGCGATGTTTCGGTGGAAGATATTATAAGCAATGCCAAGCGATACCCAATGATGGCTGAAAAGCAAGTTGTAATTGTTAAGGAGGCGCAGGATCTTTCGCGTACAATTGAGAATTTGGTGAGTTATGCCGAAAACCCCCAGCCTACAACAATATTGGTGCTTTGTTATAAATATAAAACACTAGACAAACGTAAAAAACTAGCCAAAGCTGTTGCTAAAACGGGCGTCGTTTTTGAAAGCAAAAAACTGTACGACAATCAAGTGCCAGACTGGATAAAACGTGTTTTAGCCGGAAAAGGTTACACCATTACGCCAAAAGCCGCGCAGATGTTGGTTGAATTTTTGGGTAACGATTTAAGCAAAGTAAACAACGAGCTAGAAAAACTTCAACTTATCTTAAAAGCTGGTGACCAGATTACGCCACAATTAATTGAGGAAAACATCGGTATCAGTAAGGATTTCAACAATTTTGAACTTCAGAATGCCATTGGTAATAAAGACATTAAAAAGGCTTTTGCCATTATTCAATATTTCTCTCAAAACCCCAAAAACAATCCGTTGGTGATGACGGTGGCACTGCTTTACGGTTTTTTTGCTAAATTGTTGAAATACCACGCACTTTCAAATAAAGGCGATGCCGCAAAAGCTTTAGGGGTACATCCGTTTTTTATTAAAGATTATCAAACCGCTGCTCGCAATTACCCAATGAAAAAAGTAAGCGCAATTATTAGTGCAATCCGCGATATAGATATGAAAAGTAAAGGAGTGGGCGCCGCCAATCTTCCGCAAGGCGATTTGCTGAAAGAATTGCTAGTCAAGATTTTTAATTAAGACTTTCTGAGAAGAATTTAATAATTTCTCTTTTTAAAGATTGCTCACTTATTTCCTATCTACAGAATATTTCCCCGCTCCTAAAAGAGCAATTACAGTAAATGCAATTAGATAAAGAATCGCCATTTCTTTTGTTCCTAATGGATCTGCTGCGTGAACGATAAATGCGGCAACAGCCATTGTAATAATTACAGGAATTGCAGCCAAGCGTGTTTTAAAACCTATAATTACGAGAATTGGAAAAAACACTTCACAAAGAATCGCTAATACTAAAGTAGCTGTTTCGCCAATTCCAATTGGATCTCCAAAAGCGAAATTGCCCGAAAGCATTTTTAATAGTTTTGGAATTCCATGGGTAAGCATCATTCCGCCAAAACCAAGACGAAGCAATAACAAAGCAATACTGTGGATATTTGAGTTTTTCATATGTTTTATTCTGATTACGAATATAGAAAAACAATTCAGAAAACACCACTTTCCAAAAAATTGCCGCACCCCATTTTAAAACGTATTTTTGCAGCTTCAAAAATATATTGAATGAAAAAAATTAAAGCCTGGTTTGCCGCTGCGAGATTGCGAACGCTGCCGCTTTCTGTTTCGGGGATTATTGTTGGGGCGAGTGCGGGGATTTTTGAGAAAACCAATCTCTTAGCAGTTCAATTGGATATGGAATATGGAGGAACAGTTTGCTTAGCAGGGACAACTGTTTTAGAATCACCTTTGTTCTGGCTTGCTATTTTAGTAACCGTCGGCTTTCAAGTTTTATCAAATTTTGCTAACGATTATGGTGATGGCGTACGCGGAACAGACGCTAAAAGACAGGGAGAAAGACGAATGGTAGCTTCTGGTATTATCACACCAAATCAGATGAAAACTGGAATGTTTATCACAGGAATCATCACATTCTTTTTGGCTACTATTTTGATTTTCTTGGCCTTCGGAAACCAAAACTTTATTATTTCATTTGTGTTTTTCAATCTTACAATTGTATCCTTGATTGCGGCAGTGAAATATACCGTGGGAAAAAAAGCGTACGGCTACTCTGGCTTTGGCGATGTTTTTGTATTTCTCTTTTTTGGATTATTAAGCGTTTTAGGAAGCAATTATTTGTTTACTCATAATATTAATTGGCATCTATTACTACCCGCAATTGCTATTGGTTGTTTCAGCACGGCAGTTCTAAATTTGAACAATATGCGCGACATAGATAACGATGCAGCGGCAGGAAAAAATACCCTGGTTGTAAAATTAGGCAGCGAAAAATCAAAACGATATCACGCGTTTTTATTGCTATTCGGAATGATTTGTGCAATTATTTATACGGTTATTAATTATCGCGAACCACTTCAATTTGTATATCTAATTGCATTTATTCCTTTTCTTTTAAATATAAAAACGGTTTTTAAAAACACAGTCCCAATGCTGCTCGACAGCGAATTGAAAAAGGTTGCACTCAGCACTTTTTTGTTTGCAATCTTGTTTAGTATATTTATGTAATAAAAAATATTTCTATGAAAATTACCTTCTACGGTCAAAATTGTCTCGGTATCGAAATTAATGGGAAACACATTCTGGTGGATCCTTTTATTTCTGGAAACGACCTTGCAAAAGACAAGATTAAAGTCGCCGATTTAAAAGCAGATTATATTCTTTTAACCCACGCACACCAAGATCACACATTGGATGCCGAAGAAATTGCAAAAAATACGGGCGCTATTATCGTAAGCAATTTCGAAATTACAAATCATTACGAACCAAAAGGCATTGAAGTTCACCCAATGAATCACGGTGGAAGTTGGAAGTTTGAATTCGGTAAAGTAAAATATGTAAACGCAATTCACACAAGCAGTTTCGCAGATGGTAGTTACGGCGGACAACCCGGCGGGTTTGTAATTGAAGGTGAACACAAAAATATTTACATTGCTGGCGATACCGCATTAACTATGGATATGAAACTAATCCCGATGTACACTAAGTTAGATTTGGCAATTCTACCCATTGGCGATAATTTTACGATGGGTGTAGACGACGCCATAATCGCTAGTGATTTTGTACAATGCGATAAAGTTTTGGGTGTGCATTACGATACTTTCGGCTATATTGAAATAGACCACGAAGATGCAAAACGCAAGTTTTACGATGCAAATAAAGATTTGATGCTGCTTGAAATTGGTGAATCTATTGAATTATAATTTGTTCGAAATGTCGCAAAAACTTATTGTAGGTGCGCGATCTATCGCGCGCCTACAATTATAAACTGCTACGAGAAAAATATGACAGCCAATTTTCAAAAACACATTCTAAATTTTAAACGTCCCAGCGGAACTTCGCGAGGTGTTATGAAAACCAAAAACACGTATTTTTTAATTTTGAAAAATGACGAAGGCTTTGGCGTGGGCGAATGTGGTTTATTGAAAGGTTTAAGCATCGACGACCGTCCAGATTACGAAGAAAAGCTACAATGGGTTTGTGATAATATTTCATTAGGTGAAGCCAAATTATACGAAGACTTAGAAAAATTCCCTTCAATTCAATTTGGGATAGAAACAGCTTTTAAGTCGTTGCAATCAGCAAATCCTTTTGAATTATTTCCTTCGGAATTTACGCGTGGCGAGAAATCAATTGCTATAAACGGCTTGGTTTGGATGGGCGATAAAGTTTTTATGAAAGAACAAATTTCAGAAAAACTAAAGCAAGGTTTCACTTGTATAAAGATGAAAATTGGTGCCATTGATTTTAAAACTGAACTAGAACTTTTAAAATCTATCCGTAAAGAATTTTCTGCGCAAGAAGTAGAATTGCGTGTAGATGCAAATGGCGCTTTTTCACATAAAGAAGCTTTGGAAAAACTAAAAGTGCTTTCAGATTTACAATTGCATTCCATTGAACAACCCATAAAACAAGCGCAATGGCAAGAAATGGCGCGACTTTGTGAAGAAACGCCGCTTCCAATTGCATTGGA
The DNA here is from genome assembly GCF_058068265.1 of Aequorivita sp. IT1183. NCBI lineage: Bacteria > Pseudomonadati > Bacteroidota > Flavobacteriia > Flavobacteriales > Flavobacteriaceae > Aequorivita > Aequorivita sp. IT1183. Next base: position 467,149 of record NZ_JBYRHS010000002.1, on the reverse strand, counting down.
CGAAGAGCTAATCGGCGTGATTTCTGAAGTGGATAAAAACGAATTGCTCAATACTATAAAACCACAGTATATAATTCTAAAACCTTCATTAATTGGTGGTTTCCGCGGAAGCGACTCTTGGATTAAGCTCGCCGAAAAACACAATGCAGGTTGGTGGATTACTTCAGCCTTAGAAAGTAATATTGGTTTGAGCGCTATTTCGCAATACACCTTTACAAAAAACAGTAAATTGCCGCAAGGTTTGGGCACGGGCAGCCTTTACACAAATAATATTGAAAGTCCGCTGGAAGTTAAAAATGGCGCGTTGCATTACGTTCCAACGGCTAATTGGGACTTTCAAGTTTAATACTTTATTTATAATATAATTTCTAAAATCTAATATCAAAAAATGTATATAAAACAAGCTTTTAAATCTCTTCACGATTGGTGGCGCTATTTGGTAGGATTCGTCATCATTATTATTGCTAGCCAAATAGGAACAATACCTTTAATTGTTGCGGTACTTGTTAAAACAATTTCGGAAGGCGGCAGCATGGATGCACTTCAAGATCAAAACCTTTTGCTTACCGTTTTAGACTCAAACCTTACGTTATTTCTGATGTTGCTCAGTTTTGCTGTTGGTTTAGTGGCTATTTATTTTGTGGTGCGCTACCTTCACAAGCAACCTTTTGTGGAGCTTACCACGTCTCGTAAAAAAACGGATTGGGGACGTGTATTTTTCGGTTTTGGAATTATTACAATAACAACTTTATTAGTTACATGGCTTGATTATTACAACAATCCCCAAGATTATGTTGTGCAGTTTGACTTAGTTCCATTTATAATTTTAGCAGTAATTGCCGTTATAATGATACCGTTACAAACCAGTTTTGAAGAATATCTTTTTCGTGGTTATTTAATGCAGGGAATAGGTGTTTTGGCTAAAAACCGATGGTTGCCGTTGATTATTACTTCGGTGGTTTTTGGAGGGCTGCATTTAGCAAATCCAGAGGTTGATAAACTAGGCAACATAATTATGATTTATTACATAGGGACAGGATTTTTCCTTGGAATAATGACGCTAATGGATGAAGGAATGGAGCTCTCTCTGGGCTTTCACGCGGGTAATAACTTAATTTCTGCACTGTTGGTAACGGCAGATTGGACTGTATTTAAAACCAATTCCATTTTAAAAGATGTTTCAGAACCAACAGCCGGTATTGACGTAATTGCGCCGGTTTTAATCTTATACCCAATTTTTTTGCTAATTATGGCGTATCGCTATAAATGGACCGACTGGAGCGGGAAGCTTTTCGGAAAAGTTGAAGAGCCCATTGTTTTAGATGAAGAAAGTACACAACAATCAACTTTTATTGAATAGTGAAAAACGTGCTACATCCTAAATTTAGATTCAACGGCGAAACATTTTCTTCCGTTGAAGTTTTGATGGAACGGGCAAAACAACTTCTTGAAAATGGTGAAAGTGATGAAATAGCTATTGGAAAATTCATTTTGGAATGGCTAGACAATAATGATTTTATAATTGTAAAAACTTCCGGTTCTACGGGCGTTCCCAAAGAAATTAAACTTCAAAAAGAACACGTTTTTAATAGTGCTACAGCCACGGTAACCTATTTCGATTTAAGGGAAGAAACCAAAGCATTACTATGTCTTCCTTCAGAATATATAGCAGGCAAAATGATGTTAGTGCGTGCTATGATTGCGGGTTGGGATATACACACCGCCGCACCCGAAAAGTTCCCTTTGGAAAAGCAGGATAACGATTTCGATTTTACGGCAATGGTTCCGTATCAGGTTTTTCATTCTTTGGCAGATTTGCACAAAGTGAAAAAACTGATTATTGGTGGAGGAGCAGTTTCTGCTGAATTAGAACAACAACTTCAGCAAATTTCCACAAGTGTTTTTGCGACCTACGGAATGACTGAAACTATTAGTCATATTGCTGTCCGACCATTAAATGGTGCCGAAAAATCTACTATTTTTTGCGCGCTACCGAAAGTAAATTTTTCACAAACTGAAAATGATTGTTTGCAAATACAAGCTCCCGAAATATCTGAAGAATCTGTTTCAACAAATGATGTAGTGGAATTAATTTCTCCAACTTCGTTTAAATTTTTGGGAAGAATTGATAATGTAATCAACACTGGCGGCGTAAAGGTTCACCCAGAAGCGGTGGAAGAAAAACTCTCGCTGCACATAAATAAACCATTTTTTATCGCTTCCGAAAAAGACGAGGCATTGGGCCAGCGGGTTATTTTAATTGTTGAAAGTGATAAAGAGCTGAAACTGGAAGAATATTCCGAAATTTTCGAAGCTCTTTCAACTTATGAAAAGCCCAAAAAAGTTTATACAACGCGGCAATTTATTTATACTGAAACAGGGAAAATAAAACGTGCTGAGGTTTTGAAAATGCTTTTATTGAAGTAATCTTTAAACCATTGGCTTGTCTTCCTGCCGAAATTCACTTTTTAAAGCGCCTTCCAACATCAAATCTCTTTCAACCTTGTCTCGGGTAGGTCTTTGCATTAATAGCCAACCGATAAGAAATAATGAAATACTTAAAAAGTACTGATTTCCTTCATTCATAAAAGCTACAATCCCCAAAAGTGCAGGGCCTTCCAAAAGTGCATATTTTATAATGGACGCTGTTTGAAAGCCGATCAGTTTTTCCTTTAAAGTATTTTTTGAAGCCAATCCTTTTAGAGTGTTTCCGTAGAGAAAATTCCCTGCCACTATTCCTGCAATGCCCATTAAAGGAACCACGAAGAACATAACATCACCAGAATAATCTATTGAAAATTTTTGATTTTCAGTTATCATATATGTAACTACAGCAAAAAGCGACACGCCCATTACAAGCGCAAAATGTATTATAGAAAACGTTTTCAAAAATGTTTTTGGAGTAGCTGGAGGCGTATTATTTTGCATAACTTACAATGGGTTTATTTAGGTTATATTGGCTTTTTGGATACTTTTCGATATTTCTTCCAGATTATAAATAGTTCAATTGGGGCGATTAAAAAATTACTTAAGTTTAGTTTAGACCCGGGAACATCGGTCCAATTCGTTAATGGTTGTTCGTAAAGGGCGTTCTCGTTATTCGGATAAAATAATTTAAAACGAAATAGTAATTCTACATCGAACAGCCATTTACTTATAAATTCATCTTTAAAAAGTTCAAAAACCACAGAAGAATGAATCAGCTTAATTCCGCATTGGGTGTCGTAAACTGGTTCTTTCAGCAACACGCTTACTAAGGTTGCAAAAATTCTACCCAGATAATGCCTGCTGCGTATACGTTTTATGTTAGCTCCCATACGTGCAATACGAGCGCCCATTATAAACTTAATGTTTTTATTCTTCTGAAGTATCTTTAAAAAGTCAGCTATTTCTTCAAGCGGAACCGACAAATCTGCATCTAAATAACCGATAAATTCAAAATCACTTAAATTTTCCTTCGAAGCTAAAACGCCACTTCTAATCGCATTTGCTTTTCCTATATTTTTATCGAGAATAAGGGCATTTGCGTGAGTCATTTTGCTGCACAGATTTTCAATAACTTTCGAGGTTTGATCTTCACTTCCATCATCAACAAACAGAAAATGTACATTCGGATTCTCACTTTCAAAATGTAAAAAAGCTTCCGCCTTTAACCTAAATTCCTCATTATAACAGGGAATAATAAATAAAACGTTTATATTTTTAATGAGGTTATCCAATGAGTCGAAATTTATGGAGTATTTTTTTTGCAAATCATATAACAGGATAATCCAGGCAAATTAATACCTACATATTTTAAAACGCTTCCTATTTTATAATCAAGTAATAAAATGTTTTTCACGAAAGATGTTTTTAGTTTTCCGCCTTTCCATTCGCCTAAATTCTCTGGATTTTTATTGTTATTTGGTTTTATTTTTTCCAAACCAAGTTGCGCAATCCGCGGAATTGTTAAAGATGAAAAAAAGTATCCACTCTCAATTGGTTTTAAATCACAGGCTTTTATTGTTTTCTTTAATTTCTTAAGATTATATCTTCTGTAATGCTTTAATAAATCGTCGTGTTTACTGAAAAGCGTCTGGTAAGCGGGCACAGTAATTATAAAATGAGTGTCATCATTAATATAAGAGTGACCGATTATTTGTTTCAAAAAAGCAACGTCGTCGGGCACGTGCTCAATTACATCCAGTAAAGTAACAATGTCAATAGAATCGATTTTTACATCATTAAGCGAAGGATAAAGGTTTAAATTTTTATTGTTGAAATCAGCTTTAAATTTATTAATGAGTTCAGGAGTATAGCCCGTATCTACGCAATAACACTGACAATTATCAAATGTTGAAGTAAAGCTATCAGCCACATAAGCATCTCCGCTGCCTACGTCCAAGATTTTAATATTTTGCTTTTTAACTTTAGAAATAAATTTGTGGACAATTAATTTTCGAGCTATTTCCCACGGATGCCTCCTTATATTACCAGTAATTTCTATTAAATCCATTTATGCTTTTTAGTCATTAATAATAATGTGGAAAAATTCAATTTATAATCTAAACAATGAGATTGCTAATTATACCTGAATAACGCCCATATTAAAAGCCTTTTCAATAGGTGCGTGGTTGGCTGCTTCAATCCCCATAGAAATCCACTTTCGAGTATCGAGTGGGTCTATTACAGCATCGGTCCAAATTCTTGATGCTGCGAAATATGGCGAAATTTGTCGGTCGTATCGCGCTTTTATTTTATCGAACATTTCTTTTTCAACTTCGGGAGTGATTGTTTCACCTTTCTTTTTTAAGGAAGCAGTTTCAATCTGAAGTAATACTTTTGCCGCACTGTTGCCGCTCATAACTGCAAGTTCGGCACTAGGCCAAGCTACAATTAATCTTGGGTCGTAAGCTTTTCCACACATTGCATAATTTCCTGCACCGTAACTATTACCAATTATAATAGTGAATTTTGGAACTACACTATTACTAACGGCATTTACCATTTTGGCACCGTCTTTAATAATACCGCCGTGCTCACTTTTACTGCCCACCATAAATCCGGTAACATCTTGTAAAAATACCAACGGAATTTTCTTTTGGTTGCAATTGGCTATAAATCGGGTGGCTTTATCTGCACTGTCGCTATAAATTACACCGCCGAATTGCATTTCGCTCGGTTTCGTTTTTGCTTTCGTAGTCTTCACTAACTTACGTTGGTTAGCGACAATTCCCACTGCCCAACCGTCGATACGTGCATAACCGGTTAAAATTGTTTGGCCGTAACCTTCTTTGTATTCTTCAAAATCGCTATCGTCAACAAGGCGTTTTATAATTTCGCGCATATCGTATTGTTCAGCACGCGATTTTGGTAGTAAACCATAAATATCTTCCTGCTTCTCCTTTGGTTTTACAGCTTTTTCGCGATTGTAACCAGCTTTATCAAAATCGCCAATTTTAGAAAAAATGTTTTTTATTTTATCGAGTGCGTCTTTGTCGTCTTTTGCTTTATAATCAGTTACGCCGCTAACTTCACAATGGGTTGTTGCGCCTCCAAGGGTTTCATTGTCGATGCTTTCGCCAATTGCCGCTTTTACCAAATAACTTCCTGCAAGAAAAATACTTCCAGTTTTGTCTACAATTAAAGCCTCATCACTCATAATAGGAAGATATGCGCCACCTGCAACACAACTGCCCATAACGGCTGCAATCTGCGTGATGCCCATACTACTCATTACAGCATTGTTTCTAAAAATTCTTCCGAAGTGTTCCTTATCGGGGAAAATTTCATCTTGCATCGGTAAATAAACTCCTGCACTATCTACTAAATATATAATTGGTAGGCGGTTCTCGATTGAAATTTCCTGAGCTCGAAGATTCTTTTTAGCAGTAATAGGGAACCATGCGCCAGCTTTTACAGTGGCGTCGTTGGCAACAACGATGCACTGTTTGCCTTTCACATAACCAATTTTCACAACCACACCACCGCCGGGAGCGCCACCGTGTTCCTCGTACATGCCATCCCCAGCGAAAGCGCCGATTTCAATGCTCGGTTTCTTTTCGTCCAGTAAATATGTAATACGTTCGCGAGCCGTAAGCTTTCCTTGCGCGTGTTGTTTGTCTATTCGTTTTTGGCCTCCGCCAAGCTTAACTTTAGCAAGTTTGTTTCTTAAATCTGAAACTAGTAATTTATTGTGATCTTCGTTTTTGTTGAAGTTTAAATCCATCGGAAAAATAAGTTTGGGCAAAAATACGAAATGCAGCGAACTCACTTCCATAACTAAAGTAAAATCTATCATTCTTCTTTCCTCTTTTTTCTTTCCTCTTTTTCCAACTATGACATTTTGTTAACGAAATTCTACGATATATTGCCGATATTTGTTTTTGCGCTTAAATTTGAAGAGTAAAAAAATAAAAGAATTTAACTATGAGTATGAATAAAAATACGGTACTAGCTTGGGCCACTTTTGTAATGATAATTATGGGCTGCGTTTTAATTGCGTTGGGTGCTTTTCGTTATGACGATGTTGCCGGTTGGGGTTTTGCTTCAGTGGGGATAGGCTTTTTTGCTAATGCGTGGGTTTTTAATGCGCTGAAAGGCAGGGTTTAATAAATGTTTATTGTGTAATTACAATGGCTAATAATTAAGCAATTGCTGCCAATCCATGAATACACTCCTGTACTAACAAATTCCAAATTAACGAATTAACGAATTATTAAAAATGAGCGACGATAAAAAAGTAATTTTCTCAATGTCTGGGCTAACAAAAGCCTATCAAAATGCACAAACACCAGTTCTTAAAAATATATATTTAAGCTTCTTCTACGGTGCCAAAATTGGTATCCTCGGTTTAAACGGAAGTGGTAAATCTACCTTATTGCGAATTATTGCCGGTGAAGAAAAAAACTACCAAGGCGATGTGGTTTTCGCACCAGGTTATACCGTAGGTTATCTTGAACAAGAGCCTAAACTAGACGAAACTAAAACCGTTTTAGAAATTGTAAAGGAAGGCGTACAGGAAGTTGTGGATATTCTAGATGAATACAACAAAATAAACGATATGTTCGGTTTGCCAGAGGTTTATGAAAACCCTGCAAAAATGGACGAGCTAATGGAAAAGCAGGCAAAGCTTCAAGATAAAATTGACGCTACCAATGCTTGGGAATTAGACACCAAATTAGAAATTGCGATGGATGCTTTGCGCACGCCAGAGCCCGATAAATTAATAGGTGTGCTTTCAGGTGGAGAAAGAAGACGAGTAGCCTTGTGCAGACTTTTACTAAAGGAACCCGATGTACTTTTACTCGATGAGCCTACAAACCACTTGGATGCAGAAAGTGTACACTGGTTAGAGCATCATCTGGCTGCCTATAAAGGAACCGTAATTGCCGTAACGCACGATAGATATTTTCTTGATAATGTTGCAGGTTGGATTTTAGAATTAGACAGGGGAGAAGGCATTCCGTGGAAAGGGAATTATTCTTCTTGGTTAGATCAGAAATCTAAACGTATGGCACAGGAGCAAAAAACAGCTGGGAAAAGACAAAAAACTTTAGAGCGTGAGCTAGAATGGGTTCGCCAAGGTGCGAAAGGACGCCAAACAAAACAAAAAGCGCGTTTGCAGAATTACGACAAACTTTTAAGCCAAGATCAAAAACAATTAGACGAAAAGCTGGAAATATACATCCCGAACGGTCCGCGTTTGGGAACCAATGTTATTGATGCTAAAGGTGTTTCAAAAGCATTTGGCGATAAATTGCTGTATGAAGATTTAAACTTTAAATTACCACAAGCGGGAATTGTTGGAATTATTGGTCCGAATGGTGCTGGTAAAACCACCATTTTCAAAATGATTATGGGTGAAGAAACGCCCGACAAAGGTACTTTTGAAGTGGGTGACACGGCGCAGATTGCCTATGTAGATCAAGCACACTCAAACATTAACCCAGATAAAACCATTTGGGAAAATTTCAGTGATAGTCAGGAATTGATAATGATGGGAGGCCGTCAAGTTAACTCACGCGCTTACCTAAGTCGTTTCAATTTCAGTGGAAGCGAGCAGAACAAAAAAGTTTCGATGCTTTCTGGTGGTGAACGAAATAGACTTCACCTCGCAATGACTTTAAAAGAAGAAGGCAACGTGCTTTTACTGGATGAGCCAACGAACGATTTGGACGTAAATACGCTGCGAGCACTTGAAGAAGGCTTAGAAAACTTTGCAGGTTGTGCCGTAGTTATTAGTCACGACCGTTGGTTTTTAGATAGAGTTTGTACGCACATTCTCTCTTTTGAAGGAAATAGTGAAGTATATTATTTTGAAGGCGGTTTCAGTGAATACGAAGAAAATAAAAAGAAACGTTTGGGTGGCGATTTGATGCCGAAGCGAATTAAATACAAAAAATTGATACGCTAAATTATGTGGAAAAATATAATTCTAATTGCTTTGGTGATAACCATTTCATCTTGCGGAAGTAAAAAAACTGCAGTGAACTCATCCAAGGAATCTAAAGAAGTTGTTTTGGGGAAAAGTGAAGCTGTTTCCTATAAAAGTTTAGGAAACGGAGTTGCTTCAATTTCAGTACAACTTTTTGAAAACAACACTTTTAAATTTGATTTCAACAGTATTCCACAGCCGGAAACAGACGAGAAAGCTATAAGAATTTCTGAAAAAGGAACTTATATTTCAGACGGAAGTTGGAAGACTTTAAATTTTAAAAACCCTAAATTTTCACTAGCTGCAATTTTTGATGCACAATATGCAAATGCATCAGATTTTAAAGTAATCGATGAAGAAAATGTAAAAATAAATACATCGAAGAATGCACTTTCTATTTGGGGAGTGCTTTGTGAAAAGCAGTAAATTGTCCGTTCGAGCGCAGTCGAGAACTGCAAATTAGGTCTCGATTACGCTCGACCAGACAATAGGTTTATTAATTAATTATAAGTTTCTTCGTAACAGATTGTTTCCCACTATTTACTTTTACTAAATAAATTCCAGCGGCAAGACCATCGGTTTTTACAGTAATGTTTTTATTCGTTCCAAAATTTCCGCTGAACAAATCCTTTATCTTTTTCCCTGAAACATCAAAAAGTTGAATGGTTCCTTTTGCAGAAAGCGATTGTGAGATCGTAAACGCTGTAGTGGCAGGATTTGGATAAATTTTAATTGAATTTGAGGTCAATTCATTTTCATCAACACCTAAAATATCGCTCACATCATAACTGTGCATTGCTCTTCCAAATGTTCCCGCATAAAGTGTTTTCGTGGGTTCGTGAAATTTTAAATCCATAACCACCGTCATTGGTAGATTATTTCCTAAAATCGCCCAACTAGCACCGTCGTCTTTAGAATACCAAACGTTTAGATCGGTTGCGGCAAACAGTATGTTTTCGGCAGGATAGGTAATGATATCATTCACTGGAATATTTGGTAGATTGGATGATATATCTGTCCAATTTTGCCCGCCATCTATAGTTTTAAAAACGTGTGGCGTATAGTCCAAATATTTAAAGCCAGAAACGGCAACATAGGCAGTCATATCATCACTAGGGACCATTGCGATAGAAGTAATGTATTGATCTGGCAAACCAGCGCTAACGTCCGTCCACGTTGTTCCACCATCGAAAGTAACGTTTACATTTCCATCATCGCTTCCTGTATAAATAACGTCAAGATTATTATAAGAAGCCGCAATTGCAGTTAGTGTTCCAAAAGCCAAAGAACCGCTCGGGTGAAGACCATCAGTTAAATCTGGGCTAATGGCAGACCAAGAAACCGCTCTTGTTGATGTATATAACTTGTTACTACCATAAAACATTTTTTCTGGATTAAAAGGGGAAAGAATCACAGGTGTGTTCCAGTTTACGCGATCACTACCACTAATTCCGTTAGTTCCATTTTGAAAAGACGATCCACCATTGGTTGAACGACGCAGATTCCCGTATTGTGATTCTGCGTAAACAAAACTATTATCTATTGGATCTACATTTACATGAAAACCATCGCCTCCAATTATGGAGTTCCAATCATCAAGTCCGCCTGTAAGTGTGCGTATGGTGTTATTATCTTGGGTTCCCCCATAAAGCCTTTCAGGATGCTGATAATCGACTTCAATATTATAAAACTGCGTTATGGGAAGGTTTACAAACTTAGTCCAACTACTTCCGCCGTTATTAGAAAAATATGCGCCGCCATCATTTCCTGAGAGCATGAAGTCACTATTGGTTCTAGAAAAATCTAGGGCGTGATGATCAACATGCATTCCCGGTAATGTTTGCCACGAAGCGCCACTGTTGGTAGATTTTGCAATTTCAAAACCTACAACATATACTTCGGCTGAATTGGTTGGGTTAACGCGAACGTTTCCAAAATACCAACCAAAGTTTGCATCTATTCCGCTGAGTGTCCCGGCTGTGGTTACTTGCGTCCAGTTATCTCCATTATCTGTTGATTTATATAAGCCATTGAATTCATTGGTAATTTCATTAGTCGTAAAACGTGCATAAACAGTTGAGGGATCAGATTCTGAAACAGCAATTCCAATTCTACCCGTTTGAACATTTGGCGCGGGCAAACCATTCGCGGCTCCTAATGCTGACCAAGTTGTTCCTCCATCCATAGAACGATGAATTGCAGAAGTTACCCCGCCATAATCGCGTTGCCAAGGTTTGCGGGTTCTTTCCCACATAGCAGCATAAATAATATTTGTATTTGCTACATTCATCGCCACATCTATTGCCGCCGTTGAATCTGTCACGAAGAGAACCTGTTCCCAGTTTCCACCACCATTTGTAGTTCTATAAATTCCACGTTCGTTGTTTTTACCGTACAATTCGCCAGTGGCCGCGGCAAAAACGCGATTCGGATTTGTGGGATCAACAACTAAACGACCAATGTGGTTGCTTTCTGGCAAACCTACATTAGTCCAAGTGTCACCAGCATCCTCACTTTTGTAAATTCCATCGCCAAAATAAGCACCATCCGTAGCGCTTCCATTGGCTTCACCGGTTCCGGCATAAATTATTTGTGCGTTGGAAGGAGCAATGGCAATATCGCCAATGGAAGGTTTTGTTACTTCATCAAAGATTGGAGTCCAGTTTGCACCTGCATCGTAACTTCTAAAAATTCCGCCAGTGGCAGTAGCAACGTAAAGATGGTCGTCATTATCTGGTGCAATAGCAACATCGGTAACCCTTCCGCCGGTATTTAACGGACCAACAAATGTCCATTCGCCAGCCATTTCTGGAGATCTGTTTGCAAGAATTTGTTTGGACTGAAAAACAGCTTCTTTATAAGCCTCTTTATTGATGTAATTGTTGGGATAGGCGCGTTGGTTATACATCCATTCTGCTGGATATTCCATCTTTCCGGTTTCCTTTTCGACTACTTTTTCTTCAGAATTATTTTTACAAGCTGAAATAAAAAACACCGAAAACAAGGTTACACCTAGAATAGATTTAAAATTTGATTTGTAATTCTTCATCATAAATATTTAAAATTTGAAATTATTTATTTGGATACCAGTCTAGCTGTGTTACTTTAATATCAGGATTACCAGCTTCTATCAACGTTTTGAATTTTGAAACATCACTTAAACCGTCTGTTCCGCGGTAATGATAGGGATAAACGGTCTTTGGTTTAAAGGCTAAAACTGCTTCGGCAGCTTTATCGACCGTCATTGTGTATGGTAAATTCATACAAACAAAAGCGATATCAATGTTCTGAAGATTGCGCATTTCTGGGATATCTTCGGTGTCGCCAGAAATGTAAATTCGCTCGCCATTTTTCTCAAGAACATATCCATTTCCGCGTCCTTTTTCGTGAAATTTTAAAGCCTCTGTCCTAAGGTTATACATCGGAATTGCTTCAAAAGTTATATTGAAATCTGAAGTTTTTTCACCATTATTTAAAACGTGTGTTTTGTTTTGAAGATTTTTCGGCAATTTGTCGAAAACTGCTTTTGGAGCTATCAGTTTTGTGTTTTCTACTACTATTCCTTCAAGAGTGGGAACGTCTAAATGATCGCCGTGGATGTCAGTTATTAAAATTAAATTGGGAGGAGTATTTTTTGAAAACAATTCTTTGCCTCCTACCGGATCAACATAAATTACAATTCCATCCAAATCGAGAACCATGGAGGCATGCTCTATTGGAGTAATCGTTAATCCTTTATTTGTACTGGTGTCACCATTGTCAACTTCGATTAATGGCGTGTTTAAGGTGTCTTCCGCAATTTTTTCGGAATTATTTTTACAAGCTATAAGTAATATTGTAGCAAGTAAAATATAGGGTAGACTTTTCATAAAGCATATTTTTTGAATGAAGATACTAAGAATGCTTTAATTTATTTTGCCTTTTTATGAATTTCCGAACTATTTTCTAAATTTCTAACTAATTGCGTCACTCACCAAATAAGCAATCGCCTTACCAATTTGATTCGGAAAAACTCCAGCAGATGGTGAAGCTTCGCAAATATGAAGGTAACAAGCGTTGTTGTTTTTAGAAAAATATGAAACAAATTTTCTGGCCTCAGTAAGCGTAAATCCACTGGGCGTGATTGCGCTGCTGCCCATGATTTCAATGGCATCCATGTCTAATTCTATTCCGAAGTTTTCGTTACAACAGAAATTTTCTGCTTCTTTTAATGCTTCGGAAAATGATAGTTTTTGAAGGATAGAAATATCTTCAAACAGATTAAAATTCACTCTGTGCGAATTCTTTTCCATTGAATTAAAAACAGCTTCTGAAGTATAATTTCTATGAAGTCCGAAGATGAAGTATTTATCTAAAAATCCATCTACATAAGCATACGAAAACCCGTTGCCGCTATGACGATGTTCCAAAGACCGAAAATCTGTATGCGCATCAAAATTGATGCAATTGATTGCTTTTTCTAATCCTTCGGAAGTGCCTTTTATATTCCCAAAACTGTTGTTGTGGCCGCCACCGATGATTATGGGAAACTTTCCAGCTTCAACAATTGATTTTACAACTTCTGAAACTTTGTGATCTATTTGGGTAACGAGTTCGCCAAGTTCTTCGGCATAATGAGGTTCTTCCTTCGAAATACTTTCAGCTTGCTTCATTTGAGTTTCGCAGTCTATTTCACCCAAAAGAATTACGTTTTCAGCATTTGTAAAATGATTGTGTTGAATATTTAAAAGGCTTCCCAATGCGGTTTCCCAAGCTTTTGAAGTTCCTGGATTTCCATAGTTTGCACGAACACCAATATCTTCAGGAATTCCTAAAAGCACATATTTAGCGGTATGATTTTTTAAATCTTCAAGCTTTTCAACAAAGCCTACTTTTTCGCCAAACTTAGTTTCACCACCTCGTTTTTTTAAATAGGAAGCTATATCTTTTTCAGAATATATTTTTAGAAAACTCATTCTACCTCTTTGCCTTTAATAATTACAGAATCTATTAAATTACTTCCAAAAGCATAAGGCAGATATCCGTAAGAAGGTACTGGTTTTGTAATGATGAGGTTGGCGACTTTTCCTCGGGTTATACTGCCGTGGGTATTGCTCAATCCCATTGCATACGCACCGTTTATAGTTGCAGCATTTATGGCTTCTTCAGGCGTAAGTCGCATTTTTATGCAGGCCGTTGCTACCACAAAATTCATATTTCCGCTTGGTGTAGAACCAGGATTATAGTCGGTTGCAAGCGCCAAAGGCAGTCCTGCATCAATTATTTTTCGACCGGGAGTGTATGGAATACTTAAAAAATAGGAGCAGGAGGGAAGCGCCACTGGCATAGTTTCGCTGTTTTGAAGCGCAGCAATATCTTCATCCGTCATAACTTCCAAATGATCTACGCTTAATGCATTGTGTTTTACTGCTGCCGCAATTCCGCCGATGCTATTAAATTGATTTACATGTACTTTTGGAATTAGGTTGTGTTTTTTCCCTTCAGTAAGAATTCGTTCCATATCTGCTACCGAAAAATAACCTTCTTCACAGAAAATATCTACATATTCGGCGAGCTTTTCTTTAGCTACTTTTGGAAGCATTTCGTTACAGAGTAAATCCAGATAACCTTCTTTATTGCCTTTAAATTCTGTGGGAATGGCGTGCGCTCCCAAAAATGTTGTTTTGATTGTAATTGGGTATTCTTCGGCTAGCTTTTTTGCCACGCGAAGCATTTTTAGTTCCGCATCGGTGGTAAGTCCGTAACCGCTTTTAATTTCTATTGCGCCAGTTCCCAAACGCATCACTTCTTCTAATCGTGCGGCAGATTGGTGGTACAAATCTTCTTCCGAAGTTTCTTGTAGTTTTTTTGCACTATTTACAATTCCTCCGCCTTTTTCTGCAATTTCCTGATAACTGAAGCCATTAATTCGATCTACAAATTCCTGTTCGCGATTGCCAGCATAAACTATGTGGCTATGGCTGTCGCACCAAGCGGGAAGTACAATTTTTCCACTGCAAGTCAAAGTTTTAAAACCTTGGTGCGGCCCCATTTTATCCATTGTGCCATAATCTTCAATTATGCCGTGGTTTATAAACACCCATGCGTTTTTTAGCGTTGGGAGTTCTTTCATTTCTACGCCACTAAGTTTTGAAGGGCAATCTTCGCGTACTTGAAGTAGTTCTTTTATGTGGGTGAGTAGTAGTTTCATCGATTAATTTTTATAGCAAATTTTTTATAAAGATAATTAAAAGTTTACAGTAGCCGTTGGCGGTTTGCAGTGATTTGGGAAAGTATTAAATTCTTAAAACGGCACATTATTAAAACATAATTGCTTTGTGTTTTGTTGAAAATATCACTATTTTTGAAACTAAAAATCTCAAAAAATGATACATTTAGTTTCAGAATATTCCAATTATATAAATGAGCTTCCCGAGCTTATAAAAAATTCGCCTTATAAAGCGGCTTATATTATTGAAAAACTTCAAATTCCGAAGCCTACTTATTATCGCAAATTGAAGGATAACAGTTTTACTGTGGAAGAAGTAAAGAAACTCACAGAAATTTTATTTTCGAGAGAAGCTTATTTGAAAGAAATTAAAAAAAACATCACTCGTTCACGTGAGGAAATCCAAAACGGAAAATCAACAGAACATGATAAATTGATGGAAGAAATAAGAAAGGAATTTCTTTAATTCCAAAATGGTTTTTTATAATTATTCCACATGTCTAAGACGTGCAAATCTCCATTATGCACTTCATAAAAAAGATAAATTTGTTTTACAATCAATATTTTGTGACATCCGATACTTTCATCAAATGCGCCTAGTTCTGGATAATTTTTTAGATTTTCCACAGTTTTTTCCACTTTATTTATAAAGTCTTTCATTACGCTATAACCCCATTCTTCTAACAAATAACGAAGATTTTGTTTGTAATTTTTCGTTGCTGTATCAGACCAAATAGATGTCATTTATGGAGTTTTTATAACACTAAAATAAATAAATCCTTTAAGAAAATTATTGACGCTTTAATTTTAAACTAATTTATACCTTTAAGCACATCGAAAATTTATACATAATGAAATCAAAAAACATAGGAATCAACACTATCTGCACACACGTTGGCGAAGTAGAAGACAAACAGTTTAAAGGAGCCATTTCACCTTTATTTATGTCGAGCAGCTATGCGTATGAAGATGTGGATGTGAAGCGCTATCCACGCTATTTCAACACTCCAAACCAAGAAGCGCTGTGTAAAAAAATTGCAATGCTCGAAAAGAGTGAAGCTGCACTTATCTTCGGAAGTGGGATGGCTGCAGTTAGTACCACTATGTTGGCGTTTTTACATAAAGGAGACCACGTCGTGCTTCCGCAAACTTTATACGGTGGCACGTATAATTTTGTGGTTGAAGAGTTTCATAAATTTGGAATAGAATATTCTTTTGCCGAAGGATTTTCGGAAAAGGATTTTTCGGAAAAAATTCAGAAAAACACAACGGTTATTTTTGTTGAAACTCCTTCAAATCCATTGATGCGAATTACAGATTTAGAAATGATTTCTAATTTGGCAAAGCAACACGGAATTGTTACGATGATAGACAATACCTTTGCATCTCCCGTAAATCAAACTCCGGCAGATTTTGGAATTGATATTATGATACATAGCGCCACAAAATATATGGGTGGTCATAGCGATATTTGTGCGGGTGCTGTTGCAGCAAGCGAAGAACACATTAAAAAAATCTGGAATCTTGCTAAAAATTTAGGAGGAAGTTTAAGCGATTATACCGTTTGGCTTTTGGAACGCAGTATGAAAACGATGGTGCTTCGTGTAAAAGCTCAAAATAAAAATGCCAAGAAAATGGCAAAATGGTTGGAAAACCACGCCATGGTTGAAATGGTTTATTACCCTGGATTAAAATCGCATCCAGAACACCAACTTGCAAAAAAGCAGATGCGGGGCTACACAGGAATGCTTTCTTTTGAAATTAATGAATCTTTAAATGTAGGTGAATTTCTAAAAGCATTAAGAATGATAAAACCGTCATTGAGCCTAGCGGGAGTAGAATCTACTATTCTTTCACCCGCAAAAACGTCTCACGGATTATTAACTCCAGAGGCAAGAAAAGAGCAGGGAATAAGTGACAGACTTTTACGTTTTTCTGTTGGAATAGAAGAAACAGAAGATTTAATTGCCGATTTAGAAGGTGCTTTTGAAGCAGTTTCAAATAAAAATTTAGTTTAATTAAAAGATACCCTTGCCGCGGCGAGGGCATATGTTATGAAGATTGATATACTTGCCATAGGCGCACACCCCGACGATGTAGAATTGGGCTGTTCGGCAACCTTGGCTAAAGAAATAAATAACGGTAAAAAAGTAGGTATTTTAGACCTAACCCGTGGTGAACTCGGAACGCGTGGTACTGCGGAAATTCGCGATCAAGAAGCTGAAGCTGCGGCTAAAGTGTTGGGCGTAAAATTTCGCCACAACCTTGAGTTTTCTGATGGATTTCTAGTGAATAATGCGGCGGCTCAATTAGAAATAATAAAGATTATTAGAAAATATCAGCCCGATGTTGTGCTTTGCAATGCTATTGACGATAGACATATTGATCACGGAAAAGCTAGTAAACTGGCTAGCGATGCTTGTTTTTTAAGTGGATTACAGAAAATTGAAAGTATCTACGAAGGTAATCATCAAAAAGCTTGGCGGCCAAAACACGTTTACCATTATATTCAATGGAAAAATATTGAACCCGATTTTGTCGTTGATGTTACAGGATTTATGGAGAAAAAGTTGGAATCTGTTTTTGAGTACAAAAGCCAATTTCATCAAAAAGAAGCCAATGAGCCGGAGACTCCAATTACTTCTACAAATTTCAGGGATAGCATAACTTACCGAGCTCAAGACTTGGGAAGGCTTATTGGTACTGAATATGGCGAAGGTTTTACTACCGAGCGATACCCCGCAGTAGATTCTATTTTCGATTTAATTTAATATTCTTTGAAAGAGTATTGCGGAACCGTAAGATTTGATTTATATTTGCATCCGCTTAGCGAAGTTGTGTTTTTTATAACACAATAAATGGTGGTTGTAGCTCAGCTGGTTAGAGCATCGGTTTGTGGTACCGAGGGTCGCCGGTTCGAACCCGGTCTTCCACCCAAAAACAAAGCCTCTCTTTTATTAGAGAGGCTTTTTTTGTGGACTTATTCTGAGCTAATTGATTTACACTCAAAAAAAAAGCCTCCCTTTTTGAGGAGGATTTTTTCAAATCAAGTTTTTGGTTTCTATGTTTCTTTTTAATACTGTTTCAAACCATCCAGTTTCCCTTATTTCTTATCTATAACAATTCTATTTTCACGATTGGCAATTTCCCAAGCTGTATAGAATATTAATTGAGCGCGTTTAGCCATTAAATCGTATTCAATTTTATCAGGCGTATCAGTCATTTTGTGATAATCTTCGTGTACACCGTTGAAATAGAAAATAATTGGAACATCGTTTTTCGCGAAGTTATAATGGTCGCTTCGGTAATAAAAACGGTTCGGATCGTTTGGATCGTCATATTTATAATCCAACTCTAATTGTGTGTATTTATCGTTCATTGCGGAAGATACATCTTGCAATTCTTGGCTCAATTTATTGCTTCCTATTAAATAAATATAATTTGGATTGTCCTTTTTATCGGGATCAATTCTTCCAATCATATCTATGTTTAGATTACATACCGTATTTGCTAATGGAAATAACGGGTTTTCGGTATAATAACGCGAACCGTAAAGCCCAATTTCTTCACCAGTTACGTGCAGAAAAAGAATCGATCTTTTTGGAGGATGACCATCTTTAACAGCCTGTTTAAAGGCTTGGGCTATTTCTAAAATTGAAACCGTACCACTACCGTCGTCATCTGCGCCGTTAAAAACATTACCGCTATTATCTGTACCTACATGGTCTAAATGGGCAGAAATTACAATAATCTCATCCGGTTTTTCAGAACCTTTAATATAGGCGACCACATTTTCAGAAGCCAGCGGATCTCTTCGGCCCTCGAAAAAACTTGATGGCACATCTTGGTAATAATCAACAGTTCCTGGAGCGGCAGCAATTCCTTCTTTTTTGTAAAAATCGCGGATAAATTCAGCAGCCTTTCTTTGACCTTTGGAGCCAGTCATTCTGCCCTCCATTTCGTCGCCTGCATAAACGTATAAAAGGGTTTTTAATTCCGCTGCGGTTATTGTATTTGCGTATTCAACGCTTTGTATTTTCGAATCGGTTGTATTCTGTGTAGAATTACACGAAAATATAAACGACGAAATAGCTGCAATAAATAATATTTTCATAGATAGTTTAGCTGGGTTATTCAAAAGAAGTGAGTTCGTAATCCTGTGGTGACAAGCCGCCTTCGCCTACTTTTTTATAATTAAAAGTATGAGTTTTAACGATTTCTTTGCCATCGCGGTCTTGCGACTTAATAGTAACTTTAACCAAATAAGTAACGCCAAGGTTGGCTTCGCCTGTTTCCGTTTCGGTTACTTCTACATTGTCGTCATTAAACATTGTGCCTTCGGGAAGTTGTAACTTTTCAATGGCATCTTTTTTAGCTAATTCACGAATTACTACTTCTTGATTATTCTCTGTAGCACAAGAGACAATAAAAACTGACAATAGAATAAAGATAAGTTTTTTCATAACTGGTTTATTAAGTTAACTGGTAAAGATAAAATAAGTTAGAAGTCTAAATGCAAATAATATGTGAAAATGAAAACTTTAAATTATTCGTTTTTTATTAAAGTAAATACTATCCTTATATTTGCCGAAAACAGGAAAAGATGAAGGTTGAACAGATTTATACAGGTTGCCTTTCGCAAGGTGCTTATTATATAGAAAGCAACGGCGAGGCCGCAATCATTGACCCATTGCGCGAAACAAAACCATATTTGGAACGTGCTAAAAACGACAACGCAAAAATTAAATATATTTTTGAAACGCACTTTCACGCAGATTTTGTTAGCGGTCACGTAACACTCGCACAAAAAACCGATGCTGCTATAGTTTTTGGGCCAAATGCAAATCCTTCTTTTGAAACTATTATAGCAAAAGATGGAGAGGTATTTAAAGTGGGCGAAGTTACTATTACTGCATTACACACGCCTGGACATACTATGGAAAGTACTACCTATTTGCTAAAAGATGAAAAGGGAAAAGATTATGCAATTTTCAGTGGCGACACACTGTTTTTAGGCGATGTGGGCCGTCCGGACCTTGCGCAAAAATCGAATGAAATTACACAAGAAGATCTCGCTGGAATTTTATTTGACAGTCTTCGGAATAAAATTATGCCACTTGCCGACGCTGTTATTGTATATCCTGCTCATGGCGCCGGTTCCGCTTGCGGAAAAAATATGATGAAGGAAACGGTAGACACTTTGGGTAACCAAAAGAAAATGAATTACGCGCTTCGCGCAGATATGACCCGCAATGAATTTATAAATGAAGTAACCGATGGTTTAACGCCACCACCCCTGTACTTCCCCATGAATGTTAAAATGAACAGAGAAGGTTACACAGCTTTTGATGAAGTTGTTGCCCAAGGTTCAACACCTTTAAATCCTGAAGCGTTTGAGCAGATGGCGAATGAAACTGGTGCAATTGTGTTAGATGTTCGAAATCAAAAAGAGTTTATTGAAGCACATATACCACGTTCAATATTTATTGGCTTAGACGGTGGTTTCGCTCCGTGGGTAGGCGCTCTATTGGCAGATGTTTCGCAAAAAATATTATTGGTTGTTTCCCCAGGAAGGGAAGAAGAAGCAATAACGAGATTATCTCGTGTTGGTTTTGATAGAACCTTGGGTTATTTAAATGGTAGTATTGAAGCTTGGAAAGAAGCTGGAAAAGAAATTGATACTTTGGAGTCTGTAGATGCCGAAACTTTTAAGAAGAAATTGCAAAGCGACATTCCAGTTTTTGATGTCCGCAATGATGGTGAATATACTGTCGCACACCTTCAAAATGCAAAGCTTGCACCGCTTGGTTTTTTGAATGACTATTTAAACGATTTTCCAGCAAATGAAAAATTCTACGTGCATTGCGCGGGCGGGTATCGTTCCGTAATTGCGGCTTCAATATTGAAAAGTAGAGGAATTCATAATGTGGTAGATGTAGCTGGCGGATTTGCGGCTATTAAAAATGCAGGTATTCCAGTGGAGTCTTAAACTTTGACGAATATATTAAATCGGAAAGCCCCGAAACAATTAAGTTTCAGGGCTTATTTCCTGCCTTTTTCTTCTTCATAGTGCTGATTTATTCAACATCGGCAAGGTCTTCTAATGTTTTAACACGATTAAGTGTTTGGTGAATTTCAGTAGCTTGTTTTTGAAGCACACTTGAAATATTTGGAGGGAAGTTTTCTTCTTTCAACTTTTCTTCATATTCATTCCAACTAGCTTTTTCGCCTCTAATACATTCTTCCAAAACCGCTTCGTCTGTATTTCCAGCAACAGCACTTTTAATATCTATCCAAGTTCTATGTAAATCGCCCGTAAAGCTTCCGCTTTCTTTTGGTTTTTCATTTAAATTACGAATTTCAAGATCGAGCTCCGTAGCAAATCGGTTACGTTGTGCGGCTTGATGCTGTAAAAAACTTTTTAAACTAGTGTTTTTAGCATCTTCCATCGCCTTTGTAAAACCCTTTTGGGCGTCATAATTTTTTTCCAACAGCTCTTGTAAGTTGCTTACAAGTTTATCGTGGTTGTGTTCTTTGGCTTTTTCGTTTGTAGTTTTCATAGTTTTTGTTTTACAATTTTCAATAAAATTAAATTTATAAAGCCAAATACTTTCTTAGCAATTTCACAATTGAGAACTGTTTAACGAAAAGTGTTAATGGGTTTTAAAATTTCAATATTGAAAACATTAAATAAATATTAAAGGGTATTACTTAAGGCAAGCGATTTTTTAACTTTAAGAAAAATTTCAACTATGGATGTTCGCTCTAATGAGCCTTTTTGGCTCATCAAAAATTCGCTAGCACAAAGCTATCCTTCACTTCAACAAAAAAATTCTTCTGAAGTATTAATTATAGGTGCTGGCATTACCGGAGCACTCATTGCCTACAAACTTTTAGAGGAAGGAAAAAAAGTAGTAATGGTGGATCGTCGCGACATTTGCAACGGGAGCACTGCCGCTAGCACCTCAATGCTGCAATATGAAATAGACGTGCCGCTGCATAAGTTAATCGAGCAAGTAGGGTTGACCTGCGCAGTTTCCAGTTACCAGAATTGTGAAAAATCGATTACTGATTTAAAGAAAATTATAGCTGAAGTGAAAAGCGATTGTGGTTTTCAACAGAAATATAGTGTCTATTTTGCTTCTTCTAAAAAAGATGAAGCTTTTTTGAAAGATGAATTTGATGCCCGCAAACAACATGGTTTTAAGGTGAAGTGGCTTTCAAAAACAGAATTAGAAAAACTCGGACTTAAAGCTCATGCCGCCATCGAATCGAAGTCGGGCGCGGTGATGGATGTTTATAAATTGGCGAACGATCTTTTAAAATACTGCTCAGATCGTGGCTTACAAATTTATGATCGAACAGATATTGATGAAATAAAATCTAACAATGAAAAGCTTATAGCCAAAACAAAAAACGGACTTACTATTGAAGTGGAAGATGTTGTGCGTTGTACAGGTTACGAGAGTACTGAGACAATAAAAGAAAACATCGTAGATTTGAAAAGCACATTCGCGCTGGCATCCGAAGCATTCGAAAAAATACCGCACGCATTCAAAAAACATATTTATTGGAATACTGACTCGCCATATCTATATTTCAGAAGTACCGATGACGGACGTATAGTTATGGGCGGTGGCGATAGCGATTTCAAAAATGCTATTCGTCGCGATGCTTTGCTTCCTAAAAAGGAAAAACAACTGACTAAAAGTTTTTCAAAGTGTTTTCCAGATATTCCTTTTGTGTTAGATTATTCGTGGGCGGGAACTTTTGGTGAAACAAAAGATGGATTGCCTTATTTCGGCAAACCAGACCCTAAAAAGAACGAGCATTATATTTTAGGATTTGGCGGAAACGGTATCACCTTTAGCGTAATGGGAATGGAAGCTATTGTACATTCCATCAACAAGACACCTCATCCACATTTAGAATATTATAAATTCAATAGATAGAAATTTAGTATTAATTAAAAACAGAAGTTATGATTAAATGGTTTGAAGCATCCACAACCTCAATAATCGCCATAGTATTAACAGCGGCAGGAATTTATGTTGCGACAATCATATTTACCCGACTGGCAGGAAAAAGGAGTTTTTCAAAAATGAGCAGTTTCGACTTTGCGATGACAGTTGCCATTGGTTCTATTATTGCCACTACAGTTTTATCGAAATCGGTGAGTTTGTTGCAGGGAGTTGTTGGATTGGCGGCAGTTTATATACTTCAAATTTCAGTGGCAATGATTCGGCGTTATAAATTTGTGCAAAAACTAATAGACAATCAGCCGTTGCTATTAATGGATGGCGAAAAGATTCTACAGGATAATTTGGTAAAAGCCAGGGTTACTGAGGCAGATCTTAGGTCTAAACTTCGGGAGGCAAACGTTTTGGAACTATCGCAAGTGCGAGCTGTAATTTTTGAATCTACAGGCGATATTGCGGTGCTACACAGCAAAGATGAAAATGTTAAGGTAGAAGATTTTCTGCTAGAAGATGTACAACGTTAGCTGTTAATTCTATTTGAAAGTTTTGATTAGCAGTTGAATGTTTCGTGATTTATCGTTTCAACCAAACTATAAAAGTTGGCATTTTATAGTTTATTATGTTTCCGAGAATACTTGAAATTATTCAATTTTAATTAATTTTTTCCGCAATCAACTTGCTTTAGCGGCATGTTTTTGTTTAGTGAAAATTTAGCGTCTTTTTTAAATTTCATTTTACCTTTCACTTCTTCAACATCGCCAAAACCCTCAATTAAATTGTTTCCTTTTTGAACAAATAAAATTTCACGCACAGATTTGGTTCCTTCAGAATTAAAAGTGTAATCTGCGCGAAGGGTGTCGCCAACCATTGTGCCTTCAAAAGTGCCTTCATTTTTATCCTTTTCAAAATAATTATAGCTCAAGGTTCCGGCAACGTTATCATTTATTTTATTCATTTTTAGGAGAACAGAATCTTTTTCAGAAATAAAACTATAACACACATTTTCAGGTGAATCTATTTCATTTTCAAGAATATCTGTTTCTTCTAAATTAGTGTCTTCAGTCGCAGCTTTTTTAGTTTCATTTTTGCAGGATGTAAATGCTATCGCACTTAAAAAGGTGATAATTAATAGTCGATTTTTCATAGTTAGTGCTTTAAATTGTTTCACTTTTAAATTCCCTTCTAAGAGCCGCAGCCCTCATAAACATTATAATTTTCTTCAGAAACTGGCTTAATTGAAACTTTCACTTTATGCGAATTCTTTTTACTGCTAGAGGCATTTACACATTCTTCTTTTGTAATTAAAACCTCCATAATAACTCGGTGCGATTTTGCAATATACTTTGTAGAATTTCCTGAAACTTCTGGTTCTGGGATTGGAGCAACATAAGATCTGAGCTTTGCACTAGGGGCTTTAAAGTGAATTTGTCCGTTGACAAAATCTACGCTCCAAAATGGATCAATTCCTCCGCCACTAAAGGTAAAAGATTTTTCATCTTTAGTTTGTTTGGCGGCGGTATCTAATTGATTTTCGTTGTACTCCATTGTTGCTCGAGTATCAGCAGGGACGATGGGTTCGGCAGTTTTATTATTTGGTTCTTTACAGGAAGTTGCAATAATTAGAGAGAAAATTGGTACGAGTAATAATCTGTAGTTCATTTTGGTAGTTTTTAAATTTATGTAAAGCTAAAAAATATCAGGTTTTATTTAAAATGATAAACTTAATTTTAACTATTTCAGGAAATTTTTATCAAATTCGCTTTAAGATTTTACGAGCTCTGGCTTGATAACCAGCACTTTTGTTAGGTGCGCTTTGCACTAAAATATTTTTTAATTCTGGGTAAATCCATTTTTTGTCATTATCCTTTCCCAAATAATAAAGACACTGCATAGCGGGAACTTGGCAGGCAACTTTTTGTTCGGTGATTAGCCAATCAAAACTGCACTCGGTAATTATTTTCAGTTGTTCTTCGATTAAAATATTTGATACAATGCCGAAGGTTTTCATAAAATGATAATGGCAAAGCATTTCGCAAATTTTTGCAGAAGACCGTAGTGCCGAGTGGTTTTTAATATTGGGAAGTTGTTCAAAAAACAGCCTTTTGTACTTAAAAAAATATTTAGGTTTATACTGGCAGATAATTTCCATAACATAGGCAGACTGAACTAAAAGTTCGCTTTCCTCATTAAAACACCATTGCAAGGTTTCACGAACGTAGTGTGGTTTTTTGGTTATCCAAAAAGCAATTTCCAATCGCTTTTTGCTGCGACTATCAACCTCCATCAATTTTTCTTTTAAATCTTCGGGTAGCATAATCTTTATTTTAAAAGTTCAACAACCTTTGGAACACCGGTGGAAGCTTTTTCAGCAAAAACGATGATTCTTTTATTTTCTGAAATTGTAGGTTTTGGATCAACAAAATATATTTTCGCATCCTGTTTTGCATATTGTACCAAGCCTGCAGCTGGATAAACTTGCATCGAAGTTCCTACAATAATAATTGCGTCTGCTTTTTCTACCACTTCGGCTGCAACTTCAATCATTGGCACCATTTCGCCAAACCAGACTATATGCGGTCTCAATTGATGGTGGTGTTCGCAAAAATCGCCGAGATTCAAATCTTTTTTCCAATCAAAAACTAAATCTTCATCAAATGTGCTTCTTACTTTTAATAGCTCACCGTGAAGATGAATAACATTTGTGCTGCCCGCCCTTTCGTGCAGATCGTCTACATTTTGAGTAATAATAGTTAGATCGTGGGTTTTCTCAAGCTCTGCCAAAGCAATATGTGCGGCGTTTGGTTGCGCGGTTAATAGTTGTCGTCGCCTCTGATTGTAAAAATCGAGCACTGCAGCGGGATTGCGCGCAAAACCTTCGGGCGAAGCAACCTCCATAACATCGTGGCCTTCCCACAAACCATCGCTATCTCTAAAAGTTTTAATTCCGCTTTCGGCGCTTACGCCAGCGCCTGTTAATACTGCAATTTTCATTTTCAAAATATTTAGTGACTAAGTTATTCAAAATTGCTCATTTCAGAAACAAACCATTAAACTAATAACTTTTATCTTAGCCGAGTGAAATCGAAATCGAAAAGGAAATCGATTTTTTCGAATAACTCAATAACCCACTCAACTTGGATTTAAAACTTTTAGAACATCTTAAAACCTACCTTACCGAAAACCGTAATACTCGTTTTAAAAATGTGCTTTCGGAGCGGACGCGTCATTTTACAGTAGTTACCGAAGATGTTTACCAGCTTCACAATACCAGCGCCGTTATGCGTACCTGCGATGTTTTTGGTATTCAGGATCTGCATGTGGTGGAAGAAAAAGTGAGTAAGCGCATCGATAAAGAAATTGCGATGGGGGCACAAAAATGGGTCGATTTTAAAAGATACCATTCAATAAATGATTGCATAAAAACCTTGAAAAGTTCCGGTTACCAAATTATCGCAACAACGCCACACGAAAACTCTACAATGCTCCACGAGTTTGATGTTTCAAAAAAGAGTGCCTTTTTCTTCGGAAAAGAGAGTGATGGTTTGAGCGATACAGTGATGAATGCTGCAGACGGTTTTTTGAAAATCCCAATGTATGGTTTCACTGAGAGTTTGAATATTTCGGTTTCCGCAGCAATTATTTTGCAAAGCGTGGTTTCAAAAATGAAACAGAGTGATGTAAACTGGCAACTTTCTGAAGAAGAAGTATTTGAAATTGAAATGGAGTGGATGAAGAAAACTATTAAGGCTTCTGATGAGATTATTGAGAGGTATAATCTTGAAAAATCCAAATGAAAAATTCAATGTTCAAAATTTAAAAATTTTTATCTCAAATCTCAAATCTCAAATCTCACGTCACACATCTAAAATCTAATATCTAAATAAATGAAACTCGTCTTCGCCACCCATAACAAAAACAAATTTATAGAAGTAAAAGCCATGCTTCCGCACCACTTAGAATTACTAAGTCTGGACGATATTGGCTGCAATGAAGACATTGAAGAAACTGCAGACACTATCGAGGGGAACGCCATTCTGAAAGCAAACTATGTGCGCGATAATTATAAACTAGATTGCTTTGCAGATGATACTGGATTGGAAGTAAATTCGCTCAATAATGAACCCGGAGTTTACAGCGCGCGTTACGCGGGTGCATCAAACAATTCTGAAGAAAATATTAAAAAGTTACTGAAAAATCTACAAGGGAAAGAGGACAGAAGCGCACGTTTTAAAACAGCCATCGCGCTTTCTATGAACCATTCAGAAATTATGTTTTTAGGAATTTGTGAAGGTGAAATCACCAAAGATCTTCGCGGAGAATCTGGATTCGGCTACGACCCAATCTTCCAACCTAAAGGTTTTGAAACAACTTTCGCAGAAATGACGTTGCAGCAAAAAAGCGAAATAGGTCACCGTGGCAAGGCCATGCGACAGTTGATTGATTACCTCTCAAAATAAGTGGCAGTTGCAGTACAAAGTTAGAAACCCCAAAATTTTCTAATACGTTAATCCAAAAACAAATTTAAAGGCACTCGGGTTCCTAAATAAAAATGAAATCGACGTTGTTCGTCTACTATGTTATTTGCACCGTAAAGAACGCCGCCGTCAATACTCAATATTTCTCTAATTCTGTATTGTATTGCAAGTTTTACTAGACCATCTATTGCCTTATAGTTTATTGGTTCCACATCATTTACACCTTCAAAAGACGGTTTGTTCAAAATAAAACCAACGCCGATTCCCAAATTAAAATGCAAGTTTGAATTACCTATTTCTACCCCAACAGTTGGGATTAAATTAATGCTTTGAAAAGTATTATCGCCATAATTTGGAGAGGAGGTAGCCACATAAAAAAGATCTGCGGCATAGGAAAATGTATTCTCGGTATAATAAGCCGCATAACCCCCAAAGGCAATATGGCTGTCGCTTTCGGTGGTTGTTGTTCCATAATCTGTATTATTGTCACCCACAACTATTTTGCTTCTGTCCTCAAAAGTAAAGGCTGTACGGTGATACTGCACCAAAGGTCCAATTTCAAAAGTTTGGGAAATGGCCAAAAGAGAATTTAAAACAATCCCTAGCATTATTATACGCTTTATCATAATTACAATTTAAATGAATCGGTTTTTGTTCAAAAATAGAAATACTAAAGGTATTATTTAGATATTTTTTTAATGACTGAATATTGTCATTTAAATTGCCGATTTGATACAAGATTTTTTCTGTTTCAAAATAAATTGCCAACTATAACTGTTGAATGAAAACTTTACGTTACTTTTGCGCCCTTGAAAAATCTTAGGTCGAACGACATTAGATTTCAAAGAAAGTCCTCAGGGTGAGGAGTGTTATAGTGAAGCTGTCCGATTTTTTATATGTCCAGTCGCTTCCCGTTAGCACACATATAAAAAATAATATTATAAAAAATGACAGCATTTAAAGCACTCGGCTTAGAAGAGAATCTTCTAAAAGCCATCGCCGACTTGGGTTTTGAAACCCCATCAGAAGTACAGGCAAAAGCAATTCCAATTCTTTTAGATCGCGAAACCGATATGGTTTCACTAGCGCAAACAGGAACAGGTAAAACTGCAGCATTTGGTTTCCCAATGTTGCAAAAAATTGATGTAAACAGTCGTACAACTCAAGGTCTTATCCTTTCGCCAACACGCGAACTTTGTCTTCAGATTACAAATGAAATGATTGCTTATGGTAAATATATGCCAGGCCTTAACGTTACCGCTGTTTATGGTGGTGCGAGTATAACAGACCAAGCGCGTCAAATTAAAAGAGGCTCGCAAATAATTGTTGCCACTCCTGGTCGTATGAAAGATATGATTGGCCGTGGTTTGGTTGATATTTCAAAAATTGAATACTGCGTGCTTGATGAGGCCGATGAAATGCTCAACATGGGCTTTTATGAAGACATCACCGAAATTCTTTCACATTCGCCAAAAGATAAAAGCACCTGGCTTTTTAGCGCAACGATGCCGAAAGAAGTTTCTTCAATTGCGAAAAAATTTATGAATACGCCCGTTGAAATCACGGTTGGAACCAAAAACGTAGGTTCTGATCAAGTTTCACACGAGTATTATTTAGTGAATGCTCGCGACCGTTATAGCGCTTTAAAGCGTTTAGCAGATGCGAACCCAAATATATTCTCAGTAATTTTCTGTAGAACAAAACGCGATACTCAAAAAGTTGCTGAACTACTTATTGAAGATGGCTACAACGCAGCTGCACTACACGGCGATTTAAGCCAAGGTCAGCGCGATATGGTAATGAAATCTTTCCGTTCACGCCAAATACAGATGCTTGTTGCAACAGATGTTGCCGCACGTGGAATTGATGTAGACGATATTACACACGTAATAAACTACCAATTGCCAGACGAAACTGAAATCTATACGCACCGTAGTGGTCGTACAGGACGTGCAGGAAAGACTGGAGTTTCTATGGTAATCGTTTCGAAAAGTGAAGTGCGTAAAATACACACTATCGAAAAGATGATCCAAAAGAAATTCGTTTCTAAGGAAATTCCTTCAGGAATGGAAATCTGTGAAGTACAGATGTTTCATTTAGCAAACAACATTAAAGACACTGCAATAAATCCTGAGATAAACCCATACCTTCCAAATATAAACGAAGTATTGGAAGATTTTTCTAAAGAGGAACTTATTAAAAAAGTGTTTTCAGTAGAATTTACACGTTTCTTGAATTACTACAAGAATAGTAAAGATTTAAATATTTCTGGCGAACGCAACTTCTCAGATGAAGGTTCAAAAGATAGTACGCGTTATTTCTTAAACATCGGTAGCAAAGACGATTTTGATTGGATGAGTTTGAAGGATTTCCTTCGCGATTTACTTCAACTAGGAAAAGATGATGTTTATAAAGTTGATGTAAAAGACAGTTTCTCATTCTTTAATACTGATACAACACACCAAGAAGTGGTGATGGGTATTTTTAAAGACTTTAAACTCGAAGGAAGACAAATCAACATTGAAATTTCTAAAGATACCGGTCGTGGCGGCAGAAGCAGCGGCGGTGGCGGCGGCGGAAGAGACCGTAGCAAAAGAAGAGGCGAAAGAAGCGACCGAGGCGATAGAAGTGGAGACCGTGGTGATCGCGGAGACAGAGGAGACAGAAAAGGTGGCTTCAAAAAACGTAGCAGTGGTGCTAGTGGTGGAGACAAACCAGCTTTTAAAGGTAAAAGTCGCAGAAGTAGCGACCGTCCAGATAGCAAAGGAACTGGCGGCAGACGCAGAAGAAAAGAGTAAGAAGCTTATGAGTTTTTAAGTTTAGTTTTAAATATACTATTCGTTATTACTCTACGCATTCGCATTCAATCTCAAAAGATTAAACTTTCGTTCATCTTTTGAGTCTATATAAGTATATTTACGGGCCTTTTATAACGAGGCCCGTTTTTTGTTAAAACTTATGGCAACCTTCAATTTTCTGCAGGAATACATATTGGAAAACGAGCGTGTGCGGCTAATTCCGCTACACTATCACGATATGGATAAAATTCTGCATTTCTCAGAGAATGAGCCAGAAATTTGGAAGTATTCGCTGCAACCAGCAAATGGTTTGGAAAATTTAAAAATCTACATAGATTTGGCATTGCGCGGAAGAAAAGAGGAAGTAACATATCCTTTTCTAGTTTTCGACAAACGCACCCAACAAATTGCAGGAAGTACGCGTTTCTACGATTTTCAGAAAAACAACAACACAATTCAACTTGGCTACACTTGGTACGGCAATGCTTTTCAAGGCACCGGGCTAAACAAACAGTGCAAAATGCTAATGCTGGATTTTGCTTTTGAAAATCTTGAACTAGATCGTGTAGAATTTCGTGCAGATGCTAACAACGAACGCAGTATAGCCGCAATAAAAAGTATAGGTTGCACCGTAGAAGGAATTTTGCGCAGCAATTGTACCGCTCCCAATGGCAGAAGAGACAGTATTGTATTAAGTATTTTAAAAAACGAATGGTTCGGCGGGGTAAAAGAAACCTTGAAGGCTAAAATTGAAAAAGAATCAAACATATCGTTCCAATAAATTTTTCTGTATATTAAACATTTTATGAAAAAGTATATTCTCTTTATTGCCCTACTTGCAATTGCCGTAAATTCCTTTGCGCAAGATAATAATCTTATTAAAGGAACCGTAATGAACGATGCGGACGACAAGCTTATGGAAAACGTGAACATCGTAAATCTGAATCAGGTAAAAGGAACCACGACCAACGAAAAAGGAGAATTCGAAATTATGGCGGCAGTAAACGACACCCTGTTTTTCTCGTACCTTGGTTTTAAATCACTTCGCGTTCGCGTAACAAATGACTGGTTAAAATTTGGCGACATTAAAGTGAAGATGACTGAGCTTGGTATTGCGTTGGAAGAAGTCGTGATTAGACCTGTACAACTTACGGGTTATGTAGAAATTGACGCAAAATTAATACCTATTTACGACAATTACCGTTACCGAATTTCTGGGCTTAGTACCGGCTACGAAGGCGGAAGTAACCAACCTGGCGCAGTTAGCAAAGTTTTAAGTTCCATTTTCAATCCTGCAGATTTTCTTTATAATGTCTTCGGAAAACGACCGCGACAGATGAAAAAACTCCGCCAAATGAAGGAAGACGACGAAATTAGAAACCTTCTTCAAAGCAAGTTCGATCGTGAAACATTAATGGCCGTATTGCAACTAGAACGTGCAGACATTGATGAAATACTGAACAAATGCAGCTATTCTAAAGACTTTATTCGCACGGCAAACGATCTTCAAATTCTCGATGCAATTAGTGGTTGTTATGAAGAATACAAGATTTTGAATAGGGATAAATAGTAACTTTCTACTTTCTTTAACAAGATTCAATTTCATTAAAAGTATTTTTAATGAAAATTGATTCCATGAAAGAAATTATTACTATCCAGCGCAATTTCTTCAACACGCACAAAACTAAAAATCTACACTTTAGAAGAGCGCAACTCAAAACCCTTCAACAGGCTTTGGAGCAAAATGAAGATTTGCTGCACGAAGCCATTTACAAAGACTTCAAAAAGTCAGTATTCGATAATTATTCCACAGAAATTTCGCTTCTTTATAAAGACATTAAAGAAGCCAGAAGCAATATTTTTAAATGGGCAGCTAAGAAAAAGGTTCCTACAGGAATTCTAAATTTTCCTGCTTCCAGCTATATTATTCCAGAACCATTGGGCGTTTGCTTAGTTATAGGCGCGTGGAATTATCCGTACCAACTTTCTTTCGCCCCAGTAATTGCGGCAATAGCTGCTGGAAATACAGTAGTTTTAAAACCTAGTGAACTACCAACGCACACTGCAGCTGCAATGGCTAAAATTGTAAAGGAAAATTTCGACCCAGCTTTTTTCACTGTGGTTGAAGGTGGCGTAGCAGAAACCCAAGAACTATTAAAGCAAAAATTCGACAAGATATTTTTCACGGGAAGCACTAAAGTAGGCAAGATAGTCTACAAAGCTGCCGCCGAAAACTTAACTCCCGTAACTTTAGAACTCGGCGGAAAAAGCCCAGCAATAGTAACGGAAAGCTGCAATTTAAAAGTTTCAGTAAAACGAATTGTTTGGGGAAAATTTCTAAATGCAGGGCAAACATGTATTGCACCAGATTATGTTTTGGTTCATAAAAGTATTGAGAAGGAATTTCTTGAACAAACGAAGCAAGAAATTAAAAGTCAGCATTTTGCATTTGAAAATGATAATTATCTTCAAATTATAAACGACGCTAATTTTGAGCGGCTCACCAAAATGCTTCAGCCGGAAAAAATTTATTTCGGCGGCGAAACAAATGCGCAATCTCGTTACATTCAGCCTACAATAATGCAAAATGTAAGGATGGACGATGCGGTTATGCAGGAAGAAATCTTCGGCCCAATCCTTCCGATTCTCACTTATGAAACTATTGAAGATGCTATCGCCATTGTAAACAGCCTTCCCAAACCTTTATCGTGCTATCTTTTCACTAAAAGCAGTTCTATAAAAAAGAAAATTTTAAAAGAAATCTCTTTTGGTGGTGGCGCCATTAACGAAACTGTGATGCATATTACTAACTCCAACTTACCTTTTGGTGGGGTAGGAAATAGTGGTATTGGCAACTACCACGGCGAGGCAGGTTTCAAAACTTTTACACATTACAAAAGCGTGATGGATAAACCAACTTGGCTTGATCCATCCATTCGTTATTCTCCGCATACCCCTTTTAGATTGAAGTTGATGCGCTGGTTTTTGAAGTTTTAAATGTGAAATTCATTTTTTAAGCAAAAGCTATCTTTTTAAATTTCACTAACTTACCGAGCAGAATCACAAACCCACTACCAATGAAAAAGTTTTACATATTTCTATTAATCCTCAGCACACAATTCGCTTTCGCTCAAATACGTTTTCAAAATATCCCTGAAAACGCAGTATATCCCGAGAGTTTAGCAGTTGAAACAATTACTGCAAACATAGCCTATCAAGGTTATGAAGAAACCCAAGCTTATTTTGGCCAAGGTGAATATGAAATCTATTTAGATAATGTTGATGGCATTTTAGATAATCCCATTATTGTATTGGATGGCTTCGATCCGGGTGACGGTCGAGATATTCCTGGCCTTTATGCGAGCTTAAGTTTTGGTGGACAAAACATGGCAGACATTTTACGAAATGAGGGTTATGATATTGTAATTCTAAACGCTCCGGTTTATACCACTGATGGTAAAACCATTGACGGCGGCGGTGATTATATTCTGCGTAACGCCATGGTTCTAGTTGCTATGATTGAGCAATTAAATGCAGACAAAGTTGGCGATAACGAACTCGTAGTACTTGGCCCAAGTATGGGTGGGCTGATTGCGCGCTATGCGCTTTCGTATATGGAAAGCAATAGCCTCGACCCTGAAACAAGACTTTATATTTCGTTTGATTCGCCACATCGCGGCGCAAATATTCCGATAAGTGTTCAGTATTTGATAAACTATTTTGCAGAACAAGTGGGTGATCCCACCGCACAACAGGTTGTTGACCAATTATTAAATTCGCCAGCTGCTAAAGAAATGCTTACAGATCATTTGCTTGGCCATCTTTTGGCGGGATCCACTTATGAGCAGGACCCAACAAAAGTATTGCCCTTGGGAGCTCCCGGTTTTAGAAATGAATTTCAGGCTGAACTCGATGCACTTGGTTTCCCCAGTTCCGTAAGAAATGTAACAATGATTAACGGCAGCGGAAATGGTACTACTACTGCTAGCCCCGGTATCACGATTGTTGATACCAACCTCGAAATAGATGCTTTTACAGATGTAGATGTTGCGCTTAAATTTACGCCATTGGCAAATCAGACCAACACGGTTACCGATGTTACTGTAAACTTTTTTGGCGCTCCAGTTGACACTTACCAAACAACGTCGCGGGCACCAACTAATACAGATGGTGTGGACAGCGCACCAGGTGGGACGGGTAGCATCAGCGATGCCCTTGGCGATGGTGGCGGCAACCCAGTGCTGATAGATTTTATTGACGCACTGCAACAAGATTTATATTCTTTTATACCTACAATGAGTTCTTTGGCGATTGATAATCCAGATTGGTTTGCAATTCCAAATTTAAGCGATTCACCTTTTGTGAATTTTTACATTCCCACCGAAAATGAAGACCACGTAACCGTAACTGCGGCAAGTGCCCAATTTGCTTTAGACGAAATACGAAATGGTGTATTATCGGTTGGCGAAAATCAATTTATCAATCAATTTATTCTTGCGCAAAACCCTGTTGAAAAAACTATCAATATTGTAATTCCGAATAACACTTCAGCAAAAAATCTAACAACCACGGTTTTCAGTATTACTGGGCAAAAACTTATGCAAAATACTTGGGCGAACGCAAGCGGAAAAATAACTTGGAATCATAATCTATCTCAAGGAATTTATTTGTTGAAACTGGAAGAAGGTACTTTTGTGCAAACCATAAAAATGATCGTTGAGTAATCAGTTTTAATTTATGAAGAAATATTTTTTAGCCGCGGCTATTGGTTTCGGGCTTCTATCGTGTGCTCCAAAAAAACAGAATGTTATTGCGATTGATGTGTTATTAATCCCTTCGGAAGAAATGAATGTGCAGGCGCTTCAGCTTAATTCACTTATTAAAAACAACAATCCTGAAACAATTAGGCTGGACGAAAAGCATGTGCCGCATATTACATTATTGCAGTGTTTTATAAATGAAAGCGATTTGTCGAAAGTGAATACAGCTTTGGAAGGTTTGTTTGAAAATATTAAAGATGACAGTTTAAAGGCAGAAAGTCTTTTTTATTACGAAGACAAAGCAGAAAGTTTTTCGATGATTCGCGTTGAAAATTCAGCGCCATTGATGGAAATTCACAAAAAAACAATCGAACTTTTAAAACCTTTTAATGTAAGTAACGGCACCGAAAAATCGTTTGTACAAAACCCTGATGGCAGTTCGATAAGTGAATCTACCGTAGAATATGTTCCAAATTTTGTGGAGAAATACAGTTATGAAAATTTTGACCCACACATAAGTCTTGGGGTGGCGCAAACAATACTTTTAGACAGCTTAGCACAAAATGTTTTCAAAGCGATACAATTTAAAGCAGCTTCTATGAGCGTATACCAATTAGGCGATCACGGTACGGCGCAGAAATTACTTTGGACTTCGAAATGATCATTATTCCACATTTTTCATAAAAAAAGCACGTGATAAAACTCACGTGCTTTTTTGGTATTTATGTAATCTTACTTTTTAAATTTTTTCGAGTGCTGCTTTAATAAAAGTGTCACCTTTCAAAATTTCGAAGGTTTTATTTTTTGCAACTGAATCTTCCAGCGAGCCCACTAATGTTTCAGCTACATCGCGACGGGAAATTTCACCGCTTTTATTGAGTTTATCGGCTATTTCAATTTTTCCGTTTCCATCGTCATTTGTCAGAGCACCGGGACGTACAATCGTGTATTCCATACCTAATTGTTTCAGATGTTCGTCTGCGTTGTGTTTGGCCTTTAAATAATCTTTTAAATCTGAAGCTTCTTCGGGATTATCAGCTCCCATAGAGCTTAGCATTACAAATTTCTTTACTCCGTATTTTTTAGATGCATCCATTAGCTTTTTTGCACCGTCCTGATCTACTTCTTTAACTTTGTTTCCGCCTGAGCCAGCTGCAAAGATTACGCGATCTATGCCTTTTGTTGTTTGGCTTACATCTTTTTCAAGATCTGCAAGAATAGTTTTTACACCTTCATTTTTGAAATGCGAAACTTGTTCTTCATTTCGAACCATTGCAACAGGTTCATATTTATCAGAATTCTTTAAAATTGAAATTATCTTTTTCCCCGTGGTACCGTTGGCACCTGCTACTAATATTTTTTCCATAGCTACAATATATAGCTAGATTAACGCGTAGTTATAATATTTCACATTCTTTAACCCTTAAAAAGCCATCTTTTATAGCTTTGTTAACTTACTACAGCCTTGAAGCAATTAAATCTTGGTCGGCGTTTTCCTCAAAATCTGCTAAACCCAAAGTATTCAGAAAATCATTTGTAAAAACTTTCGCCATTTCTTTGGATAAAAAACTGCTTCGATGCTCTTTCCAAACTTTTACATTAGTACCGTACATTTTCGTTGCCAGTCCGGGAAATGCCCAATTTGCATTTTTCCCCCAATGTAAAGTGAAAGGGATATTGTTTTTTTGAAGAGTTTCGATAATTCGTTTTCCATAATTTTCGAGACTCATAAGATTGCCAGATTCGGTCCAAAGCACGCCGTCTATTTCTAGCATACACGTAATAGGAAATCTAGAAAAGGCCAACGTGGCATCAGATTTTTTCACAAAACGCATCGCAAAAATTCCGGGTATTGGCCCCTCTTTTTTAGTCATCGCGCTAACAACCTCCAACGCTTTCGCACTATCTTTAATATCTACGCCTACGGAACACGCGAAGGCGGGGCCTTGATAGGCAGCATCCCAAAAAGTTTCGTATAAAGTTCCAATGGTTTCTTCGTCGACTGCTGGAAGAATTGTTTTCTCCAGTCTTTTTATAAACCACGGAATACTTGCGGGAAAGCTTTCACTTATTTTTATCAATAGATAAATCAAATCTCGATAGATAGATTGCTGTATTTTTGTAAACGGATCGGGATAGGGTAATTTATAAGGTTTTTTATACATTACTTCCACCACATATTTACTTTCATCGGTGTATGGATTCATAAAAACCTTGTAATGATAAGGGCGCAAAGGCTTTCCGGCTGCATCAACTTCGCCATTAATTTTAAAAGTAGAATTTTTAAAATCCATTGTTCTCGCCAGCTCCAAGGCTACATTTTTATCTATTTTACGCACATATCTTTTTAATAGAAAAATATTTTCGGCTTCAAGCAGCACGCCGTGTATAAAGCCGAAGGAGCCCAATCCCACCAAGGCTGCGTTAAATAAATCATCATTGCGAATTACTTTTGAGTTTAATTTTTGCGCAAAAGCATTGTTAAGACCTGGCTTGGTGTGCCGTTCCAAATAAATATTGTCTTCTGGCTTTGGTCCGATTATTAAATTGAGCCCAACCACGTAATCTTGTACAGACCCAACATCTAAAGCTGAACCGTGAACCCCTGTTGATATACAGCCAACAATTGTCTGCCCATTACTGGCGCCAGTAGTTTTTAGCGATTTACCGTGTTCTTCCAGCTTTTGGGAAATTTCTTTAATTGTATTTCCGCATTCAAAGAAATATAGATTTTCCGCATCAAAAGGAGATTGAGGATGCAAGTCTGTAGGGAAAATATTAATGTCTAAATTCATTAAATTGTTTTGGTGCACACGGTCTTTTTGATGTGCAATGCTAGACATAGACCAGCGCGATCCGTAGGCTCTAAACCCTTCGTTGTTATCGCTGCTATCTTTCAGAAGCCTTTGTATTTCAAGGGCAACATCGTTGTAACGATCTATTGTGGACGGCATGTTCGCCTTCCCTTCAAGCCTAGTTATATAGAGTTTCTTTAATGGGAAGGGTCCATTTTTATGAAGTGTATCCCATTCGGTTTTATTGAAAACGGTAGTTGTAGCCATAGTTTTAATTTTCAGGTTTCATACATACATATTTAAGCTTCACTTTGCGTTTGTTGCCGAAAGAAACAAGGAAAAGTAGGCTGCCGCTGAAGGTGTTTTTATATTCAACCGAAAACAATTTTCCGGTTTCACATTTATCCTTTAAAACACGGAAAGTAATATCGTCTGTAGTTATTCCAGCTTTTATAACGGTATCCAGCTCAAACACCATTTTATCTCTGTACCAATCATCTCGCGTCATTTCATCCGGCGGCATGGGAGCTCCTTTAGTGCTTACAATTCGAACCGAATAACAGGATGTTAAAAGGCAAAAAGTAAAAACGAGCAATAGCATTTTCACTGAAATTTTACATAATGGTTCCATACAGTAACTATTAAAAGATTAAAATTGGGGAGGGGATAGCTTTATTATGCTGAATGAGTGGCGTTTATAAAATTATGATTTTTTTCTGAAAGCATCGCCTTTTACAATCCTTATTTTGAAATAGCTATTCTGTATTAGAGCAGATTTAAAAACTTTCGTAATATAAATTGTGCTCCTTTAAGTCTGCGTATATTTGTACAACATCATTATTTAGAAAAAAATGGACTACACTGCAAAAATGCTGCGTGACGACGCATTAAAAGGAAAAACAATAGTAGTAACTGGCGGCGGAAGCGGCCTTGGTAAAGCAATGACGACCTACTTTTTAGAATTGGGCGCCAATGTGGTTATTACTTCGCGAAATATAGAAAAACTACAATCCGTAAAAAAAGAACTTGAAGAATCTACCGGCGGAAAAGTATTGCCCGTGCAATGCGATGTTCGTAATTATGACGAAGTAGAAGCAATGGTTGAAGCTTCGGTAAAAGAATTTGGTAGCGTTGATGTTCTTTTGAATAACGCTGCAGGCAACTTTATTTCACCAACCGAAAGACTTTCTGCAAATGCTTTCGACACTATAATCGACATTGTTTTAAAAGGAACAAAAAACTGTACACTCGCTTTCGGAAAACATTGGATAGATAAAAAAGAAATCAATAAAACCGTTTTAAATATTGTTACAACTTATGCTTTTACAGGCTCAGCTTATGTTGTGCCAAGTGCAACGGCAAAAGCTGGCGTGTTGGCAATGACGCGCTCTTTGGCGGTAGAATGGGCAAAATACGGCATTCGTTTTAATGCGATTGCTCCGGGTCCATTCCCAACAAAAGGAGCTTGGGACAGATTACTTCCGGGCGATTTAAAAGAAAAATTCGATCCTGCTAAAAAAGTACCGGTAAAACGTGTTGGCGAACACCAAGAATTGGCTAATCTCGCCGCTTATTTAGTTTCAGACTTTTCAGCATACATTAACGGCGAAGTAGTAGTTATTGACGGTGGCGAATGGTTAAAAGGCGCAGGCCAAATGAATCAGCTGGAAGAAGTACCTCAAAAAATGTGGGATATGCTTGAAGAAATGATTCGTTCACAAAAATCCAAGTAAAAAACTCCAAATAAAACTAAAAATGGTTCCTCCCCTTTTTTTTAAGGGGAGGTGTCAAAATAATAGGTTTCTGCATTTGCCAGAAACCTAATTATTTTGAAGGAGGGGTTCCTGTTAACAAAAATGATTTTCTATCCTCATAATTAATTGTACTTTTATCTGCTAAAATCTCAAGCAAATTAATGGGTAAAATAATTGCAATTGCAAACCAAAAAGGAGGCGTAGGCAAGACCACGACCTCAGTAAATTTAGCAGCCTCTTTAGGCGTTCTTGAGAAAAAAGTACTGCTCATAGACGCAGATCCGCAGGCAAATGCTACCTCGGGATTGGGTGTAGATGTAGAAGGCGTTGAAATTGGCACATACCAATTACTTGAGCACAGTGCTACTGCAAAGGATGCTATAATTTCCACAAATTCACCAAACCTAGATTTAATACCATCGCACATAGATTTGGTGGCTATTGAAATTGAATTGGTAGATGTAGAAAACCGCGAATATATGCTGAAAAAGGCCATTGAAGACCTAAAAGCAGATTATGATTATATACTTATAGATTGCGCCCCATCATTGGGTTTATTAACACTGAATGCATTAACGGCAGCAGATTCTGTAATTATCCCAATTCAATGTGAATACTTTGCTTTGGAAGGTCTTGGAAAGCTTTTAAATACGATTAAAAGCGTTCAGAAAATCCACAATCCAAACCTAGATATTGAAGGCTTGTTGCTAACAATGTACGATCAGCGTTTACGCCTTTCAAACCAAGTTGTTGATGAGGTTAAAAAGCATTTTGATGAAATGGTTTTTGAAACAATCATTCAACGCAATGTACGTTTAAGTGAAGCGCCCAGTTATGGCGAAAGCATTATTAGTTACGATGCTTCCAGCAAAGGAGCCGATAATTATTTAAGCCTTGCGCACGAATTAATTAAGAAAAACGAAAAAGAATAAATGGCGAAAGCGACCAAAAAACAAGCCTTAGGCCGCGGACTTTCAGCTTTGTTGAAAGACCCGTCCAATGATATAAAATCTGTAGCAGACAAAAATGCCGACAAAGTTGTTGGGAGTATTGTCGAGCTAGATTTGGGAAGTATTGAAGTAAACCCTTTTCAGCCGCGAACCAGTTTTAATGAAGAATCGCTTCGCGAATTGGCTTCGTCTATTAGAGAACTTGGCGTAATTCAGCCAATAACGGTTCGTAAATTAGATTTCAATAAATACCAATTAGTAAGTGGGGAACGTCGTTTCCGTGCTTCAAAATTGGTGGGTTTAGAAACCATTCCAGCATACATTCGTATTGCAAATGACCAAGAGTCTTTAGAAATGGCTTTGGTTGAAAATATTCAGAGGCAAGATTTAGATCCTATTGAAATTGCACTTTCGTACCAACGATTAATTGAAGAAATTAGCGTTACTCAGGAAGAACTGAGCGACAGAGTAGGGAAGAACCGTTCCACAATCGCTAACTATCTGCGTTTGCTGAAATTAGATCCTATTATCCAAACCGGAATGCGCGATGGTTTCATTACAATGGGGCACGGTAGAGCGTTGATAAATGTTGACGATTTAAGCGATCAGCTTGATATTTACGAAAAGATTTTAAGTCAGAATCTCTCTGTTCGCGACACAGAAGCTTTGGTTCGAAATTTTAAAAATCCCAATCAAAAAGCGGCTCCACAGAAACCGGCAGCTCCAACTTTCGCCAAAAAAGCAAAAAAAGAGTTAACAGATCTTTTTGAAACTTCAGTTGATGTAAAGGTTACAAAATCTGGTAAAGGTCAATTGGTTGTTCCTTTTAAAAGTCAAGAAGACTTCGAACGTATTTTGAAGCTCATAAAAAGTGAAAAGTAATTTCCTATATATTTTATTTCTAATCTTCGCTACATCAATGTTTGCGCAGACTCCTGATTCTTTGACTGTAAAAAAGGAAGAAAGGGTAATTGTTGTAAACGATACTATTTTGCCACAGGAAGAATACCAGCCACTGGCTCCGGCCAAAGCTGCATTTTATTCTGCCGTGTTGCCAGGACTGGGGCAGGCTTACAATAAAAAATACTGGAAAATTCCAGTTATTTATGCCGGAATGGCAACAGGAGTTTATTTTTATAAGCAACAAGATGATGAATACCAACGCTTCAGAAATGCTTATAAACGCAGACTTGCGGGTTTTAGCGATGATGAATTTCAAGGAATATCAGACGACCGTTTGATAAACGCTCAAAAATCTGCACAAAAAAACAAAGGCCTTAGCGTAATTGTAACTGTTGTATTTTATTTGTTGAACGTTGTAGATGCCAATGTAGATGCGCATCTTAAACAATATGAAGTGAGTGAAGATCTATCGTTCGAGCCTAATTTTGATTACAATCAATTTACGGCAAAACCGCAGTATGGAATGTCGTTAACCTATCGTTTCAAATAAATTTACTATGAAAATAGCACTCTTAGGTTATGGGAAAATGGGTAAAATCATTGAAAAGATAGCTTTGGAAAAAGGTCATGAAATTGTTTTTAAAAGCAGCAGCAATTCTTCCGAAGGAAATCTTGAAGATGCAGAGGTTGCTATTGAATTTTCTTCTCCAGAGGCTGCCATTGCAAATATTTCAAAGGCATTTGAAGCCGGTATTCCGATAATTTCGGGCACTACTGGTTGGCTGGACAGTTATGATGAAATGGTAAATTTATGTGAAAAGCGTAACGGAAGTTTCATTTATGCGTCCAACTTCAGTGTTGGAGTAAATCTCTTTTTCAGTATAAATGAATACGCTGCAAAGTTGATGGCACCTTGGAAGGAATACAATGTTTCGGTAGAGGAAATTCATCACCTTGAAAAGAAGGATGCGCCAAGCGGGACAGCAATTACTATTGCTGAAGGAATTTTAAAATACAGTGATAAAAAGGATTGGAAACTAAATACTTCAGATAAAAATAGTTTGAAGATATCCGCTAAAAGAGAAAAGGACGTAAAAGGAACACATGTAGTTTCGTATGATTCTGAGATAGACGCTATATCGTTTAAACACGAAGCACACAGTCGCGAAGGTT
Source organism: Aequorivita sp. IT1183 (assembly GCF_058068265.1). Lineage (NCBI taxonomy): Bacteria > Pseudomonadati > Bacteroidota > Flavobacteriia > Flavobacteriales > Flavobacteriaceae > Aequorivita > Aequorivita sp. IT1183. The sequence goes on along the minus strand of NZ_JBYRHS010000002.1, from coordinate 424,938 downwards.
TTGCAAAAGGTGCTATTTTAGCCGCAGAATTTTTAAAGGATAATAAAGGTGTTTTTACGATGAAAGATGTTTTGGGAATTTAAACGTAAACATCAATAAAGAATAAAAAATAGTAATAAAGAATAAAACGATGAGTTGGACAGAATGGTTTATATTTTTTTTGATAGTTCAGGTAATCCATTTTGCTGGAACATGGAAGTTATATCAAATAGCAGGTAGAAAAGCTTGGGAGGCCGCTGTGCCAGTTTACAATTCGGTGGTTTTAATGAAGATTATTAATCGTCCGTGGTGGTGGACGATTTTACTTTTTGTTCCAATTGTAAACTTAATTATGTTTCCAGTTGTATGGGTGGAAACATTGCGCAGTTTTGGTCGCAATTCTACAACCGATACTATTTTGGGGATTGTAACTTTTGGCCTTTATATTTATTACATCAACTACACACAAAAGGTTACGTATATAGCAGATAGGAGCCTAAAGCCCCGCACTTCTACTGGCGAGTGGGTTAGTTCTATTCTTTTTGCCGTGGTTGCTGCAACCATTGTGCATACGTATTTTATGCAGCCTTTTACCATTCCAACTTCTTCGTTGGAAAAAACACTTTTGGTTGGCGATTTCCTTTTTGTGAGCAAATTCCACTACGGGGCTCGCACGCCTATGACCCCTGTATCGTTTCCTATGGTTCACGATACTATTCCTGTGGTTCATAAAAAATCTTATCTGCCAGAGCCTCAAATACCATATTTCAGAATTCCAGGTTTTCAAGATATAAAGCATAATGATATTGTAGTTTTCAACTGGCCTGTAGATACGGTGAATGCTTTTCAGCAGTACGGCGATGGTAAATATTATTATAAACCAATCGACAAAAAATCTAATTATGTTAAGCGTTGTGTTGGGCTTCCGGGCGATTCATTGGAAGTACGCGATGGCTATGTATATATAAACGGAAAAAAGAATGAGTTGCCAGATAGAGCGCGACTTCAATTTTCTTATGACGTTCAAGTAAGCGGCCAGCTAAATCCTGAAATGTTGCATAATCGTTATGACATTACCGACCGTTATGGTTTTGGAAACAACACATATCGTTTTGGTGCAATCTCGGACGAATCTTTGAATATGCTGAAAAATAACCCAAATGTGGTTAGTGTTTCTCGTCTTAGAAGTGAAAAAGGTGAATGGAACGAAGGTATTTTTCCAAACAATCAAAATTATCCTTGGAATAACGATTTCTTCGGACCTATGTATATTCCGAAGAAAGGCGCAACAGTTGCCATCACTCCCGAAACATTGCCACTGTACAAACGCGTAATTGAAGTTTACGAAGGAAGTGAGATTGGCATAGAAAACAAAATCACCCAATCTGGAACTGAAATTTTATTGAACGGAAAAGCTATTACAGATTATACTTTTAAAATGGATTACTACTGGATGATGGGGGATAACCGCAACAACAGTGAAGATGCTCGTACTTGGGGTTTTGTGCCTTTTAACCACGTGGTAGGGAAACCTGTTTTTGTGTGGATGAGCTGGGATGGAATCAATAAAAGAGTACGTTGGGAACGCCTTTTCACAACCGTTGGTGGTAGCGGAAAACCAGTTTCATATTTAATGTATTTTGTAATTGTTTTAATAGGTTGGTTCGCTTTTGATTTTTTCAGAAAAAAGAAAAAAGGAACTAAAAAGTAAAAGCCCTGTCTGTTCGAGCGCAGTCGAGAACTATTAGCGCAGTCGAAACTAATTAGGTTTCGACTGCGCTAAACCGGACAATTTATGTTCGATTATTCAGGAATTAATCTAAATATTCCTTGCCCTTCTACAGCTATATAAATTAACCCATCGGGACCTATTTTTACATTGCGTACGCGACCTATATCTTGCGCGATTTTTTCACGGTTTATTACTTTTTCACCATCAAGGGTAAGCAATTCCACATAAGCAAATTTCAACGAGCCCACTAATAACTTGCCTTTCCATTGTGGGTATTTATCGCCTGTTACAAACGCCATCCCACAAGGTGCAATTGATGGAACCCAATAATAAACAGGTGGCTCAATTCCTTCTTTTGTAGTTTCATCAGTAATTTTTGTACCGCTGTAATTTACTCCATAAGTAACCGTCATCCAGCCGTAATTAGCGCCTTTTTTAACGATGTTTATTTCGTCGCCTCCTTTTGGTCCGTGCTCGTGCATCCAGATTTTCCCGGTTTCGGGATGTTTCGCCATGCCTTGTGGATTTCGGTTTCCGTAGGTGTAAATTGCTTTTTTAGCATTTGGTTCGTTGTAAAAAGGATTGTCTGTTGGGATGCTGCCGTCATCATTCAACCTGTAAATCTTTCCGCCATCACGTGTTATATCTTGCGGATTTACTTCTCGTTCGCCACGTTCGCCGACTGAGAAATACACAAATCCATCATTATCAAATTCTATCCGTGACCCAAAATGTTGCCCAGCAGTAGTATTGGGTGTCGCTTTATAAAGTGTTTCAATATTTATAAGCGAATTGCCTTCTAATTTACACCGCATTAAAGCTGTGTGGCCACCATTACCCGGACCTTCTTCTGAAGCATACGTAATATAAATCCACCCATTTACTTTATAGTTGGGATGCAATTCAATATCGAGTAAACCACCTTGTCCACTATTGTAAACCTTTGGTACGTTTGCTATCGCGGTCTTTTCGCCATTTTTAAAATGAATTAATCTACCTTCTTTTTCCGTAATGAGTATGCTGCCATCGGGAAGCCAAGTCATTCCCCATGGGTTATTGAGGTCTTTAACTACTTCTTCAATTTTATAGGTTTGCGGCTCTGTTTTTAGTGCTACATCGCTTTTCTTTTTCTGCTGAGCACAGGAAGTGAAAAAAACAAAAACGGTGGCCAAAAAAATATACTTTTTCATATCTATTCATTTTATCTAAAGATATTAAAGCTAAAAGATATTTTCAAAAAATCATTTCTAATTCCGCCGTTTAAAATACGTCACGTAAAAATCCTTTGAAGTTTGAAAAATTATTGTAACTTTTTAAACTCCTCAAAATAGAATTCCCCTTTATTTAATTAGCTCATTTTCAGAAGAATACACTTTTAGTAGTGCTTCAATCAGTCTGCAACTATTTATTTAAGTTGCTGTTTTTAAGCGATATATGCTTGATGTGTGATTTTTAAATTAAATAAATGAATCAATTTTTTCAAATAACCTAATACCCAATAATATGGATCCAATTAAAAAACTGGTGGTTTATGGCAAAAAGGAAACCGATGATGAAGGAGCTGTAGTTTATAATTTACAGGCAAGCAATAGAGATGTTTCTAACCAACACGAAATACATCTGGAGGCTAATGATAAGTTGCTGGAGTTAGTTCTTGACGATGGCACCACTTGGATGTGCGATGCCTCCACGATGCACGAAGTATTTCCTGAGCTCGATCCAGCATTGAAACCGCCCGGAAGTCGCGATTTACATTCAGATGTTTTTGTACTGCCACATTCTGTGGAAGCGCCTTCAACAGAAAGGGGAATAATAGGAAAAATTGCACTAAAACTTTTGAAAGTTTTAGCAAAAAAAACCATAAGCAAAGGCGTGGCAGATCTTTCAAAAAAACTGGAAGACAAACATTTGCAAAATGAAATTGACCCTACCGTAATTCCAAAAGACTTTCTGGCTACTGGAGCGGCTTTATTTACTGTAGATTCAAATTTTAAATTCGGAACCTTTGACGGTAAAGCTTCTAGCAGTCCGTTTTTTCTATTTATACACGGTACAAATTCAGACACATTTGGGGCCTTTCAAGATTTAAAAGCTACTCCTGTTTGGAGCACGCTTCACCAACTTTACGGTAAAAATGTACTCGCATTTCAGCACAGAACACTTACTGAAAGTCCGTTGGAGAATGTTGTGAAACTCGCTCAAATGCTCCCCGATAATTCTGTGGTGCATATGCTCACCCATTCTAGAGGAGGAATTGTAGGCGACATTTTAAATAAATACAGTAATAGTAACGACGAAATTTCCATTGGGTTTAATAATCGCCACATTGCGTTACTTGAAAAGGAAGGCGACAGGCAAGCTGATATTGATAATATAGAAGCACTTAATAAAATATTTAAGGATAAAAAGATTACCGTTGCCAAGTTTATTAGGGTAGGCTGTCCCGCGGCAGGAACCAAATTGGCTTCAAAAAGATTAGATCATATTCTAAACGTATTCTTCAATTTATTGAATGTTGTAGGAGGTGCATTTGGAGATATTCTGAAAGAACTCCTCTCAGCAGCCGTAGAAAGTAAAGACGATATAAACGTACTTCCGGGCTTGGAGGCGCAAAGACCAGAATCGCCCTTTATAAAAATCTTGAACGATCCCGCCCCAGAATCTGCTATTGACGGTAAGCCGTTGGCAATTATTTCGGGGAACGGAAGAGTAAGTTTTTCAGGACAGGGACTTTTTGTAATCTTAGGAAAATTGTTCTATTGGCAGCGTAATGATTTGGTTGTGAATACAGATTCCATGTATTTGGGTGCAAAACGCAAAAACAATATTCAGTATTTCTTTGACCAAGGTGCAGAGGTAAATCACGTAAAATATTTTATAAATGATAAAACGCGGGAAGCGATAGAGCTAGTGCTTAAAACTGCCGAAGGTCAATTGATACCCGGCTTTAAATCTATACCACAAAGTCAAATTCCCGGCAGCGATAGAGCACTTTTGGAATGTGGCGAATTGTATCCTTCCGAATTGCCACCTTCAGGCTTAAAGCCTATCGTGATTATGCTTCCCGGAATTATGGGTTCCAACCTTTCACAAAAAGACAAGGAAATATGGCTTCATTACGGCCGTATTCTTTCCGGTGGATTGATAAATCTTGGGTATTCCAATGTTAACAAGATTGTGGCAGATTCTGTTGTAAAAACTTCGTATTACAAACTTTATAAATGGTTATCTGCTAAATATGATGTGGTTGTTTATCCTTTTGATTGGCGCAAACCATTGCCTGAATGTGCGAGTGAATTCAATACAAAAATTAAAAGTTTGCTTAAAATTGGGCAACCTATAAAAATTATTGGACACTCCATGGGTGGACTTTTGGTGCGCGATTTTATTCTGAATCACGATGATACTTGGCAAGATTTAAAAGCTTCAAAAGGTTTTAGAATACTCTATTTGGGATCGCCTCTTGGTGGTTCATTTAGAATTCCTACTGTTTTGTTTGGGGAAGACGCCATTATTAAAAAGCTGAGCAAATTAGATCTTTTCCATACTAAAGAAGGACTGCTTAAAATGTTCTCTAAACTTCCGGGGCTATTGGCTTTGTTGCCTTTAACTACTGATGCTAAGAATGATTTTGCGAAAATGGAAACTTGGGAAAATATGCGGAAATACTTCGGAAAACCAGATTGGCCACTTCCGCTTAAATCAGATTTAGAATATTTCAAAAATTACCGCGATAATATATTGAAGAAAAGGGACGAAATAGATTATTCAAGTATGGTATATATTGCTGGAAAAGATAAAATGACTCCTTGTGGTTATTACCTTGATGAAATTCCTCCGAAAAAACAACTCTATTTCCTTTACACCAGTGAAGGCGATCAAAGTGTAACTTGGGCATTGGGCATACCAAAACAGCTTGTTGAAAGCAATGACGTTTATTATTCAACTGTTACTCACGGTGCACTGGCTAACGAACCCGATATGTTTAATGCCATAGAAGAAATACTTTCAACAGGGCAAACAAAATTACTTCGTAATACAAAACCACTTTTACGTGGCGAAGAAAAAATATTTAGAGCAGAACCAGACATTGATTTTGACCTTTCAGAAACTGGATTAGAAAGAACAATCCTAGGACTTGACGAAGAAACAGAAGCAGTTAGCAGCCAAATTCCGGTAACGGTAAGCGTAAGTAATGGCGATTTATTGTACTCTTCATACCCAATTATAGCCGGTCATTTTTTAAATGATGGAGTACTTTATGCCGAAAGGTCCATAGATAATTATCTCGCCGGTAGCCTAACTTCCAAACATAGATTGGGACTTTATCCGGGTGAAATTGGCACCAATGCAGTTTTCCACAAGATGGAAGGTAGCGATCTTGAAGGTGCCATTATAGTTGGGCTGGGAGAGCCAGACCAACTAACCTCTTTTCAATTGTCGAAATCTGTAGAGCAAGGAGTATTAAATTATTTGCTTAGCATTCGTGGTGCGGCAATTCCTAAAAAAGGGATTGGCGTTTCCTCTTTAATTGTGGCCACTGGTTATGGAGGGCTTTCTGTTGAAGGTTCTCTTAAAGCCATTATTGACGGGGTAAACCGTGCAAACGACAAAGTAAAAATGTTGTCTGATGAAGGGTATAGAACCGTTCAAAATATTGAAATTATTGAACTTTACGCAGACAGAGCTTTAAACTGTATGTATGTGCTCAATAAAATAGCCAATAAGGAAAATTCAACTTACAATATAATTATAGGTAATAAACGAATTAAAAATTTATTGGGAATTCAAAAAAGAACGCCACTAGACACATCTGAAGGATGGTGGAACCGAATTACCATAAAATATAAAGCGGCTAATGAGCAAACGGGCGAACCTGCAAGTATGGTTTTTGGTTCATCTACGGGCGATTCCAGAGAAGAAGAAAATGAACTTTTCAGCAGTACACCGCTAATAGACTTATTTATTTCTGAAGTTTCCAGCAGCAACCAATGGTCTGCTTGCACTGCCAAAACGCTCTTCGAGTTATTAATTCCAAATAATTTAAAAGAGAAACTAAAACGAAAAGGAAATATTTCGTGGATTCTCGATGCTAAAACTGCTTCCTATCCTTGGGAACTGCTTCAAGATAATACTACCAATTCTAAACCATTATGCATAAATGCGGGAATGATACGGCAACTATCCACAAAAGATTATAGAATTAATATTAAACGAGTTGCCAATAAAGGAGCTTTAATAATTGCAGATCCTATATTAGATGGTTTTATCTCTCAATTGCCCGGTGCAAAAGAAGAAGGAATAATGGTGAAAGATACTTTGGAAAACGTGGGTTATCCTACAACCGAACTTATAGGTTCTAATGCCGAAAGCATTGTCAAGAATTTTTTCTGTAACGATTATACCATAATACATTTAGCCGGTCACGGAGTTTTCAATCCAAAATCTCCACGACAATCTGGAATGGTTATCGGGAAGGATATTTTTCTTACTGTATTCGAAATTCAACAGATGCCAGTGGTGCCAGAACTCGTTTTTGTAAACTGCTGCCACCTTGGATATAGCAATGCCGAAGATGAAAGATTTTATCGCAATCGCTACAAACTGGCGGCAAATATCGGCACCGAATTAATTAGCATAGGTGTAAAAGCTGTAATAGCTGCTGGATGGGCAGTGAACGATGCCGCGGCGCTAGATTTTGCGCAGGTTTTTTACAGCAGTATGTTCTCTGGCGATAATTTTGGCGATGCCGTAAAAAATGCGCGTAATTTTATTTATGAAAAACACCCAGGTAACAATACGTGGGGTGCATATCAATGTTATGGAGATCCGTTCTTTAAACTAAAAGGAATATCTGGCAGTAAAGGTTCTTGGTCGCCAAGTTATATTGTGCCACAAGAGGCCGAAATTCATCTCGATAATCTGCTCAATCAATTACAAATGGCAACTAGTGCAGATAATGACCATTTGGCTGAATTGGATATTATTATGACGGCGGTAGATAGGGACGTTTTTAGAACTCCGCAAATTATTGAAAGAGTATCGAAAATTTACCAAGAACTAGCTATGTACGTTGAAGCTGTCGCAAATTATGAAGAGCTTTTAAAAAGAGAAAATGCTGAATTCTCATTTTCCTGTATGGAAAAATATTGCAACACGCGCTCAAAGTTGTATATCAAGGAAATTTTCGAAAATGAAAATGTTACTCCAGATTTGATAGCGGCGGCGTATAAAAACAGCGAACGTGTAATTAACGAGCTTGATATATTGCTTTTTGCGGGCAATACTGCGGAGCGTCACAATCTCTTGGGAAGTGCCTACAAACGTTTGGCCCTGCTTGCACCAGATAGTAAGAAACGAACAACTGCCTATAAAAATGCAATTTCTCATTACGAAAGAGCATATGAAAATGACGGTAACACAAACAAAATTTACTCGCTTGTAAATTCTATAGAAATCGCGTGTTTATTGGCTTTTAGTGGTACTACAAATCACGGAAGTGAATTTACAATAGATAAAGAAAAATATAAACTTAGATCGGTTATCGATGCTCAACAGCTACTTGAAGAGCAGCAAAATAATTTAAATGAAAAATCTGAGGCTGAAGATCTTGACTATTGGGATATGATCGCATTTTTGAATATAGATTTGTGCCTGCTCTTAATTCTTGAAGATGAAAAAATTGATAACAAATGGGATGAGGTTAATCAGAATTTTAAGAAAATCTGGCGAAAAGCAGGTTCCAAAGCAAAAAAGGTAGCAGAATTAGAGCATCTCGATTTTTTAACCAAATCAATTAATATTGAGGCCGGTGCCAAAGGAGAAGACTATAAGCCGAATAAAGATTTAGAAACCCGTATAAACGAATTAAGAACTGCCCTAAGTGGAATACGGAAAAAAATAAAGTCTGAAGCTGAACTAAAAGAAAAGCCAGATAAATCGGCACCAGACAAACCTAAAAAATAGTTGTAACATTCTTTTTTCAAATAAAGGTGTCTAAAAAGTATTAACCAAAACTAGAAGTTCTCGACTGCGTCAGAACCGACAGAAATACTACTTTTTAAACACCTTTTTCATTTATAAGGAAATCCTATTGGCATTATCTTTCCACAAATATTACCTTTAGCAAAATTTCTATTTATGGAAGAAGAATATAAAGCGATTGTCAATGAGAATTTTGAATTTTCATTGAATTCGAAAGATTTGGAAACACTCGATGTAATTTCCGATACAGATAAATCCAATATTATAATTAACAATAAATCCATTTCTGTTGAAACCCTTCACTCAGATTTTAATAAAAAAACATATACTGTTTCAATTAATGGTAACCGCTATCAAGTTAAGATAGAAAACCAACTTGACGCCCTTATTTCCAAAATGGGACTTTCGTTGGGGAATGTTTCGGAGAAAGACGAAGTGCATGCTCCAATGCCGGGCTTAATTTTAGAGGTAAATGTTTTTGCGGGAGATACTATAAAAAAAGGTGATTTTCTCTGCGTTTTGGAAGCGATGAAAATGGAAAACACTTTAACCGCACCCCGCGACGGGATTATCAAATCAGTAAATATTTCCAAAGGTGAAACTGTAGATAAAGGAGCTTTGTTAATTGAATTTGAAAAAAATGATTAAAAAAATATTAATTGCCAACCGAGGCGAAATAGCTTTGCGAATAATGAAAACCGCCCGTAATATGGGCATTAAAACGGTTGCAGTTTATTCCGAAGCAGATAGAAATGCACCGCACGTAAAATTTGCCGATGAAGCTGTTTGCATAGGTCCACCACCATCAAACGAATCGTATTTGTTGGGGGATAAAATTATAAAAGTTGCAATGGAGCTGAACGTGGATGCTATCCATCCCGGCTACGGATTTTTGAGTGAAAATGCAGATTTCGGCGAACTTGTTGAAAAAAGTGGAATGCTTTTTATCGGTCCAAAGTCGCATGCCATTCGTATTATGGGAAGCAAACTTGCGGCAAAAGACGCCGTAAAAGAATACAACATTCCCATGGTTCCGGGAACTGCTGAAGCCATTACTGATGTTAATGCAGCCAAGGAAATTGCCAAAGAAATAGGCTTCCCAATTTTAATAAAAGCTTCTGCCGGCGGTGGCGGAAAAGGAATGCGCATCGTTGAAAATTCAGAAGAATTTGAAGACCAAATGAAACGCGCTATCAGTGAAGCTGAAAATGCTTTTGGCGACGGCTCGGTTTTTATTGAAAAATATGTTACTTCACCAAGGCACATTGAAATTCAAATTTTGGCAGACAATTTTGGAAACACGGTTCATCTTTTCGAACGCGAATGCAGCATTCAGCGTCGTCACCAAAAAGTTGTGGAAGAAGCTCCATCGTCAGTATTAACGCCAGAATTGCGCCAACAAATGGGCGAGGCAGCCGTGAAAGTTGCAAAAGCATGCGATTATGTGGGCGCTGGAACGGTAGAATTTCTTTTGGATGATGAACTCAATTTCTACTTCCTCGAAATGAACACCCGCCTTCAAGTTGAGCACCCCGTTACCGAACTTATTACTGGGCTCGATTTGGTTGAACAACAGATAAAAGTTGCCAATAATGAAAAACTTTCCTTTTCGCAGGAAGATTTAAAAATTAAAGGACACGCTTTTGAAGTTCGTGTATATGCGGAAGATTCTCTTAATAATTTTATGCCGAGCGTCGGTAAATTAGAAGTTTATCGTCCGCCGAGCGGGAAAAATATACGTGTTGATGATGGATTTACTGAAGGAATGCAAGTTCCAATTCAGTACGATCCGATGCTTTCTAAATTGATTACCTACGGAAAAGATAGAAATGAGGCGATGCAAATAATGCTGGAAGCAATTTCAGAATACCATATTGAAGGCGTAAGTACAACGCTTCCTTTTGGAAAATTCGTCTTTGAACACGAAGCCTTCCGAAGCGGAAATTTCGATACAAATTTTGTAAAGAAATACTATTCCGAAGAAAAGTTAAATGCAATCAATGAAAAAGAAGCAAAGGTTGCGGCGCTTTTCGCATTAAAACAATATTTAAAAGATTCAGAAAAGCTTCGATTACCTATTAACTAAAACCTTTGTGAACCTCTGCGGTTCTCTGTACCACTCTGCGTAATTGCGATTTCACAGAGTGGCACAGAGAAAAACAAAGAGTTACGCGGAGAAATAAGTAAAACTATGACCGACAACAATAAAAAACTGCACCAAATTATTTCCGAAGCAAAAATGGGCGGCGGAGAAAAACGAATTGCAAAACAGCACGAAAAGAAAAAACTTACCGCTCGCGAACGCGTGGAATACCTACTCGATGAAGGTTCTTTTGAAGAAATGGGCATTCTCGTAACCCACCGAACCACCGATTTTGATATGCAAAAAGAAGTGTATTACGGCGATGGCGTTGTTACCGGTTACGGTACAATTAACTCGCGTTTGGTGTATGTTTTCGCACAAGATTTCACGGTTTTTGGCGGTGCGCTTTCTGAAACACATGCCGAGAAAATTTGTAAAATAATGGATCACGCGGTGAGTGTTGGCGCTCCAATTATCGGTTTAAACGATTCTGGTGGCGCACGTATTCAGGAAGGTGTGCGGTCTTTGGGTGGTTATGCAGATATTTTTTACAGAAATGTACAAGCTTCGGGCGTAATTCCGCAGATTTCGGCAATTATGGGGCCATGTGCTGGAGGGGCAGTTTATTCTCCGGCGATGACCGATTTCACATTAATGGTGCAAGACAGTAGTTATATGTTTGTAACGGGCCCAAGTGTTGTAAAGACCGTTACCAATGAAAATGTTACTTCCGAAGAATTGGGTGGCGCGCGAACACACGCAACTAAAAGCGGTGTGACGCACTTTACAGCTTCAAACGACATTGTGTGTTTAGAACAGATTAAAACCTTGCTAAGCTACCTTCCCCAGAATAACAAAATGGTTACAGATAAACTACCTTTTGAAACGGGTGATGAATTTAGGGAAGAATTGGAAACTATTATTCCAGATTCTGCAAACAAACCCTACGATATGCACGACGTTATTAAGGGGATTATAGACCAAGATTCCTTTTTTGAAGTACATAAAGATTACGCAGATAATATTATTGTTGGTTTTGCTAGATTGGGAGGCAGAAGCATTGGTATTGTTGCAAATCAGCCAATGAGTTTGGCGGGTGTTTTGGACGTGGACAGTTCTAAAAAAGGCGCGCGTTTTACTCGCTTTTGCGATTGTTTTAATATCCCTCTTTTGGTTTTGGTGGATGTACCTGGCTTTCTTCCGGGAACCGATCAAGAATGGAATGGTATTATTTTAAATGGTGCAAAACTGCTTTATGCTTTAAGCGAAGCAACTGTGCCGCGAGTTACAGTAATTACTCGAAAGGCATACGGTGGCGCGTACGATGTTATGAACAGCAAACACATTGGCGCAGATATGAATTACGCTTGGCCAACTGCGGAAATTGCGGTAATGGGAGCAAAGGGAGCAAGTGAAATTATTTTCAAAAAAGAAATCGCTGCTTCTGAAAATCCTGAATTAAAGCTTTCAGAAAAAGAAGCTGAATATGCCGAAAAATTTGCCAATCCCTTTAAAGCTGCGCAACGCGGATTTATTGATGAGGTTATTCAACCTAGGGAAACACGCCGAAAATTGCTGAAGACTTTCGCAATGTTAGAAACCAAAGATGCGCCACGACCTAATAGAAAACATGGGAACATTCCTCTATAATAGTAGCAAAAGGAACTAATTTGAAAACTCTTTAAAAATAATATAAATCCCCATTAGTAGCACAAACCAACCAAATCCTTTTTTGAGCTTTTTGCCATCAACAAAGGTATTTAGTTTAATTCCTATAAATATTCCGACGACTGAAATCGCGGTAAAAGTTAATAGGAATTTCCAATGAATTTCAAGAGTTGAAAGGTCGCCAGTAAAGCCCACCAACGAGTTTACGGCTATAATAAGCAATGAGGTTGCCACAGCTTTTTTCATTGGTATTTTGGCCAATAAAACCAAAGCTGGAATAATTAAAAATCCACCGCCAGCGCCCACTGCGCCAGTTACAAAACCTAGAAAAATTCCTTGGAGAATAATTAATGGATAGTTGTATGAAACTTTTGCACCAGTTTCTGGCTCGGGCCTTTTGTTTACAATCATTGTAATAGAAGCTGCGAGCATAACTATTGCAAAAAACAACATTATTGCAATGTCCTTTGTAAGCGTAAAATTGCCTAAAACCCATATGTTTTCAGGAATTGCAGGAAGCACAAATCTTCTTGTTAAATACACAGAAATAAAGGCTGGAGTAGCAAAAATAAAAGCTGTTTTAAAATCGACTAGCTTTTTTTTCATATTGCGAATAGCGCCTACTAGTGCCGAAATTCCTACTACAAATAGCGAATATGCAGTTGCTACAACTGGATTTAATGCAAAAAGATAAACTAGTACCGGAACAGTTAAGATTGATCCACCACCGCCTATTAGACCAAGAACTACACCAACCATAAGTGCGCCAAAGTAACCTAATATTTCAGTGAATTCCATAAAAGGATTTTATTTTTAGAATGTTTACTACAAGGTTAACCATTATTTTAAAAAATTGAAGGTTACTTTTTGTTGAATTTTTACTTTTTGTGAAGATTAAAAGTTCATTAGTTTTTCCAATTGATATTAATCATAGAAATTAATGAGGAGTATTAATACTTTACCTCCCAATAAATTGGCAGTAATATTTAAATATGGCGATTGAAAATTTTGATATTCAGGGTCTCTCTGATTCTGAGGTAGTAGCTGCACGTGAAAAATTTGGTGTAAACGTTCTTGAATCCAAGAAAAGGAATCCGTTTTTTGAAGCAGTAAAGGGGCTAATAAAAGAACCAATGGTTATTTTGTTATTGGTTGCCGCTACGCTGTATTTTTTTACGGGAAATACGGGTGACGGAATTTTTCTCGCAGCGGCAATTCTTTTAGTTGCTGCAATATCCCTCTATCAAGATGCTAAAACGCACGATGCACTAGACAAGCTGAAAGAACTTTCACAACCAAATTGCAAGGTAATTCGGAATGGAATTGTGGTGGAAATAAAAAGTCAAGACGTTGTAGTTGGCGATTTTTTAATGGTGGAAGAAGGTGCCACAATAGTTGCAGATGGAACTATTGTTCATTCCAATGATTTCTCGGTTAACGAATCCATTTTGACGGGGGAATCCTTTTCGGTAGAAAAAAATGCCACTTCTGAAGACAATAAAATATTTATGGGCACCCAAGTTGGGGGCGGACTCGCAATTGCTGAAATATCTGCCGTTGGAAATCAAACAAAGGTTGGAAAAATAGGTAAAAGCATTGAAGAAATTTCTACCGAAAAATCCACATTAGAACTTCAAATAAACAATTTTGTGAAGAAGATGGTAATTGCGGGAGCGATTATTTTTTTATTGGTTTGGGGAATTAATTACTTCAACTCTGGAGATGTTTTGGACAGTCTTTTAAAAGCACTCACACTTGCAATGAGCGTTTTGCCAGAAGAAATTCCTGTTGCTTTTACCACATTTATGGCGCTTGGTGCGTGGCGACTTATGAATATGGGCGTGATCGTAAAACAGATGAAAACTGTAGAATCATTAGGAAGTGCCACGGTAATTTGTGTAGATAAAACTGGTACAATTACAGAAAACAAAATGACTCTCGATAGGTTTTATACCTTAGAAACTGATAAAATTACTTCGATTGAAGAAACCCTTTCTGTTAGTGAAAAAGCGCTAACCACAATTGCAATGTGGGCGAGTGAGCCTATTCCTTTCGATACGATGGAGCAGTCGCTGCACAAGTTTTACGGTTCCATTGTTAAAAAAGATGAAAGGCCAAATTTTAAAATGGTTCATGAATATCCGTTGAGCGGTAAACCCCCAATGATGACCCATATTTTTGAAAATGAATCGGGTAATCGTATAATTGCTGCAAAAGGCGCACCCGAGGCATTGATTGCTGTTTCAAATTTAAGTGAAGTACAAAAGGAACTTCTCAAACAAAAAATAGAGATTTTGGCTACCCAAGGGTATCGTGTTTTGGGGGTTGGAACTTCGCATTTTGAAGGAACCAATTGGCCCAAAAAGCAGCAAGATTTTAAATTTGAGTTTAAGGGATTAATCGGTTTTTATGATCCTCCAAAGAAAAACATTTCAAAGGTGTTTCAAGATTTTTACAATGCGGGAATAGAAGTAAAAATTATTACTGGAGATATCGCTGAAACTACTGCTGCCATTGCTAAAAAAGTGAATTTCAGAGGTTCCGAAGAAGTTGTTTCGGGCGATGAACTTGTGAAATTGAATACTGCTGAACTGCAGAAAATTACTTCAGAAAGAAACATATTTGCACGAATGTTTCCCGAAGCAAAGTTGAAAATAATCAATTCCCTTAAAGCACAAGGTCACATCGTGGCTATGACTGGCGATGGCGTTAATGATGGTCCCGCGCTAAAAGCTGCTAATATTGGCGTGGCGATGGGAAAAAAGGGAACTGAAATAGCAAAACAATCTGCGTCGCTCATACTTGTAGACGACGATCTTTCCAAGATGGTAGCGGCAGTGGCGATGGGTAGAAAAATCTATTCAAATTTAAAAAAAGCCATTCAATATATAATTTCAATACATATTCCTATTATTCTTACTGTCTTTATTCCACTAGTGTTGGGATGGGTTTACCCCAATATTTTCACACCAGTACACGTTATTTTGTTGGAGCTAATAATGGGACCAACTTGTTCTATAGTCTACGAAAACGAACCGCTGGAAAAGAATTCCATGCTTCAAAAACCGAGACCTTTTTCTAGTACGTTTTTCAATTGGAATGAACTTTTTACAAGTATAATTCAAGGATTGGTAATAACTGCAGCTATACTCATTGTTTACCAAATTGCGGTCAATAACGGCGCCAATGAAGCGGTTACTCGCACAATGGTATTTACGGCACTAATAAGCGCAAACATTGCTTTAACATTCGTAAACCGTTCTTTTATAAATTCAATTTTCACCACTTTTAAATACAAAAATAACTTGGTGCCTATTATCATTGGAATAACCGCAGGTATAACTTTGGCGCTTCTTTTTATACCATCATTTACTAGATTTTTTCAATTTGAAAGACTTGGTCTAAATCAGTTAAGCATTAGCGTTGGGATTGGTTTTTTAAGCGCGTTATGGTACGAAATAGTAAAATGGTGGAAACGTCAACAACTCGCGAATAATTCTAACTTAACACAATAGTGTGTGTTAAGTTATTGGGAAACAATGTTTAAATGATTTTTGTCATTCCGTAGAATTTATATTCAAGCTAATTTTGAATTACAACTAATATTCTAATATGAAGAGATCTAGTTTTATAATCGCGGCGACAATTCTGCTAATTTCATTTACTGTGAACGCACAGGAAAAATGGACCGTAGAATTTAGGCCGGCGCTTAATTTTCCTACTAATAATATGGGAAATATTGATGCGAAAGTCGGTTTCGGATTTGAATTAACTGGCGCTTATAAAATTATGCCACACTTGTCTGCTTATGCGGGTTGGGGATGGAATGAGTTTAAAGGAGAAGATAATTTCTCAACAGAAGAAATTACTTTTCAGGAATCTGGATATATGTTTGGGCTTCAGATTATCCGGCCCATTGGTACTTCTTCATATTCGTATTTGGCAAGGGCTGGCGTGATTTACAACCTTATAGAATTGGAAAATAATGCTGGCACCATTTCCGAAGAAACCAGCTACGGCTTAGGATGGCAGCTTGCAGTGGGCGTTGATTATGAGTTTACCGCTAATCTATCTTTACGCCCAATGTTTCGGTACCGCTCGCTGTCAAGAGATTTGGAAATTGCAAATGTTTCAACGGAACTAAAGCTTAATTATATTTCTTTTGGAATAGGGTTGGCGTGGGATTTTTAAATTTTGAAATGTTTCGCTCATTCGCTGTATTAGCACGATAATATTTCGATTCAATAAATATTAGTTTTAATGTTTTACTTTAACTATTAGTTGTTTAAATCGCCACAATCGCAAACGTTTACAGTTTTTCCATCCATAGCTTCAAATGCAGCTTCAATGGTTTCTCTTCTGTACGTTTTATTCTCAAAACCAGGATAAATATTTTCGAATTGAACGTCTTTCCCATCCGCATCTTTTCCCGATAAATCGTATCTAATAACCACTTTCGTTTCTAAAGGAGCATAGTAATACACAATCCAAGCATCAGATTCTCGTAAGCCAATACAACCATTGGAATAGGCTTTACCCAAGGTCTCCAAATTGGTGGTAGGGTGAATAAGTTGCCCAAAACGGCGACCGTCAATTTCTGGTTCTATCCAAGGAATTGCAGGAAGCTCCGTAACCTTCTTATCATCCCGATTTGTTTTGAAATACCTATGGTTGTCCTTCGGATTGATAAACCATGGTTTTTTATTAACTCTAACGATTTTTCCTATGCCAGGTTTTGTACGCATATCTACAACGCCCTTTGCCATGGCTAAGTAACGCTTGTTATTTTGGCCAACTCTAACAGGAAACTTCTTTATAACCTTTCCATCTTCTATAATACGAAGTTTATACTCCGGAATATTTATATCTAGATAGGTGTTTGCCATAACTTTTCTAATATTTTGAGTTTGTACAGAATCTGGAATCAGCAGTGTTTGTCCTTCATAAAGTGCATTCAATGCTTGAGAATCTTCGTTGAAAATTCCTCTATCCATTAAGTAATAATAATCTGTATGTGCCAGCGTGTCCATAATCCACTTGTTGTTATGCACGATAATATACTCATCAATAGCATAGTTGTGGTTTTCATTATAATCGGCAACAATACTATCCATCCACTTAAAATATTTGCGAATAGGCACATCTTTATTCACGACTATTTCAATCGGTATTGGAATATTTTGTTGAATAATACTGTTAATTTCAACTAACTCACTATCCGTTTCAATTGACGTGTTTTGGTCAACAGATTTCGCATCATTGATCACTTTATTGCTATTTAAGCAGCCAATAAGTAAGAAAGAGAAAGTGAGTAATAAGATATTTTTCATTTGTTAGATTCGTTGTTTCTTTTTGCGAAACTAATTCATTTACAGTAAATTAGTTCAGCTTTATTAAAAGTCAAACCTAAGCAGTTATTAATCAAAATGGTATGACATTAGTCAGTTTAGGGCTATTTCTTTTTAGATGAGTTCATCTGTTAAAGACTTGATATGCTGACTAAAATCATATTTATAGCACATAACGAACACTACATTTGAATTTTACTTTTTATGAATAAATCCACTTCTATAGTATCCAACACGAAATCATTCTTTGCCGAAATCGGCGATATGACTTTGTTTGCTGGGCGTTTTTTCAGGGAAGTATTTAGTCCGCCATTTGAATTTAAGGAATTACTTCGCCAGTGTTACAACATGGGCAATCGCTCCTTGCTTTTGGTGGGTGTAACTGGTTTTATTTTAGGGTTGGTATTTACACTGCAGTCACGGCCTACTTTAATGCAGTTTGGCGCACAATCTTGGATGGCTTCCATGGTGAGTCTTTCCATAGTTCGCGAAATAGGGCCCGTAATAATCGCACTTATTTGCGCGGGCAGGATTGGTTCCGGAATTGGCGCCGAGCTTGGCTCTATGCGTGTTACAGAGCAGATAGATGCCATGGAAGTTTCAGGCACTAATCCCTTTAAATATTTAGTAGTTACGCGTGTTGTAGCCACTACATTAATGCTGCCATTATTAATAATTATGGGAGATGCAATTGCACTTTTTGGCTCTGCTTTAATCGAAAATTTAAAAGGAGATGTTTCCTTTTTGCTCTATTTTAATCAGGTTTTCGATGCCTTAAAATTTGGCGATATAATTCCGGCAACCGTAAAATCGGTTTTTTTCGGTTTTGCCATTGGCTTGGTAGGATGTTATAAAGGCTATAATTGTGCAAAAGGAACCGTTGGGGTGGGAGAGGCATCAAATAGTGCAGTAGTTTATATCTCGATGCTACTATTTATTATCGATTTTATTGCTGTTTTTGTAACCGATATCTTTTTTGAAATATAAATGAATTCTGAAGAAAACATAAAACCAGTACTCGAGTTAAAAAACCTTCAAAAAAGTTTTGGAGACATTCACGTCCTCAAAGGTTTCAACCTAAAACTTTTTAAAGGAGAAAACTTGGTAGTTATGGGAAAATCGGGTTCGGGAAAATCGGTCATGGTAAAATGTTTGGTGGGTTTAATTCAGCCCGACAGCGGTAGTATCAGAATAAAAGATCAAGATATTATTACAATGGGACATAAGGAATTGGACATTCTTAGAACCGAAATAGGCTTTCTTTTTCAGGGAAGCGCATTATACGATTCTATGACTGTGCGCGAAAATCTGGAATTTCCATTGCGGCGTCATAAAGATAAAATTGAAAATTTTCAAGGAACTGAAATTTTAGTAAAAGAAGCTTTGGAAAATGTTGGCTTATCAAAGGCTATAGATTTAATGCCCGCCGAACTTTCTGGCGGAATGCAGCGACGTGTTGCTTTGGCTAGAGCATTAATTCTGAAACCAAAAATTATAATGTACGATGAGCCTACAACGGGTTTGGACCCGATTACGGCAAAGGAAATTATTGAGCTAATGCGAAGTATTCAAGAAAAATATAATACCTCCTCCCTTATTATCACGCACGATGTGGATTGTGCGAGAGTAATCTCAAATAGAATGATTTTATTGGTGGATGGAATCAATTATGCAGAAGGTACTTTCGAGGAGCTTTCACAATCTAAAGATCCTCAAGTACAAGCATTTTTTAAAAACTAATAGTATGGAAAAATCAACTTCACAAAAAATAAAGGTCGGTGTTTTTGTAGTCATCGGCACAGTACTTCTTATAGCTGCTCTTTATTTTATTGGAAGCAAGCAGCAAATGTTCAGTAAAAATATTGAAATCTATGCCACGTTCTCGAACGTAAACGGGTTAACCTTGGGTAACAACGTGCGTTATTCAGGAATTAACATCGGTACAGTAAGCAATATAGAAATGGTAAATGAAGGTAACATCACCGTCCAAATGACAGTGGAAGAGAAAACTTCAAAATTCATTAAAACAGATGCTATTGCTTCAATCAGTTCAGACGGGTTGGTTGGTAGCATGGTGGTAAACATCATTCCAGGGAAAGAGGAGCATGCAAGACAGGTGGTTTCTGGTGATACAATTAAAATCTACAATAAAGTTAGTACAGATGAAATGCTTTCTACGCTAAACACTACCAATGAAAATGCCGCCTTATTAACTGCTGATTTATTGAAGATAACAAACCAAATAGTTGCAGGTAAAGGTACTTTGGGTGCATTGGTGAACGATAGTTTGATGGCAAAAGATATACAGCAATCTGCGGAAGAACTTAAAAATATGACTTCGGGAGCTACCGAGATAATTACTCAAATCAAGAATATTATTTTCAAAATAAATTACGACGAAAGCGCCGCAGCCGTACTTTTGAGCGATACAGTTTCAAAAAACCAACTTCAGAAAGTATTTGGAAATCTTGAAAAATCTAGCAATAATATCAATGACGTGACCAAAAATTTGGAAGAATATATCAACGAAATTAAATCTGGAAAAGGAGCATTAAATCAAATTACTCAAGATGAAGTTCTGGTGAAAAATATTGATTCTACAATGGTTAACATAAAGGAGGCAGCCGAGAAATTGAATGAAAATATGGAAGCATTAAAGCATAATTTTCTTTTTCGAGGATATTTCAACAAACTGGAGCGACAGCAAAGGCGAGAAGCCAAGAAAAATTAGTTTTATTTCGGTATTTTCGTTCTTTTAAATCCAACCAAAATAAATGTGGCATGCTCAATAATTTAAAAGAAAATTTTTCCAATATTTTTGAAGAAGCCCTCATCGAGGAAATAAATCAAGTAGGGACTTTAAAAGAAATAAAAGAAGGTGAAAAATTAATCGAAATCGGTGATTATGTGCGGTCTATGCCACTTTTGATTTCGGGCGCCGTAAAAATTTTGAGGGAAGATGAAAATGGCGATGAATTATTGCTTTATTTCTTGGAGCGTGGAGACACTTGCGCCATGACTTTAACCTGTTGTTTGGGACAAAAGAAAAGTGAAATTCGCGCCATTGCAGAACTTGATACTACCTTAATAATGATACCCATCCTAAAAATGGAAGAGTGGACGGGTAAGTATAAAAGCTGGCGTAATTTTGTATTCCAAAGTTACCAAGAACGCCTTACTGAGATGCTCGAAACCATTGATAGTATTGCCTTTTACAATATGGATGAACGTTTGGTAAAATATCTTCAGAACAAACAAAAGGTTACGAATGATTCTGTGATTAATTCTACACATCAGGAAATAGCTTACGAACTTCACACTTCGCGCGTGGTGGTTTCGCGTTTATTGAAAAAATTAGAAACGCTAGGTAAAATCGAACTTTTTAGAAACAGTATTAAGATCATTTCGCTTTAATTTCATACTCTAATTTTTAAAAATTTTGTTTGAAATGTAACTATTGTTACTGCCAGACGGGTTGTCATTGGTTACCTTTATAATTCAAAATTATGTAAATAAATTATGGAGAATCAAGATACCAAAGAAACAACGTCAATGCCCAGAATTGGCGATATTGCGCCAGATTTTACAGCCAAAACAACTACGGGCGAAATAAAACTTTCAGAATTCGCAAAAGATAAGTGGATACTTATGTTTTCGCATCCAGCCGATTTCACACCTGTTTGTACTACTGAGTTAAGTGGTTTTGCTACTCGTAAACCCGAATTTGACGATTTAAATACCGAATTGTTAGGATTGAGTATTGACAGCATTCACTCTCACTTAGGGTGGGTAAGCAATGTGCGCGAAAAAACTGGAGTCTATTTTAACTTCCCAATCATTGCCGATATAGATATGAAAGTTGCCAAACTTTATGGCATGCTACAGCCCAATGAAAGTGAAACCGCGGCCGTTAGGGCAGTTTTCTTCATAGATCCAAACAAGAAAATAAGGTTGATTATGTATTACCCGTTAAATGTGGGTCGTAATATGAATGAAATTTTGAGAGCACTAGAAGCTCTGCAAACTTCAGATAAATTTGGTGTTGCAATGCCTTTAGATTGGAAAAAAGGTGATAAAGTTATCGTTCCACCGCCAAAAACTTTAAAAGAGATGGAAGCACGAATAAATGATGATTCAGTAGAAAAAATCGATTTTTATTTGGCGAAAAAATCACTTTAATTTTTAATTGATTCTTAAAAGTAAACTTATGAAATTAATCGCATTAGCTATTTTAGGAAGTATTTTATTTGCTTGCAATACGCAATCCAAAGAGAAATATTCCAGTATAAACAATGACTCGAAAGATTTGGCATTTGCTGAATTTCAAGAGCATCCAGGGAAGAAATTGATGGAGAATAACTGTTATGTTTGCCACAATCCGAAATCTTCTGAAGACCAAATGATGGCCCCGCCTATGGTAGCTGTGAAAATGCATTATATTACTGACGATACTTCAAAAGAAGAATTTATAGAGTCTATGGTTGCTTGGTCTAAAAAACCTTCCGAAGAAATATCTAAAATGCCCGGGGCGATTAAAAAATTTGGAATGATGCCTTACCAATTCTTTCCAGAGAATACGATTCGAGAAATTGCCGATTATATGTATGATAATGAAGTAGAAGAGCCAGAATGGTTTCAGGAGCATTACGGTAAAATGCACGGTAAAGGTTCTGGAATGAAAAAGGATAGAGAGTAACTATACAAAACCTGCTCGATAAATATATGGATAGCAAAAATTTAGACGAATCGTTTTGGAGTGGGAGATACATTTCGGGCGAAATGGGCTGGGATATTGGCTATGTTTCAACACCCTTAAAAGAATACATCGATCAACTTTCAGATAAAAATTTAAAGATTTTGATTCCAGGAGGAGGGAGCTCTTATGAAGCCGAATATCTTGTAAACAATGGTTTTACCAATGTTTCGGTGGTCGATCTTTCTTCAATTCCGCTAAAAAATTTAAAAGAACGCGTGCCATTGTTTCCAAAGGAAAATCTACTACACTCAGATTTTTTTGAATTAGATAATACATTCGATCTTATTTTGGAACAAACCTTTTTTTGTGCATTAAATCCATCACTTCGCGAAGATTATGTAAAAAAAATGCACCAATTACTAAAACCCAACGGGAAACTTGTTGGGCTCCTTTTCAATATTCCACTCAATAATGATAAGCCACCTTTTGGAGGAAATAAAGAGGAATACCGTTCGCTTTTTGAAACTAAATTCAAAATTGAAAAAATGGAGACGGCTTATAATTCAATCCCAGAGAGGGAAGGAAACGAGCTATTCTTTAAAATTAGAAAGCAATAGTTTTAAAATTTTGTTATAATTCTGCACTTCTTTTTAAGGTCTAAGAAGACTTTCATAAATTCATAAAAAAATATAGTTATGAAAATCAAACAATTTGAATATAAGCCACTTTCACATTATTCGTACGCAATTATTTGTGATGGAAAAATGGCTCTGGTTGATCCCGAAAGAAACCCAATTCAGTATTATAAATATGCCGAAGAAAATGACGCTAAAATTGTCGCTGTTTTTGAAACGCATCCACATGCCGATTTTGTGAGTTCGCATCTTCAAATTCATAATGAAACCGGAGCAAAACTATATTGCAGCGAAAAAACTGGTGCAGATTATCCGCATGAACCTTTTGATGATGGCGATGAAATTATAATGGGAAACACCACATTTAGGGCAATTAATACCCCAGGCCATTCCCCAGACAGCATTACAATAGTTGCCTCAGCAGAAAATAAAACCGCACTTTTTACGGGTGATACGCTTTTTGTAGGAGACGTTGGACGTCCAGATTTACGTGAAAAGGCAGGTCATGAAATAGCAAAACGCGAGGATTTGGCGAAAATGATGTATGATTCTATTCAAAATAAATTCTCTGATTTGCCAGATACTGCTTATGTGTATCCCGCGCACGGGGCAGGTTCACTCTGCGGAAAAGGGATGAGCGCAGACGCTTCGTCCAGCACCCTTGGAAATGAGCGAGTGGGTAACTGGGCTTTCAAAAAGCAAACCGAAGAACAATTTGTAAACCATTTGTTAGACTCCCAACCTTTTATTCCCCATTATTTTGGGTATAATGTGGACGTAAACAAAAACGGTGCAAAAAACTTGCGTGCTACTTTAGGTGAAATTGAATATAAGGTAGCTATTAGCACGATAAAAAACGAAGTTTTAATAGTAGATACTAGGGATGAAGAAGATTTTAAAAAGCATCATTTACCAGGCAGTATAAATATTATGGCCGTTTCTGCAACTTCGAAGTTTGAAACTTGGTTGGGTTCCATTATTCGACCGGAGGAAAAGTTTCATTTAGTCGTAGATTCTATAGAAAATGCCGAAAACATCCTGCAACGCACAGCAAAAATTGGCTATGAAGTAAATGTAAAATCTGTATTCACCATAGAAGTAAAGGATTTAGAAAAATCTGATAATTTCAATTTAGAAGATTTCAAAAACAATACTGAAAATTATACTATTGTAGATATTCGCAATGATAGCGAGGTTGCCGAAGGTAAATTTTTCGATAGTGCAATTGCTATTCCGCTACACCAATTACGCGAAAAGGCTGATGAAATACCAACAGGCAAACCAATAGTAGTGCATTGTGCGGGCGGTTATCGCAGTGCAGCTGGATATAGTATTCTTGCGAAAGTTCTGAAATCGAAAAAAGTTTTTGACCTGAGCGATAACGTCGAGGATTTTAAATAATCACAGTTTTTGACCAAAACAAAGGTCACCGGCATCGCCAAGTCCGGGAAGAATGTAGCCGCGATTATCTAATTTATCGTCCACGGTTGCAATCCAAAGATGGGTGTTTTCTGGAAAGATATTTTCTATGTATTCAATTCCGGGTTTGGCGCCAATAATTGAAAGTATATGAATTTGTTTCGGTGTACCGTGACTTTCAAATGCTTTAAGCACATTTTCCAAAGTTTTACCCGTGGCCAGCATTGGGTCGGTAAGCACTAAAGTTTTTCCTTCAATAGAGGGAGAAGCTAAATAATTTACAATTACTTCAAAGTCGTCGCTATCATTTGGATGGTGGCGATACGCAGAAACAAAAGCATTTTCCGCACGATCGAAAAAATTAATTATTCCATTGTGGAGTGGCAATGCAGCTCTTAAAATGGAGCAAACCACCATATCATTTTCGGGTACTTGCATTTCCTTTTCTCCCAAAGGTGTTGTTATAACTTCAGTTTTATAAACAAGCGTTTTACTCATTTCGTAACTGAGAATTTCACCAATGCGTTCAATGTTTTTTCGAAAGCGCATCGAATCTTTCTGGATGGAAACATCGCGCATCTCCAAAATAAACTGATTGAGGATTGATTTTTCGTAACTGAAATCGTGGATTATCATATTCTTTGAATGAATTAATACGAAGTTAAAATTTCTTGTTGACGAACGGAATAATTCAGCCTATATTTTTTGAATTCACTATATTTTCAAATTTCTAAAACTGTGCTATTTTTACTATTGCGTTAAGGGGCAAATAGAGTTAACAGCTAAATTGATGTTTATCATAATTTATCTCGATATAATTCAATAGTTTTGCCTTAGTGAAAATATTACTAACCATATCGCTCTCTTTTCTCGTTTTTTTCCAAAGCGCAGGGCTTGGTATGTCAGATATTTTTCTTTTCGGCAGGTTTATGGAGCACGCTGAATATCATTCAGATAATTACGGCGACGACTTCGCTACCTTTTTCCAAAAACATTATGGCTCTTTAAAAACAGAACATCAAAAAAATCATAACGAAGAAGAGCAAGAACACCAAGAGCTACCTTTTCAGCATATTTCTTGCCATCACATTACAACTGATATTGTAATTGTACCTTTTGAAATTGCTATTATAAAAGACGATTTGTTCATTGCCCATTCTCACACTTTCTATTACCAAAATTTATATTCTTCTTTGGAAAAGGTTTCTATTTTCCAACCCCCAAAATTTGCATAACTAAATAGACCACTTTGGAAATATAAATTTCCAATTACTTCTATGGTCTCTATTTACCGTTTTTTTTAAAGCGGATAAAATCAATTTTTAGTATTTCATTTTTCAGCGAATATTTTCGTTGAAAAGGATAAATCTTTAATTAGTTATGCTCTCAAAAATCATTCAATTTAGCATTGCAAACAAACTCATTATTGGGTTGTTTACGCTTGTGTTAATAGGCTTTGGCGTGTTTTCACTTACCCAATTATCTATTGGTGCGGTTCCTGATGTTACCAATAATCAAGTACAAGTAATTACCACTTCGCGTAACCTGTCTACTCAGGATATGGAGCAATTTATAACCTATCCCGTGGAACTCGAAATGGCGAATTTGCCAGGAGTGACGGCAATTCGTTCCACCTCAAAATTTGGACTTTCAGTAGTTACCATAGTTTTTGAAGAAAGCATGGGCACCTATTTGCCAAGACAGCTTATTGCAGAAAAAATTCAGTCTGCGGCAGAGAATATTCCCGAAGGTTTTGGCACTCCGCAGATGGGTCCAATAACCACCGGACTGGGCGAAATTTATCAATATATTCTAGATGTAAAACCTGGGTTTGAAGATCGATATTCAAACATGGAACTTCGCACAATTCAGGATTGGATTGTAAAAAGGCAGCTTTCCGGAATTCCTGGGGTAGTAGAAGTAAACACTTGGGGCGGTCATTTAAAGCAATATGAAGTTGCAATAAATACGCACAAACTCAACGCAATGGATATTACGGCGCAGGAGGTATTTACAGCTTTGGAGAAGAACAATAGCGTTTCTGGCGGCGGTTATATTGAAAAGGAAAATCAGGCCTATTTTATTCGCGGAGAGGGTTTAGCTTCTTCTTTGGAAGATATCGGGAACATCGTTGTGAAAAACGATAATGGCTTTCCAATTTATGTGAAAAATATCGCAAAGGTACAATTTGGAAGTGCCCCTCGCTTTGGCGCAATTACCGGAAACGGTGAAGGTGAAAAAGTCTTGGGACAAATTATGATGTTGAAAGACGGCAACTCAAACCAAGTAATCGAAGATGTAAAAAAACGTGTGGCTGAAATTGCAGAATCCCTGCCCGAAGGTGTTTACATCAATCCAGTTTTAGACCGTAGCGTGCTAATTGGTAAAACCACGTTCACCATTGCCGAAAACCTTATTCTGGGAGTGCTTATCGTAATTTTTGTAGTGGTGCTTTTATTAGGAAATCTCCGCTCGGGACTCGTTGTAGCTTCGGTTATACCGTTGTCTTTGCTTTTCACTTTATCGTTAATGTATATTTTCGGCGTAGATGCAAATTTAATGAGTCTTGGCGCGATTGACTTCGGAATTATTATTGACGGAGCGGTTATTATAGTTGAGTTTGTAGCGTTTCAAATAAGTACAAATGCTTCAAAACTAAACGCACTTTCTTCCGAAGAAAAACAAATAGCAAAAGATAATCTCACAGCAAAAAGTTCTTCAAAAATGATGAATTCTGCCATTTTCGGGCAGCTTATTATTTTGATTGTTTTTATTCCAATCCTATCACTTAGCGGGGTAGAGGGCAAAATGTTTAAACCAATGGCGATGACTTTTAGCTTCGCATTGTTGGGGGCAATGTTGCTTTGCTTTACGTATGTGCCTGTGGCAGCAGCGGTATTTTTAAAACCTACCGAAGTTTCAAAAAGAAATATTTCAGTTAGAATAATGACTTTCCTAAACCGTTTTTACGAACCAACAATTCGTTGGGCATTGGGTGCTAAAAAGTTGGTTTTAGGCGTTGCGGTTTTAATTCTTATTTCAACAATTTATCTTTTCACAACTATGGGCGGCGAGTTTGTGCCAACGCTCGATGAAGGCGATTTTGTAATTCAACCTGTACTAAAAACGGGTACTTCTCTCAGTAATACGATTGCTATAACGACGCATATTGAAAAAATCCTTTTAGAAAATTTCCCAGAAGTAGATCAGGTGGTAAGCCGCATTGGAGCTGCCGAGGTTCCCACAGACCCTATGTCTATGGAAGAAAGTGATGTTATTGTTACTCTTAAACCAAAAAGCGAATGGGTTTCGGCAAGCAGTAAAAATGAATTGGCAGATAAATTTAAAGAAGCTTTGGCGATAATCCCGGGAATGGAAGTGGAATTCACCCAACCCATTGAAATGCGTTTTAACGAGCTTATTACAGGGGTGCGGGCAGATATTGCAATCAAAATTTTTGGTGAAGATTTGGATGTGCTTAACAATAAGGCTAATGAAATAAAGAGTCTTGTTGAAAATGTTGATGGCGCCGATGATATTACAGTGGAAAAAGTAGTGGGTCTGCCAGAGATGAATGTGAAATTCGATCGAGCTAAAATTGCTCGTTACGGCCTCAATATTGAAGATTTAAACGAAATGATTGCAATGGGTTTTGCAGGTAAATCTGTGGGAAGCATTTTTGAAGGAGAAAAACGCTTCGATCTCGTGGTGCGGCTTGACGAAAACAACCGTCGCGATCTTTCAAATCTGCAAAATCTGTATGTAGATACACCTACTGGCGAAAAGGTTCCGTTGCGCGAACTTGCTGAAATAAAATATACCAAAGGCGCGGCAAAAATATCGCGAGACGATACCAAACGCCGGATTGTAGTTGGCATCAACGTACGTAGTCGCGACTTGCAAAGTGTTGTAGACGATGTGCAAAAATTGATTGACGATAATGTAAAGCTCCCCGTGGGCTACAGTATAGATTATGGCGGGCAGTTTGAAAATCTTCAAAGCGCGAAAGATAGATTACTGTTTGCGGTGCCAGTGGCATTAGTGCTAATTTTCTTCTTGCTTTATTTCGCCTTTAATTCTGTAAAGGAAGCATTGATGATTTATTCCGCAATTCCACTAGCTGCAGTAGGTGGTGTATTGTTACTGTGGATTCGCGATATGCCTTTTAGTATTTCGGCTGGGGTTGGATTTATTGCTCTTTTCGGGATTGCCGTCCTCAACGGAATTGTTTTAATAGAACATTTTAAAGAACTTAAAAAAGAGGGAATGACAGATAAAAACGAACTTATCGTGCACGGCGCTAAAAATCGTCTACGAGCGGTTTTGCTAACGGCTTCCGCTGCGGCGCTCGGCTTTTTACCAATGGCTATTTCAACCAATGCAGGTGCCGAAGTACAAAGACCTTTGGCAACTGTTGTAATTGGCGGTTTAGTAACTGCAACCATTTTAACTTTGGTTGTGTTGCCGGTGCTGTTTTCAATTTTCGATTCGGATAAAAAGATAAAGATTCGGAAATCTAAAAGAAAGACTTTACCGATGATAACTATTTTGTTTTTCCTCGGTTTTTCGGGAATAGCGCAAGAAAAGTCGAATAATTTGAACGATTTGCAGCAAATGGCTTTGGAAAATAATGCAGGTTTAAAAGCATCTTCACTTCAGGTTGATGAAGCAGACGCTTTGATAGGAAGTGCTTTCAACTTCGATAAAACCAATGTGTTTTATGAGTTTGACGAAAATAATATGGGGCCAAACAATGAGCCGCTTAAGATTTTTGGCGTGCAGCAAAACTTCCTATTTCCAACGGTTTATTTCGCAGAGAAAAATGTAAATAAACGCCAGTTTGAAATGCAAAGCAGCCAATACGAAATTCAGAAACGCAAAACTGATGGGGTGGTTGCAGCTGCATATTATCAATTTCAATTTGAGAAAAATAGAGAACGCGTTTACGAAAGTTTGGACAGTTTGTATCAAAATTTTGCCCACGCTGCCCAGCGTCGTTTTGAATTGGGAGAAACCAATTATTTAGAAAAAATAACCGCCCGCGCCAAACAACGACAATTAGAAACCGATTACAGGCAGAGTAAAGAGGATGTGAAAATTGCAATGTCGCGTTTAAAAACAGTCGTTCAATCTAAGGATAGTTTGCTGATTGCGGCGCAGCCATTGGAGAAATTGCAACTATCGCTTTCAGATTTGCAAGCACATCCGGCGATAGATTATTACGAAAACAGAAATGAATTTTATCAAGCAAAACAAAGTCTCGAAAAGCAACATTTGCTGCCAGACATTAGCCTTACTTATTCGCTGGGAAGTAATTCTGGATTGAACGAGAATCTGTATGGATACCAAATTGGTCTAAAAATTCCGTTGCTTTTTAGCGGGAATGCTTCAAAAATAAGAGCTTCGAAAATTGCTTCGGAAGTAAGTCTACAGCAAACGGAAGATTATAAAATTCATTTGAATTCGCGGAGAGTTCAACTGCTAAATGAAGTTTCAAAATATGAAGAAGCACTTCTATATTATGAAACCGAAGGAAAATCACTTTCCGAAGAAATTCTAAAAACGGCAAATATCAGTTTCAAAAATGGTGAAATAGACTTTTTTCAATACATCTTAAGTCTTGAAAACGCTTACGAAATTGAATTGCAACATCTAGAAAACCTCAATAAATACAATCAAGCGGTTATCGCAATCAACTATTTAATTCTATAAAATAATAATTATGAAATATATAAAATCACTTTTGTTGCTTTTGGTACTTGTTTCGGTGTCCTGCAACAATTCAAATAAAGAAGAAGCTTCCTCAGAAATCAGTAAAGAAGTAACCGATTCTGGGAATATTCATCTTTCCAAAGCGCAATTCGAAAACGCAAAAATGGAAATCGGCCAACTCACCGAACAACCTTTTGCAGAAATAGTGCAAACCAGCGGAATGATTGACGTGCCGCCACAGAGCAGAGCGATTATAAGCGCGTTTGCTGGCGGATATATTAAAAACACGCCCTTATTAATTGGCAGTAAAGTTAGTAAAGGACAGCGTTTGGTAACGCTGGAAAATCCTGAATTTATAACGATGCAGCAGAATTTTTTAGAAACCGCAGAGAAGCTTTCGTATTTAAAATCTGAGTACGACCGACAGAAAATAATGATGGATGAAAAAATTACTTCACAAAAGAGTTTTTTAAAGGCCGAAAGTGAATATAGATCTAATTTGGCGCGTTACAACAGCTTGAAGAAAAACCTAGAAATGTTGAATATAAATGCTGCTTCGGTGCAAGCGGGCAATATTGTTTCGCAAGTAAATATTTACAGCCCTATTGACGGCAATGTAACCCAAGTTTTTGTGAATACGGGCACCTATGTTTCGCCAGCCGATAAGATTATGGAAATTATGAATACCGACCATATTCACTTAGAACTGAAAGTTTTTGAAAAGGATTTAATGCAACTTAAAAAGGAACAGGAAATACTATTTACGGTGCCCGAAGCTTCAAAAGAAACCTTTAATGGCGGAGTGCATTTAGTTGGCACTTCCATAGACCCAACTTCGCGCGTGGCTTTAATTCACGGTCATATTGAGGAGAAAGACGAGCATAACTTTACAGCCGGAATGTTTGTGGAAGCACAGATTATTACGGGCACGAAAAACCAAATGGCGCTTCCCGAAAATGCTATTGTTGAAATGGATGGCAAAAAATATGTTTTGATAATTGAAAACGAAAATGACGAAGAGTTTGAAATCCACCAAATGGAAGTTAAAATAGGACCCACATATCGCGGTTTTACAGCTATTGAAAACAGTTCCGAAATTAAACCCGACAGCAGGTTTTTAATTAAAGGTGCTTTTGTGTTATTGAAGGAAGAAGGTGGCGGAGGACATAGTCACTGATGAAATCGAAATCGAAATCGAAAGTGAAATCGAAATTGGGCTGAAACTCGAAGTTTGAGTGTTTTTTAATTGTTCAGGTATTGTTCGTGAAAAGGTGCTTTTTGCGAACAATACGCGAACAATGGCAACATTGATTTCAATAAATGAATTTTAAAATTTAGGATTCAGAATTAAGCACAGGAGCCAGTACTTCCCAAACGGTATTCGCTAATATTTTATGCCCCTCAGCCGTGGGATGTATCCCGTCATTCTGATTTAATTCTTTAATGCCGCCTACATCTTTCAAAATAAAAGGAATAAACTCAAGACTGTTTTCTGAAGCAAGATCAACGAAAATAGCTTTAAATTGTGTTGTATATTCCTGTCCCATATTGGGTGGCAATTGCATTCCCGCCAAAACAATTTTTGTACTGGGGCTTTTCGCTTTTACCGCATCTATAATTGCTTGTAAATTAGCTTTAGTTTCAGTTATAGCTACACCTCGCAACCCGTCATTTGCGCCAAGTTCTAAAACGAATACATCAATATCTTGGTTTAGAATCCAATCGATTCTACTTTTTCCGCCAGCGGAAGTTTCACCACTCACTCCAGAATTTACAACTACATAATTCAACTCTAAAGAATCAATTTTAGACTGTATAATTCCGGGAAAGGCATCATTAGTATCATTTAAGCCATAACCGGCAGTAATGCTATCGCCAAAAAACAATATGGTTTTGCTTGAAGTGTTTTCTGTAGTCTCATTTTCAGTAGTAGCATTTTCGTCAGTAACTACAGTTGCTTTTGATTTTGTGTCATTTCCACAGGATATCACCACAAAAACCAGTACGAAATAACAAAACTTTATGAGGTTTCGGTATTTGTAAACTGTACTATTCAAAAGGGTTTCTTTAATTTTGGGCTTCGGCATAAGGTCGGTAATTATTATAAAATTTAAATGGCAAAGATATTAAAGATTAACGGGCTGGAGAAGACTTATAAAAGTGGTTCTAAACAATTAACAGTCCTTCAAAATGTTTCTTTCGACGTTGAAAAAGGACAAACATTCTCCATCGTCGGTCCCTCAGGTAGTGGAAAAACCACACTATTAGGATTAGCGGCAGGCTTAGACACCCCTAGCGCTGGCACGGTTGAATTATGCGGTCATATTTTAAACACGCTAAATGAGGACGAACGCGCCCATCTTCGAAATGAAGAAGTGGGTTTCATTTTTCAAGACTTTCAATTATTGCCAACATTAACGGCCCTAGAAAATGTAAGTGTGCCTTTAGAGCTGCAAGGCGCCGAAAACGCAAATAGCAGAGCAAAAGAACTTTTAGAAAAGGTTGGATTGGGCGATCGTGTGCATCATTACCCTTCACAATTATCTGGTGGTGAGCAGCAGCGTGTTGCTGTAGCAAGAGCATTTTCCAATAGCCCTTCAATTTTATTTGCAGACGAACCTACCGGGAATCTAGATGAAGAAACTGGCGAGAAAGTAATTCAGTTGCTTTTCAACCTTAATGAAGAGACAGGAACAACGCTGGTGATTATTACCCACGATTTAGATTTAGCTGCAAGAACACAGCAAATTTTAAGATTAAAAGGCGGTAAGATTTTAACGAACGAAACAACTGTAAAAATTTGAACAAGTCACCGTTAAAATCGAATAGCAACACCGCCTGGCTTTTTAAAATGGCCTGGCGCGATGCAAAGGCAAGTAGGGCGCGATTACTGCTTTTTATGGCTTCCATTATCTTAGGAATTGCTGCCGTAGTTTCCATTCAACTTTTCAGCCAAAACCTAACAGCCAATATTCAACGGCAATCAAAATCTTTGATGGGTGCCGATTTTATTATTGATACTAAGCAGCTTCCTAATGAGCGCGCTCAAGCAATTATTGATTCTCTAAAACCCGATGCTTCCGAAGTAAATTTTGTGTCCATGGTTGCTTTTCCGAAAAACGACGGTACTAAATTAGTGCGTGTTCGTGGTTTGCAAGGCGATTTTCCATTTTATGGCACCCTTGAAACAGCACCTGTTAGCGCAGCAACTACCTATCAAGTTTCTGGGGGAGTTTTAGTAGATGCAACTTTAATGTTGCAATATAATCTTCAAGCTGGCGACTCGATTAAAATAGGCGAAATAACCTTGCCCATTGCGGGGGCATTAAAAGCTATACCGGGCAATACGGCGGTTTCAAGTTCTGTAGCACCCTTGGTAATTATACCTTTTCAGTTTATTGAGGCCACAGAATTGTTACAATTCGGAAGTCGAAAAGAATATCAGTTTTTTTACAAGCAACCCAATACAGATTTGGTGGCTTTGGAAGCACAGTTACAACCGATGCTCGAGGCAGAAGATGCCGACTTAGATACGCACACCAGCACCAGTAGCAGATTGGGGCGACGTTATGACAATGTAGGATCGTTCTTAAATCTAACCGCTTTTATTGCGCTATTGCTAGGCTGTGTAGGTATTGCCAGTTCGGTGAATATTTACATCAAAGAAAAAATAAAGGCTATTGCAGTTTTAAAATGTTTAGGCGCGTCCAGAAAACAAAGCTTTTTAATTTTCTTAATACAGATTGCGGGAATAGGAATCTTAGGAGGAATTATAGGAACCGCAATAGGAGTAGGGCTTCAAGAACTTTTCCCCATAGTATTAAAAGAGTTTTTACCTTTCGATCTTACAATTAGCATTACCGCCCAGCCATTAATTATGGGCGTTTTCTTGGGCTTAGTAATGTCGGTTTTGTTTGCTTTACTGCCTTTATTGCGCACTTGGTACGTTTCGCCATTAGAAGTGCTACGATTTAGTGGCGAATCTTCAAAGCAATCACAGTTGGCCAAATATGCTGTTATTGCCGTAATTGTCTTGTTTTTATACGCCTTTTCCTTTTGGTTGCTGCAAGATTGGTTATTTGCGCTAGCCTTTATCGGTGGAATTATGGTAACCTTCGGGATACTTTCAGGAATTGCAATTGGTAGCATGAAATTGGTTAAAACCTATTTTCCGAAAGGAGCAGGATTTACTACACGGCAAAGTCTGCTCAATTTATTTCGTCCCAACAACCAAACTATCGTGTTGCTTGTAGCTATTGGTTTAGGTACATTTTTAATCAGTACGCTATATTTTACAAAGGATATTCTACTGGATAAAACTGCTTTAGGACAAACCTCAGAAAGTGCGAACCTGATAACTTTAGACGTGCAACCAGATCAATTAGCTGAGGTTGTAAACACTTTTAAAGCGAATGATTTGCCAGTTTTAGACAATATTCCGCTGGTTACTATGCGAATGCACAGCATCAAAAATGAATTGGTAAACAGCTTGCGAACCGATAGTACTATCCAAATAAAAGGCTGGGTTTTAAGTCACGAATTTAGAACCACCTACCGCGCAAATCTTATAGATTCCGAAGAAATTATGGAAGGGGAGTGGGTGGCAACGCAAAAGGCAGGCGAGATTGTTCCTGTTTCCATTTCCGATAATCTTTCTGTAGATGCTGATGTTAGTGTTGGCGATTCTATTGTTTTTAATGTGCAAGGCGTACTGATGCCAACCGTAATTAAAAGCATCCGAAAAGTGGATTGGGCAAATCTGCAACCTAATTTTACAGTGCTTTTCCCTAGCGGCGTTTTGGAAAGCGCGCCACAGTTTAATGTACTAACAACCTATGCGCCCACAGAAGCCAGCTCGGCTAAGTTGCAACGCGCCTTGGTAACTAAATTCCCCAATGTGTCGGTTATAGATTTACGGCAGATGTACACCGTAGTAGAAGATATTTTGAATAAGGTTTCGTGGATAATTAATTTTATGGCGTTTTTCAGCATACTTACAGGGATTATTGTTTTGATAGGCTCTGTGCGTACCAGCAAATATCAGCGAATAAAGGAAAGTGTTTTATTGCGGACTTTGGGCGCAAAAAACAAACAGATCCTAACCATTACCGCCCTAGAATATCTATTTCTAGGAATTTTGGGCAGCCTCTTGGGAATCCTTTTGGCACTGATTAGCAGCTTGCTCTTGGCAGTATTTGTATTTGAAGAACCATTTACTCCTTCGCTAATCCCATTCTTGGTTTTTCTACCTGGAATTTCCCTATTGGTTTTGGGGATTGGGTTGAGTAATATTCGAGAGGTTTTAAGGAGTTCGCCGCTGGAGGTGTTGAGAAAGACTGGATAAATAAAACTAGATTTTATAAAATTGAATAGTTTCAAGACCCCAAAGGTTTTTAAAACCTTTGGGGTCTTTGCGAGGGAGTGACGACTAGTTTAACGAAATAGCAACTGGTTTTATCATTGATTTTTAGATAAGGCCGTCAAAACCTTAACTGCTTTTTCAGCGTCTTTTTTATCGACGAAAATATGATCGTGGTAATACCCAGCAATTACATTACAGCTAATATCATTTTTTGATAATTCGGTTGAAAATGCCGCTGTCAAGCCTACAGCATCCAGAGAGGAGTGAACCGTAAGCGTTATCCAAGAAGCAATATATTCATAGGTCAAGTTTAGCGCGTCTGCTTTTTCTTTCGCAATAACAATCGTTGTTCCTTCCTCTTCTTTGAACTCACAAATAGTATCTTTCCGGTCAACTATACTAACATCTTTTAAGGTTGAAAACACATACGCTCCCTCGTTCAGTTTTGGCGTCATTCCTTTTATTAATTCAGATAAATTTGTTTCTCCAGCCATTTAGTTTTTTCTTTTATATATTATTAGTGAAATAACATTCCATACTTCTTCAAATATAATAAACGGAACGTACAGTAGTTGTTTTTCAACTTTTGCTAAGGTGTTTATTCTAAAATTTCGCCTTTTTCTTCAGCGACAATCTTTCCCCAATTGGCAATAGATGTAAGCACGGGAGTTAGACTTTCACCAAATGGTGTTAAGGCGTATTCAACCTTTAATGGTGGTTTTTTGGTGTGAACCTTTCGG
This sequence comes from Aequorivita sp. IT1183, assembly GCF_058068265.1. Classification (NCBI taxonomy): domain Bacteria; kingdom Pseudomonadati; phylum Bacteroidota; class Flavobacteriia; order Flavobacteriales; family Flavobacteriaceae; genus Aequorivita; species Aequorivita sp. IT1183. The sequence continues at coordinate 388,580 of NZ_JBYRHS010000002.1, read as the reverse complement.
GTTATTAAGCCATCGTGTTCCAGTTGTTTTAATTGCAAGCTTAAGGTGCGTTCGGTGATAGTAGATATGAGTTTATGGAGTTCATTATAACGTTTTTTACCATCTACCAAATAGATTAAAATCACACTTTTCCATTAGTTACAATTTGAGACAAACATTCATCATACTAATAATTTTCAGCATTTTGTCTTGTAAACAAAAAGATAAATGTTATCCTGAATTTAAGGAAAGTCTGACTTATCTTAAGGAATATATCGAACCTAATAACAAAGAGAGGTCTATAAGTGAGATTACACGTAATATAGAAGCATTGGAATCTATTTCAGGAATAATGAATCAAGACCAAGGAAATCTAATTGGAAAAATGATGGTTAGGCAAGCGGATATTGACAAATGGGATAAATGGATTTCGGAAAAATGTCCGAATGAAAATATTTCGGAAAAAATCAAAATGGAACAAAGATATGATGATGCAGAAATCCAAGTTATTGACCTATTGCACTTGGTAGAAACTGAAAATAAAGAAGCTTTTGCGAAATTGATTGCTTATCACGGAACTGACAAAAGCAAACATCTAAAAACTCACCTTGACATAAAATCTGAATCGGAGAAAGAAATGAATCTTCGATACTTTTTATCTTTGCAAAATATCATAAATGAGTGTTACAAAATAAAGCCTCGAACTGGAAATATTGACACGGATTTTTCATTTGTGATAACAGATAGTAAAAAGGAAAATATTGGAGATTTAGAAATCATCAGAGTGAATATGAATTACTGTTTGCCAGACGAAGTGGAATGTATTGATAAAACGTTCTATTTCGACTTTGTTTTGGGAGAAAAAGAATATTTATTGATTGACATAAATAAAGCGGAATTATATACCGAACAAAAACTGTAGCTAACACAGGTAACCGTTGCACAACCCCTTAATTTTTAAAAACCGAACCAATATAAGCCGCTTTAAGCGGCTTTGTTTTTTCTTCACATAAAAAGCCTAAAGAAACGCAAGACACATGGGTTTTTTAATATATTTGAAGCTTTGCTTCCTCGCCATATTCTCCCCACTTAATTAATCCTTGTAGGCTATGGCTGGCTTGGTTTTCGAATGCTTGGGTATTGAAAAAAATTAAAATCATAACGCACATTGCCGGATATATGCAATTGTTGTTTTGAATATACACTTGTTGTAAAACATTATGAGAAAAACATTCATATTAATTGTAATAATTCTGACATCTAATTTAGTTAATGCCCAATTTATAAAGGAAAAGTCGATTAACGTACAAATAGGATACGGCCTTAGCGCACCTAATAACAGCATAGACGAAATTGTAGCTGATGGCTTTTTTGGCCAAGGCGAACTAGTCCTTAAAGTCAAATCCTGGCTTGAATTGAGGCCATATGCAGGTTTAATTTTAACTTATTCAAACGGGAAAGATTTGAATGATAAACCAACAGATGAAAAAGCCGAATCTAAAGCGTTTTTATTAGGAGGGAAAGTAAGAGTAAGAGCACCTATACCTTATGTAGCACCATATGTAGAAATTGGAATAGGAACTTCAATTGGAAAATTCGAAACATTTACAGCTTACCATAATATTGATAAAAGTGGAATAATTTACCATATACCTTTTTCATTGGGATTAGAATTAGGTAGCACTAATAATGTTGATTTAGGATTGACCTATTATTTTCAGCCATCTGTTGAACAGTACGCTGGAGCATTTGCAGTTGGACTAACCTTTCCGTTGAATTAATAACGTTTTACAACAAACCGTATATAATTTATTGCTAGTTCTAGCTTACTTACGAATCCCAATAACAATCGGGACTCGCGGATTCTCAACTAGCCCGACAGAGTCGTTCTGGCGGGTTCGGTTATTATTTGCTAATTAAGTACTTAAACACGGAACAAACCATACATAACAACGTTACCACCATATGAAAAAAGAGTTCGTAATTTCAATAATTATTAGTCTGACATTCTTGTCACTTGGCTTTCTATTACTTCATTATGAATTATTCGGATATGGAATATCTTTCTTTGTATTTCTACCATTTGCACTCGGATATATTTTAGGGAAATCGACATTAAAGTCGGCAAGTTTATGGGGATTGATTATCTCACTTGTAATATTCTTTATATTACTTTTTGCTGGTGGACTTGAAGGAATGGTTTGTATTTTAATGGCAATGCCTTTAATAATTGGAGCGGTAGCTCTAGGAGCACTGGTTAAATACTTGACTAACAAAAAGGGTAAGAAAGAAAATTTAATAAAAAGTTCTATTCTTCCATTGTGTCTATTCTTAACATTTGGATTTGTAGAGACTAAACTAACAGAAAACGACACTAATATTATTGAAATTAAGTCGGAAATAATTCTTCCCTATTCTTCAATGAAAGTTTACGAAACAATTAAATCAGTTGACACATTAAATGCCGAAAAGCCTTTTTTAATGAAACTTGACCTTCCAATTCCTCAAAAATGTATTTTGGAAGAAGAAAAAGTCGGAGGAATAAGAACTTGTTATTTTGAGGGTGGTTTAATAGTCGAAAAAATAACGGAACTAGAAAAAGGAAAAATTCTTAAAATGGACGTAATAGACTATCAATTGACTGGTAGAAAATGGCTTGGATTTAAAGAAGCTATTTATTTATTTGACGAGTTAGGAAACGGACAGACCAAAATGACAAGAATAACAACTTATACATCTGAATTATACCCTCGGTTTTATTGGCAACCTTTAGAAAAAATTGGAATTGAACAAGAACACGATTATGTATTTAAGAATTTAGTAATCGACCTGAAAAATAAATACGGTGAGTAACACTGTGGTTAGCAAATAGGGCGATTAGTGCCAAATCGAAAGATAGTTGTTTAATTACAAAGTCGCCAAATATTTAACGTTGGCAACAATTAAAAAATGATCTCGAATAAATTCAAAATTGAACTTCTAAAGACGAATTGGATATCTGAAAAAGGTACTCAATCGGATTTATGTGCTCACGGGCAAATGCGAGTGAGTCTAAAGGACTTTCAGCCTATTGTGTTTTTCTTGAGTAAAACATTTCACGACGACATAAATTTATCTTTTATTTGTTTCGCCACACGTAATTTAATATTTTCACTCACGAAATCGGCCTAATAGATTCGCTAACCATTGGTAGTATGTTAATGTTGTTCAGTAAAATTCTCTTTGAACTTTTGAAATTGTCTTTTGTGGGGGCATTAATTGGTTTTTATCATTCATATGATTTTATAATTGCAATTATATTAGCTGTGGTATGCGTAAAAGTATTTATAAAAACACTCAAACAAAAGAGTACTCAAAAATGGGTTTTTATGGCAGGTATGTTTTTATCAGCTATTTTGGGAATATTGGTAGAAAACTGGGGGATTGAAAATAATCATTGGAAGTATCACGATTTAGACGCTGGCAGAACTTTTCCTTATTGGTTACCCTTCGCATGGATGCTTGCTTTTATTTTTCTTTACAAGGTGGAACGAACAATTATTACCTTACAAAAAGTGACCTCTTTAAAAAGAAAGTTTCTGATAGTTTTATTGATTTCGACCTTTTTTCCTGCATTTGGGGAAGTCATTACCATTTATCTGGACGTATGGACGTATAATTGGCCATATCAAGTTTTAGGTGTCCCATTATATGCATTACTACTTTTACCGGTTTTTCATATGACTATTTCTACCGTGCTTATAATTATTTGTCAAAAATTTAATATTCAGGATCCGGTGTTTTCAATTTCAAAAAACAACTCCTAAATTCATTAATCATTATACTTTTTTTGAGAGGATTACACACCGTAGACACATACCACTAAATTGCAACATCGCACATAAAAATGCTTAATTTTAGTAAATAGGAAAATTTTAGTTCTTTTAAACTAATTAACAAACATTGGAAAATTTCGGCTTCAACTCGCAACTTTTCATGTCCAAACCCGGTTAGTTTTAACGCTATGATGACAGTACAATTTTTAAACAGATGACAATAAAATTGAACATATTTATATTTTTCAACGCATTGATGTTATTGATATCTTGTAATGGACAGACCAATAAACAACAAGTTAAAACAGATAACATTGTAAAAGGCGATACTATAACAGAACTTGGAAGCAGTATAATGGTTGTTTATCAAGACAAAAAGAATATTTATTGGTTTGGAAGTTGGGAAACGGGAGTGTATAGATATGATGGAAAGACATTGATTAATTTTACTACCAAGCATGGTTTGCCAAACAATAGAGTTGATGAAATAAAAGAAGATAAATCTGGCAACATATACTTCACCAGTTGCCACCCAAATTCTACGATATCTAAGTTTGACGGAAATACATTTACGATATTAACTGCCATACCCAGTAATGATTGGAAACTTAAATCAACAGATATATGGTTTAAACATGCTTATCAAAATGAGAAAGTATATCGGTATGACGGTATAACTTTAAATGAATTGCAGTTACCTAAACCACCAGACCTCTATACTCCTTTTGAAATCTATAGCATTTATAAAGACAAGAAAGAAAACATTTGGTTTGGTACAAACCCTGTTGGAGTTTGCCGATACGATGGAAAATCGTTTGAATGGATTACAGAAGAAGATGTAACAGAATTTCGCAACGAGGGTGCAAACGGAGTGCGTTCAATTACGGAAGACAAAAATGGCGACTTTTGGTTCAATACCGAATATCGGTATAGTGTTTACGACAGCGCAACCTTAAAAAGCAATAAATTTTACACAAGACACGAAAGCATAGGCGGTTTAGATGGGGAAATGGACAGCGATTTGGACGAGTATCTATCAACAGTAAGAGACAACAATAATAATTTGTGGTTTGTAACCTATCGAAGTGGCGTTTGGAAATATGATGGAACGAAAATTACGCATTATGTAGTTCAAGATAATTCTAAAGACATTACTTTATTCAGCATTTACAAAGACAACAATGGCGACCTTTGGCTTGGAACACACGAAAATGGAGCATTTAAATTTAATGGGACAACATTTGAAAAATTCACCCCATGATGAACAACATAGGAGCTTCTGCTAACAAAACCTATAATCAATGGAGCCCCACGGAACGCTGCTGCTCCTAGCCAAACCGCAAAAAAAACAATGCGAATAGCCCTAACCATATTAATTGGAATACACGGAATTATCCATTTATTCGGATTTTTCAAAGCCTTTGGTATCTCTGAATTTAATGCGATTTCAGAACCTATTTCAAAAACTTATGGAATATTTTGGTTCTTGACATTTCTACTTTTTGCTATTACAATCATTTTAATGCTTGTTCATTCGGACTATTGGTGGTTAAGTGGTTTTTTGGCTGTGATTATTTCGCAGCTGTTGATTTTTAATTATTGGTCTGACGCAAAATTTGGTACAGTAGCCAATTTAATTATTCTATTGGCGACAATAATTGGTTATTCAAGTTTCAACTTTAACCATAAAATAAAAGAAGAAAGAATAAGGCTGTTTGAAAATTCGCAACTCAAAAATCAAGAGATTGTTACCGAAAAAGCAATGCTTGGCTTACCACCAATTGTTCAAACATGGTTGACTAATAGCGGAATAATAGGAAAGAAATTGATTGCAAATGTGCATTTAGTTCAAGAACTACAGCTCAAAATGAAACCCGAACAAACAAGTTGGAACAATGGTACGGCAGAACAATATTTTACTATTCAACCGCCAGCGTTCAATTGGAATATTAATACTGAAATGAATTCAATTTTAAGTGTAGTAGGTAGAGACAAATTTGAAGATGGTAAAGGCGAAATGATAATTAAACTACTATCACTTATTCAAGTTGCAAATGCAAAAAATGACGAAAAGGTAAACCAAGCAACTTTGCAACGATATTTGGCTGAAATCGTTTGGTTTCCTTCAGCGGCTTTAAGTCACTACATAAAATGGGAAACTATTGATGACTATTCTGCCAGAGCCATAATGGAATATAAAGGAACCAAAGGTTCAGGCGAATTTCACTTTGATAAAGACGGGAATTTTGAAAAATTCGTAGCAATGCGCTATCAAAATTCAAATGATACCGAACCTACCGAATGGACTGTGACTGCGACTAAGACCGAAGAAAGGAATGGAATAAAAATACCTGTTGAGTGCATTGCAAGTTGGGAATTGGAGAGTGGTAAATGGACTTGGTTGAAATTAAAAATAACGGACATTCAATATAACGTGAAAGAAATGCCAGTGACCAACTAAGAACTGAGGTGAAAAACAACTAATTTCTTCATTAATTTTTGACATTATTATTCTAGGCTTACAGATTGAAAAAATAGATCTGTAGGCTTTTTTTTTGTTTTAAACACAATCAGTTTTTACTGGAAGTTTTACTCTGAGAAGTACGAGCTTGAAATCTCGAAGTGTGAAAGGCAAGGGCGTGGTGGTTTTTGTAAAACGTTTGGGTGTCAGCTAGTCTATTGATCTAATAAGCGTCTGATACATAGATGATAATAAAATTTTTTTAATATATTTGGGTTAGTGCTTAAGGCGCTATTCTCCCCCTTTTAATTTAAACCCCTGCGTAGCCTGGGACTTGGAATGCTTTAAAATTTTGTTGTAAAAATAAATAAGAATCACAGCTCATATGTGTGAGATAAACGTAATAGTTGTAAGCGAATATGCATTTGTTTACAGTATTGTAATACAACCGTGTAAACAAACTTAATATTAATAACAGGGAAGCTGAAAACTGAACAGAGTAAGCGAAAAAAATAAATTTAAAAAAATGAAACAAATCAAATTTTTAGGGGTCTTAGTTTTTTTCGCATCGATTTTATGTATCGGCTGTAAGGATACGGCTGAACCCCAAGTAACTGCAACTGAAAAAACAGAAATGACAGCTGCCGATAAGGAAACGGCAAAAACAGAAATTTCGAATACCAATACCCAAATCGTTTCAAATTTGAATGCCCTTAATGTTGAGGCTGCAATGCAGGGATATTCTAAGGATGTTACGAGTGTGAGTGTAATGGGTGCGACTTCAGATTATCAAGCTTTGGAAAATGGCTTAAAAGAAGCATTTGGCGGTTTAAATTCATTCTCTCTGACGAAAGTAAGTGAGGATTTTCTATTTATCTCTGATACTTCTGTGCTTTGTACTTGGATAGGAACTGTTGAAGTTGAGCTTAAAACTGGTGAGCGCTTTAAGAATGACGTTCATACTGCAAGTTTACTTTATAGCAAAGTAGACAATGAATGGAAAATTGTGTACGAACACGCTTCTGAAACCCCAGCAAAATCTGTAGCTGTAGAGTAAAAACCTCGAATAAAAAATATACTACTGCCAGCAATGTTTAAAATAATGTGGTAGTTATTGCTGAATGAAAGTCTAGGGCTGTTTTGTTATAGCTAATTTTCCTTCGGAAAAGCCTCGTAAGTAAACCCGCAACTATTTTTATACATAATCGTGGGCAAAAATTAAAAAGAAAGAAAAACTAATATTGCAAACTTTTAATTCTAAAATTATGAATAGATTATCACTTTTATTCGCTTTAATTTTATTGATTTCTTGTAACCAAGAAAAAGTTGACACTGAAAAGGAAGGTCAAAAACTGATGCAATTGAGTAGAGAATGGTCTAAATCTGCTGCAACTAATAATATTGACAAAACAGTAAGTTATTGGTCTGATGATGCCATTTTTATTTCGTCTGGACAACCAACACTTGAAGGAAAACAGAGTATTAAACAAATGGTCGAGGCTATGTCTAAAGTACCTGGTTTTACGATTAGCTGGGAACCAATTAGTGTATCTGTATCAGAAAGTGGAGATATGGCATATATGATTGAAAAAAATACGATGACTATTAACGACTCCATTGGAAATCCGATTATTTCGACAGGTAGAGCAGTTACTATTTGGAAAAAAAATAAAGATGGAGAATGGAAAAATGTAGTAGAAATTGCAGCAGATGATCCGCAATAAGAAGGTTGGCAAAAATGTTTAAAATTATACGGTAGTTACTGCTTAATTAAAGGTTAGGGCTGTTTTGTTATAGCTAATTTTTCTTCGGAAAATCCTTCTATACAGAACCACATTTTATATTATAAGTAAATGTTATGCAACATTTGAAAAAGAAATAGAAACCAACATTCGCTAAAATTATAATCTCTTTCAAAAATTAAAAACCAAATTTTAATAGTATTAAATGCTATTGTGGCCTTTATCCCCATGTTTGTGTGTAATTTGAGCAACCGAACTAAAAAACAAACTGAATGGGAATATTTGGAAATCTATTTAGAAGTAAAAATTTAAAAATGACGGACTCAGATTTTGGAGAAATTAAGAGTTTTAGTACTAGCGGAAATGATGTTGGTTGGCAAGTAAATAAAAGATTTTTGAATTCTGATATTGAAATTTTAATCGCAGGAGATAAAGATGGAATATCTGAAAATCAAAAACGGATTTTAATCAATGCACTTAATAACGAAACGGTAATAAAATCTGAATCGGAAAAAGCACTTAAAGAACAATTTGAAAACGCGGAAATGGAATTTGTGTCCATTGAAGAGCATTTCGAGCTCACAGGAATATCGGTGCGCGATGAAGGATTTGAAATGGCTTTTCAGGAAAAGGAAGGACAAAACTACTTTTTCAATGTTCATTTTGAGAAGAATAAACAGGTTGGAGTTTCGATAGATGGGTAATTTAAACGTAGAAAATTATCTCGGAATTTATAAAACGAGAAAGAAAATGCAAGATTGGCAATAATTTAAAAAGAGGAATTTCATCAAATTCTAGGCAACCATTTGTAACATATATACGTCTTTATACATAGGGATACCCTCTAAATTTAGCACCAATCAAAAACACCTCTATGTATTCAAATCAAAAAGTCGGTAGAATTGCTGGCGTATTATTATTGTTCATTTTTATTTCAGGCGTCGTAATATTTCAATTTTTACAAGGCTCTGTGCTTTTTTCAGACAATTATCTTACAACCGCATCCGAAAACTCAACTCAAATCATAGGTTCAGTTGTACTCGGAATTTTTAGCGGAATAGCAACTATAGTTGTTGCAACAATGCTGTTACCGATTTTTAAAAGATATAGTATAAGCTTAGCATATTTATACCTTGCACTTTGCATTCTAAATTTTATCACCCTTATGATTGATAATGTTAGTGTGATATCTATGTTAGAATTAAGTAAAGAATTTGTGATAAATGGAAATGAAAGTTCTTCGAAAATATTAGAGACTCTCGTATATCAAAAACATTGGTGGACACACTATCTTTATCTATTAATTTCTTGCTTTCCAGTTTTTGTTTTGTACTACATATTGTACGTATCTAAGCTTGTCCCAAGAATAATTACCATTTTTGGAATAATAGCAATAGTTCTTATGTTCATTGAAGAATTATTTTCAATTTTCGGACATAGTATAAGTATGAATATGCTTCTGCCCACAGGATTAATTCAACTAATTCTTCCGCTTTGGCTAATAATAAAAGGGTTAAATTCCTCAACAATAGAAACTGAAATTAACAAACAAAATTTGTAACCGGAAAACGGCACACAATATAAAAGCATAATTGCTCTATTTTGGGCTTAATCAAAGGTTGTTGCAAGTTTATTACGTCTGCTTTTCCTTCGGAAAATCCTCGTAAGTAAACACGCAACTTTCCATATCCTATTGTTAGGCACAATCTAAAAAATACATTTGAGAATTAAATCACATCTGCAAATTTTAATAATTTTAAGCTTATTATTTGGATGCAAGAATGATATTAAATCTGTCAGTTTTGAACTAACTTCTTCAGAAAAAGAATACAGAAAGGACAGTATAATAATGTCTAATATTTCTAATTTTCTCAGAAATAATCAAAGTTCAATCGTCAGGAATTATCACTTTCTATGTGATCCTTCTAGAATTCGTTCTTTAGGGGACTATAATGTAAACCATAAAATTGAAAACATAAATATTAGAATCGGAAAAAAAACTGTGCGGATTTCTCCAATACCTAGTTCCTTCAAAATATCTGATGGACCTTTGGCGGAATACCGAATAGAAAATGATAGTTTAGGTAAGTTTACAAGTTATTTCATTGATCTCGATTTAAAAAGTGACTTGAAAATATCTGATTATAAGGCAACTTTGAGATTTATGAAAGACAGTAACGGAATTGAAAAAGTATCTTTCAAAAAAGTAATTAGTGCAACTGAAAATTATTTGATTGAAGAAAAACTGAGGAAAAATTGGTAGTAACGAAGCATAACCGCAATTTACTCGTACTTATATATTTTAATTATAGGTGCTCGTGAATCTCGCTCGCTCGCTTTGCTTCGCCAGTTCGCTGCGCTCGTGTCGCCATTTCGACTATGTCCGAATCCACCCCGCCAGAAAGACTTTGTCGGGCAGGTCGTAATTGTTACCGTCGATGCTTATCCTGAAAAATAGTAACTTTAATCCCGTAACTGACGGTTATGAGGGACCGTTGGCACCAATTAATTCAAAAACAAATAAGATGAAAGTTACTGCTGAAAAAAATGAAAAAGTCGCTAATATGATATTTGCATCTATTTATCCACTTTACCTGAATAGATTGGTGAAAAACGGAAGAACCAAGGAAGAACTAAACCAAGTAATAGAATGGTTAACTGGATTTGATGAAGGTAAATTACAAGCATTTATTGAAGAGAAAGTAACTTTTAGAACATTTTTTCAAAAAGCTAAAATACATCCTAACGCACACTTGATTAAAGGAGTGGTTTGTGGTTATCGAATTGAAGAAATAGAGGATGAATTTGAATTGTATAAACAATGCAGACGTATGGAAAAGCTCATTGATGAATTGGCGAAAGGTAGAAAGATGGAAAAGATTTTAAGGCAATAATCAAAATTGGAATTATGGCAACAACAAAGACAACTTACACTGGGGAAAATGTAACAGATTTCATAAACTCATATGTTGACAATGAGCAGAAAAAAGCTGACAGTTTTCGTTTAATCGAATTGATGCAGGAATGGTCTAGTGCTGAACCTAAAATGTGGGGACCGACAATTATCGGATTCGACAACTACCATTACAAATATGCTAGCGGACATGAAGGCGATGCGCCAGTTCTTGGATTTTCACCTAGAAAAGCAGCATTCTCGCTCTACGTTTATTCTGATACGGAAAGAAGTAAATTATTATTAGCCGAACTCGGTAAATTCAAAATGGGGAAAGCCTGTATTTATGTAAAAAAACTTTCTGACATCAATATTTCGGTTTTAAAAGAACTCTGCATAGAATCAATTAAATACATTAACGAGAATCACGAATGTTCTTGCAGAATAAAACAAACCAATTAACGAAAGAAAGAAAAATTGGTGCTGACTACGTATTTAAAAAAATGTTTATTTTAGGCTAAACACAAGGCTGTTGCACGTTTACTACGTTTAATTTTTCTTCGGAAAATCCTCGCGCGCAAACACGCAACTATTTATTTACAAGCACGTTAGAGGTGATTTAAAAAAGGAATAGGATTGATAAAAATATATAGATATCAGAAAATAGTTCAATTGACAATTGGAACAGTATGGTTAATCGGAATTTACCTCTTTGTGGATTCTGATATTATTCTAATTGGAATGTTAGCCTTTATTCTTTTTATCGGAATTGCACAAAATGCAAAATTGTTGACTAATATTAAAAAGAACGACGGATTATACATTTTTGAGACTTACTCAATTATAACGCAAAAAGAAGAATTCAGGATTCCTGAATCACAACTTATTGATATACTTTATAACCAAAATTCAATATTTAAATCTCACAATCTGACATTTAAATATAATGGAACTAATGGTACTGTAAGCAAAAAACTATATCTCAACGCTGAACCTTGGAGTGATTTAACCTCTGAATTAAACCGAATGAAAAAAACTATTGGCAACACAACATAACCGCAATAGTTTCGCCAGTTCGCGGCGCTCGTGTTGGATGATTACACTGGGTCTGAATCCACCCCGCTAGAAATATTTTGTTGGACTAGTCGCAATTGCTACCGTCAATGCTTATCCTGAAAAATAGTAACATTAATCCCGTTACTGACGGTTATACGGGCCGTTAGCTTTTATTTAAAAAAATGAATCCAAAATCTGTAATGATATATAGATTTTCCCTACTCATATTCTAATTATATTTTACAATTATTGAAAATATAATTAATAACTACAGAGTTTAAAGTCCCTAAAAAACTAACTTCCTAAAATGAAATATTTATCTCTAAATATTACCGCAAAAATCAGTCTTTTCTTTATTTGTGGTCTTTTCATTTCTTGGTCGGTTGCTATAAATCCAAAGGATACTACCCAACTCTTAGATTTAATTATTGATGCTGATACAGCAAATGAAGTTGATGATGTATATGCCATTGTTAGAGCCATATTAGAACCTAAATTCAATTTATTAGCTATAAGTTCGGCTCAATTCCATACCTCTCCATTGGCTTCGGAAAACACAGTTAATGAAAGCCAACAAATTAATGAAGAAATTATTCGATTAATGAATGTGAAAGGAATTTCACTTCCGTTGGGAAGCAACACTCCTTTAAACGAGTATGGCCAAGCTGTTTCTTCCGAAGCTTCTCGTTTTATTATTGAAGCAGCACATAAAATGAAAAGCAATCAAAAATTAAATGTCGTTATTTTAGGCTCATGCACTAATGTAGCTTCTGCCATTTTAGAAGATCCTTCAATAATTCCTAAAATAAAAGTGCATTATCTTGGTTTTTGGCATACTCCAGCTACAAATGTTTATAATAAAAAAGAACTCAATTCAGGAAATGACCCTATTGCCGTAGAAGTTTTATTGAATACTAAAATGCTTGACCTTAATGTAATGACGGCTACAACTAGTCAAAAATTAGTATTTACAAAACAAGAAGTAGATATGCATTTAAAAAACAAAGAAGGCATTGCTAGTTATTTAATAAATAGGTGGGAAACGTATGATCGTTGGTGGACTAAAGATGACCCAGAAAAGGAAAAATGGACTATGTGGGATGTTGCAATTATTGAAGCTTTAGCACAACCAGAATTCTCTACAGTAGAATATTTTTTAACTCCTCCTGAAAATACGCAACGTAAAATAGGCATACACACAAATATAGATGCAGATAAAATGACCAAGGATTTTTGGAGTATATTAAACAACTTATAACCAGCTATTTTTATGTTTATTGACCAACAAACGCCTTTAGAAGAAATAAGAAAACTACTGCAAAAAATTGGTTTCTTTAATAATGAAAGTGAATACATATTCAAAGTAAGCAAACCTGGCGAAGGCAATATGAATGTGGTGTTGCGTATTGAAACTAATTTACGTTCGTTTATTTTAAAACAATCTCGCCCATTTGTTCAAAAATATAAAAATATAGAAGCTCCAATAAATCGTATTGGTGTCGAATATCAATTTTACAAGACTATTTCAAATAATGAGCTACTAAACAAACACTTCCCTAAAGTCTTAAAATATAATCCTGAAAATTACTTATTGATTTTAGAAGATTTAGGTGACTGTGAAGACATGACTAGTTTATATAAGTGTGATGATATTGGATTAAGCCAACTGGAATTACTGATTACTATTGCTGCCCATATTCATAATTCAAAAGCGCCTAAAGCTTACCCAAAAAATAAAGAGTTACGTGCATTGAACTATCAACATATTTTTGAACTTCCCTTTATAACAAATAATGGTTTTTCTTTAAATGACATCCAACCAGGGTTAGAAGCACTTTCTACACCCTACAAAAAAGACGCACTATTGAAAGAAAAAATTAAAGAAATAGGAAGTAAATATTTATCTGATGGAACAACTTTATTGCACGGTGATTATTACCCTGGTAGTTGGGTTACAAAAAACAATCATATTTATATTATCGACCCAGAATTTAGCTTTTTAGGTTTTCCTGAGTTTGATCTTGGTGTACTTGCCGCTCATTCTATTTTAATACAACAAAACAAAATGGTTTTTTCCATCATTGCGGAAAAATACCCCAAAGACATAGATACTGAACTCTTAGCTCAAATAACGGGTATTGAAATTATGCGCAGATTGATTGGTTTAGCACAATTAGATGTTTCATTATCTATAAAAGAAAAAGAAAGCCTATTGCAGTTAGCATATAATTTGATAATGAATCAACCTAATAATACTACAATAAAAAATGAAAGCTAACAATGTGGTAAAATAAATTGAAACGCATTTTACACTTATCATTAGCATACATTAAAAATATTAGAAATGAATAATGAATTAATAATTGATTACGCAAGTAAGGGAACTCGTTTTGGAAACAATTTTATTGATACGATAGGATTCTACTTTGTTATTTTTTTGAATGCAATGGTTCTTGATGGCTGGTTTGGAATAATGCCTGAAGATGGTTCTGATTGGTTCATATTATATTTTTTTGTCCTATACGTCTTGTATCATTTGCTTTTTGAATATGCTTTTGGCAAAACACCAGGAAAATTTATAACAGGGACTAAGGTTATTGACTATAATGGGAATAAACCAGATTTCAAGACTTTACTTATTCGCAATCTTTGCAGATTGATTCCATTTGATGCGCTCTCTTTTTTATTATCGGATAGAGGTTGGCACGATTCAATTTCTAAGACTTATGTTATAAATACATAAAAACGTATGCAAACAATGGCTAAAGCAAATAGGGCAGTAAGTGCTGAATCCATAGTGTCATAACCGAACAGTTGTATTACATTTAAAAAAAACTAATCGTGAAAATAAAACTGACAATTCTATTAATTTTGATTTCAATCGGTATATCCTTTGCACAAAACGAAAAACCGATTAGAGAACCTTTTACTCTAGAATTAGCGGTTGATAGCATTAATTATTATAAGCAAGAAATCCAAAAATCACCATATTTTGTTAAAGACAACATACTTCAAATTTTCCCTTCAGAAAAAATAAATATCGAAGTAGAAATTGAAAATGATAGTATAATATCAATGAAAACGGTTGAGAAAATTGAATTTCCTAAAAAAACGATTACAATTGATTTTAAACAAAAAGTTAAAGACAGAAAAAGCGAAATGATGATGCTGACTGTGAAAAATCCCTTTGATAAAACTATGACTTATGATGCACGTATGTTTATTGTGGGACGTGACGAATTATTATCGACAAGTATAATACCGATTTTACCAAATCTTACTAATTATGAGATGTGGAACGATGTGATTATTACGCTGATACTAGATAATTGGAATTGGACAGCGGAATAAAACGTTTTACAACAAACAAATAAGGTAAAAAAACTAATTTCTTTATTAGTTTTAGACATCGGCTTTGGCTTGCTAGTGGTTTGAAAGGCATAATTATATAAAATAATAATAAATATAAATTACAGCGCATATGTGTGTGATATGCGTAATAGTTATGGGATATATATGCATGTTGTAAGTAATTTGACCAAACCAAGAAAAATAGAACTGAATAAATTTACCGAACTAGTAACGGAAAGAAAAAATGGCTGACGGAAGTTTGTCGCAGTTTAAAGCGACTTTAGCAAGAAAGATAGAACGAAATCAAAAAAGACAAGCAAGGTCAGACAGAAATAGTACAAGCTATAAAAGTTCTGATGTTAAAGCTGAATTCGATTTCCCAAAACTATCGGAATCTGAATTGGAGAAAGTAAAAAGTGACATTCGAAAAAAATTTAAGTCTGACAAGAAAAAAGAACTGATAAAGATTATAATCATTTTTGTTATTCTGACTTCAGTTATCTTGTATTTGATTTAAATAAAAAACTACTTACAACAAAGCATAACTGCAATTACGGCGGATTCGACTGCGTCCGAATCCACGCGTAATTGCTACCGTCGGTCTTTAGCCGACAAACGTTAATTTAACCCGTAACTGACGGTTATACGAGTCGTAATCCATTAAAAATAGAACGTGAAGGAATTTTTAATAAAAATAAGTCTGCTTGAACATTTGACAACCGAAATTGAAATTCAGAAAAGTGAATTTATTTCAAATTTCAAGAAGCACGTAGATGAAGGAGGTACAGGAATTTTTTCTGATACTTTTGATGTTTTTTCGTCAAGCAAGAATGAATACAAAGGACAAGTTGGATATGACCTATTCAAGATAAAAAGAAGAAGAAAATTGTTTGACACACATATGAACTTCGCAGTAGCAACTGGAACTTATAGACAGAAAAGTGAAAAGTTAGTAATTGAGACTGAAATCAATGGATTTAGTGGAATGATGATTCCCTTTTATTTATTCGTAATTGTCTTTTATACCATCTTTATTGGAGCATTTTTTATGGCTGATAATTTTGAAGGAAATGGAGCTGGATTTGCCCTACCATTTATTTTTATTCACGCTGCATTTATGTTTGGAATACCATACTTTATAATGAGGAGAAGCACCAGGAGAATGAAGCACGACTTAGATCGTGAATTTTATTATATGACAAAAAAATAACGGCTTACAATAAGGTTATAGTGCATACCCTTCGGAATACGCACGATGCACATAACCGTAACTTACAAGCAGAAAAAAATGATTGAAACAGAATTGAAAACAGAAAACAATACAAAAGGCATAAAGCTGTATTCCTCCAAAGCAATAGGTGGAGCAACATTTTTAGGAGGACCGCTTGCTGCAGGATATTTAATTGGAGAGAATTATAAAGCAATAGATAAACCTACTGAAGGTCGAAATGCTTTGATACTAGGAGTAGTTTCTACGGTAGTCCTTTTTGGCGGGCTATTTATGATTCCTGAAAATATAATTGACAAAATTCCTCAACAAATTATACCACTTATCTACACCGGAATTATTTGGGGAATCGTGGAGTGGAAACAAGGCGATATTCTTAAAGCTCATAAAGAAAATAATAATACATTTTTTTCTGGTTGGAGAACGGCTGGAATAGGATTTATTGCGTTAATAATTCTCGGAATTGGAATATTTGGCTATGCATATCTCTCCACAGATAACGAATTATATGATAAATATGACACAGAATTTGATCGATTTTCAAAAAACGAAAATGAAACTTTAGTCTTTTACGATAATTTAAATACGGGAACCAAGTATTCATTACTTAAAGAATTGGATGAAAAAACGATTCCAAAATGGAAGGAAAATATTGAGATTATTAATAAAACAAATCATTTCGAAGATTTACCTTCCGAACTAATTAAACAAAACGAAATTTTATTAAAATATTCTGAACTTAGAATTCAAGCATTTGAGTTATTCAGAAAGGCAATTAAAGAGGATACAGATATATATGCCGAACAATTGGAGCAAATACATATGCAGATTGATAGCGAACTTAAAAAACTGAATTGATAAAAACCAGCAGTTAACACATCGCCAACTTGGAATCCCGAAGTTTCGGGACTGCAGATTTTAAAAACCAGTTTATATCTGGAGAGGTTCGTGCCGATACACGTTACAGCTCATGAAAATAAGCGTTGCAAACAATTTAAAAACAAAATAAAAAAATGAAAAAAACCACATTACTAATCGGAATAATGACTCTGCTAATAAACTTCAATGCGGTATCCCAAAATGAATCAATCGAATTCGGATTAAAAGCAGGGTTGAATTATTCCAGTTTAATTATCGATGCTAATATTCCGGCAGAAGCAAATTCCAAAATTGGATTTCATCTTGGCGGATTTTTAAGTATTGAGTTAACAGATAATTTAAGGCTAAAACCTGAATTACTTTTTTCTACACAAAATGCGGAAATAGAATATTCCGAAAATATTAATATAGGCGATCCAAATAACCCTTCTTTTGGGAACAGCTTTAAAGCGGAGATTAAAGAAAGCTTAATTCTAGTGCCAATTATGATTGATTATTATTTGAACGACAACTTTGATCTGGAAATTGGGCCGCAACTTGGATATGTTGTTAACCAAGATGTATCAGATAATGACGATGATTTTAATTTTGGAAATGGAGATTATGACAAATTCGAAATTGCTATGAATGTAGGTGCGGGTTATAGTTTCAAAGAAAATTTCAGAATTGGAATTAGATATAACTACGGAATTACTGAAAGAGATAACAACAGAAGTTCAGTTCTTCAACTTGGATTGAGTTATACGCTGTAAAAAAAAATGTTAGCTATAATACATAACCTCAATTTACTCGTACTTGAATATTTTAATTATAAGTACTCGTGAATCTCGCTCGCTCGATTAGCGTTGATAGTTCGCCGTGCTCGTGTCGGCAAATTGGACTGCTCTTGAATCCACTCCGCCAGTAAGACTTTGTTGGGCTGGTATCAATTTCTAATATCTGTGCTTATCCGAAGAAGAGTAACTTTAATCCTGTAACTGACAGTTATACGGGACCATTGTGCATAATGTAAAAACGATGATAAAGAAAATTTATTTAAGTTTAATTTTATTTGAAACTCTTGCTCTTTTTTTCTTAATCAACGGAATTCAAAGGTTGTATTTAGCATCTCAAGGAGAAAAATTTAATGCGATAATGAATGATGATTTGGATAAATATTATTCATTAACATCCTTAAAAGCAAGTGAGTTTTTTATTGTTCGTGGTTATTGGACTTTTGGAGCTTTTATTCTTGGAATTCTAATCATTGGAATAATAAACTGGAAAAACAAAATCAATATTATAAATTCCATATTGACATTTGTAATTGTATTTTCTCTCTTTCCTAGCGGAGTTTTTGTGAAAGGATTATTAAATAATTATCTGAATTATTTTTCTGGATTGTTTAGTGAAAATTATAGCATTTCATTTCTAATTGGCGGAAGTATTTTATCATTAATTGGATTAACTATTTTGTGGAGAGCTACGCACGCAAAAAGAAATACTATGCACAGCTGAAAACCGAACAAATGAAACAACTTCTGATTTTAATATTTATATTTTCAAATTTGTCGAGTTGCGGCCGAAATAAGTCTGAGAAAACTCAATCTGAAATTAGCGCAGAAACGGAAAATAATGATATCGAAATTGCAAAAAAGCAAGATGTAATTTACAACTATTGGGAATTAATACTCGACACAATTTCTGACCAAAAAAAATTCAAAATTCACAACAAAAAGCATAAATTGGAATTGAAAACTTTTAGTTTAAATGACAGTTTAATAGTTAGAAATTTAAGTCAAGGAAAAGAACAAGTATATTTAGATCATTCTCATACAATGGTAACCGATTTTAAACTTTGGACCGACTCAATTGTTAACCAAAAGAGAATTGACAGAACTGACTTTAAAAAAGCACTGATTCCCGAATTTTACGCAGAATGCAACCTTTTCTCAACCGAAATTGATAGCATTGTAGGTAACACCATTTACTTGACATCGGATTTGGTTGTTCCTGATACGGACAATCAATGGAGAGTTTGGTATTCAATTACAATAAATAAAAGCCAACTTGGAAATTTAGAAATTAAAGAAGCTGATTACGTCGGAATGTAAAAACCGTTTGGGAACAATGTTTAAAAATAATTGTTCAATTTTGGGCTTAAGCAAAGGTCGTTGCAATTTTACTACGTCTGATTTTCCTTCGGAAAATCCGGCACACAAACACGCAGTTTTCCATACATAACAACGATGTATGCAATTAAAACGGACATTGTTCCATTAGATTAATTCTGAAAATCTTCCAAACCCCATTTATCTAAGCTTCTTAAAATATCCTCAAGCGATTTCCCTCTAGTGCTTAAACTGTATTCCACTTTAGGTGGAACTACAGGATAAACTTTTCTAGAAATAAGGCCATCTTTTTCTAAATCTCTTACTGTTTGGGTAAACATTTTATTTGAAATCCCTAGAATTTTCTTTTGTAATATTCCTGAACGCAAATCGCCTTCCAATAAATGAAATAGAATTAAAGGTTTCCATTTAGTGCCTATTAAATTCATTGTGTAGTGTAATGGACAACTGTTATCTTTATTCAAAATATCAACTTTATATTATTGATTATCATAATTTTACTCGTTTTGGTAACTATACTACTTTTTAGTAAGTTATTGCCGATTAGGCAAATATAGTTTAATTTTGCATTTTAAAATATAACTCATGACAACAAATAAAAATTATCCAAAATCATTTTCGCATATCGGATTAACAGTCCCGAATATAAAAGAAGCAGTAAAATTCTATTCAGAAATAATGGGCTGGTATATAATTATGAAGCCTTCAAAGGTTAAAAAGGAAAAGGAAACTGCAATTGGACAAATGTGCATTGATGTTTTTGGAGAGGATTGGGAGGAATTCGAAATTGCTCATTTATCAA
The DNA here is from genome assembly GCF_058068265.1 of Aequorivita sp. IT1183. Lineage (NCBI taxonomy): Bacteria > Pseudomonadati > Bacteroidota > Flavobacteriia > Flavobacteriales > Flavobacteriaceae > Aequorivita > Aequorivita sp. IT1183. Next base: position 368,263 of record NZ_JBYRHS010000002.1, on the reverse strand, counting down.
CTTCAGACGGCATTGGAATTGAATTATTTTCTTTTCCGAATGGAATTAAAGAAGCGCCAGAATTTAATCCTTTCAATACGGGTCTATTTCATTTTTGTGTACAAGACCCAAATATTGAAGAACTCATTGATAAAATACTGTTTTATGGAGGAAAACAAAGAATGCCAATCCGGGAATACTATCCGAATAACAAGCCTTTCAAAATGTGCTATGTTGAAGATCCATTTGGAATTGTATTCGAAATCTACACACATAGTTATGAGCTGACATATTCTTCAGGCGCTTATTCAAAATAAAAACCATTACTTTGTTTTGCAAAGCAATGATCTCTCTAACAAATAACCTAGATTTAACTAAGCGAAAAATATAAACTAACGGCTTTGCATTGCTCCGAAACGCACTTGGTCGCTTCTTCGCTGAACAACAAAACGCCTACTTTAATAATCTTTTAGCCGCTTCTTGGGTTGCTTCAAAATGTGCTTTGTTTTTCATATAAAAATTGGCGTAAATGGTTTCGTAGGTTTCAGAATTACAAGAATATTTATATTTAAACGCGATATAAAATCTATTTCCACCTGTTCCATATTGTCCGGTTAGAATAGCCTTTGTTTCTTTCTGACCATAATTGCAAGTTCCATTTTGGGGAATGTTCATTTTTATAAACATTTGGTTGTCTTGGGTAAAAAATTCTATTGAAGAATAGGTATAACTGGTGGTTCCCGTAATATTAAAAGAATAAGATGGGTCTTGAAAGTTGATTCTAGCAGATCTAATACCTTTGTTCAATGCCGTCGCCAAATCATCTACATTGTTAAATTTATACTCGGAGTTATCTGTGGTAGATGCAGTGGTAGAGGTCGTTACAGTGCTTTCTGGTATTTGTAAATTTTCTTCGGCTACTTCCCAAACATATCTTATTCCCGCATAATCTCCACTTCTAATTAGAAAATAAATATTGTAACCACGATATTCAAAATCGAAAACTTCTTGCGTGCCTTCGTGAGACATGATTGCTATTTTCCCATTAGAAATTTTATAATCGTATCTCGTTTTGGTGGCTTCATTCTCTCCTTTTTTGTAGTAATATACTTTTCCACTGGGTGAAAAAGCCATATAAGTACCTTGATATTCTTTCGGAACAGTATAAAATTGAGTTTTAGACTCATACCTGCGAAGAAACCACTTGTTTTTGCATATTTTTTCTATCGTTTCTTTTTCAGTTAATGTTTGAGCATCTATGTTTTGGCTGCTCATAGTAAATAAAATCAACAAAAAAGTGACCAATATATTTCTCATTATTTTAAGTTTTTAAAATTGCATCAGTAATTAGTTCTTGTTTGTACAAAAGAGATATGTATATAATCAATTAAACTATAAGCAGAATATTAGTTAATATTCAATCAAAGTTACAACAAAATCTAATCTGGTTAACATAAATACTAGTTGCGACACAATGATTTTTACCTTTATTTTAAAAAAATAATATTCTTAAAAAATATTCTATTTTTACCTAAACCGAAACTTATAGAAACCTTAGTATAATCAGATATCGCACGCTCTTCATATACTAACCGTCAGCCATAATTAAACCAAAAAATGAACGAATTAGCTAATATTGGAAAAAATAGAACAATACTAATTTCAATAAGTATTTTGTTAGTTTCCATTCACACAATATATTTTTATCATTCCGTAAGATCAGAAATTGAGTCACTAAAGCTTATCCAACAAATAATAAGATTTTCATTGACTATCGCACTTTTAATAATGGTTTATAAAGGAAAGAATTGGGCGAAAGTTGTTTCAATAGTTTTATTTTCAATTGCGCTTTTAGGTGCATTAGTTGGTTTAGGAACTTTAGATACACCCATCGTAAATAAAGTCCCTTTATTAGTTATGACTTCTGTCTATTCAATGGCTATTTATCATTTTGGTTTTGCTAAAAGCTTTAAAGCGTTTTTTAAATTTCAAAATGGAGAAACTACAGAATCAATTTCAGATTCTAAAGAAATAATGGAATCTGAAAAGTTTTGGAAAATTATTGAGATTACAAAATCTGAAAGCTCTGGAGATTATGAAAAACAACAAGCTCAACTTGAAAAAGAATTGCTGAAACTTACAGCAAACGAAGTTTTGGAATTTGACAATACCTTTAGAACATTAAGAGGAGAAATTTATAATTGGGATTTTTGGGCTGCTGCATATATAATAAATGGAGGATGCTCTGATGACTGTTTCTCTGATTTTCGAGGGTGGTTAATTGGGCAAGGCAAATCCATATTTGAAAGTGCAATTCAAAATATTGAAACACTTGCAGAACTCAATGAAACAAATGGTGGCGATTGGGAAGGTTTGAGTTATGTGCCAACGAATGTTTATGAAAAAAAGACTGGAAATGATATGCCCCTGGGAATTCAAGAGAATTTTGAAATTACTGGAGAAGAATGGGAAGAAGACGAAAACGATTTAAAAAGTAAGTTTTCAAAACTATGGGCGAAATTTAGAACGGAATAAAAAGTTGTTAGTTATAGCTAGAACAATAGTTAGTTGCGCGTTTACTAGTTGTTGATTTTCCAGCTGAAAACTCTCGCACAGCATTCCGCACTATTTTTAAAAATAAACGTTAGCAAAACATTACAGAAAAACACTAATTATGAATAAAGTTATTACTATTATTTTTAGTTTCATTTCAATTTTTTATTCCTGTTCACAGGAGTCACAAAAGGAGAGTCTAATTTTTACTGGAAATTCAATTGAAGATGCAATCGAATTTGAAACAAGTATTAATTCAAAAATTGGAGAAAATTATGCGACGATAGTATTATCTCCTGAACTTTATCCATTTGTAGATAAATACGAACTAAATAATCCAAAACAAATTTCAAGAGTTTTACCTATAAACCTACCTGCCAATGTTGAATATTACTATGATAAAAATTCTCGAGAAATAAAGTATACCTCTTATAAATGGGATTTTTTAAACAAGGTTGACGATAATACCCTCTTTGACAAGAAAAAACTGCAAGAATTAGTTGAAAAAGAATGTGGTGAACTCGAAACTTATTCTAAATTATTTTCAGAATTGGAAAAAATAATTAGTGATAGGTACGCTGAAGGAAAAAAATCTGTTTTAGAAAACAAACCAAAAAACAAATTAATAGAGTGGGAAAATGAACGTTCAATAGGAATTTTAAAATTAGAATTTCAAGATTGTAGTGTTAATGAAAATTTACTGCCTGGGTGGTTTATTGTTAGTTATATAGAGTATTCAAAATGATAATTTGACAATTTTAATACAGATGAAACTTTTACAATTAATTAAAATCGTTTGCCAACAATGACTATAAGTAGCTGTGTGTTCTCTCAAATTTTTAACGAAACAGAACGAAAATAATAAAACGAACAATATATTAATAATGCTAAGAATTGTACCCAACATTTATTCGAACCACATAAAGGCTAGCAAACATTTTTCTACTGAATTTTTAGAAATAGACTTAGCAAGGCGTAACCAACTACTATACTAAAGAAACATTTAAAAATTGAATAAAATTTTATACCACCGAGAAAAACTAAATCTCACGCAAGAGGAGTTGGCAGCAAGGGCAGGAGTGTCTGCACGAACTATTCAGCGAATTGAAAAAGGTGCAGAACTAAAAGGACATTCGTTAAGACTTTTGGCAAAGGCATTGGCGGTTTCTGAAGATGATTTAAAAGAAAACGAACCGAGTGTAGAAAATGATACTATAAACTACCAGCTCGTAAAACTAATTAATCTCTCTTCGGTTTTAGGCGTAATTTTTCCGCCAATCAATATTTTGCTTCCTTGGGTAATTATGAAGGTTCGAAAACAAGAAAATGAAATAACCAAGCAAATAGTTTCACTTCAAATTTTATATACCATCGTTGCTTTTTTCACAATTGGATTAACGCCATTTATTAGCAGGTGGTTTGGAGTTACAAAACAGCTTGTATTAATTTCAATGATCACTTTTGTGGTGCTTAATGTGTTTATAATTATTAGAAACACTATAGCGTTAGACAAAAAACAAAAGCTTTGTATTAAGCTAAACTTCAGTATTTTATAAATATTGTCAGCTCATTGTCGCATTATTGTCGTGTAATATTATGTTGTTTTTTTCAAAATCCTAAAGAGATTTGTGCTTTCCATATTTTAATCGAAACTACAAATGAAATCGCACAAATTAATTTTCGCATTACTATTCGTTATTACATCTAACCTTGGTTTAGCACAAGTAGAAAAAACTTCAGCCTTATTTATAGCGCTTAAAAAAGCCGATAGCCTTACGTTTATTGAAGGCTTTAATAAGTGCAATTTCGAAGCACTAAAACAGGTGCTTCATGAAGATTTGGAGTTTCTTCACGACAAAGGAGGCGCACAAGATTTAGCGCAATTTTATGAAGTCTTCTCCCAGAATATCTGTGGTGATTCTAATTACAAACCCATCCGGAAATTAGTAGATGAAACCCTTGAGGTATTTCCCTTAGAAAATAATGGGGTGTTGTATGGCGCTGTGCAAACCGGAGATCATAAATTCTACATTAAAGAACCTAATAAGGAAATCTATATTACCGGAAAAGCAAAATTTATTACTACTTGGATTTTAGTTAACGGTGAATGGAAAGCCAAGAGAATTATAAGTTATGACCATCATGCCGTAGACAAAGAATACGGTCCCAAGTTTAACGCTGATTATGCACTCAAACTTTTTGACAATGACGTAGAAATAGAAAAATTACTTCAAAAACATAAAATACCTTCTATTGCAATAGGCTTAATTAGAAATGGTGAACTTCAACAAATACGAACTTTTGGCAATAAATGCACACTCGATTAAACCTCAGACTGATTATATGGGAATTGAATCTTTAAAAAATATTTTAATTGAGATTGAAAATGGAGTTAAAAATGGTAAATATGAAAGTTTGAAAGGCTTGTATGAAAAAGCCTATGATATCCACAAAAAATCGGAAGTATTTTTGAATGATAAAGTAAAAGAATTATAATTTGTTTGTTAGCTATAAACTTCCTAAAATATAAATTGTATTTTTAATATGACTCATAAAAAACGAACCACCAACACCGCATAAAACTAATTGCTGTGTTAATACTTAACCAATGGTCGTTGCTGTTTTGCTGCCTCTGATTTTTTTGGAAAATCCTCGCACACAAACACGCAACCTTCAATTTACGTAACCGTTAGCAGTAAGGCTAAGAGCAAAATCAGTTAAAAATAGTATAAGCCATAATGCAACATAGAAATTTGAAAACCTTCCCTATATTAACAACTGAAAGGTTGATTCTCCGACAATTATTAGACAGCGATGTTCAGGAAATATTTCTACTTCGTTCAGACACTTTAATAAACAAATATCTTGACAGACAGCCATGTAAAACATTGAAAGACGCATTGGATTTTATTGAGAAGATAAAAACCAATAGCTTTACTTATTGGGCAATTGCGCAAAAAGAAAACGATAAACTTCTAGGTACAATTTGTCTTTTTGATGTTTCAGAAGAGCTGAAAAAATGCGAAATTGGATATGAACTTTTAACGGAGCATCAAGGAAAAGGTATTATGACAGAGGCAGCAAAAAAAATAATTGAATATTCAGTTCAAACACTTGGTCTAAAAACAATTGATGCATATACACATAAGGACAACCAAAGTTCTACCAATCTGCTTAAAGAATTGAAATTTGCGCGAATAGATAGTGTTGAGGAAACAAATTCAAACTTGATTTTATTCCGACTAAATTGTAGTAATAAAAATGAATAAAGATTTAAAAAAGACGAAGGGGTAACAATTGCTCCAATCACAAAAAAAAATACAATAACGTAATCTCATTAAAATAAAAATTAGTCACTAAAATCTATGAAAAATTTACTTGTAACGTTAAGCTTGCTAATTATATCCTTCAATTCATTTGCGCAAAGCCAAATTACCTATGAAAAAGGGAAACTCTTTTCAGAAAATCAATTAGGGATAGATAAATTTTATTTTGTGCATCAAACATTTGCAGATGCCTTTTATATGACGGATTTATACAAGCAGCTAAGTGATGATGAAATGTTCTCAATTTTGCACAATGCATATTATTCAGTTACAAAAGATCAAAGGGTATTGGTTATGATAGAGCAGCCAACTGGCCCGGCTGCTCGCTTAGCCTTTAAATTCATTGGTAATACAGAAAAGCTGGGAGACATTTTGGTTCTTGCTACCAATTTTAATAACAAGAGTCGCGTTTTTGAAGAAGAAGTGGATTCAGGACAATCTATCTATAGATGGTATAAAATAGATCAAGGGAAATTGGTTTATCGAAAAGATTTGTACTCAAAAGAAGCAGAAAAAGAAAATCGAGAAAGCAATTCATATTCCTTAATAGGAATGTATCTTTTTGATGACAATTTCGAAAATGATGAGAAAGTTAAACCACTATTAGATGAATTACTCGCCTCCGATAAGGACGACATAGAGAAACTTTACGGTTATTTATATTTAGGGGAATATTGGCTTTTGAATAATGACCTGATAAAGGCACAAGAAGCACTTGACAAACTTAAGGAACTATTAAGTAATAGTGTGTCCATTCCAAAAGGATATTCTTTAATTGCAAATATGGCAACTACTGAACTTGAGATGATGAAAAGATTCAATAACTAGCGCAAACAGGCTAAATGTTTTGCAATCCCAATGGCTTAGGCGTCTCACCCGTGTCCATTCAATAATTCACCCCGGCAATAAACCCAGCTCCAAAACAAGAATAAGTTTAAACCTGGGACAAAGTAGCCTCATGAAGTTGCCTCACTTTGCTCGCAATAACAACTCCCTTCGTCTATACTCAGGACAAGTAAATAAACACTAATGACTCCTGAAGTTTATTTTTACTTTCTATAATTTACTTCCCCTCTCGCAGGATATTTGTTATCTATAATATATTCTATAGATTTAATAAAAGAACGCAAATGAGGGCGCCCAAAAGGTTCAGAATTAAGAGCTACATAATAGACCTCATTATTTGGTCGAATTAAAAACAGGCCAGGTTCCGAAAACAGTTCGGGTTCGCCATCTTTTACGCCTTTGCTTAGATATAAACCCCAAGCTTTGGCTTCTGCCTCAGAAAGTCCATAACCAATAGGAATATCGTCAACATCCCATTCGATTTTCGATATTTTAGCGCGCTTCTCCGTATCCATACTTAAAGCAATAATGTTCACGCCAATTGCTTCAAATTTTGTCGTTAGGTTTTGTAATTCTTCAGTATAACTTTTACAAACAGGGCAGTGTAATCCCCTGTAAAAAACCATCATCGTGAAGTTTTCTGGTTTTTGACTTGAAAGTTTCCAAGTGTCTCCGCCTACTAAATTAATTTCTAATCCTGGTGCTTGTTCTTTTGGAGTTATCATAACATTTATTTTTTTGAATGAAAATTTAATCATTTTAATACGGCTTATTTCAAAGTATATATTAAATGTTTGTGAAACTTTATAAATACACTATTCACCCTGAGCTTATGTCACGTCCAAATATGTTATATAACCCCATAGGTTTTCAAAACCTGTGGGGTTATTTTCAGAATATCACCAAGAATTCAGAAAAGCACTTTAAATATCAATTTTCCTGTTAATTAATTATAATTACTTTCTAAGTGTCTGAAAAATAACGTATTTTGTTAAAAATATAAGTATTTGCGTTACCCGAAATACATCTGTTAGAGTATATTGGCCCATATTTTTGATTTATTGGGGTCAGGTTTTAAAATTCAATATGGATAGTATTATAATTATTAAGGTTCAAAAAATTATTAGAATTCTCTTGTTCACTTCAGGACAGGCAAAGACTGCTTCTACATCTTTGTCAGCTATATAAACCGTGAGACCTTCGGTTAAATTTAATAAATGGAATGGGTTGCAGACCAATTGTCACTGCACAATTTGCCTTCAGATTAAGCGCGACAATAGCTTAAATATCAATTAAATACATCCCGTATAAATTACTTCTAAAAGAGTGGTTTTATATCAATAATTACAACTATTAGTGCTGATTTAGAAAATTCAGCTCATAAAACAAATCTATAATTTTCAATAGCACAGAATAAAAATGGTTAAAAAGAATAGAGCATTTCATAATCAAATTATACTATTAAAAATAGCTCCCCAAAAAATAATATAGTTATGAGCGAGCAGGATAAGTCGAGAAAGGAAATTAGGAAGGAGTTAGTGGAATTACAGCAAGAGTTCTTAAGTTCTATAAAAGACATTGAACCTAAAAGGCGTACGCGTCTCGAGCAAGAATTAAAAATTGCTATTCAAGGCGTTTCTTTGCAAAACGAAGAAAAGGCAAAACGAGCCGCCCAATTAATAATAGCCAATTTGGAGCTTAAATTCTTAAATGAAGAAAAAGCCCAGCGCGCAGCAGAGCTGGTTATAGCAAATATTGAACTTGTTTTTCAAAATAATGAAAAATCGAAACGCGCAGCCGAATTGATTATCGCCAATAAAGAACTCGTTTTTCAAAATGAAGAAAAGGCCAAACGCGCGGCCGAGTTAGTGGTTGCAAATATTGAACTTGTCTTCCAAAATAAGGAAAAATCAAAACGCGCCGCCGAATTGATTATCGCCAATAAAGAACATATTTATCAAAATGAAGAAAAGGCCAAACGTGCCGCCGAATTGATTATAGCAAACAAAGAACTCGTTTTTCAAAACCAAGAAAAAGCTAAGCGCGCCGCAGAGTTGGTTGTAGCAAATATTGAGCTTGTCTTCCAAAATAGGGAAAAATCAGAACGCGCCGCCGAATTAATTATCGCCAATAAAGAACTTGTTTATCAAAACGAAGAAAAGGCCAAACGCGCCGCAGAGTTAATAATAGCAAACAGAGAACTTATCTTTCAAAATCATGAGAAAGAAAAACGTGCCGAAGAATTAATCCTGGCAAAGGAAAAGGCAGAGCACAGCGACTTGTTAAAAACAGCCTTTTTAGCCAATATGAGTCACGAAATAAGAACACCTATGAACGGTATTCTCGGTTTTGCCGATTTGCTGAAAGAACCCGAACTTAAAGGTGAACTGCAGCAAAAATATATAGGTATTATTACTACAAGTGGTAAACGCATGCTCAATATCATCAACGATATAATAAGCATTTCAAAAATTGAATCGGGACTGATAGATCTTAGTATAAAGGAAACTAATATCAATAGGCAAGTGGAGTTTATTCAAACCTTTTTTACTCCCGAAGTTAAAAAGAAAGGTATGCTGTTTTCAATTAAAACTGCCTTATTAGGGAATGACGCTTTTATAAAATCTGACAGCGAAAAAATCTATTCCATACTTACAAATCTTGTTAAGAACGCTATAAAATATACTGAAAAAGGTACTATTGAACTGGGCTATGTTGTAAAAACAGAAAGCGAGCCAAGTGAATTGGAATTTTATGTGAAGGATACCGGTGTTGGGATCGCCAAAAGTAAACATCATGCAATATTTCAACGTTTTGTGCAGGCTGATAATTCAGAAGTGCTAGCCAATGAAGGAGCAGGGCTGGGTTTGGCCATTTCTAAAGCATATGTGAAAATGCTTGGTGGCAAAATTTGGGTAGAAAGTGAAGAAGGGAAAGGCGCAATATTTTATTTTACCATTCCGTATTATAAGTTTGATCAATTAGAAAATTTCCAAGTTAAAAATTTAGTCTATTCAAATAAGGCTGCAAATAATCAAAGTCCTAAATCGTATAGACTTAAAATATTAATTGCCGAAGACGACAAAATATCATCAATGCTTTTATCTGCTCTAGTAAAAGATTACAGCTCGAAAATTCTTGTTGCAAAAACAGGCGTTGAGGCTGTAGCTTTAGCTAAAAATAATCCTGACATCGATTTAATTTTTATGGACATCCAAATGCCTAAGCTAAACGGGTTTGATGCAACTCGACAAATCCGTCAATTTAACAAAGACGTTATTATAATAGCCCAAACAGCTTCTGTGCTCTCAGACGATAAATTAAAGATAATTGAAGAGGGATGTAACGATTTTATTTCCAAACCAATAAACAGGGAAGTATTATATAGTTTAATTCAAAAATACTTCGATGAATTTAAAGTGGCTTAATAGGCTGTAATTCCAAGCGGGTGCGGGGCGTCTTGCCCGTGTCCCGCCAAAAGCTAGTTTCAAAACATTTAAGGCATCCGCGAAATCCGCGCGTTATCGTTGCAAATTGCTAGATTAGCTATTAAAAACCATTACCCAATTACGCTATCTTTGCCGCATGCTAGATTTCTCTAAAACTTCAAATCAAATTCATCAGGTTACAAATTTTCACGACTTGGTTTCTACGCCTTTTAAAGGAGAAATAAATGCAATTTGTTGGAAGCGAAAACTAACGGGCGACTTTTCTGAGATTGTTAAACAAGTAGCACTAAACGAAAATATAGCAACACTTGATCAAGAAGAGCTGCGTGCGCTACAATTAAATAAGCAAGGGCAACTAGCTCGCGAAATACTTTTAAACGACTTAAAACTACTGAAAGAGCACGGTGCCTCGCCAACGTTGAATGTAATTAAATACTACGACAGAGATGATGCTTTTCCTTTTTTCCCGACAGATGTGTATTCGTGGCATGTAGATCGGTCTCCCATCCCTACCGATACTTTTTTATGTACCTATTACGGTGCGCCCAGCGACATATTGCCCAATGCGCAAGGGCAGCAAAAAGTGCTAATCCCCGAAATACGCGCGGAACTCAAAAAACTGTATGGCGGGGCGGAGGCTGGTTTTGAAGACTTTTTAGAGGAATATTTCTTTGATCTTCACTATCAAGCTTTACCGCAAGCACAACCCATTAGCTTAGGTATTGGGCATTTATGGCGGTTAGCGATTGATCATCCTGAAAGCAAAGTTCCTCCTTGTCTTCATCGTGCCCCAAAAGAAAATAATGGACAACACCGTTTGTTGATGATTTGTTGAATGCAATTTCACGACTCTCGAAACGCACTTTAAATCTCCCAAAAATCCGTATCTTAAACTTTCAATTTTTAAAAAGCTTAACTATGAAAAAATTACTATTTGTCTTCGTTTTTGCATTTGCGTTTTCAGCATTTTCACAAAGTGAAATTTTGCCGAAAAACATACAGATTAAAACCGCAATGCTAGCCGCACCCGAGATGTACCGCGATGATGCAACCGTGCTTGGTTATAATCCCGAAGGAAAACTTATTACTTTAAGAGAAGGCACCAACAGCATGATTTGTTTGGCAGACGACCCTAATAAAGAAGGAATAAGCGTAGCCTGTTACGGCGCCGAATTAGAGCCTTTTATGGCACGAGGTAGAGCTTTGGCCGCTGAAGGAAAATCTAATGAAGCAAAGCGTGAAATTAGAAAAAGCGAAATAAAGACTGGCACTTTGCCAATGCCGGCAGAACCATCGATGGTTTATATTTTGGCTGGCGAAGAAGCAGACTACAACCCAGAAACTGGCGAACTCCAAAACAGCAAAATACGTTACGTAATCTACAAGCCGTATATGACTGGCGAAAGCACAGGGCTTCCAACAAAACCCCAAGCTCCGGGAATGCCGTGGTTAATGGATGCTGGCACACATCGTTCGCATATAATGATTACACCAGAAAATTAATAGGCAGTTGCAGTTTTCGGTACAGTTAGCAAATTAAAAAGTGATATATACCTAATTGTGGGTATTGGCGCGAGTTTCTATATAATTTATTTTTGAATTAACCTTTAAATAATAAATTATGGAAAAATTACTTTTAGTAGTACTATTAATCACGGCTAGCTATACCGTGACATCGCAACAGAAAAGCGATTGTACAGAGTGGGATTATTATAAAACGGAATGTCTCAGCAATGTTTCTGACGGAACAGGTTCATCAGAAGCTGGAATTAGAAAACGCATTTGTAGAATATCTGAAACCACTACAACTATAACGGTAGAAGCCCAAATTGAACCTGTAAATGGTGGTATTGATACAAGAGTAAAAGCTTACAACGGAATTAAAATTTATTTCAGAGGCGGTGAAAAATTAATATTATCGAACTCAGAATTTAATGATGGCGGAACCATTAAAAGAACAATAACTCTGAATAAATCAGATTTGGATTCAGATTACACCAGAGCTCTAAATAGCTGGAATAAATGGTCTATCATGATATTTGTAACTGCAGAATGTATTTATGATATGTAAAATACCTTAATTACTGCACACTCATTCTAAAACTAAAAAACCATCTTCAAAACAGAAGATGGTTTTTGCAATTTTCGTCGAGACTAAACTTTAAAGACTTTTCAAAAAATCTTTAAAATCTTGGCGGTTATAATCTGCCATACCTTTGTGGGTAAAAACCAATTCGCCTCTGGAACTTATTACATAAGTGGTCGGAATACTCTGCGATTCGTACATAGCTGGAATTGCAGCCGCTGGAGCATAAACTTCAAAATCGAAATTGTTTTTGGTTTTATATTGAATTGCTTTATCAAATTTTTGGTCGAAAGAAACCATTAGCACTTCAATTTTATCTTTATCAATATCGTTGTACATATCGTTTATTCCAGGCATTTCGGCAACACAAGGCGGACACCAAGTAGCCCAAAAATTGATAAATATTACTTTACCGCGATATTGCTCTAATGTTGCCTTTTCGCCTTTAGAATTTACCAACTCCATACTGAAATCTGCTTTGGTGGCAGCAACTTCGTTTGTTTCAGCGTTTTCCTGAATTTGTTCTACATCTGGATTCATTGCACCAGTTGCAAGTAAACCGCGTTGTGCAAATCCTATAATTTCGGTATGTAATCCCGAGAAATATATTCCGAGAACCACCACGGCAAAAATGCCGTATTCTATGATCGTTTTTTTAAGTTTTTTGTTCATAATCATTGTTTTATTATGTTATTATAAGTTTTCTATTTAATCTATTTCTTAAAGTGATAAGCTATAATAGCCTTTTTTCTGAAGTTCAAAATTGTGCAGAATTCCATTGTCCACTATCTCCATATCTTTGGGAAGCTTTGTATTATCTACCTTAAATTTCTTAAGCGAAAAGCCACACGCAACAATATTGGCGCCTACTTTCTCTGCTTCGGCTAAGTGGGGTTGCATTTTTTCAGCATCGGTTAAATCGCCTATTTCTTTTCCGCAGACAATGATTTCAAATTTGCCAAAGTTCGCTCCGTCTTCCGCTGCTAAATCTTTGGCAGCAAGTAGAATTGGTTTTAGTTGTGCTACTTTTTTAGTGAGCACCACATAATTTTGCGTTTTACTTTCTTGCGAAAATGATTGTTGTGTATTTCCTAAAACTAGAAAAATTGATAGTATTAAAGTTGAAAATATTGTTTTCATAATGTGTTTTTTTTAAAAGTTTTTATATCGTTTAGAATAAAAAATAACAGCCCTCCAGCGATGGCGATATTTTTAAATAATGGGCCTAGACTTGCTATTTGCCCAACTTGAATAGTGATTGTAATTGGTAAAAGAATAAGAAGTAATACAATGGCAGACCAACGTGTTTTAAAACCTATTAAAAAGCTAAAACCAGCTGTTAGCATTACAATTCCAGAAAGGATTACTAGTAATTCGAGATTTCCGAAAAAGTTCGCAAACTCCTTAAATTGTGCCATTTCAATTCGTTGAACGGTTTTTTCAACATTTACCAGATGGCTAAATCCGGCAGTCAAAAAAATTGCGCTCACCATAATACGGAGCAGCTGTACAGAACGCTTGCTCACCGTTATATTTGGTGTCATAATTAAAAAATTTAAAAAATAGTGTGTGATTTACTAGTCTAAAACAACCGAATTCACACTTGAATTCTATTGAATTGACCAATTTCGATTTAACTAAAGAGAAATGTTAAACCCGAGGAGGAATTTCTAAGCGTTCTGCAAAAAGATTTGAATGTAGAATTTCTGAAAAAGTGTAAACCTTATAGTTGTCTTCAACAGAAATAAATGAAAAGTAAGCGGTTTTAATGTCGAAAACAGTTGAGCAAATTGCTTGAATTTGAGCAGAATTTACAGAAGTGTTGTCAATTTTTAGTGCATCGCCTGTTTTAGAATTACTTTTTGATTTTTTACAAAAAGGATGAACAACAGTAACCTCTTTTCCTGTTAAAACTTGTAGCAAGGCACCAGATTGTGCAGCCATAAGATTCATTATAAAAAGGCCAGTCAGAAAAAAGACTATTAGGTTCTTCGAGTTCATTGAAGGCAAATTTAATAAAATTGTAGCATTAGAATGTAACATAAGTTACAAAGAGACTAAATAGGTGAAAAACGCAGTCGATAATTTATGCTATATGTAATCTATGTTACAGTAGTATTCAATTAACATTCTTAAATTTGTTTCAAGTTATTCATCCAAAAATAAAGAAGTTATGAAATACTATATCAGCACTACATTAAAAAACACAACTTTTCAAGATGCTATTGAAAAAACAACAGCGGCTTTAAAAGAAGAAGGTTTTGGCGTATTAACCGAAATTGATATTAAAGCAACCTTGAAAAAGAAGTTGGACGCAGATTTTTACAATTACACTATTCTTGGTGCCTGCAACCCGCATATGGCGCACCAAGCGCTACAAGCTGAAAACAAAATTGGAACCATGTTACCCTGCAACGTAATTGTTCAGGAACGCGAACCAGGGATGATTGAGGTTTCGGCAGTAGATCCAACAGCTTCAATGGGAGCAGTGGAAAATGATTCCTTAGGAGAAATTGCAAAAGACGTTAAAAAGCAATTGACTAAGGTTATTAATAGTTTATAGATACACCATGGAAATTGTAAACTATTCCAAAATCTATAGAATTATCCACTGGGCAATTGCGGTTAGTTTCCTGCTTTTATTGATTACTATTTTTCTGAGATTAACTTGGATGAATAAAAATAATATGGCAGATATTATCCAAACTTATCTAGCAGGGACTGATCAATCGTTAACTCGCGAAGAACTCATCGTTTTAGCTAAACAGATTAGAAAGCCCATGTGGGACTGGCATATTTATTTGGGATATGTTTTAACTGGTTTATTCAGTTTACGTTTTCTGCTTCCTTTTTTCGGAAGTATGAAATTTCAAAATCCATTAACAAAAGACTTAACTATAAAACAAAAATTCCAGAAATGGACGTACATCATTTTTTATGTATGTGTTGTAGTTTCTTTGGTTACAGGACTTATAATAGTTTGGGGACCAAAAACTTTGAAAGAACCAATGGAGGAAATTCATGTACTTGGTATTTATTATCTAATAGCATTTATTGTATTGCATATAGGAGGAATATTAATTGCAGAATTCACAAATGATAAAGGGATAATTTCAAGAATAGTACGTGGTTCCAATGATTAATTTTTAAAGGAAACATAGCGATATATAAAAATGTGACCAAGGGTTTTAAAGTATTTAGGAGCGTTTCTTGGTTGGTATGCTCCTAAAGGTTGCCGATTTATTTGGTTAGTAAAAAGCATCTCGAAAGAGGTGCTTTTTTTTAAGTAACTTATAAGCGTGGCTTTGGTAACATTAGTTACTGACTAGCCTTATTATCTAATGTATTTTTGCGTCAAATTTAATGTAGCAATGAAGATTAAAAACATACTTACACTTATTGGATTGTTGCCCGCAATGGTATTTGCGCAGCAAACGGTACCTATTACCAAAGCAGAAGTGCTGGAAAAGGTGATTCAACAAAATAATAAATTAAAGATTGGCGAGCAGCAAGTACTTTCTGCAAAAGGTGATTTTAACCAAACAAATGCCGTCTTTCTGCCGAACATTACTGCTTCGCATACCGGAATGACGACCACCAATCCGTTGATGGCTTTTGGTTTTAAATTGAATGAAGAAATAGTTACCCAAGCAGATTTTGACCCAAATAATCTGAATAACCCTTCACAGATTCAAATGTTCACTACAAAAATTGAAGTGCAGCAACCAATTATAAACGTCGATGGAATTTTTCAGCGGAAAGCTGCGAGAGCAAAGTGGAACGCATCTCAGATGCAATTGGCGCGCACGGGCGACTATATTACCCTTGAAACTGAAAAAGCATATATGCAATTGCAACTAGCTTATAAAAGTGTTGAGGTTATAGAAACCGCCTACAAATCTGCTAATGAAAATCTGCGTTTGGCGAATAATAGTTTTAAACAAGGTTATCTGCAACAAAGCGATGTTTTGGCAGTACAAGTACGTGTTACTGAAGTTGAAAATCAGTTGCAATACGCAAAAAGCAATATTATAAATGCTTCGGAATATCTTGCTTTGCTTATGAATGAAGAGGTTTCTGGGGTTTTGAAGCCAACAGATTCACTTATGGTTTTATCAGAATTAAATTCATTTGAAAACCTTTCAAATTCAAGGGCAGATATTCAAGCAATGGAGTTTGCTGCCGAAGCTTACAAACAAAATTACAAAGCAGATAAAATGACGTTTTTGCCAAGGCTGAACGCTTTCGGAAGCTACGAACTTTACGACGATCAAATTTTTCAGGCTGATGCGAGCGGATATTTGGTGGGAGCATCATTATCATGGAGTCTTTTTGAAGGTTCAAAACGCTTCGGGAAAACACAAAAAAGCAAAGCAGAATTCAACAAAGCGAATCTTGAATTAGAGCAATACAAAGCCGAAAGTCAGTTAGAATTGAACAAGGCGAAACGTATGCTTCAAGATGCGAAAAATAATTTGAACTTAACAAAATTATCACTCGAACAATCCAAAGAAGCGCTTAGAATTCGCATCAACAGATTTACGGAAGGTTTAGAAAAAACCACCGATTTGCTAATGGCCGAGACTCAATATTCGCAAAAGCAGTTGGAATATTTCAATACTATTTTTCAACATAATTACGCTTTGGCTTACTTACAATTTTTAACAAAAAACTAATCAGTAATGAAAAAAATATATACCCTTCTTCTTTTATCGGCAGTTCTAAGTTTTACCGCCTGTAATAATTCTTCCGAAGAAAAAATCATAGATAAAACGCCACCAGTTTCTGTTACCGTAAGTTCTGTAGCTTCGGAAAACAACACGCCTTATTTAACCGCAAGCGGAAAAATAGAAGCCGCAAATAGCGCGACTCTCAGCACCCGAATGATGGGCTTTGTAGATAAAGTTCACGTTAATGTGGGCGATAAAGTTTCGAAAGGTCAACTCTTAATAAGCATCAACAATGCTGATCTTTCTGCAAAACAAGCGCAGACAACTGCTGGAATTACTGAAGCCCAAGCTGCTTTCAATAATGCGGAAAAAGATTACCAACGTTTTCAAAATCTATTTGCAGAAAACAGTGCAAGTCAAAAAGAACTTGACGATCAGCGTGCCCGTTTCGAAATGGCTAAAGCCAGATTAGAAGGCGCACGACAAATGAAAAACGAAGTGCAATCGCAATTTGCGTATGTAAATCTTCGTGCGCCTTTTAATGGCGTTATAACCAGTAAAAATATTGATGCAGGTGATATGGCTAATCCCGGTGTGCCATTAATTTCTGTGGAAGGCCCTGGAAATTTTGAAGTGGTTGCTTCAGTTCCGGAAGGTGAAATTTCGAAAATAAAATCGGGCACAGAAGTGCAAGTAGTTGTAAAATCGTCTGATAAAATATTGCCTGGAACAGTTACCGAAGTTAGTACTTCAGCGAATACTACTGGCGGCCAATTTTTGGTAAAAGTGGTTTTAGATAAAACTGATGCTAGCATTCTTTCGGGAATGTATGCCACGGTGCAGTTTCCGATAGAAAAAACAACTGATGCTACTACAGTTTTGGTGCCGCAAGACGCTTTAGTTAAACGCGGACAATTAACCGGAATTTACACCGTAAGTGAAAGTAATACTGCAATACTTCGTTGGTTGCGATTGGGTCGTACTTTCGGCGAAAATGTGGAAGTGCTCTCTGGCTTAAATGCAGATGAAAATTATATTATTTCTGCCGATGAAAAACTTTTCAACGGTGCGAAAATAACCATTAAACAATAAACATGAAGGACGGATTAGCAGGCAAAATTGCCAAGTTATTTATAGGCTCAAAGCTTACAGTGCTGTTGATGATCGTGTTTATGGTCGTAGGTGTGTGGAGCTCTTTTTTAATACCGCGCGAGGAAGAACCGCAGATTAATGTGGCTATGGCCGACATATTTGTGGGTTACCCCGGCGCATCCCCAACCGAAGTTGAATCGCGAGTTGTAAAACCTTTGGAAAAGATAGTTTCAAACATTCCAGGGGTGGAATATGTGTATTCTACTTCTTCCAATGAAGGTGCAATGGTAATTGTTCAGTTTTATGTGGGTGAGGACATTGAGCGTTCTTTCGTAAAACTTTATAATGAAATGAACAAGAACATGGACAAAATGCCTCCGGGTGTTACCATGCCGCTTGTTAAACCGCGAGCTATCGACGATGTGCCGATGTTGGGTGTTACACTTTGGAGCGAAACTTATAATGATTTTCAACTAAAACAAATTGCAGACGAACTCACCCAAGAAATTGAAAAGGTGAATCAAGTTTCCACCACACAAAAAGTTGGAGGGCGAAATAGACAAGTTCGCATTGTATTAGATAAAAACAAATTAGCTGCAAGTGGATTGGACTTTTTGAGTGTTGCCGAAATGATAAAGGCAAATAACAAACAGCTCAATTCTGGAAGTTTTGATAAAAATGATACCGAGTTTTTGGTTACCACTGGAAATTTCTTAAAATCTGCAGCCGATGTTGAAAACTTGGTAGTAGGCATTCAGCAAAATCAACCCATTTACTTAAAGCAGATTGCCAGTATTTTTGACGGTCCCGAAATTCCACGTAATTATGTGTCTTTCGGCTTTGGAGGCGCTAGTGAAAATGTGTCTAATTACCCTTCCGAATATCCTGCAGTTACCATTTCAGTAGCAAAAAGAAAAGGTGCCGATGCAATGAAAATCGCAGATGTAATTATCGACAAAGTAGATCATTTAAGAAGCAATCTTATTCCTGATGATGTTCACGTGGAAATTACTCGTAATTACGGCGAAACCGCTTCTCACAAAGTTGCCGAATTATTAATGCACCTTATGGGTGCTATCATTGCGGTAACCTTAGTTGTAATGCTCGCAATGGGCTGGAGAGGTGGCTTGGTAGTATTTCTTTCAGTGCCAATTACCTTTGCATTAACGCTATTAAGTTACTACCTGCTCGATTATACGTTGAACAGAATCACACTTTTCGCTTTGGTTTTTGTTACAGGAATTGTCGTCGATGACTCCATTATTATTGCCGAAAACATGCACCGGCATTTCAAGATGAAACGTTTGCCGTTTAAGCAAGCTGCTATTTACGCAATAAACGAAGTGGGTAACCCAACAATTTTGGCTACTCTTACTGTAATTGCCTCCGTATTGCCAATGGCATTTGTTTCTGGATTGATGGGGCCATATATGTCGCCAATGCCAATTGGTGCTTCTATTGCGATGATATTATCATTGTTCGTAGCGTTGACAATTACCCCTTATTTGGGTTATATATTTTTGCGTGAAAAAGATAAAAAAGGAAAAGCACCGAAGCCCGAAAAGCCTTTGGAAAGTACTTTAATCTATCGAATTTATTCAAAATTTGAAACTCCTTTAATTGAAAACAAAAGAACACGTTGGTTGTTCTTAGGAACTACCATAGTATTGCTTTTAGGTTCTGTAATGTTGTTTTTCACAAACTCGGTTGCAGTAAAAATGCTTCCTTTCGATAATAAAAACGAAATGCAAGTGGTGATCGATATGCCCGAAGGAACAACCTTGGAGCGTACAGCCGTAGTTGCCCGTGAAGTTGGGCAATATCTTTCTACACAACCACTCGTAGTGAATTATCAAAATTATGTGGGTACTTCAGCACCGATAACTTTTAACGGTTTAGTACGCCATTACGATCTTCGAGGAGGGAGCAATATGGCCGATATTCAAGTGAATTTTGTTGGCAAGGAAAATCGAGACGCACAAAGTCACGACATAGCAAAACAAATGCGTCCGCATATTCAAGAAATTGGAAAGAAGTTTGGAGCTAATATAAAACTGGTTGAAGTTCCACCAGGCCCCCCAGTTCTTTCAACCATTGTAGCTGAAGTTTACGGACCAGATTATGATCAACAGATTGCTGTAGCAAAACAAGTTGAAAATATTCTCAATGAAACTCAAGATGTTGTAGATGTAGATTGGATGGTAGAAGCTGACCAAAAGGAATATGAATTTGTAATAGACAAAGAGAAAGCGATGCGTTACGGAGTAGCCCCGCAGCAGATTGTTTACACAATGAATATGGCACTTTCAGATAAACCAGTAACACATCTTTACGATGAAAATGCAGCCGTACAAGTAGGCATATTACTTGCTTTAGATGAAAAGGAGAAATCTACAATTCAAGATATTTCACAATTGAAAATTGCCTCTAAACAAGGCAATATGGTATCGGTAGGCGATTTGGTGAATATTAAAGAAAGTACGAGCGCCAAAAGCATCTATCGCAAAAATCAAAAACGGGTGGTTTATGTTTTGGCAGATATGGCTGGAGAACTTGAAAGCCCTGTTTATGCTATTTTGGGTATGACAGAAAAGCTTAATGAAATTAAGTTGCCAGCAGGATATGAAATGAACGAACTGTATTTACAGCAGCCAGAATTTGAAGACGATTTTACAGTGAAATGGGATGGAGAATGGCAGATTACGCTGGAAGTATTCCGCGATTTGGGAATTGCATTTTTAGGAGTAATTATAATCATATACATCTTAATTGTCGGCTGGTTCCAGAACTTTAGAGCGCCAATCGTAATGATGGTTGCAATTCCACTTTCATTGATTGGTATTGTACTCGGTCACTGGATTATGGGTGCGTTTTTTACTGCAACTTCATTTATTGGAATGATTGCTTTAGCGGGAATTATGGTGCGAAACTCAGTGCTTTTAATTGATTTTGTAAACATTAGAACCGATGAAGGTGTACCATTAAAACAAGCTGTTATTGAAGCGGGAGCAGTGCGAACAACCCCAATTTTGTTAACAGCAGGAACGGTTGTAATTGGTGCTTTCGTAATTCTTTTCGATCCAATTTTCCAAGGATTGGCAATTTCGCTAATGGGCGGAACTATTGTTTCCACAGTACTTACATTGCTTGTGGTGCCGTTGGTTTATTATATGATAGAAAAGAAGAATTTTAAGTAGACTTATGATTTTAGACGTGAGATGTGAGGAAGAATCTGAGACTGAAAAAGGAATAATTAGGAGCCAATAAAAAATAATAATAACCATTAAAAAATATCCCAATGAAACTATTAATTGTAACTGTTGTAGACGAATTTCAGAAGGACATGCTGCAGCTTTTTAAAAAGTCCGAAATTGAAAGTTTTAGTGGTTCTGAAATTGAGGGCTATAAAAACGGAACTTCTTCATTTATGATGGATACCAGTTGGTTTCCATCACAAAAAAGTGGAGCAGAAAGCATTATGTTCTTCTCTTTCACTGAAGACGAAAAGATAGATGTGTTTTTCGACTTGGTTACGAAATTTAATAAAGAAATAGAAACTAACAATCCCATTCATGCGGTTGTGGTGCCAATAGAACGAAGTATATAATTCAAAAAATTAAAAATTATGATTAACAGATATATTAGAGCAATTGCCGGAATTTTTATTATAATCAGTCTTATTTTGGCTGTTTATGTAAATATAAATTGGTTGTGGTTCACAGGTTTTGTGGGTGTCAACTTACTACAATCATCATTTACAAAATGGTGTTTGATGGAGAAGATATTAAAAAAGCTTGGCGTAAAAGACGAAGGAGAGAGTTGTTGTGCATAACTGCTGACTAACTTCATATTAATTAAAAAAAATCCCGCTACAAATAATTGTAAGCGGGATTTTTTGTGCGTTTAAAACAACGATGCTTGCAATACTATTGCAATATGACTTTAATCATTTTAAATTTCACAAATTCTGGATATATTTGAATTATTAACCAATCAAAAGTATTATGACTATAAACATTCAATACGTGAAGATGCCTACGAGTGAGGCGATGAATGAATATGTGGAGCAAAAACTTCAGAAAATTGCTGAAAAATATGAGTGGCTAATTAGAGCCGATGTTAGCTTTAAAATGGAGAATAATGTTTACGGAAAAGGCAACATTTGCGAAATGGAACTAAGCCTTCCCGGGCCCAAAATTTTTGCAACTTCTACAGAAGCAACCTTTGAAGCGGCAGCAAAAGAAACTGTTTTCGATTTAGAAAAGCAGCTTAAAAAACGCAAAGCAAAATTCACAACTCATTAAAATTAAAAAATGATGAAAAAAATATTAGTACCCGTAGATTTTTCCGAACATTCTGAATACGCTTTAGAAGTAGCCGCATCGATTGCCAAAAAGCAAAATGCCGAAATAATTGCGGTACACATGATGGGTCTAACAGATTCTGTTGTAACTCGAGATGAAAGCAAAGAGGTTTTTGAGGCAATGTTTTATATGCGATTGGCAGAAAAACTTTTTGCGGAATTCCTAGACAAAGATTATTTGGAGGGAATTAAGATTACCGAAACTGTGCACAATTATAAAATTTTCAGTGAAATTAACGACTTAGCAATCGATTTTAAAGCAGATTTGATTGTAATGGGATCTCACGGAAGTTCTGGCCTAAAGGAAGTATTTGTAGGTAGTAACACTGAAAAAGTAGTGCGTACTTCTGAAATTCCTGTGCTAGTAATTAAGCATCGTCACGAAAAATTTAATCCAGAATTTGGAGTTTTTGCTTGCGACTTTTTAGAGAACTCAGTTGGGCCGTACAGACGCGCGCAAAAATTGTTTGCTGCTTTGGGTATTAACATGCAAATGCTCTATATAAATCTTGCTGGCGATTTCCGTAGTACACGCGAAATTGAAAAACGAATTCTCAACTTCTTGAAAATCGCAGGTGAAGTAAATCCGTTGGAATGCTTGAACAAAGTTGTTCAATACAATGAATATTCTGTTGAAGCTGGAATTTTCGGTTATAGCCAAGTAAGCAATGCAGATATTATTTCGTTGCCTACACAAGGGCGTCAGGGCTTAGCTCATTTCTTCAGTGGAAGTATTGGGGAAGATGTGGTAAACCACTCAGATTTGCCAGTAATCACATTTAAAGTATAGTTAATTGCTATCGACATCAATTAACGTAAAGGCAGGAGCTTCAATTTTGAGTTCCTGCTTTTTTATTTCTAAACTACTGTGTTTAGCGCAATTTCAATCATTTTTGAAAAACTTCCTTCACGTTCATCGGCAGTAGTGGTTTCACCAGTTACTAAAGAATCTGAAATAGTTAAAATAGCTAACGCTTTCACATTAAATTTTGCTGCAATCGTGTAAAGTCCAGCGGCTTCCATTTCTACGCAAAGCACGCCAAAATCTGCCCATTTTTTATAACTATTGAAATCATCTTCATAAAACTGATCGCTGGAAAGTACGTTGCCAGCTTTTATAGGAATGTTATTTTCCTTCGCATACATTGAAGCTTTCATAAATAAATCAAAATCTGCAGTAGGCGAGTAGTCGCAATTTACAAAGCGTGTATTATTAATTCCCGAAGTAGAGGAGGCTGCCATTGCAATAACAATATCGCGCAAGTTTATATCTTTTTGATAGCTACCCGCAGAACCCACACGAATTAGGTTTTTTACCCCATAATCCTTTATAAGCTCGTGACAATAAATTAGAGCCGAAGGAATGCCCATTCCAGTTCCCTGCACCGAGATTTGTTTTCCTTGGAAAGTGCCCGTATAGCCCAACATACCGCGAACGTCGTTATAACATTTTGCGTTTTCAAGAAAAGTTTCTGCAATCCACTTGGCGCGCATTGGGTCGCCAGGAAGGAGAACCGATTCTGCAATTTCTCCAGCTTTGGCTTCAATATGTGTGCTCATCTGTATCTTTTTTTGTGGAAGTTACAATCTCAATTCCTGAAGAAGTGCCAATTCTGCTAACGCCCATTTCAATATATTTTTTAGCAGTTTCGGTATCTTTTATTCCGCCGGAGGCTTTTATCTTTAAAGTGTTGCCTACTTCGTCAACCATTATTTTTACTGCGTGTGCCGTAGCGCCGTTTGTTCCAAAACCAGTGGAGGTTTTTACAAAATCTGCGCCCGCATCTTCGGCTATTTGGCAGGCTAGTTTTATTTCGACGTCGGTTAAATAGCAGGTTTCGAGAATTACTTTTAAAGTTCGGCTGCCTATTGCTGCTTTAACCGCAGCAATTTCATCGCGTACTAATTTGTACGATTTTGCCTTTAGCAAACCTATGTTTAGCACCATGTCTATTTCGTCTGCGCCGTCTTTTACGCACTGTTTTGCTTCGCAAACTTTGGCGTTAGAACTGTTTGCTCCAAGTGAAAAACCAACAACCGCTGCAACTTTTACAGCGTTGTTTTTTAATTCATTTGCAGCCAATAAAACGTAGCAGCTATTTACGCAAACCGCATAAAAGTTATATTCTTTCGCTTCGTTGCAAAGCTTTATAATGTCCTCGGGTGTAGCAGTAGCTTTTAATAAAGTGTGGTCGATATAGCTACTAAGTTTCGTCAATTTTTGTGTTGATTAATGATAGCAACTATTTCGTTTTTTTGCAGAACACCACTCTGTCGCCAAAGCTGTTTTCCGTCTTTAAACAAAATCATTGTAGGAACACCGCGCACTTGATATTGCGCCGATAACGGTTGGTTTTTATCAACGTCTATTTTTACGATTTTCACATTTTCGCCTAATTCTTCTTTTACTTGTTTTAGAATCGGCGCCAGCATTTTACACGGGCCGCACCAATCTGCGAAGAAATCTACTAACACTGGGGTTTCGGAGTTTATTATTTCTTTAAAATTGCTTTTCATAATAATAGGTTTTAGCCAAGAAGTGGGTTCTTTTTATATTTTCTTAAAACAGGCATCAACATTTCCAACGGAATTTGAATAGAATACGTACCCGTGTAGGAAGGACAGATAATACAATCGTCGAAATAGTATTCTACCACATCGTCGTTAATAACAAAGTTGTTTTTTGCGTTAAAGAAATCGTCGGCAGAAATAGCCCAACAATCGTAATACATTTCGCCAGAATTTATTTTATTTTTTAACAGCGTATTTAATATTTCGCGTAACTCTTCTTCGGTGCCATTGTTAAAGAAATCTTCGTACTTCATAAAAGCAGCCGTTTCTAAATTAAAATTTAGACAGTCAAAAGTATAGGCTGCATGAGCTGCGCCAGTGTATTGATTTTCTTTGTAAAAAAGTACGCTTATAAGTCTATCGTTGAGGTTGTAAATTTTATAATCTACCGTACGCTTTTCGTTTTGCTTCGGAATACCTAAGGAATCGCACAGTCGTTTTTCTTCCAAAATTTGTTTTTCAACACCTTTGGCATCTAAGTAAAACTTGCTTATATATTCGTTGAAATTTTCAAATTGTGGCTTAATTTTTTCGTTTAGATATGGATATTTAAAATCCAGTGTATACCAATTACCTTCTTTTAAAAACGATTTCGAAATAAGGAGTTTTTCCAGTTCAACTTTTGAATCTCTCTTCTCTAATAATTCGGTTCGTTTTAAGTTGAGTGTTTTTTGTTGCAGTTCTAAATTCTTATCGGAAACGCTTAAGGAATCTACAATATCTTCTTGGTTGTTTAGTGGAGTAGAAGTGTCGATTTCTTCGTTTTTAGGATCGTTTTTACAAGCGATTAATGTGAAAAGAAATACGATTGACAGAAAAAATTTCATGTTTTTTGGGTTTTGAATCATAAAAATAGGGAAAGAATTAGTGCGAAAAAAAGGAATGTCTATTTAGTTATTTTAATTTTCAAAAAGCATTTTCAATTTGGCGAGCATTATCACCTCACTTTTGTTTTTACCCGAAAAAGAATTTGCAATTGCGTTTGCTGTTTTCCAAATTAGCGTTTTTCTTTCTTTTGTAAAAAGCTGGGAATTTTCTGCGTGGTAATCGGCAAAACTTTCAAAACATTCATTGGCGTCAAGTTGCTCATAATCAAACCAATCAAATACAATTTCTATTTGGTATGCGGCATCGGTATGGAATGGATCTTCATAATCATCAAGATTTTTCCACTCTTCTGCTACAATATTTTTCAATGTGCTGTATTCTGCTTTTCGCACTACTTTATCGGCTGCTGCGATTGCATAAAAAAGCTCTCCCATCTTTTGGTAAAACAGCAATTGCGGTTTATCCTCTGTGCCCATGATCTTATATTTTTAATGATTTTTAATAATGTAAAACTAAGATGAATTTTTCTGAAATATTATGACATAAATCAGTTCTCGAAAACTGTTTTAAATCCTTACTTTTGGGGAATGAAGGTATTTGAGGAAAAAAAAGGGAATATTTTCAAGATTCTATCTGAAGCAATTTCTGAAGGTATTGTTATTGTTAATGAGAAACAAGAGATTGTAACGTCTAATGAGGCTGCCGATATGATGTTCGGCTATGAGCATAATGAACTTACCGGCAGGAAATTAGATGTATTGATTCCGAAAGATTATGTTAAAAATCATCACAAACAAGTGGATGGATTTTTGGAAAAAAGTGACCCGCGACAGATGGGACATGGGCGTGATCTTTATGGCTTGCGAAAGGATGGTAGTGTTTTTCCTGTAGAGGCAGGACTTAACCCATTTGAGGCATACGGAAGCAAATATGTAATGGCGCTTGTAACAGATATTTCTGTTCGTAAAAACCAAGAGAAGGAAATTCTAGAGCTTAATTTGTATTTGGAGCAAAAGATTAATGACCGCACCAAAGAGCTGAATAATACTATTAACGAGTTAAAAGAAGAAGTAACAAAACGTAAAGAAGCAGAATACAAAATAACAGAATCGCTTCGAAAGGAACGGGAACTGAATGAGTTGAAAACAAAGTTTCTATCGCTTGTTTCGCACGAGTTTAAAACACCTTTAAGCGGCATTCTTACTTCGGCTACACTTGTGGGTAAATACACGGAGACCGATCAACAGGAGAAACGAGAGAAGCATTTAAAAACCATTCATAGTAAAGTAAAGTATTTAAATAATATTCTGAATGACTTTTTATCCATAGAACGCTTAGAATCGGGTAAAGCCACGTATAAATTTGATACTTTCCCGTTGAGCAAAGTAGTTAACGAGGTAATCTATAATTCAAACATGTTATTAAAAGATGGTCAACGCATTGGCTATCCAAATAATGTTGACGATATTACGGTTCATTTTGACGAAAAAATCTTAGAATTATCTCTTACCAATTTAATAAATAACGCTATAAAATACTCCCGAGAATTTACAACAATTGATGTGGTTGTAATTCCAAAAGATAATTTACTTACTATAGAAATTATAGACGAAGGAATGGGTATTCCAGAAAAGGAGCAGAAGTTTATTTTCAATAGATATTTTCGTGCAGAAAATGCTTTACTCACCCAAGGCACAGGGATAGGTTTAAATATTGTAAAAAGCCACTTAGAAAGTTTGGGCGGTACAATTATTTTTGAAAGTGAAATAGGCAAAGGGAGCAAGTTTACAATTACGTTCCCCACAAATAAAAATTTAAATTAATATGACAACAATACTTCTTATTGAAGACGATATAGCATTAAGAGAGAATACTGCTGAACTTTTGGAGCTTTCCGGTTATAGTGTAATCACGGCAGCAAATGGAAGAATTGGTATTGATAAAGCCAAAAAGGAAATTCCAAATATTATTATTTGCGATATCATGATGCCCGAAATTGACGGTTATGGAGTACTTGAAAGCGTTTCTTCGGAAGAAAAAACGAAGCATATTCCTTTCATTTTCCTATCTGCAAAAACGGAGCACAAAGAAATTCGAAAAGGAATGGATATGGGTGCCGATGATTACTTAACCAAACCTTTTGATGAAGAGGAGTTGATAAGCGCCGTGGAAAGCCGTTTAGCTAGAGCGATTATTATGGCGATGCGTTCAAATAATCAATCGCAAGTTTCAGCTGAAGATGATGAAAATCCACAGAACCTTAATCAGTTAAAAAATTATTTTTGCGATGAAGGTACAGCTGCAAAATATAAAAAAGGAGAAACTGTTTATCAAAAGGGCGATCACTCAAACAGTATGTTTCTCATCCTAAAAGGTGTTGTGAAAACACACACAATGGATGCTAACGCTAAAGAATTAATAACTGGTCTCTATAAAGCCGACGACTTTTTGGGTTTTACATCTTTTGACGATAATATTCCCTATAATGAAACTGCCACAGCCGTGGAAGAAACGGAAGTTGTTGGCATTTCAAAGAAATATGTAAAAGATATTTTGAAAAAAAGTCAAGATATTTCTTTGGAACTGATGAATTTGTTAACCGATAATCTTTCCGACATAAAATTACAATTGGTGAAAATGGCTTACAGTTCTGTTCGTAAAAAAACAGCTGCTACCATTCTTCTGTTTGTGGAGGTAATGAATAAAAGACCCGATACACCGCTTAAAATTTCGCGTAATGACCTTGCCACAACTGCTGGTATTGCTACTGAAAGTTTAATACGGACCCTTTCAGATTTTAAAAAGCAAGGTATTATTGAAATTGAAGGTCGCGACATTCGTATTATAGATTTGGAAAGTCTACGCAATATTGAATAATCTTTTATTTTTCACCATTTACAGTTGTTTTCAACGATAATCTAAGGACAAACTTTCTTAAACTGATTTATATCATTTCCTATACCGACGTATACAAATATTTTTGTCGGTAAGATTTTGATGTAATGATGAATATATTAATTCCAACGGATTTCTCCGATAACTCACACAATGCAATTCGCTATGCGTTGGAATATTTTGCAGATATACCAGTGAATTTTTATATGCTTCACATTTCACTGAAAGATTCGTTACAAAAAGATGAAGAGCCAGATTTGTTGCTTGAAACAGGAACAGAAAAGCATATAATTAAAGGGCCATTTGCAATGATGCAGGAAGAAATAAAGTCCTGCTTGCTGTTGGCTAAAAACCCCGAGCATCAATTTTATAGTATTCACGAAAATTTACTTTTAGTGGAGGCCATTCGTAAACATATTTACGAAAAGGAGATTGATTATATTTTGATGGGAACAAAAGGGGCTTCAAAAATTGATAGAAACGAAATAGGCAGTAATACCAGCGCAGTAATAACTAAAGTGAAATGCCCAGTATTTGTAATTCCTGAAAATGCAAGGTTTAATAAAATAAATAACATTGCGTTTTTAACAGATTACAACTGCATATACCGCAGCAAAGTGACCAGCGGGCTATCAGAGATGCTACAATTGCAACAAGCAGCCCTTAGAATTCTTCACATTCGTTCTCAAAATGCTGTATTGACCGCATCGCAAACCGATAATAAAGGGTTTTTGCACTATTTCTTCAAAGATGCTAAACACAGTTTTCATTTTTTAGAAAATAAAAATATTGAATCCGGAGTACAAGATTTTGTAGAAACTTGGGAAATAGATTTGATAGCGTTAGTGGCAAAAAATTTAAATTTAACACAACGACTTCTTTTTAAACAGCTAAACAAATCAATCTCTTTTCCATACGAAGTGCCGTTTTTAATACTGCACGAGTAATTTTTCAATTTGAATATTGAATACGCTTAGCTTGAAAAATATTATAGAAACATTTCCTCCCGATCAATAGGAAAATCTTCATAAAAATCTTCAAAGGTTTTGTCTGTAGTATAATCGTCTTTTAGAACTTTTACAACTGAAAACACCAAAAATACCTGACCAATAACTGTGAGATAAAACACCAAAGAAAAGGGAAAACCCATTGCGGCAAAAATTGCAACCGTAACAAGTATTAGCGTGGTTATGGCTAAGTATGTAAATGGAGAAGGCTTCATTATTTTTTTAGTACAATTTACAAAATATTGAAGTTGCTCTTTATTAATTATTCGCTAAAAATCAAGCTATTGATTGATAATTGTCATATTTTAAGGGTGTTCTATTGGTTATCTTTACGTAGTTAAATTTAAATAAATCTCCATGCGAAAAATATTAGTACCAACTGATTTCTCTGAAAACTCACTGAACGCAATTAAATACGCTTCGGAGCTATTTAAATATGACCATGCAGAGATTTATCTACTCCACGCTTTTGCTGATGAAGTGTATGACGCAAAAACACGATTAGCAAATGAAATCTTTGAAGAACTTCAACAAAAAACGCTTGCGAGGGCAAAGGAAGCTTTGGAGGAATTTCGAGCTAAAATTGTTGAAATTTCCCCAAACCCGAAACATAAAATTCTTACAATTGCAGAGTTCGGACAGTTAGTAGATGCTACCAACGATTGGGTTGAAAAAGAAAATATTGATGTGGTAGTTATGGGCACCAAGGGTGAAACTGCAGATAAAAAACTCACTTTTGGCAGCAATACGCTTCAGGTTATTAAATATGTAAAATGCCCCGTACTTGCTATTCCAGCAGGTTATGGCGATGTGCAACCGAAGAATATATTATTTTCAACAGACTTTCAATTACCGTACAAAAGACGCGAATTAAAACTAGTAAGCACTTTTTCAAAATGCTTTGCGTGCAAAGTAGATTTTCTTTACGTCTCCAAATTTCCATCATTGTCATTGCGCCAGCAGGATAATAAAGATTTTCTGAAAGTTTCTTTTGAAGGTAATCAGATTCAATTTCATCAAGCGGCAGAAAGCGATGTTACAAACACCATCAACACTTTTGTTATTGAAAACCCAATAGATATGCTGGTTTTAATAAATACTCGACATTCATATTTGGAAAATATTCTTTATCAATCAACTGTCGAAAAAATAGGATTACAGATTGATATTCCATTTTTAGTACTTCAAAATTTGCCCCGATAAAACTTTTAAAAATCATAAATATGAAATTCTCACCTTCAAATTTTAGCGCGACTGAAATAAGTATTTTGGGTATTTCAAGTTCAATTATCTTAAATTTTTTATACATATGAAAAAAATTCTTGTTCCAACCGATTTCTCTAAAAACGCGTATGCGGCATTATTTTATGTTACAAAGCTTTTTAGTGATGAAGCATTGCACATAACCATTCTACACTCTTTTGGGGAAGAAGTAGGTAAACTTACAAGCCGTATAGATATTGGCCGTTCAGATAATATAATCGAAAAACTGTATCGTCATTCTGAAGAAGATGGGATTCAATTAATGCATAAAATTAAATTAGACAGTACTAAGGTTCCGCATAATTTCGAAGTTATTTCTACACCTGCAAGCTTGGCAAAAACTATAAATAAATTAGTTTCTACCGAAGGTATAGACCTTGTAGTAATGGGTAGTAAAGGTCGCACGGGAGCAGAAGATGTTTTAGTGGGAAGTACCACTGTTACAATCACAAAATCACTGGAAGGTTGTCCGTTGCTTATCGTACCGCGCGAGGTGGATTTTGTAATTCCAACAAAAATTGCATTTGCGTCAGACTACAACGATTTTTACCAGTTATCGAATTTACGACCTATTGTTCGTTTGGTACGCCAGTATAATTCCATCATACATTTAGTTCACATTGGCGCCGAAAGTGAATTGGACGCTAAACAACAACAAAACCTGGAGCACTATAAAAATGACCTATCGGAATATGATACTGAATTTCACTTTGTTCTGAAAAAGACAAATATTTCTAAAACACTTCACAGCTTTATAGATAACGAAAATATAGATTTATTAGCCTTGGTTTATCACAAGCACGCATTTCTAAAACAACTGTTCCGTGAACCCGTTGTTAGTAGGGTAGGGAAACATACACATGTGCCCACATTGGTTATTCCCATTAAAAATTAGTAGCTTACAAAGAAAATTAAGCAATAATTAAAAATATAAAAGATGAAAAAACGCATTCTGATCCCTACAGATTTTTCGAAAAACGCCTACAATGCTATTAAATACGCAATGGAGCTTTATAAAAGAGAATCTTGTGAGTTCATTATTTTACATACATATTACCATTCTGGGTATTCTAAAGATAATCTTTTAGTTCCTAAACCGTCCGAGAAAACACAAATGACGGTTAAGGAAAATTCTGAAAAAAGAATGGAGATGTTGAAACTTCAGATGGATATTTATGATAAAAATGATAATCACGAATTTAATTTTAAAAATGAATTTGGTCCCTTCTTCGACGTTTTGAAAAAAACCATTGAAAAGGAAGATATAAAACTTGTAATTATGGGAACCCGCGGAGAAACGGATGATAATACTGTAATTCTTGGTAGTAATTCCGTTAATGCAATGGAGGAGATAAGAAACTGCCCAGTGCTTGCCATTCCTGCAAATACGCTATATAAAGATCCGAATGAGATTGTTTTTCCAACCAGTTTTAAAACACATTATAAAGAAAGAGAATTGGAAACTTTGGTTGAAATATCACGATTAACAAATGCACCAATTCGTATTCTGCACGTTCAAAAAGGCAAAAAATTAAGTGATGCTCAGCTAGCTAATAAGGCCTTGTTAGAAGGAATTCTGGGTGGAGCAGATTTCACCAATCACAAACTTTACGATATAGATTTGCAAGATGGCGTGCGTTGCTTTGTGCAGAGCCGAGAAAGTGAAATGATTGCTTTCGTTAATAAAAAACACAACTTCTTTGGAAGTATATTTTCAAATCCATTGGTTAAAGAACTTGGTATGCACACTACTGTTCCGCTACTAGCAATGCACGATTTGAGAAATTAATTTTGATGGCTAAAAACAGTTCAAATATTGAAGTTGTAAAATACTCTGGAGAAAAAGCAAAATTTTCAATTGAAAAATTAGAAAACTCCCTTCGAAAAAGTGGCGCGGAAGAATCAATGGTGAAGGAAATTTCTAGCAACGTTCGCGATGAACTTTATCAAGGTATTTCAACAAAAGAGATTTACAATCGTGCTTTTGCACTTCTTAAAAAAAAGAAAAAAGGTTACGCTTCAAAATATAAGCTGAAAAAAGCAATTTATGAATTAGGCCCCACAGGTTTTCCTTTTGAAAAATTTGTGGGTGCCTTACTTTTTTATAGCGGTTATGAAGTAAAAACCGGTCAGTTTTTTCAAGGAAAATGTGTAACCCACGAAGTAGATGTAGTTGCACGTAAAAACGGCCAATATATTGTGGCTGAATGCAAATTTCACAGTGATGAAGGTAATAATTGCAATGTGAAAATTCCATTGTATATCCATTCGCGCTATAGAGACATTCTCAATAATTTTGGTGAAAATGATAATGTTGAAAAACCGAACGAAGGTTGGGTTGTTACAAATACCCGTTTTACCGAAGATGCCATAACGTACGGAAAATGCGCAAACCTTTATCTTTTAAGTTGGGATCTTCCAAAAGATAACGGAATTAGAGATCGCATAGACCGTTTGGGCCTTTATCCTGTAACCGTTTCCACTTTGCTTAGTGAGCGCGAAAAGCAATTTCTACTTAGCCGCGATGTTGTGCTTTGTAAACAATTAATAAATGACGCTTTCTACCTAGATCATTTGGGAATTTCCGAAACACGAAAAGAGCGGATTTTAGATGAAATTAAACTTCTGTGCAATAAAAAATAGTTATGCCAAATATAAAAATCCATTTCCTGGGCGCTGCTGGCACCGTAACTGGTTCAAAATTTTTGATTGAAACTCCCAAGAAAAATCTCTTGATAGATTGTGGAATGTTTCAAGGTTTAAAGGAACTCCGCGAAAAAAACTGGGAACACCTGCCGATTGATGTTGCTGAAATTGATGTGGTATTATTGACGCACGGTCATTTAGATCATACTGGTTATTTACCACGATTGGTAAAACAAGGTTTCCGCGGCAAAATTATTGGTACTGCGCCAACGCTTGCAATCACAAAAATTATTCTGTTGGACAGTGCCAAAATTCACGAAGAGGAAGCAGAAAAGGCCAACGAAGAAGGCTATTCAAAACACAAACCCACCGAACCATTTTATAGCTTACAAGAAGCTGAGGTTACACTGGGTTTTTTTAAAGCTGAAGAAAAAAACCAATGGATTGAACTTACGGAAAACATAAAATATCGTTTTCGATATAACGGGCATATTATTGGTGCCACTTTTATAGAACTTGATATTTATGGCAAAATATTTGTGTTTTCTGGAGATATTGGTAGGGAGGAAGATTTATTGCTTTTCCCACCAGAAAAACCCGAAAGAGCTGACTATCTTTTTATAGAAAGCACTTACGGCAATAAGCTACATCCGCAGGAAAGTGTTTCAGAAAAACTGGTGGAACTCATTACCAAAACCATCCACAATCGTGGTAATTTAATTATTCCTTCTTTTGCAGTGGAACGTTTGCAGACACTAATGTTTCTACTTTGGAAACTGTATAACGAAAACAAAATTCCAAATATTCCAATATTTATTGATAGTCCGATGGGTAACAATGTGCTTTCGGTATTTCAGAATTTTCCGGATTGGCATAAGCTGCCAATGAAGGATTTCAACGCGATGAATAAACGCATGAATATTATTACTTCCTATAAAGAAACTTGGGAAACCATAGATAATCCACAGCCAAAAGTAGTTATTGCGGGAAGTGGAATGGTAACTGGTGGAAGAGTTTTGACTTATCTGAAACAGCTAATAGACAAAACTAACACTACAGTTTTATTAGTAGGTTACCAAGCCGAAGGAACTCGCGGAAGACAAATGTTAGAAGGAGCGCACGAACTAAAATTCTTCGGTAAATTTTATCCTGTAAAAGCGGAAATAGAACATATAGAAAGTCTTTCGGCACACGCAGATCAACAAGGTTTATTAGACTGGACAAGTAACATGAAGAACGCTCCTGAAGAGGTATTTCTTATTCATGGCGAAGCTAGTGCTCAGGATGCTTTAAGGGTGAAGCTTCATGATACTTATGGTTGGAAAGTTAGTATTCCCAAACTCTATAGCATTAAAGAGATTTCAGTATAGCCAACTCTGCTTTCGCATTATTAATTGCGTATTTATTTCCTCTCAATTTTTCATCTTAGTTTTTTCTTCTACTCCTATATATTATATATAAAAAATAGGGGAGCAATTTTGTGGTTATACTATCCACATTCCCAATTTATAAATACACTCTTTCCATCTTTCTTTCTTAACATTCAGATTAGCTTTTATAGTGTTAATAGGGGTTCCCGATACTACCTAAAATTCCTTGAATTTCTTTTGATTAAATAATACTAAATACGCCGTAAATACTAGTGTTTAATGACCATTGTCATAATTCAACAGGAAGCCAAAATTTATCTTTGTAGGGAATTAAAAAAGTAAATTATGAAAACCCTCAATCAATTAAAATTAGTAACCGCAAGCCTAATAGTAATGGCTTTTTCTTCGCAAATTTCTGTGGCTCAAACATACCAATTAAACAATGCTGCTTCCACATTAACAATAGACGGCACATCAAATATTCACGATTGGCAGATAACTGCAGAAAGCCAACAAGGCAAGCTTGCAGCAAGTTTTGAAAACGGAAAACTCATTGCAATAAAGCAACTGGATTTTACTGTAAAGGCTGAAAGTTTAAAAAGTGGAAAATCCTCCATGGACAAGAATACTTATAAAGCTTTAAATACAGGAAAGTACAAGCAAATAACCTTTAAGCTAACTAAGGTGAAGCGCATTAACTGTTCTACCAGTAATAGCTGTAATGTAGTTGCAACTGGAAATCTAACAATAGCTGGCAAAAC
Organism: Aequorivita sp. IT1183; assembly: GCF_058068265.1. Lineage (NCBI taxonomy): Bacteria > Pseudomonadati > Bacteroidota > Flavobacteriia > Flavobacteriales > Flavobacteriaceae > Aequorivita > Aequorivita sp. IT1183. The sequence goes on along the minus strand of NZ_JBYRHS010000002.1, from coordinate 332,558 downwards.
CAAACCGATTGAAATCACTTTTGATATGAAAATTGGGGAGTCTGAAATAGCTCTTTCAGGAAGCAAAACTATCAAAATGACCGATTTTGGAGTGGATCCGCCAACGGCAATTTTTGGAACAATTACTACCGGCGATGCCCTTGACATCAAATTTGAATCAAACTTTACAAAATAATATATAACAATTTTAACCCAAATTTAAAACTAACAATATGAAAAATTTAATTAATTATTTCAGCACAGCGATGATATTGCTGTTTGGATTTCAGGCAATTGCACAAGAAAAAGAAGCACGCGATTTAGATAACTTTAGGTATCGAGACCAACGCGGAATTGAACAATTTGAAGCCAAAAAAGACACGGCTACTACCTTTGACGGGGTGAAAGTACGCATAGGAGGAGCATTCGCAATTCAATTTCAGGGCATAGACCACGAAAGTACGGGTACACCTGTAAATGCCGATGGCGATCCAGTTTCGTTGATTGAAATAGGTAATAACTTTAACCTACCTACAGCAAACCTTGACTTTGATGTGCAATTGTACGATGGTGTATCTATGCACTTAAGAACCTATTTGTCTTCACGTCACCACACAGAACCATATGTTAAGGGAGGGTATATCCAAATCGATAAACTAGATTTTGTAAGTGAAGGTTTTATGGAAGACCTTATGCAAAATGTTAGAGTTAAAATAGGCCATATGGAAAACAACTATGGTGATGCACATTTCAGAAGAACTGATAATGCGGAGGCAATTTATAATCCATTTGTTGGAAACCTAATTATGGACGCTTTTACTACAGAAGTAGGAGCAGAGGTATATTACTTTAAAAGTGGCTTTATTGGTATGTTAGGAGTTACCAATGGTAAATTAAACCAAGGCGTAAATAACCCTGGAAAAACAGATCCGTCTATTATAGCTAAAATAGGGTATGACGATTATATTAATGATGATTTAAGAGTTAGACTTACAGGGTCTTTATACCGTACCAATAAAAGTGCAAACGCATATTTATACAGTGCAGATAGAGCCGGTTCAAGATACTATCTTGTAATGGAAGAAGAAGGGGCTTCAACCTCAAGTAATTTTACTTCAGGTAGATTCAATCCTGGATTAAAAAATGAACTTACATCATTTATGATAAATCCATTTGTAAAATACCAAGGACTTGAATTCTTCGGAACTTATGAAATGGCTTCTGGAAAAGCAGATGCAGAACTAGAAACAAGAAGTTTCAACCAATACGCTGCTGAACTTATCTATCGCTTCGGAACCAACGAAAATCTATATGTAGGTGGGCGTTATAACCTTCTTGAAGGAGAAATGATAGGTGGAACAGATGTGGATATTACACGATTCAACCTTTCTGCTGGATGGTTTATGACCAAAAATATTCTTGCCAAACTTGAATATGTAAACCAGAAATACGACGGCTTCCTAGCAAACGATATCAGAAATGGAGGTAAATTTGACGGAGTTGTATTTGAAGCTGTAATAAGTTTCTAAAAAGTCAACATCAATAAACAAAGGTGGAGGAAATAAAATTTCTCCACCTTTATAAATTAATGAATTATGAACCGTTTTGTACTATACAGTTTGGTTTTTATGCTCAGCCTTGATGGTTGGTCTCAAAATGATTTTGTTTCAAAAACCTTTAAAATCCTTGCGAGCAGTGAACTTTCTATAAAAGGAGATACCAACATTAGCGAGTTTGGATGTGAATTCAACACATTTTATTTAGAGGAATGTAGAGAAGTAGAGTTTAATAGAAACGGGAATAATATTCTTTTTAGGAATGCAGTCCTTTCTTTAAAAAATAACGGTTTTGATTGTGGCAATAGAGGTATAAACAAAGACTTCCATTCCTTGCTCAACACCAAAGAGTATCCAAATATCACCATAGAATTAACTGGAATAACCTTGAAAAACGGTGAGAAAGCCAGTGCGAATGTCCTAATTACCATTGCAGGAACGAAAAAAGAATACACTTTCCTGATAGACATTTTTTCTGCGCCATTAAATCGTTTTGTTGGCAAACTAAAATTAGATATAAATGATTTTAATCTCGAACCTCCTAAAAAAATGTTTGGTTTAATTGTGATAAAAGAAGAGATTGAAATAGACTTCAATCTAGTGGCAAAATTATAACCACTGTAGGTTTTTGAGCTTTAAATTAAATAATATTTAGGTTCTTTTTCCATTAATTTACTTTTTTATAACTCCATACGGCCAGTCCGTTCATTACAACGGCATATAACAGTGTTTTCCACAGCTGTGGTAAAATATCCATAAATCCGGAGCCTTTAAGCATTACCATCCTTACAATCTCTACAAAATACTTTATAGGGTTAAATTCCGTAACTATCTGTGCCCATTTAGGCATACTTTCTATTGGGGTAAATAAGCCGCTCATTAAAATAAATATTACTATAAAAAACCATGCGATAAACATGGCCTGTTGTTGGGTATCTGTAAAATTCGAAATTAGCAGTCCCATCCCGAGAATTACCAAAATATAAATAGAAGTATACAGATACAGCAGTACTAAACTGCCCACCATTGGAACATTAAAAATTACTTTTGCAAGTATTAGTCCTATGGTTAATAAACCCATTCCTATTACCCAAAACGGAAATAATTTGCCGATAATAAACTGGCTTTTGCGAATAGGCGTTACATTAATTTGTTCCAAAGTGCCTATTTCTTTTTCTCGAACAATATTCATTCCCGAGAGAAATAGAGTTATCATCGTTACTAGTAAAACTAAAATCCCCGGCACCATAAAAGTTTTATAATCTAAAGTTGTATTGTACCAAAAAGAAGGAATACTCTCAATTGTCAAGGGTTGTACAATTTTTTTAGATGTATCCATGATAGTCATTTTTACATCTTTATTAAAACTTTGTATAATCTGATTCACATAACCACTTTCTACGCCAGCTGCAGCGCCATCAATGGCATTAATGGTTATAGATAAATCGGTGGCTTTTTCTTTCAGTAAATTTCTTTCAAAGTGATTTGGTATCTCCAGTACTACATCAACTTCGCCAGCTAGCATTGCAGCGCTTGCTTTTTCTTGCGAAGGAAAATCGGTTAAAACAACGAAATAAGTAGAGGCATTAAACCGCTCAATCAAGGCGCGAGATGTTGAGGTGTGATCGTAATCTAAATATGCAAACTTTATATTCTTCACTTCATAAGTAGCTGCATTTGATAGAATAACCAACTGAATTATAGGCAAGATAAATATAATAGGCAGCATCCCTTTATTTCTAAAGATTTGCTTGAACTCCTTTTGTATGATGTAGCCGATAGTCTTCATTATTCTAAACGGATTTTATATTTTTTCACACTTAATCCAATAAATAAAATGGTCATTACAACCAAGATTAAAGTTTCCTTCCAGATATAAGCCATTCCAACACCTTTTAGCATAATGCCTTTTATAATGATAATAAACCATTTTGCCGGAATAATGTTACTGATTATTTGAAGCGGTACCGGCATACTAGAAATTGGAAAAATAAATCCAGAAAGTAATATTACCGGAAGCATTAAACCCATTAACGAAATCATCATTGCAGCCTGTTGTGTTTCTGCGATTGTTGAGATTAAAATCCCCAATGTTAATGAAGTGATTATAAACAAAACACTTTCGGCACCCAATAAAAATAGACTGCCTTGTACTGGCATTTTAAATATGAAAATGCTCAGAAGTACTATAACTGAAGCGTTAATGACCGATAGAAAAATATACGGAACCACTTTTCCGATAATTACGTGGAATGGTTTTAGGGGTGATACCAATAAAATTTCCATCGTGCCTAATTCTTTTTCACGAGTGATGGATATTGAAGTCATCATTGCCGAAACCAACATTAAAATAATGGTCATTACCCCCGGAACAAACATAAAAACACTTTTAAGTTCTGCATTATAAACCATCCGTGTTTGCGGAATTATCTGATACTCCACAACAATCCCTTTATTTTTTGATTGCTGATAATTTTGAAGTATTAAATTAATGTAGTTGCTTATCGAATTCGCGGTGTTTGGGTTGGTGGCGTCGGTTATTATTTGAATTGTAGCTTTTTGATTTTTAATAAGATTTTTACTGAAATCCTTTTCAAAATTCAATACTGCCTTTATTTTTCCTTTTTTAAAAGCAGGTTCTATATCTGCCTCACGGGCAATTATTTGTTCAATAGTGAAATATTTTGAAGCTGAAATTTTATTGATTATTTCCTCAGTCGTGGCATCTTTTGAATGATCCAAAATCGCAATATCTACATTATTTATTTCATTGGTAATAGCAAACCCGAAAAGTAATATTTGGGCAATGGGCATACCGAAAAGTATAAACAACGACCGCTTATCTCTGAAGATATGGTAGAATTCCTTCTTTATAAAACCTTTAAATCGTTTCATGTTGTATGCTTAGACCTGTCAGGTTTTTGAAACCTGACAGGTCTGGATTATTCAATATTTCGTGCCAATTTCAAAAACACATCGTTCATCGAATCTACGTTGAACTGTTCTTTCAATTTTTTCGGTGTATCCAAAGCTTCAATTTTTCCTTCCACCATTATGGAAACTCGGTCGCAATATTCGGCTTCGTCCATATAATGCGTGGTTACGAAAATAGTGGTGCCTTGGTCTGCCGCTCTATAAATCATTTCCCAAAACTGTCTTCGGGTAATTGGGTCGACGCCGCCAGTGGGTTCATCTAAAAAAACAATCTTCGGCTCGTGTAAAAGTGATACTGAAAACGATAACTTTTGTTTCCAACCCAACGGCAAGGAGCCCACCAACTTATTGCTAATATTCTCCAATCCCAATTCGGAAACTAATTGCTCTCTTTTCTCTTTGATTTTTGCTCGAGACAATCCATAAATGCCTCCAAAAAAAGTGATGTTTTCTTTTACCGTTAAATCGTCATAAAGCGCAAATTTCTGGCTCATATAGCCTATGTTTTTCTTGATAGATTCAGTTTGAGTATAAACATCAAATCCTGCAACTTTAGCTGTGCCAGATGTAGGTTTGGAAATTCCTATCAGCATTTTCATCGCCGTAGTTTTACCCGCGCCATTTGCTCCTAAAAACCCAAAAATTTCACCTTTTTTTACTTCAAAACTAATGGTATTCACAGCAGTGAAATCACCAAATGTTTTGGTTAATTGATCAACTTCTATAACGTTTTCCTCTTTCATTATCTCGCTAATTCCATAAATGCATCCTCTATATTGGCCTGGGTAGTTTCTATGTATACATCAGTTAAACCGCACTTTTCCAAATAGGATTTTAAATCGGCAGCTTCGAAAGAATCTCTTTTGTCTGTATAATGCACAAATTCTCCGAACGGAAATACGCTGTACAAATGCTCATAACTCTGAAGCGATTTTATCAATTTATACATATTGTTTGCCCCCACATTGTAAATGGTTTTAGGGAATTTATTTACAATTGCTTCGGGTGTGTCAATGTCCAATATTTCGCCATCTTGAATCAGCGCGATTCTATCGCATAAAGCGGCTTCATCCATATACGGAGTTGAAACCAAAATGGTTATTCCTTTTTTCTGCAACCGTTTTAGCATTTCCCAAAACTCTTTTCGCGAAACAGGATCTACACCCGTAGTGGGTTCATCCAGAAAAAGTACTTTCGGTTTGTGAATCAACGCGCAGCAAAGAGCGAGTTTTTGCTTCATTCCACCTGAAAGTTTTCCCGCGCGTCTGTCTTTAAAAGGTTCGATTTGAACGTAAATATCTTCGATTAAATCGTAGTTTTCTTGAATCGTAGTTCCGAAGATTGTAGCGAAAAACGCCAGGTTTTCCTCCACCGTCAAATCTTGATAAAGTGAAAACCTTCCAGGCATATACCCCACGGAATTTCGGATAGCTTTATAGTCTTTTACAACATCAAACCCAGCCACTGAAGCAGTACCTTTATCAGGAATTAAAAGCGTGGTCAAAATTCTGAAAATGGTTGTTTTTCCTGCGCCATCGGGTCCGATGAGTCCAAAGAGTTCCCCCGGCTTCACCTCGAACGAAATGTCCTGAACCGCTTTTACCTTTTTATAGGATTTGCTGATGTTGCTGAGGGAAATGCTCATTAGTTTTTAAATTATTATCTATTGAAAATAGTTATAATATCCATCAAGATTTTCTTTGATGCTCGCGGTAACGTCAGCACCTTCGTCTGTAGTTGAAACTTTTCCTAAAGCCTCAATTTTCTCAATAAGCGGATGTAGAAAAACGTGTAAATTATCGTGCGATGGTCCTTTCATTGTACATTCTTTGACAACGAAGTTTTTTACCTCGTTTAGTTCTGTAGCCAAACTGTGATAATCATCCACGGCTTTTAGGTCGCTGGATTTAATCATGCTAAGCATTTTGTAAACCCCATCAGTTGTTTCCATATTAGCTTGCCATTTGTTACCATTGTTAAGTTTTATTTCGTTAACCCAAGCATTGTTCATTGAATGCATTTCGGCGGGCATCTCTTCCATTTCATGTTCGTGGATTCCTTCAGTAGTTTCAACGATGTCGGTGCTTTCTTCTTTCGTTTTGGTTTCGTTGCAGCCTATTAATAAAGCTGAAACGATTGCTGTTGTTAAGATTATTTTTTTCATTTTCTTTGTTTTAAATTAAGTTATATCGAATTGTGTTTATTAAATATTTATTCCGAATAGATACCCAACTAAAGCGGTAATACCCATCGCTATTGTCCCCCAAAAGGTGATTCTAAGTATTGCTTTCCCTATGCTTGAACCACCTGTTTTGGCAGCTACCACCCCTAAAATTATTAGGAAAAAAATAGCGGAACCATATAAGGTATATTCCATAGTTTTTAAAGGCAAAAACAGCGTAACTATAAGTGGAAGAACCCCACCAACAATAAATGAGGCGCCAGAAGCTAGTGCAGCCTGTATGGGTGCCGCCTGACTTATTTCATTAATGCCCAACTCATCTCTAACATGGGCTGCCAACGCATCTTTTTCTGTAAATTCTTTTGCAACGATTAAGGCAGTTTCCTTTTTCAGGCCCCTTTTCTCATAAATCTCTGCTAAGCGCAGCAACTCTATTTCTGGCATTTCGGCAAGCTCAATTCGCTCTCGATCTATATCTGCTTTTTCAATATCTGTTTGGGAACTTACAGAAACGTACTCACCTGCGGCCATGGATAAGGCTCCAGCGACTAATCCTGCAACTGTTGCCAATACGATTGGATCTCGTAAATCACTCGCGGCGGCGACCCCAATTGCAATACTTGCGGTAGACAAAATACCGTCGTTAGCTCCAAGTACAGCCGCTCTTAACCAATTACTTCTATGTATAAAATGATTGTCTAAATAGTTATCTAAATTGTCTGTGTTTTCTTCCATATTATTAGTTTTTTTACTTTTCAGAAATCCACATTTCTGCAGGCATCCCTATTTTTAGGTTACCATCATTTTTTACTGTCACTTTCACGGCATAAACGAGGTTAACCCGTTCTTCTTTAGTTTGAATTATTTTAGGTGTGAATTCTGCCGAAGCTGAAATCCAATTTATAGTTCCCTGAAAATCTTTCATTTCTTCGCCGGAATCGATTTTTACGGTTACTTGCTGCCCAATTTTAATATTTGGAAGCTGTGTTTCGCTCACGTAAACTCGCAATGTCATTTCTTCCAAATCGGCGATTTTATAAAGTGGTTTTCCAAACGAAACAATTTCTCCCGGTTCAGCATATTGAGTGAGAACGGTACCTTTTATCGGGTTTGTAATATTGCTTTTTGATATCTGTTCCTCAATTTGCGCCACTTTAGCATCGATAGATTTCACTTCATTTACAATTGGAGAGTTTTGTGTTTCCACATTTTTAATTTGGCTTTTCAATACATCCACTTGGTTGTTGGCTTGATCCAATTGGCGCTGGGTTGCGGCGTTTTCAGTAAACATATTTTGAACACGCTGTTGCTCCGTTTTTGCAGTTTGCAATTGCTGATTCAAAACACTCACTTGCGACCAAACGCCACCCGATTTTGATGCCACCGTTTCCTTTGAAGAAAGCAATTGTTGTTTACTTAAATGAAACTGCAGCGTGTCAACAAGTCCAACGAGTGCTCCTTTTTCTAAAATTTGCCCTTCCTCTAAATTTAAAAACTCCAATTTTCCATTTGCTTCGGAAGAGATTGTGATTTCAGTAGCTTCAAAATTTCCGTAGCCATCAGCTTTTTCGTCGTTGGAGCAGGAGAGGAGCGCTCCAAAAAGGAATGTTGCTGTGAGTATAAATGATTTTTTCATTGTGTTTTATTTTTACCACGAATACACGAATGTTTTTCGGTGTTTCGCAGATTAGCTATCTGTCTTTCGAAAACCTGTTAGCAGGTTTTCGCATAAAAATTATATAATATTCGTGTATTCGTGGTCATCGTTTTATTCGCCTTTAATTACTTTATAATTCGCCTTTGCGAGCGACACTTGTATTTTGTGCAACTGCTCATTAATTTTCGCTTCGTATAGATTGTTGAGTTCCGTAATATATTCTGAAGAAGTGATAACGCCATTTCGCAATTGCGAAGTTGTTGCTTGCAAAACTTGCTCGCGCAGCGCTATTATTTCGGCGTCTTTTTGAAGCATTGATTCATATTTATTAATATCACTTTCGGCTTCTTTTTGTTGCATTTGGTTGTTCAACAAAAACGTTTCTTTTTCGGTAGTAACTATTTCTTTTGAAATATCGACCGCCTGTTTTTTCTCCTTCGTTTTCCCCCAATCCATAATATTCCAGTTGAGTTTTAACCCAACAACATAGAAATCTTGAAATGAATTGTCCAGCATATTTAATCCCGGATTGCCGTAGCCAGCTTGCGCAAAACCTAATAACTTTGGGAAAGTGCTTTTAGAAATCACTTCTTTTGAAGTTTCCAATTGCGTTTGTTGCAGCTCAAAAAGCTCAATCTCCGGACGTTGTGAATCAGTATTATAAGTGGCTAAAATATCGGGATTGGATAAAGTAGTATTGTTATCTAAATTCTGTGAAATAAGTAATGAAAGGTTTTTCAATGCTTTTTCTCGATCAAAATTAATCTGCGAAAGTTGTTGATCTAATTTAAGTTTCTCGGCTTTCAGAATCTGTGCGGAAGCGGGGAGCGCTGCCCCGTATTTTACCCCAACATTTGCCTCTTTAAGGCGTTCATCGAGTTGTTCCATTTTAGAATGAAGCAATTTTGCCTGTTCCTGAAAAAGTATAACGCTGAAATAATATTGGTTAATCCGCGATTTTAAAGTGTAAAGATTAACGGCAATTTGTTGCTGTTGCGCTGCTAATTCTGCAGTTTTCAATCGTGAGTTTGCCGCAATGTTTCCGCCGTTATAAATTAACTGGTTTGCGTCCAGCGTTGCGCGATATTGGTCTTTGTTGGGTGGTTCAATATTCGAATTTGGTATTTGTAAAGGAAATTCAATAACGTCAGATTGGTACGTAGCCTGGGCGTTAAAATCTAATTTGGGAAGCCTCTCCTTTTCTAAAACTTTAATTTCAGAGTTTGTTTTTTCTTCTATCAGTGCGGTTTGTTTCGCCAACGGATAATTTTTTTCAGCCAAGACGTAACATTCTTCCAAGGTCAAAACTTGCTGTGCGTTTGAGAGTAGTGGGGCAAGACTGAATAATATGAAGATTAGTCTTTTCATTTTTACTTTTTTATGGAATTGATTATAAAATCAGAAACTGCTACTTTTCGGTGTTCCATTAATTGTTTGAAACCCTTGTCGTCAATTTTTAAAAACCCTTTTATTAATGGAGTTGCAACGAAAGGAAAAATATTCAGAGAGATAATATTAATGAATAGTTGTTCGCCTTCAATAGGTTTCAAAAGGCCTTTTTCCACTTCTGATTTTACCTGATTATTGAATTTTTCAAGCGTTGGAAAGGCTGCATTCTGCTGTATTTTTTCAAAAAACTTTGGGTTCCTATTTAATTCTTGGATAATGAAATTGGGGATATATGGATGCTTTGATATAAAGGATATATAATTGCTAGTGAAATTTTTCACCTTTTCCTCAATCGAGGAATCATCGTTCAAAATCTTGTTTAATTGCGGCGCTAAAAGTGAAAAAGCATTGCTAAAAACAGCTTCAAAAAGCAATTGTTTGCTGCGATAATAGTAGTGCAGCATCGCTTTATTGATGCCTGCTGCGTCTGCTATTTCCTGCATTCGTGCACCATCCATCCCTTTTTTTTGGAATACGCTTTCGGCTGCGTTCAAAATTTGCCCTTCAGTGTCTTTATTTTTATTCGTCTTTGCCATTCTTCAACTTTATGGTTTAACCATTTGGTTAACAAAGATAATTAAATTATCTTCACATAAATATTATTCCAGTTTAATTTCAAATACAGACGTCAGTAACTGATAAATATCACCTTTGAGATTGCTGAAAACGCTTAGGTTTAGTTCATCTTTTATATTCACATTAAGATTTGCCCATGAGAAGCGTATATTTACAGATGCCTTTAATAGGAAAGTTCTTAAAAATTAAAACTTAATGAAAAGATTATTTACTCTTTTGCTTTTCGCACTCATACTTTCCAGCTGTTCTTCCAGTCGATTGGTGGATGAATATATTAATGCGGAAAGTCCAAATTTTCAAGCCAATAAAGTATTGGTGGTGGGATTAACCCCAGATATCGACATGCAGCGGCAGTTTGAATACAGTTTGGTGAAAGCTTTGGTGGATGAAAATGTAATTGCTGTACGAAGTGTAGATTATTTTGAAATGCCTGCAGTAGAAATCAGTCAATCTGAAGAAAATTTGGCAAATCTAGAAGAACAGCTATTAAAAGCAGGTTTTGATGCGGTTCTTTTTTCGAAAGTAACGGGGCAGGAAAACAAGGTTACAATTGCTCAATCTTACCGAAATATTACAAAATCTTTTGAGACTTTTAGTGCGTATTATAGTGAAAACAGACCTATTTACAATAACGGATTTTCGGAAGATTATGCCGTTTATAACACTGAAACCTCTTTGTATTGTTTATGTCCGGGGAAGGATCGTGATTTAATTTGGCGTGCAAAAATTAATATTGTAGATCCGCCCGGAACTGCATCTACTATCCGTGATTATGTAAAAACACTCGTGCACACGCTAAAAAAGAACAGCCTTTTAATTATAAAATAACTTCTATATTAACTTATTCGTGAAGTACTAAAAGTGGTATCGTTGAACCGTAGCTAATCGTAGAAGTGTCCGATCCAAATACGAAGCGATCCAGAAAACTCTTACGCTCCACAAACATAGCGTGAAGCTGAACAGGAATTAACTGCTCAAAAGCATTTATAGCCATTGGAGCTGGAAGATTTTTAACGCAATAACGTTCAATTTTAATATCCTCAAAAAGTTCATTTAGATCACTTTTTTTGGATGCGAGTTCAATTTTTTCTTCTAATATTTCTAGAATTTTTAGTGATGCTTGGTGCTTTTTCACTATTTCCACAAGAATTTCCATTGCTTTACCCGTAACATCATATTCGTAATTAATGGAAAGTAATACTGAGTTTATTTTTTCAAAAGTATAGCCTTCGGGTACGGCAATAACGGGACAATTTACGTTTCGAATAATTTTTATTGTGTTACTTCCAAAAACAACTTCTCCTGCGCCTGTAGCTCCGTTGGTACCCATAATAATGAGTTCAATATTATTAAGTTCTACAGCTTGATTTGCCGCATCAATAATAGAATCAAAATCAATTTTTGGTATAAAGGTGAAATTTTCCTTTTCAGAAAGTGACTCACAGTACTGAATGGTTTTTTCTAGTTGCTTTTTATTGTCGTTTAAAATCCCTTCATAAACTGAATTTCCGGGCGCACTTGCAATCACTTCGGCAGTTAAGTAACCCGATGGTTTTTGCGAATTAAGAATATGAAACGTACAGGTTTCACCTGCGAAAAACTGCATTGCGAATTTTATAGCATTCTTTGAATTTTTTGAAAAATCTGTTGGTAAAAGAATGTTTTTCATAGTCTTAAATTTTCTCAAAAGTACTTTTTAAGAGTTAGTTTTAAAATGATTTTTATCATAATAGCTTGAGGTTGAATAGTAAATTCAATACATGTAAATACTTGTGCTTAAGTAGTATAACGATTAATATGCCGTCTGGGCGAAAAATTTTGACTTTTTGGATAGTTTGTTTTAACTTCATTTTTTCACGATAAAAGGCAATTAGTCTTTTTTTTACTAACTAATCTCTAAATATATTATTATGAAAAAACTATGTTATTTATTAGGAGGTATAGCCATCGTTGCTGTACTATCATTTTCTTGCGAAAAATCTTCACTCGATGAAATGCAAGAAGAAAGCCGCAGCTTGACAATTGAGAACAATCTAGATGCTTCAAAGGGACACAAGGTAACAATCTGTCATAAATCTAATAAGAAGTGGAAAACTATGAGCGTTAGCGCTAATGCGGTAAATGCGCATTTGGCACACGGCGATTATCTAGGCAGCTGTAATGACGGCTGTTCTATGGAATTTTACCAAGGCTTCCATACCGATGCCAGTGGCTGGTTAGATTCAGATGATAGTTGGTACGGACAGGTAACACGAGTTTCTTCAGGAACAAATGGAATCGCTTCTTCTGAAGGATTCAATCACGCTATTTTTGAAGGAGACGCCACTTCTGCACCATTTACACGTTTTGAAGGTTATAGTGCCGTTTGGCCAGGTTCATGGATGGCCGAGGTTGATGTATATCTAGACCCTAGCTGGGGAACCTCTCAAGGTTTCGATTACTCCGTTGCGGCAAATGGGTTTGATAACAGTCACCAGCGAGATTTTATCTTTCACGTAAATAAAGATGCCTCTACGGGTAAATTACTTGTGGCTGGTAGTAATAATACTAATTTTGCGCCACGCGAAGACCTTGAAAGCCTTAATCATTATGAAGTAACAGTAGCGGGATGGTATACGCTTCAGCATTATTTTTATGATAATGGAGGGGTTCTGGCGGTAGATCTTAACTTGCTCGATGCAAATGGTACTGTTGTTTTTACCGAAACACGTAGCGCTGCACTAGATGTAATTGCAACCGAAATAGGCGGTAACCGTTATGGTTGGTTTACTTTTTTAAATGTTACAGGAGGAATGGCGGTAGACGAAACGAAACATCTAATTTGCCCGAATTAATTAAACTAATCGGGAAAATGCACTTTTAATTTTAGTGAATTTTAATTATTAAAAAAAGCTGTCTTTAACTAGACGGCTTTTTTATTTTAAATCTCCACAGATGTTTGGAAAGCATTATTAGCGCCTATCTATCAATGCCTTACATTAAAAATTTCAATGCTTTCATTATTCATAGTTTAAGGATAAAAAACTCTTTTATATGACCAAAATCATATTCTATCTTGTACTCTACCGTTAATTTTGTCCTGTAAATTAACTTTAACTACTATGAAAAATATAATGAAATCACTAGCTGCAATTGCAATCGTAACCTTGATTGGTTGTGGCGGAAAAGAAGAAAAGAAAAGCAACGATATTCAAATTGGTCAAAAGCCAGTTGCTACTGAAACAACAAATGAAGAGCCAGCAGCTACTACTAAACCTTCGGAAACTATCGACCTTACCAACAAAGGAGTTGGACCAATTAAAAGTGTAGAAATCAGTGCCACGATTGATAAGGCAATGGCTGCAAAGGGAATGGAAGTGTACAAAACAAAATGTATGGCTTGCCACAAACCAGACAAGAAGTTTATTGGTCCGGCACCAACAGGAATTATGGAAAGACGTACGCCAGAATGGATTATGAATATGATCTTAAACCCTGAAGAAATGACACAAAAAGATCCGCTTGCAAAAGCACTTTTGATGGAATTTAACGGCTCCCCAATGGCTAATCAACACCTTACCGAGGAAGAAGCCAGACAAGTATTGGAATATTTTAGAACCCTATAATATACTTAAACAACCAAACCACCCTTGCAGAAAACCTATTTCTGCAAGGGTTTAAAACCAAACCGAAAATGAAAACAATCCTTAAACTTCTCTTTGTTTCAACTGCATTACTTCTGTTTTCAGCTTGTAAAAATGAAACAACTACCGAAACTGGAGCTACTGCAGAGAGTTCCACTAAAAGCGATGTCTCTTCTAGTAACCAAGGACAGGCGTTTATTGAAGATGATGAGTCAGCACCAAACTTGCTTCAGATTGCAATTGGGTCACCAGACCATACCACCTTGGTAGCAGCCGTGCAAGCAGCGGGATTGGAAAACTCTCTAGTTAATGCGGGGCCATTAATGGTCTTTGCACCCACAAATGCGGCATTTGATGCCTTGCCAGCCGGAACTGTAGAAGAATTGTTGAAGCCAGAAAACAAAGAAAAGTTAGCTTACATTCTTAAACATCACGTAACGCCAGGTAACTATTCAAAAGATTTTTTGAAAAAATTCAAAAGAGTAGGGCAAGCAAGTGGTGAAGATGCCACAGTAGAAGTAAACGGAGACGATGTATTTGTTGGCGGCGCTAAAATTTTAGCAAGCGTACCTGCAGGAAATGGAATTGTTCACGTAGTAGATAAAGTAATATTGCCAGCTAACTAATTATAAATCATTTTAATTTAAATAATAAAATAATGAAAAAATCAATTAATATTTTATTTTTTCTTGTTATCGCTACTGCATTAGTTGGCTGTAATAATGGAAATGACAGAAAAGGAAGCAAAGGCCAAGGTGGTCTTGCAACCAACGCTGCAGAGAGAGTATATGTAGCTCCAGGCGATCACGACGAAATGTATGCATTTATGTCGGGTGGATTTAGTGGGCAGTTAGCTGTTTACGGTTTGCCTTCAGGACGTCTTCTTAAAGTTCTTCCGGTATTCTCACAAAACCCAGAAAATGGTTGGGGATATTCTGAAGAAACAAAACCGATGCTAAACACATCTTACGGCTTTGTGCCTTGGGACGATTCTCACCACCCAGATATTTCACAAACAAACGGTGTTTTAGATGGGCGTTGGATATTTATTAATGGTAATAACACGCCTAGAATTGCACGTATTGGTTTGGAAAGCTTCAAAACTGAAGAAATTATTGAAATTCCAAACAGTGCAGGTAACCACAGTTCATCTTTTATTACTGAAAATACCGAGTATGTGGTAGCGGGAACTCGTTTCTCTGTACCGGTTCCACAGAAAGATATGTCTATTAAGGACTACAAAGGGAACTTTAAAGGAGCTTTAACTTTCATTAAAGTTGATCAAGAAACAGGAAGAATGGGGATTAAATTCCAGCTAATGATGCCAGGATTTAACTACGACCTTTCTCACCCTGGACGCGATAAAAGTCACGGATGGTTCTTCTTTACCACCTATAATACTGAAGAAGCCCACACGCTTTTAGAAGTTAACGCTTCACAAAACGATAAAGATTTTATTGCTGCAGTAAACTGGAAAGTAATAGAAGAGTACGTAAACAACGGTGGCGGAACAAAAGTTCCTGCTAATTACGCACATAACATTTTAGATGAAGACACTCATACTGCTACTTCTACTATGATAAAAGAAGTTCTTACAGTGAACCCAATGGATGTTCCGGGAGCTGTATATTTCTTACCCACTCCAAAATCTCCACACGGTTGTGACGTAGACCCAACAGGTGAATACATCATCGGTAACGGAAAACTTTCAGCAGATTTAACTGTTCACAGTTTCACCAAAATGCTTGATGCTATTAAAAACAAGAAATTTGACGGAGAAGCTTACGGAATTCCAATCTTGAAATTTGAGGATATTCTTGCTGGTGTTGTTAAACAACCAGGTTTAGGACCACTTCATACAGAATTTGACGGAAAAGGAAATGCGTATACTACATTCTTTATCTCTTCAGAAGTTGTAAAATGGAAAGTAGGAACTTGGGAAGTTTTAGATCGTCAGCCAGTGTTTTACTCTGTAGGTCACGGTATGATTCCCGGAGGAAACTCACGTAAGCCATTCGGTAAATACTTTGTAGCCCTAAACAAGATTACAAAAGACAGATACTTACCAACAGGTCCGGAACTTACACAGTCTGCTCAGTTATTCGATATTACTGGCGATAAAATGGAACTGTTGTTAGATTTCCCAACCATTGGTGAGCCTCACTATGCAGCTGCTATTCCTGCGGAATTGGTTGCGCCAAAATCTAGAAAGATCTTTAAACTTGCTGAAAACAAACACAAGTATGCCGTTCTTCAAGACAGCGATGTTAGAGTAGAGCGCAATGGGAAAGATGTTCATATTTATATGAATATGATCCGTAGCCACTTTAACCCAGATAACATTGAAGGCGTAAAAGTAGGAGACAAAGTTTACTTCCACATTACAAACCACGAACAAGACTTTGATGTACCACACGGTTTCGCAGTAATTGGTGCTAATAATGCTGAATTGCTTATTATGCCAGGAGCTACAGAGACTTTACTTTGGGAGCCAAAGCAAGTAGGAGTATGGCCATTCTATTGTACAGATTTCTGTTCTGCACTTCACCAAGAAATGCAAGGATATGTACGTGTAAGCCCAGCAGATTCGAAAATCGAATTGTCTTGGGGTCTAGGCGAAGATTAATAAGATGTTTTTAGTTGTGAAAATACTGGATTAGTGATGGATAGTATTTTCATTAGAGACGGGGGTTGTTGATTTCCCCCGTCTTTATTAAAAACGTTAGATTTTAGACTTTAGAAGTGAGACCTAAACTCTTAAACATATATTTCTAGTATCTCAAGTCTCACATCTCAAATCTCATATAAAATGAAAAAAGCAGGAATTATAATGATAATTGGCTCCTTGCTACTATTGGGCCTTTTTAAATTCCCATTGTGGAATATTATGCTCGGTGCACCCCAATATCCAGACCCGCTGGGAATGGATATTTATATTGAAGGAATACAAGGCGTTGAAGAATTTGACATTCAAAACATAGACGGGCTTAACCATTATATTGGGATGAAAACAATACCTAAAGTGGAAGATATGTGGGAGTTTAGTGTATTTCCAAAAGTGATTGGTTTAATGGTGGCGCTTGGAGTGATTATCGGAATTCTAGGTTTCTTTGGCAAAGTAAGTTACAAATGGTTTCTTGGCTGGTTTGTGTTAATGTCTGTTCTCGGAATAATGGGAATGTACGATTTTAACCTATGGCTACTAGATTACGGAACTGATCTTGACCCAAAAGCTATTATGAAATTAGAAAACCTTGACGGCACCCCAATGACGTATAAACCACCGCTAATAGGCTATCAAAAAATGTTGAATTTTGATGTTGATTCATGGCCAGGAACCGGAGCTTATATGATATTCTTTGGAATGATGCTTACCGTTGTTGCCTTCTTTGTTGGAAAAAAAGAATATAAAAAAATTAAAGCCTAAATTAAGCTCCTTCCCCTTTTTATGGGGAAGGTGTTTTTAATAAAACGTTGATAACGTTTTATTAAGACGAAAGGGGTAAACCTTTAAATTTTTGAAATTATGAAAATCATACAATTATTACTTGTTTCAGTTTTGTTTGCAGCCTGCAATGTAAACCCACAGCCCATTAATTACGGCTCAGATGCTTGTCATTATTGCAATATGACTATAGTAGATAGACAGCACGCCTCACAAGTGGTGACAGCAAAGGGCAAATCTTATAAATATGATGCCATTGAATGTATGGTTCATTCGTTACAGGATGAGTTTAAAAGTACAGAAATGACGCACTATTTAGCAGCAGATTTTCACCAGCCAGGTGAGTTGATTGATGCTACAAAAGCTTCATATTTGGTTAGTGAAAAACTACAAAGCCCAATGGGAGCAAACCTTTCGGCTTTTCAAAACGCAGAAGCGGGACAAAAAGCACAAGAAAAATTTACGGGTAAGATTTACACTTGGGAAGAACTCCAAGATTATTTAAAATTATAAAATTGAAAAATGGCTTCGGCAGTTTCAGAATAGCTAAACAGCCTCCAAAATTTGCTGAAGTCTTTTTTATTAAACTCGAAATCTAACCGATTTTCAAAAATTTCAAAATTCTTGAAACTTCTTTAAATTCTGTATCTTCAATTTTTTTAAATCTACTCGCAAGAGAATGACTTCGTATTGAATAATTAAACTCCATTTTGAAAAACAAATTCTATATATTATTCCTCTTAATTGGCTTGTTGTCCATTACAAACGTGTGGTCAAAAACCATTACGGTTTGTGCTACCTGCCCTGTAAAATCAATTCAGGAAGCTGTTCTTCAAGCTGAAGAAGGCGATACTGTTTTGGTAAAAAAAGGCATTTACAAAGAAGCCAATATAAAAATTAACAAAGGCATCACTCTTATTGGTGAAAACCTTCCCACTATTGATGGCGAAAAGAAAGGAGAAATAATCACCATCGGCGCAGATAATGTTACGCTCGATGGCTTTAAGATTATTAATGTAGGACTGAGTTATACCACAGATTACGCTTCGGTTCGCGTGGTGAACAGCTCTGGTTTCACCATTCAAAATTTAGAGCTCGAAAAACTTTTCTTCGGCATTTATCTTCAAAAAGCCAGTCACGGAAAAGTACTAAACAACAAAGTGAGGGGAGAAGCTGTAACCGAATTCAATTCAGGAAACGCTATTCATCTTTGGTATTGTAAAAATGTGGAAGTTCGTGGCAACGACGTGCAAAATGTTCGCGATGGTATATACCTCGAATTTTCAGACAATATAACCATCCAAGATAATTTAAGTAAAAACAATGTGCGTTACGGGCTTCATTTTATGTTTAGCAATAATAATTATGTAATCAACAATGTTTTTGAAACCAACGGCGCCGGAATTGCATTAATGTTTTCAAAATTTATGGAAGTTGAAAACAATGTTATTAAGAAAAACTGGGGTACCGCAGCTTATGGTTTACTGTTGAAAGAAGTAAACGACGCCAATATTAAAAACAATTTATTTTTCGAAAATACGGTGGGTATAACTGTTGAAGGCAGCAACCGTTTGGACTACTCCAACAACGATTTTACAAACAATGGGTATGCAATAAAGGTGAAAGGTGCCTGCTACGAAAACCACATTATAGATAATAACTTTTTATACAACTCATTCGATATTTCGTATAAGGGACGTATCAACGACAATAAATTCAACAATAATTATTGGAGTACTTACACGGGTTACGACCTAGACAAAAACGGAATTGGCGATGTAGCTTACCGTCCTGTAAAGCTCTTTTCATATATAGTGAACCGCACTCCAGAAACCATAATTTTAATGCGAAGTCTGTTTATAGATATTATAGATTTTTCTGAAAAGGTTTCCCCAGTATTTACCCCAGACGACTTGATGGATGAAAATCCAAGAATGAAACTTATACGCCATGATAGAAATTAAGGATTTATATAAAAAATTTGGAAGGAATGAAGTGCTTCAGGGCATCGATCTTTCCATAAAAGAAGGCGGTATTTTCTCGATTCTCGGACCAAACGGTTCAGGAAAAACCACGCTTATAAAGGCTATTCTCGGGATGGTATTGCCAGATTCGGGTGAAATTTTCATCAATGAGAAATCATTAAAGAATAATTTTAAATACCGCGAAAAGATCGATTATCTGCCGCAAATAGCCAACTTTCCCGGAAACTTGAAAGTGAATGAGCTCATTGATATGATCAAAGACTTAAGAGCTTCCGAAGCAACTAAGGACGAAGAGCTAATAGAGCTTTTTAAGTTGCAACCATTCTTGAATAAAAGATTGGTAAACCTTTCTGGGGGAACAAAACAAAAGGTGAATTTAGTGCTTGCTTTTATGTTTGACAGCCCATTGATAATCCTCGATGAACCCACGAGTGGCTTAGATCCAATTTCACATTTACGGTTAAAGAATTTAATCTTTTCCGAAAAAGAAAAAGGAAAAACCATTCTCGTAACCTCGCATATTTTGAGTTTTGTGGAAGAAATTGCAGATGAAATTGTTTTCCTTTTGGAAGGGAAAATTTACTTCAAAGGCACTATTCCCGAACTGAAATCTAAGACCGAACAACCCGATTTTGAACACGCAATAGCCTCCATTTTATCCGCAAGTTATGCTTAAGATATTAAAATACAGTTTTTACGATTTAATGCGCAGCCGTTGGAGCTACGTCTATTTTCTATTCTATTTATTGCTTGGCGTTGTGCTTTTGTTTTTAAACAACGACCTTTCAAAAGCAGTAATAACATTGATGAATGTTATCATCATATTAGTGCCATTAATCGGAACCATTTTTGGGGTAATGTATTATTACAATTCCCGCGAATTCACCGAACTGCTCTTAGCACAACCCGTAAAACGAAGTTCCATTTTTTTGGGGCAATATTTCGGGGTCGCAACTTCCTTAACAATGAGTTTGATTATTGGTTTAGGCTTACCATTTATTTTTTACGGAGTTTTTAATAGTAGTGCCATTTGGGATTTCTCACTTTTACTGGTAACTGGTGCTTTTCTCACCTTTATTTTTACGGCACTGGCTTTTGTGATTGCACTTTCCAACGAAAATAAAATCAAAGGTTTTGGTTACGCCATTCTGCTTTGGCTCTTTTTGGCGGTAATTTATGACGGTATCTTTTTAATGTCGTTACTGTATTTTGAAGAATATCCGTTAGATAAATTTTCGTTGCTGGCTACAATGTTAAACCCAATAGATTTATCGCGCGTATTGATACTTTTAAAACTTGACATTTCAGCACTTTTGGGCTATACCGGCGCAGTTTTCCAAAAATTCTTTGGTACAAGTTTCGGCTTGTTAATCTCCTTGGGAATGCTGTTCGTTTGGGTATTATTACCTACTTTCTTTATTTGGAGAATTGCTAAGCGGAAAGATTTTTAAAGGGGATAACGTTTATGTATTTGAACTGTGGCGTGTTACGGCACAAATCTTTCCAAATAAAAACTGACTTTGAGAAATACGTAAGATTTACCATTAGATAATAGCCAAGCCAGAACTTAAACACTGGGTTGCCAACTGTACTTTTATTCTTCTTTATTCGCAGTTTCTATTAATTTGTCAAATTCAGAGACGATATTATTATCCAAAAATTTATTTTTATAAAAATCTGCTATTGTTTGAACTAATAATTTTATTACTTTATCCATATAGTCTTTTTGAGTAAATAAGTTTTTAAAATCATTTAGTTTACTTTCAGAATCTTTATAATGTGATGTTAGTTTAAAGAATATATCATCAATTACAGCTTCTCCTTCAAAATTTTCAGGTCTCGTTACATCTTCTGAATTTAATTTATTAATTTCTGATTCTCTTATCTCAGATAATCTCGTTGTGTATTCTAAACCTACGTCATCATTTGGGTTTAAAATAATTGATAAGGTGTCAACAAGAGAATAAGTGTTTTGAATTATATCATCTGAAATTAATGCTAATAAATTTTCCGTAACTGTTTCAGAGTTTATCGAAAATTTTAAGATACTATATACATCAACCAATTTGTTAGGCGATAGCATTAACCAATCTTGAGAATTAGGAAATTTTTTATTATAAGCAACGTGAGTTTCAAAAAAGGTTCTATCCCAAGTAAGGAAAACAGGTTCTAGAGGATGGGTTTGCACATCATCATCAGCAAGGTATTCCAACATGATACTATCATTATTTCGGGTAAAATTTGATTTTTGTTTATAAAGTTTTAGTAATGAATCGCCAAATATTTTATTGGCTTCTTCAATGTCATATTCCTTTTCTATTCTCTGTTCTTCAATTTGAATTTGAGAAAGTGAATTGAGAATTATAGAATGAAATGACTTATAGCCACTCCGTTCTTTAAATCCAAATTTTTCAAGAAAATCTCTAAAACCGATATCGCCGCCAATATTATCCGAAGTCTTTAAGAAATAATAAAAATTATAGAAGATATTTCGTGATGAGCCAAGGTTTTCAAACTGAGGTATTAGTGTAAAAGGGATTAAATTAAATGCGTCATTTATATGATTTTGCATCTCCCAAATATATCTTTCAGAAATATAGAGTTTGATATTTTCACTTTTTGCAAACTCAATTAAATTTTTTGTAGCTCTATAAAAGTAGTTTTTATACTCTAATTTAGGATTATAGTAATAACACAGACTATTTAAACCAACAGCTGTATCAATAAATATTTTCTTTTTGTTATTTAGATATGTTTCAAGACGTGTATTGTCTATTCTACTACAATAAACTTTACTAGCAGCAATTTTTTGCACGAATTTGTTATCGATACAAAATTTTAAAAGTTCCTTGGATAATTCTTTAGATTTACTTTTGCTTTTAAGTTTACTTTCAATGAATTTAAGGAATTCTCTACAAATACTAAATATGTGGTATTCCTCGTCATTTTTTAAAGCATCAGATAAATCTGAATTGAAATTATCTATATATAGTTGTTTTAGTTGGATAATATAATTGTCAATTTCTTGTTCTTGATTATATTTGATAAGAATGTCATTAATGTTTTGAATGAACAATTTTTTTTCTAATTCAAATTCTTTGTTTCTCGAATCCAATCTATTTTTTTCCTCAATTGTCAAACTATAACTCCCTTGAGATTTGTCTTTTTTAATTCTTTTTTCGGACAAAAATCTATTTAATAATTTATCGTAAAACACGTTATTTTCCTTTACTTGAAATTGATTTTCACAAGCTTCTTTTACTTCATCTTTGCCAAGATTTTCGCCTTTAAAAAAAAGTTGCAACACAAATGAATCAATAATCTGTGTTTTAAACTCCGTAGGTTTTCCAAATGATAAGAGATCATAAAGTAGATTATTGTCAAAAGAACTATTGTCAACTTTAAATTTGTCTAATTCATTAATTTTATAAAGTTCCGACTGAATTTCAATTATATTCTCAGCTTCTTCAGCGATACGATTTGCATCTATAATTTCAAGATTGATTGAATGCTCCTTAAACGCAGTTCCTTGTAAAGTTCTAATTTTTTTATTTGTTAATTTTTTGGAATAAAAGAATATTAATTTGTCTTTTGAGTCAAATTCAGAAACATTAATTTTTGCTTTTTCAACATCTTCAATAACCTTTTTAGTAAAGGAGTACATTTCACTTTGACTTTTTGACTTTTGTACAGTTAATTGATACTGGATATTTTGTCCTTCAAAATCAAATACTCTTATGTCAAGACCAACATCATCTTTACCATCAGTAAAAACAACTTTTTTAAATCCGTATTCTTTTTGTAAATATATTTTTACAATTTTATCGAATTCTTTTTTATCTAGAGAATCTAGAAGTAATATAAGCTGATTGGTTTTTGACATTAAGTTTCTAATTTTCGTAAAGTTAATTCTTTCGGCGTTGCCAACATGTATATAAATATCTTTTTAATATTTATATACATCATATCTTTAATAGTCTACCTCCAAATATAACATAAAAACCAACTCACAGTATCTCCATCAATAATCTTCTATTTTGTTATTCAATAATTTAAAGTTTTCGAAAAACATTACAAATTCACTTTAAAGAGCAAAAAGTATTATTTATGATTTCCGTCATAAAATAGGGCTATTAGTTTTCTTTCCTTTACGGCTTTTCAATCTAAATTCCATTCAAATGCAGATTACAAGCCCGCACAGTTTTCATATTCCCGTAATGGGAATCGCTTTCACAATAGATTCGCCTATAAAAGTTGCTCATTTTGGAATAAATTCTACACTTTCCATTATTGAAGACAATTTAATAGAAGTAATGCGGAAATATTACTACCAGCAAAATAACGAGACCTATGTGCCTATTTCCCCAAAGGAAGAAGATTCTCGGGCACGGCGCATAACAGACTACCTAAATTTGATGCAGCGCATCGTGACTTCCAAAATGGAGAAACTGAAAACTTCTGCTTTTGAAACGGGTTCAGATATCGCAAAATATTTTGAAATGCTTCCAGACAGTAGTCTGCTGAAGGAAAAATATCACGAATGGTTTTCACTTTCGGATGCCACAGAAATAGAAATTGCTGAAAAATTGTTGCGTGAAAGTCTTGTTCCCGGTTCCATCGAAGTCAATATTATGACCAAGGTAGACAAGGAACAATTAGATAAAAACAAACAACCCATAGAGAATGGTTCTGATGCCGTTACGGCTTTAAAAGGCTATGCAGACTGTGAATTAAGCAATTCTTCCGTGGTTCTTTCCGCAGGAATGAATCCGCGTCTTTATAACTATATGGAAGGCTTTTCAGCTTTTGATGCGTATGAATTGGGCGGTTTTCGTAAAAAAGTAATTATTAAAGTGAGCGATTACCGTTCCGCATTAATTCAAGGAAAATATTTGGCGAAAAAAGGAATCTGGGTTAGCGAATTTAGAATTGAATCTGGCCTAAATTGTGGCGGACACGTTTTTGCAACTCAAGGTTTGCTAATGGGACCAATTCTTCAAGAATTTAAAGAGAAAAAGCAGGAATTGCAGGATAGCCTTTTTGAACTTTATAATCCCGCGATTACAGCAAAAGGAAAGTCTGGCTTCGACAAACCGCACCCAATAAGAATAACAGTTCAGGGCGGGATAGGAACCAGCGAAGAAGACAAATTACTACAAGATTATTATGAAGTAGACGGCACTGGTTGGGGCACTCCGTTTTTACTATGTCCGGAAGCCACAACGGTAGATAAAAACACATTGCAACTATTGGCGAATTCCAAAGAAAACGATGTGGTGCGAAGCAAAGCCTCGCCGCTGGGAGTTGAATTTAATTACTTAAAAGGTACCACTGCAGAAAAAGAGCGCTTAGGAAGAATTAATAAAAACAAACCCGGAAGCCCGTGTACCGAAAAGTTGTTGGAATCGAATACGGAATTCACTAAAACACCTATTTGTACTGCTTCCACC
This sequence comes from Aequorivita sp. IT1183, assembly GCF_058068265.1. NCBI lineage: Bacteria > Pseudomonadati > Bacteroidota > Flavobacteriia > Flavobacteriales > Flavobacteriaceae > Aequorivita > Aequorivita sp. IT1183. Next base: position 307,722 of record NZ_JBYRHS010000002.1, on the reverse strand, counting down.
AAATATCAAAAACTAAAATTGGAGCAGTTAAAAACCTTAGATATCTCCAAACAAGAATACGATATGCAAGTAGACGATGTGCTAAGTAAAGAATGTCTTTGCATAGGTTTGAGCAATGCGGGACCTGCAAGTTATGAGGTTCCTTTTTTGAAAAAACTAACAGCCGTAACTATTTGCCCGGGGCCGAACATTGTAAATTTCTCAAAAACCACCAGTCTTCGCGAAATGACCGATCATATTTATGGTCGAAAAGATATTGTACAAAACCCCAATCGAGCATCACTATTTGTAACGGAGCTCAGACTTTATATAGATATCCTAAAAAAGGAAATAGAACGCGCTACTTCGCCATCTACACGCGATTTTAAATCTTGGGAAAAATTCAGTAATAATCTTCTGGATGGCATTGCGCATTACCACGACTTAGCGGCAAATTACATTTTAGGCAATAAGACGCAATTTGAAAAGGATTTGGAGGTTGCTAGAGTGGAGATATTGCGGGTACGGGAGGATCAGTTGGAGATTGGGTAGGGGTTTTGAATATAGTACATTATTCAAGCCTTAACAAAAAATAAAGCCGCTTATAGCGGCTTATATGAGTTCGGGTTTTAAAAACTATGAGGTTGTGCAACGGTTATCAATTTTAGCTTTATTTATTTTTCTTAATCCAAATATTACAACTACAATCCCAGAAATAACCATACTCCAATAAATTATATTAAACTGTAGTCCAAATATCCATTGATAGTATTTTTCTCCGTACGTAATTGAAATTATCCAAGTTAGATTTAAAAGGAAGTGCAAAAATATTGGGTAAATAATATTCCTTGTTTTTGTATAAATTATACAACAAAAAACACCGAAAAGAAAAGTTGGAATTAGATTTCTATAACTAGGAAGATGGATTAATGCAAAGCAAATACTTGAAATCAGAATCGATATGTTGTGTGAATGTTTTTTTTTTAGTTCGACGAACATATATTTTCGAAAAAATAGTTCCTCAAAAATTGGTGCGACAATTAGGACAGAAATTGACTTATAGAACAATGTTATAATATTCCATTCTTTCTGTACGTATGGCTCAATTGAAACATTATTGATTGTATCTAATATTCTTGTGAAATCAAAAGATGGTCTGTCATAAAAGAAGAGCCCTACACTTAAAATAAATAGATATATAATAATATTACCTTCAATGTTTTTTACTTTTTCAATTCCTTTCTTCCATTGTAATTTCATTTTAAAAATTAGGAATAAGATAATTGAAAATGAAAGAACGTAAGGAACTATTCCAATAATACCAATATAGTGTCTTATAGAGCTTAAGTCGAAATTACCTGTGTCAATTAAATATCCAATGGAAAAACTTATAATGAGTTCGAGACCAATCAAAAGAGCAGTAAATAAGAATGCTTTGAGGATGTTCATTTTAATTACAGCTATTATATTTTCGCAATTTACCAAAAAAGTTCTATTATAAAATTCAATCAGTTCGGTTATCCGTATTCTTAAGTGTATTAGCTGCAAGTTAATATAAGCACTTTTAAAAACTTCACTTAATATGATAACCGTCATATTAAATTTTCACTGTTTGTTTTTAATTTGCTATTAAGATTAAAAAGTCTTAAATACATAATTTAAAACCAACCAATATGCTATCCAAACAACAAGCGCGGGCATTTTTCCTGATAGGGACGTTCGTAACCTTTTTGATTTTTATTGGTCTTACCATTTATTCCTTCAGTGATGGGCAAGATCAAACCAACTATGAAAACATTACACCTCAAGTAGTGCGAGGAAAAGTTATCTGGGAACAAAACAACTGTATGGGCTGCCATACCATTCTTGGCGAAGGTGCCTATTATGCGCCCGAACTTACAAAAGTTGTTGAACGAAGAGGTGAAGGCCTCATTAAAGCAATCCTTATGTCTCCCGTTCCGTGGGAACCAAACGGCCGTAAAATGGTCGCCTATGGCTTTACTTCCGAAGAAGCAGATGACGTTATTGCCTTCTTTAATTGGATAGGCGAAATAGACCTAAACGGCTTCGAGCGAATTGTATCGCCATTAGCAAAAGACAAACAACTACTTAATAACCAATCAGAAAATTAGTATTATGAAATATAAATCTCAAAAAGTAGCATATTGGTTTTTTGCCCTCTCGATGCTGCTCCTAACACTCCAAATAGTTTACGGATTTATTATGGGTTTTGCACGCATCGGAATGGACGGCTTGCACGAATTTATACCCTTTAACACCGCACGCGCCGTTCATACAAACTTACTTGTGGTTTGGTTGCTCTCTGGTTTTATGGGAGCCGCTTACTACATTATTCCCGAAGAAGCACAACGCGAACTTGTAAGCGTAAAACTAGCTTACGTTCAATTGATTTCCCTTGCATTGGTAGGCGTTGCCGCTATTATTGGTTTTCACTTCAATGTATGGGAAGGACGAAAGTTTTTGGAAATTCCACATCAATTAGATTACCTAGTTGTGGCCAACGTATTACTGTTTTTAGCGCTCATACTGTTAACACTTTTTAAAGGAAAAAGAAAAACTACAACGTCCTTAGTTCTTACAATGGGGCTAGTGTTTGCAGCATTACTCTATATACCCGGAATGTTACCGTTTGACAGCCAAGTAACAGATAGTTTTTTCCGCTGGTGGGTTGTTCACCTTTGGGTTGAAGGTGTTTGGGAACTTATTATGGGTGGTATTCTTGCCTTCCTATTAATTAAACTTACAGGCGTGGACCGCGAGGTTATTGAAAAATGGCTTTATGTAATTGTGGGGCTTACTTTCCTTTCGGGAGTTCTTGGTACGGGTCACCATTATTACTATATAGGAGTAAATAAAATTTGGTTAATAGTAGGTGGAATTTTCTCTGCACTAGAACCTCTGGCTTTCTTAGCGATGGCGCTTTTCGCAGTAAATATGTATCGTAAAGGTGAAAAGAAACACCCCAATAAAATTGCCTTATTCTGGACGCTTGGCGCTGCTATAGTTTCTTTTGTTGGCGCAGGATTATTAGGTTTCGCACACACTTTGCCACAAACTAACTTATACACTCACGGAACATTGGTAACCGCAATGCACGCTCACTTAGCTTTTTGGGGTGCCTACGCAATGATTGTTTTTGCAATTATAAGTTACAGTTTACCAAATATGACAGGACGTAAATTATACGACGGAGCTCGCGGGCGCATAGCCTTTTGGACTACCAATATCGGGATGATCGGGATGACGATGGCCTTTGGAGTAGCAGGCGTTGCACAAGTATATCTGGAAAGAAAATACGGCCTGGAATTTATGGCAGTACAAAAAGAAGTAAGTATCCATTTCGTGGTATTATTACTTTGCGCAAGTCTATTTGCCATCGGAATAGTTATGTATATAATAGACTTTTTTAAACACGGCCGTCCAACAGACGAAGCCTTAGAAATTATTGAAAACGACTAATTAAAACAGTATAAAGGTCTGAATTAGGTTACGCTCTTATACCTAAAATTGAGGGAAGTATAACTTCATTAAAACTGAAAATATTTCCTCTAAAAGAACCGAGTTTAGGCCTTTTGTTTTTTCGTTTGAAATTAAAATCATGTGTGTCTAATTAAAATATTACAAAATTCTGTTCAGTCAAATCACTATTGAGATTTAACAACTAAAACGTATGCTTAATCAATTTAACCTTATTGTCTTCCTAGAAAGAATCAAGTCTTATGTCTTACGTCTTTCAGCGAAGCGGTCTTACATCTTAGTCGGACACGACTAATTTAAAATAAAGAATTATGCCAACCACAGATACCATTAAAATGGCTTTGGAAGAAGTTTCAGAAAAAAGAAGTATTCCCTTCTACAAACCTATTCATCGGGAAGTTGAGGTTTTTGAACACGCCTATAAAAATAAATTGCCAATACTTTTGAAAGGCCCCACAGGCACAGGAAAAACGCGTTTTGTAGATTTTATGGCGCATCAATTCAACCAGTCATTAATTACGGTTTCCTGCCATGAAGAAACCTCTTCCACAGATCTTATTGGCCGCTATATTATTAAAGGTGCCGAAACTATTTGGGTTGATGGACCGCTTACAAAGGCCGTAAAAGAAGGCGCTATCCTCTATTTAGATGAAATTGCCGAAGCGCGCCCAGACGTAGTAGTTGCAATACATTCACTTACCGATCATAGAAAGGAACTTTATATAGACAAACTTGGAATAACAGTGAAAGCGCATCCAGATTTTATGTTGGTCGCTTCCTTTAATCCAGGCTATCAAAAAGGATTTAAGGAGCTGAAACCTTCCACACGGCAACGATTTGTGGCACTTTCCTTTCAGTATCCCAGTGCGAAGGACGAAACTGAAATAGTAGAAAATGAAACGGGTTTAGATCACGACACTTCAAAAAAACTAGTGAATATAGCTCACAAAATCAGGAATCTCACCGAATTGGGATTGACAGAAACTGTTTCAACACGTTTGTTGGTCGATGCCGCAATGCTTATAAATAGCGGCTTGCCAAAACGTCTATCTGTGAAAGTAGCGATAGTTGAACCCTTAACAGACGATCTTGAAATAACCCAAGCCCTCACAGATTTGTGCGATTTGATGATTTAATCCAAAGCCATGTTCGAACCCGATGAGTTTATCTTTTCAAAGGTTGCAAAATTCCTAAAACGCAGAAAAAAAAATGCGAAGGAAGCAATAGCGCACACCGTTAAGTTGTCCGAAATAAAACCACGGCTTACTCTGGTAGCTCGCGCCGTTACTGGTAATCCCATAGAAATTTTTGAAGCCGAACGCGAAGGCGGTTACAAAAACAATAACTTCTTTTTACCCGAACGCTTTACAGAATTTGAAACAGAGGATGAAAATCTAGGCTTCTATATTTTTAGAACGCTATACCTTTCAATTCAGAAAAGTTTTCAGCTTAATTATGAATTGGGTGAGGAACATACTTTAGAAGAAGCGCAGCAAATTTCAATTGAAAATTCCAAAAAAATCCTAAAGGAAATGTTTCTACAATTCCCAGGAACGGAAGGTATTTATTCTGAATTAAAACTTGCTTTTGAAAAGGATGCTTCGGAAAAAAATCCAGTGGATTATTCTTTTATTTATGGAAAATGGATGGAGAATTCTCCCGAAGTGCCAAAGAAAAAAGTGCTTCAGAATATTTCAGAAAAAGTAAAAACTGCCATCGAACAGGAAATAAATACTATTCTGAAAGCCAATGCAGTGGAAGAAATAAAATCTATTGAAGTTGATAAAAAAGCGCAGGAAGATTATATGCTCACCCACAATTTTGAAAAGGCTGAAACCGCCGAAGAGTGGGAGGGCGGCTGGCGCGATTTTGATGGCGATGATGAATTAGACGATCACGCAAATGCGCTTGAAGATTTAAATATGAAACATACTGTGCGGGTTGACGATCCTACACATTCTATTTATCAAGCAGAATTTATTGAAAATACCACAATTTCTGAAAGTGCCGAAATTGAAAACAACGATCCTCACGTTTTATACGACGAATGGGATTATTCAAAACGAGCTTATAAACCCGATTTTTGCAAACTATATCCAAAGTCAGAAACCGAAATTGATACAGCATATTACAAAAACACGCTCCACGAACACGCTTCAACCTTAATGGGTTTGCGGAAAATGCTAACTTCAGTAAACAATAAATACCGGCAGCAACGCCGCCAAGTGCAAGGCGAGGAATTTGATCTCGACGCCTTAACAGATTTGTATGTAGACGTTCACACGGGGCACACACCTTCGGAAAATATTTATCTCTCCAACCGGAAAAAGGAAAAAGATCTTTCAATATTAATGCTTTTAGACAGCAGTTTGTCCAGCGATGGCTATGCAGATGGCAACAGAGTGATTGACGTTGAAAAGCAGGTTTCCATCATTTTTGGGGAAATTCTCGAAGAATTCAATGTAGATTTTTCAATTGCAGGTTTTTTCTCCAAAACCAGAAATCACAGTACCTATCTAAGTTTAAAAGATTTTGATGAACCTTGGCAAAAAGCAAAACACAAAGTAGGCGCATTGCAGCCAAGTGGTTACACACGTATTGGAACCGCGCTTAGACATTCGGGCGCTTTGCTGGAAAAGCGCGACACAAAAAACAAATGGGTTATCCTTATTTCAGATGGTAAACCCAACGATTACGATAAATACGAAGGCAAATACGGCATCAACGACGTAAAACAGGCGCTTCGTGAATTGAACCAACGCAAGATAAATTCGTATGCCTTGGCGATTGAAGGAGAGGCGAAATACTATTTACCACAAATGTTTGGGCAAAATCATTTCCAAATACTAACAACGCCAGTGGAATTGCTGCAGTCGCTGGTAAAACTTTACGACAAAATAAAACACCAAAGTTGATATGGCCAATACTCTTAAAATAGATTATAAAAATGTTTTTTATCCGCCGGGCGGAATATTGATGTGGATCGTTATTTACCTCGAACTCGTTACTTTCGGAATTGCCTTGGTTTTTATGGCATTTAACGCAAGGGCTGAACCAGAGCTTTTTCACGAGTCGCGTTTGCATTTAAATACTGCTTTCGGTGCAATCAACACTGTTTTTCTCCTTAGTAGTGGTTGGTGTATGGCGCAATCTGTACATTTTCTGAAGAAAGGAAATTTCAGTAAAAGCAGATTATTTTTAAATCTAACTATGCTTGGCGGTTTTCTGTTTCTTGCTTTAAAAAGCGTGGAATATTACGAAAAAGTAGAAGCTGGACTTACCATTGGCTATAATGATTTCTTTGGGTATTACTGGATGCTTACCCTATTTCACGTGATTCACGTACTTGTGGGAATCGTAATTTTGGCACTATCGGCAAGAACGCTCCGTAAAAAACCTGAAACCCTAAAAATTGAAGATTTCGAATCTGGAGCTACTTTTTGGCATATGTGCGATTTGATTTGGCTGTTGCTTTTCCCAATAATTTATTTACTGTTTTAAAGATGGAAAGAAGTTTTAATATTACTTGGATATTTTTAATAGCGCTTACGATATTAACCGCCGTTTTAGCTAATCTCGATCTGAAATATGTCGCCATAATTATTCTAGGCTTGGCATTTCTGAAATTTATTGGCGTTGCTTTTTTCTTTATGGAATTAAAAAAGGCGAATGTCTTTTGGAAAGTATTACTCGTTGGGTTTTTGGGTTTGCTGCTTTCTGTTGTTTGGGCGATTTAGGAAACTTTGCTTAGACAAGGATTAAAAGTTTGTTTGATTTCAAGTCTAAACAAAAAACGAAACCACGTACAGCGGCGTATCTTGGTTCGTTTTATAAAAATTATGGAGTTGCGGAACGATTATCATTGTGTAAGGCGTTATTTATTCGATTTACAAATTCAACCTTATCGTCCACGTATATAGCTAAGTTTTTGTATTTCTTTTTTACACCATAAAGCCCAATTAGCGTGTTTTCTTCCTTTAGGTGAATAATGATATTATGACTCTCTAATGTTCCCAAAATGGATAGTTTTTTTGAATCATTATTGACTTCAAAATCTTTTGAAGAAAGTTCAATCGACTCGATATTTTTTATATCAATTGTAGATTCAGTCATAATTCCATATCGAAGATACAAACGGTCATTCTCAATTGAAATTGGTCTTTTAAGCATTGATTTTAAAAACCCAAAAATTTGTATTCCAGAATATAGGCTCAAAAAAGTCAAAACCAAAGCAGCAGTATTGCTCCATTTTATAAGTAAAATATGCAATATGGCTGTTTCAACTCCAACTATAAAGAGAATCGCAATCAACACTGTTATAGTTCCGCTGTCTTTATGGTAGGTAAATTCATTGCTTTTTAATTTTCTTTTTTTCCAATAAATGAAGCCGTAATAGAAAACTGCAATTTCCGTTACTACTGGAATTACAGCACCTTTTGGAAGTATTTCAAAACAAGTATCTTTCAATGTTGTAAAAAAGTCAAACGATTCCTTTTTACTAGATTTATAATGTTTAATTCCTTTTCTAACTTTAAAAATCACAAAGGAGAGAATAGCTAGTTCAACAATTGGAAGTATCCAAATCTTGAAAATATTTAAGTAAAATTGATTTTCATTCGGAAGTATCAATGAAGAGACAACAACACCAATTATTATAAAAGGAATGACCGTTGTATTTGGAATATTGGTTTTTCTAATTAGCAAAAAATACAAAAAAGGCATTGTGAGTAATAAATCGAATGTGATTGCAATTGACAAGCTATTTGCATTAGAAGCAAAAATTGACGCCTTCGAGATAAATACCATCAATCCAATTATTAAAAGCGGTACTCCAAATATTATTACATACTTTGGAAGGGTTAATAATTTGTTCATTGGGTTGATTTTTAACGCCCCACGTTTCGTGTATAAGCAAATATTGGTTCGTCACGGACAATTTCAAATACATACATCCAAGTAGGCTAGAACCAAGCAATTATTTTTACACGATGTTGCCACACGTTTTTTATTTTCCATTCCAGACATTACTTGTCCAAAATCGATTGTCATTTATGTTAAATCGACTATCAATAAATTCCATTTCTGTCAGATAGATATTCCGATTTGATTTTTGCACTTTCTCAAATCCGTCATTATCGGCAGAAGTCGAACCGTATTTCAGTTGGTCGAGTATTTTTATCTTTTTAGATTCCTTATTTTTAGTTCCAATATAACATTCGCCAGAGTATGTAATTCCGTCGTTGTTCAGTGCGAATGGATTCTCCTTTTTTGTAATTGAAAGGAAAACAATTTTGTTGTCATGATTATAAAAAATTGTGTCAATATAAATTTCTAAAGATTTTCCTTCTGGTGTTTTTGATGAAGTCCGAACAGAATCACGCCTTAATTTAGTTAAATTCACGAGTTGTTTTTTATCAGGTTGATATTCAGATTGTTCAATTTTCAATACGTTCAGATATTCATTCGGCGTTGAAGTTTTTTTGCAACTAATTATGATGCAAAAAAGTAGGATTATTATATGAAATTGCGTTTTTCTCAAATGTGTGGTAATGTTCTTTTATACGGCAGGTCCTCAAAGTTATGACTTATGTATTTTATAAATCCGCAATTGCAGACCGCCTACCAAATATAAATAAATCCAGCTATTTTCGCAGTATCTCAAGTACCGTTTTTCAGCGTTTTGTGGTAATTACTAATAAAAAATCCTCAAAAAAATTAAGGTTTACAAAAAACCCCGAGCTTCAGCTCAGGGTTTCTATATAAAAGTACAATAGGTGCCAACAGGCAATAATTAATCATTATTAATAATAATCTTCATTGCTTTTTCTTCAGCACCATTTAAGAACACTTTGTACGCATGCTCCAGTTCTGAAAGCGGGAAATGATGGGTAATCATTTTCTTTAAATCCATATTATTTGCAGAAACCGCTTTTAATAACATTGGGGTAGTGTTTGTGTTAACAAGACCCGTAGTAATAGTAAGATTTTTTATCCACAGTTTTTGAATTTCAAAATCTACCTTTTTGCCGTGTACGCCTACATTGGCAATATGAGCTCCTGGTTTTATAATATTTTGGCAAATATTCCAAGTTTCCGGAATTCCAACAGCTTCAATAGCCACATCAACACCTTCTTCGCCAACTATTTTTTTAACGGCCTCTTCTACATTTTCAGTTCCAGAATTAATTGTGTGTGTTGCGCCTAATTCTTTGGCTAGCTTAAGTCTGTTGTCATCTAAATCAATCATTATTATTTTAGCGGGAGAGTAAAACTGAGCCGTTAAAAGTACAGACATACCAACTGGGCCAGAACCAACTATAGCAATGTCGTCTCCGGGTTTTACATTTCCGTATTGCACGCCTATTTCGTGCCCCGTAGGCAGGATATCGCTTAATAAAACAGCTATATCATCATCAATATTTTCAGGGATTTTGTGCAGGCTATTATCAGCATGAGGAATTCTTACATATTCCGCTTGTACGCCGTCTATCATATAGCCTAAAATCCACCCACCATCTTTACAATGTGAATACAATTGTTTTTTGCAATATTCGCAGGAACCACAAGAGGTAATGCACGAAATTATAACTTTATCTCCCTTTTTAAACTGAGAAACACTGTCTCCAATTTCTTCAATAATACCAACACCTTCGTGACCAAGAATACGCCCGCTTTCAATTTCAGGGTTTTTGCCTTTGTAAATACCTAAATCTGTACCACAAATGGTTGTTTTTAAAACCTTCACAATTACATCTGTTGGCTTAATGATTGTTGGTTTTGGTCTTTCTTCTAACGCGATATTATGATCGCCATAATAAACTAGTGCTTTCATCTTTTTCTATTTTTTAGTTATTACTAATTTTATATTAATTTCGTTATTTAACCAATCCGAATCCGCGCATCTACAGCGGTAATCGCTCGTTGTGTGCCAATTAGTGGATTGATATCCATTTCAATAATTTCTGGTGCCGCTTCTACCAATGCAGAAAGTCGTTGAATAATTTTTATAAAAATTTCTTCGTTTGCACCCTTTTGTCCTCTGGCACCTTTGATCAGTTTATACCCTCTGAGCGACTGTACCATTTTTTCAGCTTCATTTTTAGAAATTGGGCTTAATCTTGCCGAAACATCGTTGAGCACTTCGATGAAAATTCCACCCAATCCGCAAAGAATAGTGTGGTTGAAACCAGGTTCTTTTATAACACCTACAAACAGTTCCAGTCCCACTAATTGTGGTTGTACCATTACCGCTGTGGCGGAATCGATTTTCATCAGCATATCAAAAGTTTCGGCGGCTTCGTCTTTATTGGCAATATTTAAAACCACGCCTTGTGCATCCGATTTATGAAGCGGGCCAACAACTTTCATAACGACAGGGAAATCCATCGTTCCCATAGCTTGCAGTAGTTTTTCTTTTGAATTTTCAACTATTTCATGAACTCGAGGAATTCCCGCAGCATCTAATAAATCGACAGTTTGTTCGGGCGAAAGATATCCTTCGGAAGCAGAATCTATTACAGTTCTAATTTTTTCAACGTCAATTTTTGGGAGTGAAATTTTCTGCGATTGTGGTTCGGGCGTATTATAAACTTGTGCCAAAGCTTTCCCCAAAACCACTTCATCTGGAAAATGAATATGCCCTTTCTTTAAAAACGATTGAATTTCCCGCTGTGCATTTACAACTGAAGGCAAGACTGGGAAAATTGGTTTGTTGCAGATTTCCAGTTTTACGCTTAAAACGTTGTAAACATTTTCAACATCGAACAAGCCAGCACTTCCAAAAACCACGACCATGGCATCTATATTGTCGAATTTATGTTCGCAATAATCGATGATAATACCCAACTGTTCTGCAGTTCCCGTCGCTAAAAAATCTATTGGATTGGCAACTGAAGAACCGGGATAAAGAAAAGATTTTAACTTTTCAGCATCTGGTCCTGAAATTTCGGGAACTTTAAGTCCGCCCTTGGAAAGTTGATCTGCAAGCATAACCGCCGAGCCACCCGCGTGAGTTATAATGCCGATATTTTTTCCTTTTAATTTTTTATAATTGAAAATGGCTGCTACGCTCAGTAATTGCTCTCTACTGCTGCAATACACAATTCCAGCTTTGTGGAACAGTGCCCGTACCGTCATATCGCTACTCGCAATTGCACCAGTATGCGAAGTTGCGGCACGGCTGCCTTCCGCAGTGCTTCCTGCTTTTATAGCCGCTATTTTAGCTCCTTTTTTAATAAGCGATGAAGCGTGTTTCAAGAGTTTTTTAGGGTTGGAAATAGTTTCCAAATAAAGAAGTTTTATTAGTGGATCGGTTTCTGGATTGAAGTGAATATCCATATATTCCAGAATATCTTCAACTGTGGTTTGCGCTGCATTTCCTGTAGAAAATACATTCGCAAACGTAACGCCCAACGGCATTCCGGCTTCCATAATAAAAACTGCGGTCGCACCGGAACCAGAAATAAGGTCGCAACCTTTTGGATTAAATGGAGGAACAGGCGCTGTAAAAACTCCTTTAAAATGTTTGGTAATTACACCGATGCAATTTGGGCCAATCAAACAGCCATTCACACTATTTACGGTATCTGTAATTTCTTGTTCCCATAGTTTTCCTTGTTCATCGCCTTCCCCAAAACCTGCGGAAATTATTATAAAAGCTTTGGTATTTTTTTCTTCAGCCAAGGTTTTAATCGTCGCTGGACAATATTTTGCCGCAATTGCGAGAATTGCAAAATCTGTTTCAGGAATTTCTTCAACGGAAGCATAACTTTTAATGCCTTGGACTTTTTCTTCTTTCGGGTTTACAACGCTCAGTTTCCCTGTAAAACCTCCCGAGATTATATTTTTCAGCATATTGCCCCCAGGCTTTTTGGTGTCGTTAGAGGCACCAATTACTACAATACTCTCGGGTTTAAGCAATTGTTTATTCACCATAATCATAGATAATAAGCTCTAAATGTAAAGTTTATGGGGAAGAAGGGCTATGATTAAAATCATATCTGGCTAGGTATAAATTTTGAAATTTACCGAAGCTTTTTTTAATAGGATAAATTTATCTGAATATGACATTAATCATATTCAAATCAGTTTTGTTGAAATATTTTTACACCAATTTTAGCACCTAGAAATGATCCCTAATTCAAAGCCCTACTTTTTAGCAATCGCAATTTTGATTAGCCTTTTTAGCGTTTACAATTATATTATTTACAACACAGATGGTTACGTAGCAGTCGAAAAACTATCGCCAAAAGCGGTGATAGGTCAGCAATTATTCCAAAGTAACCGTTGCTGGTCTTGCCATCAATTATATGGTTTAGGTGGGTATTTGGGGCCGGATCTTACAAATGTTTATTCTGATGAAAATAAGGGGCCACTTTATGTAAAAGCATTTTTAAACAGCGGTGTTAAGAGTATGCCGCAGTTTAATTTTTCTGAAAGTGAAAAAGATGCTTTGGTGGAATACTTAAAACGGGTAGATGAAACTGGCATTTACCCAAACTACAACGCCAAGATTGAAGCTACAGGTTGGGTTGAAATTATATATAAAAATGAAAAGTAAAGCCCCTATTTATTTTCTTCTTTTCGCACTGGTTGCGCTTTTTTTGGGAATGTTCTTCGGAATGACGGCTTCTTTTCAATATTTAATGCCCGAATTTATAAAGGAATACGTTCCTTTTTCTAAACTTCGACCATTTCACGTTACTTCAGTAATTTCATGGATTGTACTTTCTGCATCGGGAAGTATCTATTTTTTCTTGACTTATGTTGAAAAATTCAAGCTTTTTTCGCCTTTGTTGGTCAAATTACATTTCATAACTTTCCTGCTTACTGGTATCGCAATCTACATTTCGTTTGCGTTCGATTATACAGAGGGCAGAGAATACTTCGCCTTTACCTCCATTTTAATAATTCCTATTTTATTGGGGTGGATACTATTCGGAATTAATTACTTCAAAACACTTTATAAAAACGTAAAAGGCTGGCCCGTATATTACTGGATGTGGGGCACGGGAATCGTCTTTATGTGTTACCATTTAATGGAAGCGCACTTTTGGCTGTTCGATTTTTTTAGGTTGAATTTCATCAAAGATTTTGCCGTGCAGTGGAAATCTACCGGCTCCTTCACTGGCTCGTGGAATATGCTGGTTTATGGTATTTCAATCTATTTAATGTCCAAAATAAAGAAGGACAGCAATGTGGCTACAAATAAAGTAGCGTTTTTCTTTTACTTTTTAGGGCTTACAAATTTAATGTTTGGCTGGGCGCACCACACTTATTTATTGCCCACACAACCTTGGATTCGCTACGTTGCTTACGGAATAAGTATGACGGAATGGATTGTTTTAGCGTCGATTATTTACAATTGGAAAAGCTCAGTTTTAAAGATTGAAAAGGAGAATAACCCGATGGCTTACAGATTTTTGTTAGCTACAGATTTTTGGATTTTCGTCAATATTATTCTCGCTTTATTGTTTTCAATTCCAGCCATCAATTTCTTTACGCACGGAACGCATATTACGGTGGCACATTCAATGGGAACCACGATTGGCATTAACACCACAATTTTATTTTCCGCTTTATTTTACATCGTGCATCAGCTGTACCCAGATTTTAAAACCGATAAAAAGTGGGTGAAGCGAGGCTTCTATTCTTTAAATATTTCACTGTTTATATTTTTTGTTTCCCTCATAATTGCTGGAGCCAAACGTAGTTATTGGATGTACGTTTCAAAAGTGGGATCGTTTTCTGAAATGCAGGATTCCCTAATTCCATATTACATTTCATTTTTCGTTTTTGGAATTACCATTTTCGTTTCACTTTTAATTGTGGCTGCACCTATTTTCAAAGCATTTCTTCAAAAAATTAAATCATAAAACCGATGGATTTACATCAAAAGATTACTGAACTGAAAAAACAAAAAAACGCTGTTATTCTCGCGCATTATTATCAAGTGCCCGCAATTCAGGAAGTGGCAGATTATGTGGGTGACAGTTTAGGGCTTTCACAAAAAGCGGCTGAAACCGATGCAGATATCATCGTTTTTGCAGGAGTTTCTTTTATGGCAGAAACGGCCAAAATATTGAATCCAACGAAAAAGGTTTTGTTGCCAGATTTAATGGCGGGTTGCTCTCTGGCAGATTCTTGTCCGGCGGATGCTTTCAAGAAATTAGTGGATGCACATCCAGACCACGTGGTCATTACTTACGTTAATTGTTCCGCAGAAGTAAAAGCTTTAAGCGATATTATTTGCACCTCTTCCAATGCCGAAAAAATAGTGAATTCTGTCCCGAAAGAGGTGCCGATTATTTTTGCGCCAGATAAAAATTTAGGGAAATATATTCAGAAGAAAACTGGAAGAAAAATCCTGCTTTGGGATGGCGCTTGTATTGTGCACGAAGCCTTTTCAATGGATAAACTTCTGAAACTTTACAAAGAAAACCCAGGTTCAAAAATCATTGCGCACCCTGAAAGTGAAAGTCATATTTTGGAAACGGCTACTTATGTTGGTTCAACTGCGGGAATGATTGATTATGTAAAAAAACATCCTTTAGAAAAATTTATAGTTGCAACTGAGGCTGGAATTCTTCATAAAATGCAACAAGAAGTGCCTCAAGCCGTGCTAATTCCTGCTCCAGCGGAGGAAGACAATACTTGCGCCTGCAGCGAATGTGCTTTTATGAAAATGAACACTTTGCAAAAACTATACGATTGCTTGAAGAATGAATATCCGCAAATAGAAGTTTCTGAAGAAATACGAAAAAAAGCCATTCTGCCAATTGAGCGAATGCTTGAATTATCGAAATAATGAGGGAAACAAATTTCTTAATTATTGGTTCGGGAGCTGCGGGTTTAACACTCGCCGTGAAACTTGCGGCAGTATTTCCTAAGAAAAAAATCACAGTGGTAACCAAAGCCCACCAGTCTGAATCGAACACCAAATATGCGCAAGGAGGCGTAGCGGCGGTTTTCGATTTAAAAGAAGATTCTTTTCAAAAACACATAGAAGATACACTGATTGCCGGCGACGGACTTTGCGACAAAGCTGTTGTGGAAATGGTAATTAAAGAAGGTCCAAAAAGACTGAAAGAATTGATGGAATGGGGCGCCAACTTTGACACCGATGCCGATGGTGAACTCACTTTGGGTAGGGAAGGAGGGCATTCAAAATTTAGGGTGATTCATCATAAAGACACCACGGGCAACGAAATTGAGCGCGCACTTTTGGAACGCGCCAACCAATTGGAAAATATTACAATGCTTCCGCATCATTTCGCGATAGATTTAATTACGGAGCATCAATTTTCTGAAGAAAAACCGAAAGTACTCTCCTGTTACGGCGCCTATGTTTTGAATCAAATTTCGGGAAGTATTTTCACAATAAAAGCAGATTGTACGACATTAGCTTCTGGCGGAATGGGCCAAGTTTATGGTCACACAACCAATCCCGCAGTTGCAACGGGCGATGGCATTGCAATGGCGTATCGGGGGAAAGCGAGAATTGAAAATATGGAATTTATCCAGTTTCACCCCACAGCATTTTATGATGGAAAAAACGGCGCTTCCTTTTTAATTTCGGAAGCGGTACGTGGGTTTGGAGCGTTTCTTCGGAATAAAAATGGCGAACGCTTTATGTTGAATTATGACCATCGGGCCGAATTGGCTTCACGAGATATTGTTTCACGCGCCATAGATTCCGAGATGAAAAAATCTGGGAATGATTGTGTTTATTTGGATTGTACACATCTCGATATAGACGATTTCAAAGTTCATTTCCCGAATATATTTGAAACCTGTTTACAGAATAACATAAACATTGCAAAAGAGTGGATTCCCGTCGTACCAGCAGCGCATTATTTGTGTGGTGGAGTAGTGGTGGACAAAGACGGGAAAACATCGCTGAGAAATCTTTTTGCTTGTGGCGAGTGTTCGCATACTGGCTTACACGGTGCTAATCGCCTCGCTTCAAATTCATTATTAGAGGCTTTAGTTTATGCAGACCGTATTTTTAAATACATCGGTAAGAACTTACCTTTGCGACCGACTACCACCATTCCAGATTGGGATGATTCTGGTACGAATATGTTGCAGGGTTCTGAAATTATTCAACATAAAACGACGGAATTACAAATTTTAATGCGAAGATTTGCTGGCGTTGTTCGAAATAATAGCGATTTAAAAGAAGCTTCTTTTCAACTCGAAAAGTTATATTTTGAAATTGAAGCATTGTATCAAAAACATAAACTGAACACAGCACTTTCGCAGCTTCGGAATATGGTAAATGTGGCGCATTTAATTATTCAACAATCCTTAAAACGAACAGAAAACCGTGGCGGATTTTATAACGAAAATTATAATAAAGAAATTTTAAAAAGAACAATATGAAGACGTTGATAGAAAATTCAATTAAAAAGGCAATGGATTATGCACAGTATAATTTGCTTTTTAAACAATTGGTAGAAGAAGACAGAACCACTGGCGAACAAACTCCAGAAAAAATAAATTACACAAAATTGAATTTCAGTCGCACGAAAAGATTGGACAAAACCGCTGTAATTTCTGAGGAAGCATTGGAGGTTTTCAACAATATTTCGGAGAAACAAACTTGGCTTATAATCAGTGAACCTTGGTGTGGCGATGCAGCGCAAACGCTTCCGTATTTGAATAAGATTGCACAACTTTCAGAAAACATAGATTTAAAAATTGTGCTTCGCGATGAAAACCCAGAATTGATGGATCAATTTTTAACCAATGGCTCGCAATCAATTCCTATTGTAATTAAGGTCGATGAAAATTTTGATGTAATTGAAACCTTCGGTCCGCGTTCCAAAGCAGCCACAAAATTGGTAACCGATTACAAAACCCAACACGGAAAAATTGACGATGCTTTTAAAGAAATTTTACAGGTTTGGTACAATAATGACAAAGGTGTTTCTATTGTGAATGATGTTTTAGATTCGGTACAAATATCGTCGAATTAACGGCGTATCGTCCTGATTCCAAACGTCCTGATTCAAACCGTCAATTTCCCCAAAAAATGTGACCGATATCATTTCGATAACATAATAGATTCTCAATCTTTGCGGTAAAATAAATAACCATGCAAATTGTTTCTGCCCATGAGGCTGTATCTATAGTAAAATCTAATAATCGCGTATTTTTTCAGGGCGCTGCAATGACGCCCAATTTGTTGATAGACACTTTATGTGAAAGATATCGCGAATTAGAAAATGTAGAGATAATCCAAATCCACACCCACGGGGAGGCATTATATACGCAAGCGCCGTATACCGACGCTTTTCACCTTTCCAGTTGTTTTGTGGGCGATAATGTTCGCAAAGGTGTAAATACTATTCACGGCGATTATATTCCTGTTTTCTTAAGCGAAATCCATTGGCTTTTTAAAAGAAATATTCTTCCGTTGGACGTTGCTTTCATTCAAGTTTCTACGCCAGACAAACACGGTTATTGTTCGTTGGGTGTCTCGGTAGATATTGCTTTGCCCGCTATTCAAACTGCAAAACGTGTTGTTGCACTCATAAATCCAAATGTTCCTAGAACTCATGGTGATGGTATTATTCATATAAATAATATAGATTTTGGAGTGGAAATAAATACCACAATTTATGCTTCAATTATTGGGGAACCATCTGCTGTTGAAGCTATTATAGGGCGTAATGTTGCTGAATTGGTTGAAGATGGCGCAACACTGCAAATGGGTATCGGGAATATTCCGAATGCAGTGCTTCATAATTTGCACGATCATAAAAGACTGGGAATTCACACCGAAATGTTCAGCGATGGAATCCTTCCTTTGGTTGAAAAGGGGATTATTACTGGCGAGGATAAGGTTATAAAAATGGGTAAAATTGTTACTTGTTTCGCAATGGGAACGAAGAAATTATACGATTTTATAGACGACAACCCTATTGTACATTTCAAAGAAGCATCTTATACAAATGACACAGCAATAATTCGCCGAAACCCCAAAGTAACGGCTATTAACAGTGCAATTGAAATAGATTTAACAGGCCAAGTTTGTGCAGATAGTATTGGAATGTACCAATATTCTGGTGTTGGTGGGCAAATGGATTTTATTCGTGGCGCTTCACTTTCAGAAGGAGGGAAGCCTATTATTGCAATGCCTTCTATTACCAATAAAGGCATTTCTAAAATCACGCCGTTTTTGAAAGAAGGAGCCAGTGTAACAACTACAAGGGCTCACGTTCATTATGTTGTAACGGAATACGGAGTTGTGAATCTCTTCGGAAAAGGATTAGAGCAGCGTGCAAAGGCACTTATTTCTATCGCGCATCCCGATCATCGGGAGGCTTTGGAACGTGAGGCGAAAAGAAGATTTCATAATTAAACTCGCCTTGAAATTGCGAGATTTTTTTAAGACAATTTTATCCTTGACTACGCTTGTTATTATATACTTTTGAAGAAAAATATTAATTATGTTTTCAAAAGCCTGTGAATATGGCATTAGGGCTGTTCTTTTTATCGCCAAACAATCTCAAAAAGATTTGCGTCCCAATATTACAGAAATAGCTAAAGCTGTAGATTCACCCGAACCTTTTACTGCAAAAGTTTGTCAGCAACTTGCTCGTGAAGGAATAATCTTATCCAAAAAAGGACCAAATGGCGGATTTTATTTAGAAAAAAATTCCACCTTAAAACTATCGCATATTGTTGCCATTATTGATGGCGATAAAATTTTTAATGGCTGCGGTTTGGGTTTGGGCGAATGTTCGGCTTCACATCCATGTCCTGTTCACGATCAGTTTATGGTTGTAAGAGACGGATTGAAAGCGATGTGTGAAAACACATTGGTTATGGATCTTGCCAATAATCTGGAAGAAGGGCAGACCTTTTTGAAAATTTAATAATCAAATTCATTTCAACTAAAACTTTCCTGAAAATTAAATTTGGACTTTTTATTTCTGATAATTTTATCAGAAATAGGATTTTGCATACCTTTGTAGAATTAATTTCAACATATGTTTTCAAAAGCATGCCAATATGGAATAAAGGCTTCGGTGTATATAGCATCGCAGTCGGCATTGTCCAATCGCGTTAGTTTAAAAGAGATAGCTTCAAGCATTGACTCTCCTGAGGCATTTACTGCCAAAATTTTGCATCAATTGGCAAAGCAGAATATTTTATCATCCTTAAAAGGCCCTACCGGAGGTTTCGAAATTCTAACGGGTAGTGCCGAAACTATTAAATTGAGCGATATTGTATCAGCCATCGATGGCGATTCAATTTATGTAGGTTGTGCTCTTGGCTTTGACCGTTGTGATGCTCGAGAACCGTGCCCAATGCACAACAAGTTTGTTGATATTAGAAATAATCTTAGAATAATGTTAGAAAATACAAGTCTTCATGAATTGGCAAACGGACTAGATGTTGGGATGTCATTTTTGAAGCGATAAAAAAAATTTAGACCTATTTCTGATAGTTTTGTCAGAAAATAATAAATTATAAACAAAAAGCAAATATCTGGCACAAATGAGAAACAAGAATTGGATAGTACTATTGATTCTAGGGTGGATTCCACAATTATCGATATCGCAAAATAGTAGTATTTCAACAGAAAACTGGCTATCTAGCCCTGGTATAATTGGCACTTTCGTGTTGATAGCCATTGTTATGGTGGTTGCAGTAATAATTCTGTTAGTAAAATTGAATGCCTATATAGACACGCTGAAACGAAAGCAACACGATAAAAATAAATTGGCTTTTGACGACGAACTAATTGCAATGGACGAAGGTGAAATCGATTCTATTCTTGAAAAAAGAAAGGCTGCACTAAACTATAAATTATCGGGTAGAGAGTTAGGTGGAGAAAATGAAGCAGTAGACGAGAATGGGCTATTATATTATATAGATAACAAACCGAACAACGCTTTTTTTGATGAAAAGAAGAAAACAACATTAGGGATTGAAACCCCTGAAGCCTTAAAAAAAATTGTAATTTATTATATAGGTGCAGCAGCTCTTTGGTTGGTTTTGGGAACACTAATTGGCCAGTATTTGGGAATGAAATTTCTATGGCCAGAAATGGACCATCAATCGTGGCTATCTTTTGGAAGGTTGCGTCCGGTGCATACTAATATGGTATTTTGGGGATGGTCCTCGCTTGCAATGATTGGGTTGGGTTACTTTGTAATTGTCCGAACATCCAACACCGTAATTCACAGTCAAAAATTGGCATGGTGGGGATGGTGGCTCATAAATGCGACCATTGTCTTGGGAAGCTTGAGCCTAATGGCAGGTATAAATAATGGAGGCGGGGAGTATCGCGAATATATTTGGCCAATAATGCTTCTCTTCGCCATCGCCTTAATAATTACATTTTTCAATTTCTATAAAACGGTATCAAATCGTAAAATTTCCGAAATTTATATATCAAACTGGTTTATCCTCGCTTCTTTAATTTGGACTATTGTTCTAACAGTTATTGCCTATTTACCATTTTACCAAGATGGTTTAGGCGAAACCGTAATCCAAGGTTATTATATGCATCAAGGGGTGGGAATGTGGTTTATGACCTTTACGCTGGGTTTGGTTTATTACTATTTGCCTTCCTCTTTAAATAAACCAATATATTCTTACTCCTTGGGTGTACTTGCATTTTGGACTCAGATGCTTTTTTACACTATGATTGGAACACACCATTTTGTATTTAGTCCGTTGCCATGGTGGCTACAAACAGTGGCAATTGTTTTTAGTGCAGGAATGGCGATTCCTGTTATTGCCGGAACAACGAACTTCTTAATGACAATGCGGGGTAGTTGGAGCCATATTACCAAAAGTTATGTATTGCCTTTCTTTCTGGTGGGGACGATATTTTACTTCGTGGGTTCAATGCAAGGAAGTGTACAAGCGTTCCGTTTTACGAATTTCGTGTGGCACTTTACCGATTTTAACGTAGCCCATAGCCATATGACGATGTATGGCATTATAGCCTTCTTTTTATGGGCTTCCATTTATGCAATTCTTCCAAAATTAACAGGAAAAGAACCTCCGCAGGTTTTGGTTGGCGCACATTTTTGGACGGCATTTCTTGGGCTTTTTGCCTATATGATTTCACTAATGGCAGGAGGAACTTATAAAGGACTTAGCTGGATAGAAGGCGAAGCATTTATTGAATCGGTCATTCTTATGAAACCCTTTTGGGTATGGCGTGCTATTGGCGGTTCGCTGATGTTTCTTTCGCATCTGGTTTTTGTGTATAATTTCTATTATATGGTAAAAGGATATCGGAAAGTGACAACCGAAGTTAAGGCGGGTCAAGTAGAAGAAATAACTCTTTAATACAATTAAAAATGCTCAATTTTCACAAAGATCATAAAAATTTAGTACTCACTGCAGGAGTTGTATTTATAGCATTGAGTATAATGGTAGCAATACTTCCCGCATACCAAATGCAGGAAACAGAACCTATTCCAGACCAAAAACCTTTAACAGCCAACGAGCAAAAAGGGCTGCAAATCTATGTTTCTGAAAACTGTATGGCCTGCCACACCCAACAGGTTCGAAATATTGAAATGGATAATGTATGGGGAAGTCGTCCGTCAATTCCATCAGATTATTATTTCAGCAAACAAAGACTGGATGTATGGCGACAATCTCCTTCGCTTTTAGGAAGTGAACGAACAGGACCAGATCTTACAAATATTGGGAAACGCCAACCAAGTGAAGATTGGCATTTGCTACATTTGTACAATCCGAGGGCAGTAATGTCTGAATCTGTAATGCCATCCTACCCTTGGTTATTTAAGGAAGTAGATAGTACCTTGGTTAGCAAAGATGATAGAACTATTGCGGTTCCAAAAGAATATTTTAACAAACCTGGAACAAAAGTGGTTGCCACCGAAGATGCGTTGAATTTAATGGAATATTTAAAATCCTTAAAACAAATAGAACTACCTGGAGGAAATGTGAATGATTTTATTCCAGCATTGAGAAAAACTCAAACAGAAGGCGAAAGTGGCGATAAAGCAAGTGCTGGTCTTGATGGTGCTAACTTATTTACGCAAACATGCGCGGCTTGTCACCAAGAAAATGGGAAGGGTATAGCTGGCGCATTTCCGCCCTTGGCAGGAAGTAAAATCGTAACTAATGAAGATCCTGAAATGCTCATTAAAATCGTTCTTCAAGGCTATGATGCACGTCCTAATTATGGAGTAATGCAAGCATTCGGAGATTTGTTAACCGACGCAGAAATTGCAGCTATCACAACACATGAGCGCAGCAGTTGGGGTAATAATGCGTCCGCCGTGAAGGAAGAGGATGTGAAGAAAATTAGAGATTTTGTAATGAACGAATTAAATCAATAAAAGATGAAAAGGATACTATCAGTTTTTGCGGTCTTGTTTTTATTGGGAAATCAGCTAAGCTGGGCTTGCGATTTATGTAAAAAAAATCAACCCGCTGGTTTCGAAAATATAACCCACGGGCAGGGCCCTTCGGGAACAATCGATTACATAATTATTTGGGGAGGGATAATAATTGTCGTTGCAACCTTAATATTAAGTCTAAAATATTTAATAAGACCCCAAGAAAACAGTCCAGACCATATAAAGAACATAGTTAAAAATGAAGGATTTTAAATTATGGAAGACAACAGAATTATAAAAGTATTTTTGGACGAAGCCCCAAAACCATTTGCGTCTTTTGCACCTCCTGTAAAAGTTGTTTTGGACACCACCAAAATCCCCGATGGCAAACACATTTTAAAAATCGTGGCTAAATCATCGAATGGTATTGAAGGTATTCGCGAAATTCCCTTTGTGGTGCGTAACGGCCCTGCAATTTCGGTAGTGGGGTTAAAGGAAAATGAAACCGTAGACACCCAAGTTCCACTAATCATCAATGCCTACGGAAGTGAAACGAATGATTTCTTCGTTATTAAAGGTTCCGAAACACCAAAAGCTATTCCCGCCTGGGTCTGGGCTTTGCTGATTGCTTTCTTCGGTTTTGGATTGTTCTATATTATTATGTATTGGAGTCCAGAATTGTATAAATCTTTCTTCTGATGAAACAATTTTTGGATAGAAAGCGAATGTAAAATAAAATTGACAAATTATGAAAAATTCAAATAAACCCGAAATGACCCCACTTATTAATGGCGAAGTATTCAAAACACTTAATATAACGGCTAAAGCTGGAATGGAAATGCCACGTCATCATAGTACAAAAGAAGTGGTAATTGTTGTTTTGAAAGGGGAAGCAATTCTAAAAATGACTGATGGAGAACATTCACTTTTGCAAGATTCTACTTTTATTATTCCTGCAATGGTGGAACACAGCCTAAAAATAATGACAGATTTTCATGCAATAGCAATTATGGAAAGTACTTCAGAAATTGAATTTGTAAATCAAGAGAGTGCTCACGAAAATGTCGTTTAAATATTTATAATTTGAAAAGTTGAATTATGGAAAACACAGCTATGTTCCCAAACACAACCCGCGAATTAGCAGAAAAAAAAGCTGCCCTCGCTCCAAAGAATATCGAAGCCTGGCGAAATTTTAGTAAAACAGTTTTTCAGGCTGGCGCGCTAGATGAAAAAACGAAGCAACTTATTGCCGTTGCAGTAGCTCACGTTACGCAGTGCCCGTATTGCATCCGTGCTCATACGCCACAAGCCATGCGCAAAAGCGCCAGCAAAGAAGAAATTATGGAAGCAATTTGGGTAGCCTCAGAAATGCGCGCAGGAGCCGCCTACGCACACGCTACAATTGCAATGGAAGAAATGGAGAAACGCAGTAAATAAAATAAAGTGGCCCAAATGGTGAAATTGAAATGTTTGTCTTAATGAGTAAAACGTTGTAATTATTTTGTCGAAGTGGCTAGAACTTGTTGACATTTAGCATGATGAAATTGAGTGCTTTAATATGTTATAAAGCGAAAATAATTATTACTTATCAAAACTTATTATTATGAAAAATGAACCTGTTAAAATAAAATCGATCAAGCACCTTACGCACGACGTATTGCAGATTGTTACAGAAAAACCTTTTGGAGACGACTTTTCTCCCGGGCAAGCCACCGAGATTTTTATTGATAAACAAGGTTGGCAAAATGAGGGCAGACCGTTCACATTTACTTGCTTGCCACAGGATAATTTTTTAGAATTCACCATAAAAACATACCCCGAACATAAGGGCGTTACCAATGAATTACTCAGTTTAAAAAAGGGCGATAGCTTAATTGTAAACGATATTTTCGGTGCTATAGAATACAAAGGCGATGGAACTTTTATCGCCGGTGGCGCAGGAATAACTCCCTTTATTTCTATTTTTCGAGATTTATCTAAAAAGAAAAAATTAGGATCCAACAAACTCATTTTTGCGAACAAAGCCACAGAAGATATTATTCTAAAGGAAGAATTTACGAAGATGCTCGGCGAAAATTTCATAAATATTCTTTCAAAAGAAAAAACTGAAGAATATGCTTTCGGACAGATTTCCGAAGATTTTATCAAAAACAATAGCGGATCTTTAAGTTCCTATTTTTATTTGTGCGGCCCGCCACCAATGATGGATGCTGTTGAAAAGCAATTAATTAATCTAAAAGTGCCTGCCGATAAAATTGTAAAAGAGGAGTTTTAATTTTTTCAGAATAACTTCAAAGAAACATAAGATGTCAAATAAAAGATTAGATTATTATGCAACTGATCCAAAAGCCATAAAAGGAATGTTGGAACTTGAAAAATACGTTTCAACTTCTAACCTTGAACGCAGTCTTTATGAACTTGTGAAACTGCGTGCTTCACAAATTAATGGCTGTGCGTATTGTATAGACATGCATTCTAAAGATGCGCGAAAAGCGGGCGAGACCGAACAGCGACTTTATGCTTTATCTGCGTGGCGAGAAACATCATTTTATACAGAAAGAGAGCGAGCTGCATTAGCTTGGACCGAATCTCTAACTTTAATTTCTGAAAATGACGTACCCGATTCGCTCTATGAAGAAGTTTAAAAACACTTTAATGAAAAGGAACATTTGGCGCTTACGATGGCTATTATTGCAATTAATGGTTGGAATCGTTTGGCGATTAGTTTTAGAGTAGAGCCGGGAAGTTATAATCCTTAGAATGATTTCTTTTAAATTTATACGAATAAAAAAAGATGAATATTTCAAATAAAATTGCAATCGTTACTGGAGCCAGCAGTGGGCTAGGAGCGGCTATTTCAAAAGTATTGGTAGCAGCTGGCGCAACCGTTTTCGGTATTGCAAGAAATATGAATTCACTTAAAGAACTTCAAACAGATATAGGAAATAAATTCATTCCCGTTAAGCTAGATATTTCAGATGAAGTAGCTGTAAAAAAATGGTTTACTGAAACTTTCTCCGAAGTAAAATCTCCCGATATTTTGGTCAATAATGCGGGAACAGGGTCCTTCGGAAAAATTGACGAAATGCCTTCAGAAGAATGGTATAAAATGATAAATACCAATTTAAACGGCATGTATAACATCACTTCAGATGTTGTTAAGCTTATGAAGAAAAATAGCGAAAGCACACATATCGTGAATATTGGTTCAATTCTCGGAATTACCACTCGCGCTGAAGGTGCCGCCTATTCGGCCACCAAATATGGTATTAGCGGTTTTAGTGAAGCACTTTTTAAAGAATTAAGAGGCGATAATATTAAAGTTACCTGTCTAAATCCCGGTTCCATCGATACTGAATTTTTTAAAAGTTCAGGAATACAATCGCATCTAAATATGCTTCAAGCCGCAGATATTGCCGCAACATTATTGCACATTTTGAAAACGCCAGATAATATGTTGATAAGCGAAATGACGGTTAGACCGCTTAACCCGAAGGCACCGGAATAATAATTTTATAAGAAATGCTTAATTATTAAACTTGAGCTAAGACGAAAATATATCGGGACGTAGTTATAATATTAGGTCTTATGTCATCAAGTCTTTTAAAACTAATGATCCTTTTTTAATCTAACTTAAATGAGCTATATTAATCGTTTTCTTGAATTTTTTCAGAAAAGGCCAAAAGAAGAGCTCGCAGAAGAAATGGGCATTAAAAATTGTTCATTTTGTTGGGGCTATCAAGAGTACGATGCAAAAACCCGCGAGATGCCGAAGGATAAACAGATTGATGTAAAAAACCATCGCGATAAACACGTGAAAGTTGGGAAGTTTATGCTGGAGCACGTTGACGGATTTAAAAATAAAAAAAGAATCATTGAACGCTGTTCAGAATGTGGCGGCAAACGAATAAAATATATAGAAAACCCGTAAATTTATGGAGAAAAAAAAACCTATTAAACGTCATATAGCTTTGCAACCGTTGAGCAGACAACACCATTTTGGACTGTTATTTAGTTGGAAGTTGCGCAAAGGTTTTAGTAAAAATATTGAAACGAAACGTTTACAGGAATATGCAAAATGGTTTTTTAAAAACGAAATAGAGCCTCATTTTAAGGATGAGGAATTATATATTTTCCCTATAATGGAAGCGAACAATGAATTAATAGAACGCGCCCTAAAAGAGCACCGCAGGATTAAACGATTGTTTCATGATACCAAAGACCCAGATAAATCTTTGCATCAATTAGAAGAGGAATTAGAAGCACATATTCGGTTTGAAGAACGTATTCTTTTTAATGAAATTCAAAAATTAGCAACAGACGAGCAACTTGCAAAAATTACTGAAATCCATATAGAAAAAGAAACGCAAGCCGTATACCACGACCTTTTCTGGGAGAATTAATTAATTCACTTTCAAAAAACCACATTGCTTTTTGAGATATTTTTCAGAAAACCTATTGATAAAAATTTATTTAAGATAGAATTATCCTTTTATGATTTAGGTCATATTTTGCCGCTGTATTTATACTGAAATTTGTCTCAATAAATATTCATTAAAACTTTTAAGACCATGACAACACTTCAAGAAAAAACGGTAGCCGATGTCGTTACTGAAAACATAAAAGCCGCACATATTTTCAAAAAACACGGAATAGATTTTTGCTGTGGGGGCGGCGTTAGTATTAAAAAAGCCTGCGAAAAAGCAAAGATTGATCCATCTATTTTGGAAGCAGAGCTGTTAAGTTTAGACACCATTCAAGATCGTGCCTATGATTTCAACAGTTGGAAAATCGATTTCTTAACAGACCATATAATTAATGTGCACCACAATTATGTGGAAGAAAACAACCCATTGCTTTTGCAATATGCTAAACGTGTAAACCAAGTTCACGGACATCATTATACCGAACTTGCAGAGATAGAATCTCTTGTAACCAAAGTTGTTCAGGAGTTGTCTGCCCATATGAAAAAGGAAGAATTGATACTTTTCCCTTTCATTAAAAAACTTGTAAAAGCAGAACGTGATGGCACTGAAGTTCCTGCAATTCATTTTGGATCTGTTGAAAATCCAATAAAAATGATGGAAGCCGAACACGAAGAAGCTGGCGAAATATTACGTAGAATTGCTAAATTAAGCAAAGATTACACACCTCCACAAGGAGCGTGTAATACATACCGTGCATTCTACGCAAAGCTTGACGAATTTGAACAAGACTTGCATCAGCACGTGCATTTAGAAAATAATATTCTTTTTCCGAAGGCATTGATTTTGGAAAAGAAATTGAAGAAAAACTAAAACCGTCAACGATTGTATCCAAGCTTGATTCTGGATATACCTAAAATTGATTTTATTGACAGTTCGGAAGTTTGGCAAAAAGGGGAGTTATAATATCGAATTTCTGGACTGTTATTTTAATTTTAAACTTTGATGGATTTAAGAAAACATATTGCCATTGCCCTCTCGTATTTTTTGGTGGTGGCGCTTATGGGCTTACTGCTGCGGTTTTTTTTCGTAATTCCTATTCCACTCAATTATAAATTTATTCTTCATGCACA
Source organism: Aequorivita sp. IT1183 (assembly GCF_058068265.1). Lineage (NCBI taxonomy): Bacteria > Pseudomonadati > Bacteroidota > Flavobacteriia > Flavobacteriales > Flavobacteriaceae > Aequorivita > Aequorivita sp. IT1183. The sequence continues at coordinate 279,345 of NZ_JBYRHS010000002.1, read as the reverse complement.
TTCGCACACCGCATTATTGGGTTGGATTTATTTAGGATTAACAATCTTGATTTACCAATTATTTCTAGCCGAAGCACAAAAACCGAAATTGTACAAACGTATTTTCGTTTTTACCAATTTCTGCATTTTAGGAATGTTAATTAGCTTTCCAATTCAAGGCTACGCACTGTTTTCCATTATTTTTTCTACACTTTTTCTGTTCGCTACTTATTGGTTTTTATGGTTCGCTATTAAGTATATTCCCGAGCATTTTAAAAATAGATTTTCGTGGAAATTAGTAAAAACTGCACTATGGTATTTAGTTATTTCTAGCATCGGACCGTGGGCTATTGGTGGCGTTATGGCAACTTTAGGCGCGGAATCCATTTGGTACAAATCGTCCATTTATTTCTACCTGCACTTTCAGTATAACGGTTGGTTTATAATAGCTCTTTTGGGTATATTATTTTATGTTTTAGAAGAAAAGGGAATTCAATTCAAACCCGAAAAATTGAAATCATTTTACTTGCTTCTAAATTTTGGGGTGTTTTTTACGGTCTTTCTTTCATTCCTTTGGTTTATACCGCCTGTAGCAATTTATATACTCGGATTGGCTGGAGCAGTGGTTCAACTTTTGGCTTTTTACGAATTGTATTTGTTGCTTAAAAGTCACTTTTCAGTTATAAAAAAGTCATTTAGCACGAATGCTTTTTTTCTTCTGAAAATCGCCGGAGCACTTATGATTGTAAAACTTTTTATGCAACTTTTTTCAGCTTTTCCATATTTCGCTAACTTGGCTTTTCAACTAAAAGATTTTGTAATTGGTTATCTGCACGTGGTTTTCTTGGGAATTGTAATTACATCAATGCTCGCTTTTCTTGAATATTTTAAACTGGTAAAACTTCCCAAAACCTTCATTTCGATTTTCATTTTCGCCTTTATAACTACAGAATTACTTATTTTTTATAAAGCTACGGCGCTATGGTTAGGCCTTCCTTTTTTTCAAGATTATTATTTACTGCTCACAATTCTAAGTTGTGCATTTCCAATAGCCGTGGGAATTTTATTTCTCAAAAATATTTATTTCTTAAAAGTGCCTAAATAGCCTTTTAAAGCTGATAATTGTCATTTTACAAAACTAAAAGCGTTGCGACCTTTGCTGCAGGTATAACGAGCAACTTTTAGATTAATGGTAAATTGTTTCCATTGTGGTGATCCATGTTTGGATGTTGAAATTAAGCATGAGGAAAAATCCTTCTGCTGCCATGGTTGCAAAACTGTTTTTGAAATTCTCCACAACAACGACCTAAGCTATTATTACGATATTGAAAAAACACCAGGAATTTCTCCCAAAGAAATTGCAGGTAAGTACGATTTTCTGGATAATGAAGCTATAGTTGAAAAATTGCTGGAATTCAATGACGGAAGCACACAAATTGTTTCGTTTTTAATACCGTCAATTCACTGTAGCAGTTGTATTTGGATTCTTGAAAATCTGAACAAACTCAATCCTGCCGTTAAAACTTCACAAGTAAATTTTCCCGAAAAAACGCTGCGAGTTACTTTTACGGCTGAAGAAAATTCCCTTAAAAATTTAGTGATTCTTTTAAGCAGAATAGGGTATGAGCCCTATATTTCACTGGATGATTCTGAGCGAAAGGAAAAATACATAAACCGAAGCTTAACCTACAAATTAGGCGTTGCGGGCTTTGCCTTTGGAAACATAATGTTTCTTTCATTTCCCGAATATTTTGAACATTCCGAATTTTGGCTGGATCAGTTTAAACCGTTTTTTCGATGGTTGATGTTTGCTTTTTCACTTCCTGTTGTTTTTTATTCGGGTAGTGGGTATTTCACTTCGGCATACAAAGGGCTTCGTTCAAAAATACTAAACATCGATGTTCCCATCGCTTTGGGGATCGCTGTTCTTTTTATAAGAAGCACCATAGACATTGTGTTCGATTTGGGTACGGGCTTCTTTGACAGTCTCTCAGGTTTGGTTTTCTTTTTATTGCTGGGGAAATTTTTTCAGCAGAAAACCTACAGTTACCTTTCTTTTGAACGCGATTACAAATCGTATTTTCCAATTGCAGTTACGCGACTTTTCAAAAATACCGAAGGAAAAACCGTAGAGGAGCAAGCTGAAGTTTTCACCGTTAAAAAAGGTGATCGGCTACTTATTCGCAATAACGAAATTATTCCCGTAGACGCTATTTTAATAAAAGGAAACGCGCTAATAGATTACAGTTTTGTTACGGGCGAAGCGGAGCCAATTACCAAAAAAAGTGGCGATAAACTTTTTGCCGGCGGCAAACAGCAAGCCGGTATTTTGGAAGTCGAAGTATTGAAACCCGTTGCGCAGAGCTATTTAACGCAACTTTGGAGCAACGATGTTTTCAGCAAAGACAACATAGGAATTTTCGAGTCTATTACAGATAGCATTAGCAAACGGTTTACCATGGTGCTGCTTTCAATCGCTTTTATTTCCACCATTTTTTGGTTAATGTTCGATCCTTCAAAAGCATTTAATGTTTTTACTTCGGTTCTGATTGTTGCCTGTCCGTGCGCTATTGCATTGGCTGCGCCTTTTACTTTGGGCAATGTGCTACGAATCTTCGGAAGAGAAAAATTGTATTTAAAAGAAGCTTCCGTAATTGAACAAATGGCGAAGCTAGACACCATTGTTTTTGACAAAACTGGAACGCTAACAACCAATCAAAAAAACATTATAACTTATGAAGGTTTAGCGCTTTCTGCAGAAGAAAAACAACTGTTAACTAGCACGCTTCGTGCTTCCAGCCATCCGTTGAGTCGCTCTCTTTACAGTATTTTAGACAAGAATAACATTCAAACTTTAGATGAATTTGAAGAAGAAATAGGAAAGGGAATTTCTGCAACTTCAAATGATAATTCTATAAAAGTTGGATCGTACGAGTTTGTAGGATTTTACAATGAAAATACTTCCGAATTAAAAAATAAAACCACTGTTCACATCAGTGCTAATCAGGTTTACAAGGGTTGTTATGTTTTTAATAGTGAATACAGAAATAACATTTCTGAACTTTTTTCACAACTTGGAAATGACAAAGAAGTAATTGTGCTTTCGGGCGACAATGAAGGCGAGCGAGAGCGGCTGGAAACAATGCTTCCCAAAGGCACAAAGCTCTATTTTAACCAAAAGCCAGATAACAAGCTTAATTTCATAAAAACACTTCAGCAAAGCGGAAAACAGGTTTTAATGATTGGCGATGGGCTTAATGACGCTGGCGCTTTAAAACAAAGCAATGTGGGTTTTGTGATTTCAGAAAATACGAATGTTTTTTCACCCGCTTGCGACGGTATTTTGGATGCTTCGCAATTCAACAAAATTGGCGATTACTTAAATCTTGCCAAAAGTGGCGTGCAGATTATTAAGTGGGCATTTTTATTTTCTCTTGTCTATAATTTAATTGGATTATCGTTTGCAATTACTGGGCATTTACGTCCTGTAGTGGCGGCAATTTTGATGCCTTTGAGTTCCATCAGTATCGTGATTTTTACAACTATTGCCACACAGTTTATTGGCAAGAGATTAAGAACCAATATAAATAAGCAAAATTGACGAATGTCATATTTTAAGGACGTTTGCAGCAATATTTTTGAATATAATTTTTAAGTATGAACATAATTTATATGTTATTGGCAATCAGCGTTTGTGTGGCGCTCATCTTTTTTGCGCTCTTTATTTTTTCAGTAAGAAGTGGCCAATACGATGATACTTATACCCCTTCTGTGCGTATGCTTTTTGAAGATGAATTAGTAAAAGATGATATATCGCACAAGACTAAAAATTTAAAAGAAACTAAAACCAATCCAGAAACCGAACCTGCAACTCCACTTCGTACAGAAGCCACCGAGGTGCAGGAATAATTTTTTTAAAACTATGCAAACAGAACAGTTTTACTACGACAATCAAATTGTCAAAAAATTCGTCAATGCCACCATTTTTTGGGGACTCATTGGTATGAGCGTCGGCCTTTTGCTGGCCTTTATGTTTTTGTTTCCGAATATGACGGAAGGTATTTCTTGGCTCAGCTTTGGGCGTTTAAGACCATTACACACCAATGCAGTTATTTTTGCATTTGTAGGTAATGCCATCTTTGCCGGAGTTTATTATTCTTCGCAACGATTGCTAAAAGCACGTATGTGGAGTGATTTTATGAGTAATCTAAATTTTTGGGGCTGGCAGGCAATAATTGTTGGAGCTGCAATTACACTTCCGTTAGGTTATTCTACTTCAAAAGAATACGCCGAGTTAGAATGGCCTTTTGATATTGCAATTGCAATAATTTGGGTAGCATTTGGTGTTAACTTAATAATGACGATGGTAAAAAGACGCCAGCGTCATTTATACGTAGCATTGTGGTTCTATTTAGGAACTTGGGTTACAGTTGCTGTATTGCATATTGTAAACAGTATGGCAATTCCAGTAACTGCTTTAAAAAGTTATTCAATGTATGCTGGCGTACAGGATGCGCTGGTGCAGTGGTGGTACGGGCATAATGCGGTAGCGTTTTTCTTAACTACACCTTTTCTAGGGTTGATGTATTATTTTGTACCGAAAGCTGCCAACAGACCGGTATATTCCTACCGACTATCTATTGTTCACTTTTGGTCTTTAATCTTTATTTATATCTGGGCAGGACCTCACCACTTGCTATATTCTGCACTTCCAGAATGGGCGCAGAACTTAGGGGTTGCTTTTTCAATAATGCTTTTAGCACCATCATGGGGTGGTATGATAAACGGACTTTTAACCCTTCGTGGAGCTTGGGATAAAGTTAGGGTTGATCCAGTTTTAAAATTTATGGTTGTCGCAATTACCGGTTACGGGATGGCAACTTTTGAAGGCCCAATGCTTTCACTTAAAAACGTAAATGCAATTGCTCACTTTAGCGATTGGATTATTGCCCACGTACACGTAGGCGCCCTTGCTTGGAACGGTTTCTTGACTTTCGGTATGATTTATTGGATGGTGCCGCGACTTTTCAAAACAAAATTATATTCCATTAAACTCGCCAATGCGCATTTCTGGATAGGTACTTTAGGTATCATTATGTATGCTCTGCCAATGTACGTTGCAGGATTTATGCAAGCTTCTATGTGGAACCAGTTTAACCCAGATGGAACGCTAACGTATGGTAACTTCCTTGAAACAGTTACCCAAATTATGCCAATGTATTGGATGCGCGCCATTGGTGGAACGCTTTACATTACAGGAGGATTTATCTTGCTTTATAATATTGTAATGACGGCGAGAAGAGGTAGTAAAGTTACAGATGAATTGGCCGAAGCAGCGCCACTTGCACCAGTTACCAGAAAACAAACAACAGGCGAAGGCTACCACACATGGTTAGAGCGTCGCCCTATTAAATTGACAATTTATGCTACTATAGCCATTTTAATTGGTGGTATGGTACAGATTATTCCATCGTTGATGGTTGATGATTATGTGCCTATAATTTCAAATGTGAAACCATATACGCCACTAGAATTGGAAGGACGTGATATTTACATACGTGAAGGCTGCGTGGGTTGCCACTCACAAATGGTAAGACCGTTTAGAAGCGAGGTAGAGCGCTATGGTGAATATTCAAAATCTGGTGAATATGTGTACGACCACCCATTTTTATGGGGAAGTAAACGTACTGGTCCAGACCTGCATCGTATTGGTGGAAAGTATTCAGATAACTGGCACTTAAACCATATGTACGATCCACAGAGCACATCGTCAGGTTCTATAATGCCGTCTTATAGCTGGTTGATAAATTCAGAATTAGACAAATCTGACACCGAAGCTAAAATGAATGCTATGGTTACACTTGGGGTTCCTTATACCGAAGAAGAAATAGCAAATGCGCAGCAATGGATGGATGAGCAAGGAACAAAAATTGAGAAAAACCTTTATAGCGATCCAGATTTTGTAACCACTTACGAAGCTAGCAAGAAATACGCTAAAGAAAACGGTGAAGAATTTATAGAAATGAAGGATCGTGAAATAGTTGCTGTTATTGCCTATTTACAACGATTAGGAACTGATATAAAAGTAAAAACCGCTGAAGATACTTCAGCCAAAAACGAATAGTTATGTTAAAGTTTATAAAAGGAAACCTAGAGAACATAGACAATGTTCAAATATATCCAATGATATCACTTTTAATATTTTTCTTCTTTTTTGTCGGGCTTTTTTATTGGGTAGTCACTGCAAAAAAGGATCATATAAGTGAAGTGAGCAATATTCCATTGGAAGACGATACTATCAACCAAAACGAAGAAACGTTATGAAATGCTTATTCACATATTTAAAATTTAAGAAGATGGCTTATTTGAGCATTTCATCTTTCACTAACCAAACTAATATTATCTACAAATGAAAACCACAGCATCATTTTTAAGGGTTATTGGCTTTATGGTCCTTGCCTTTTTTCTACTGGAAATTTCAATTGATTCGGCAGATGGTTGGGCAATACTAAAATATCCAATTATTTGGGCAGTTTTGGGAATGGTTTTATTTTTCGCCATTGCTTTAGAAATAGTTGTCGCGGCATTGCAAAGAGTTCTTTTTACAGGGCTAGACGATGAAGCTAAACAACGTTTTTTATCAGCAGCCCAACTGCGCGAACAAAACCGTTTTGGATGGTATAAAAGAAAGTATAAAGATATGCTTGGTGCCAAGCCTATGGCTCAAGAACAGGAAATTGTACTAGACCATAATTACGATGGCATCCGCGAACTCGATAATGATCTTCCGCCTTGGTGGACGTACTTATTCTACTTTACCATTGTATTTGCGGTCGTTTATTTTGTTTACTATGAAGTTTTTGACGGTCCTAGCCAGATTGACGAATATGAAACAGAAGTTGTGGTAGCGGAAATCGCAATCGCTGAATTCAAAAAAAAGAATAAGGATTTAATAGACGCTGAATCTGTTGAATTGCTAACAGATGCTGCTGATCTAGCTGCTGGTAAAACTATATATACCGAGAATTGCATAGCTTGTCATAAAGATTCTGGAGGTGGAGGAATTGGTCCAAACCTAACAGACGACAATTGGATTTTGGGTGGCGGTATTAAAAATATTTTCCATACAATAAGTGAAGGTGGCCGTGCCGGAAAAGGGATGATTGCTTGGAAATCTGACTTGAAACCAAGTGAAATGGCACAAGTGGCCAGTTATGTTATATCCTTACACGGAACCAACCCTGCAGACGGTAAAGAACCCGAAGGAGATTTATGGAGTGAAGAAACCGCAGCTGCCGAATAAAACAATTCAATATGCTATAGTTGTATTCTAGAAATCCATAACATTTCAAATCTAACATCAAAATAACTTAAAAATTGGACACTCCAGAAAACGAACGTTTCAGAGATAGTATTGGTACTATAAACGATGAAGGCAAAAGAGCTTGGGTTTACCCCAAGAAACCTTCAGGTAAATTGTATCAGTACAGAAAATACGTAAGCTATTTTTTGCTAGCCTGTTTATTTGCTGCTCCGTTTATTAAAATTAATGGTAATCAATTTTTGCTCTTCAATGTATTGGAGCGCCGTTTCAATATTTTTGGATTTCCATTTTGGCCGCAGGACTTCTATTTGTTCGTGATTATGATGGTTATCGGGGTCGTATTTATTTTACTATTTACGGCTGCATTTGGAAGAATTTTCTGTGGATGGATTTGTCCGCAAACCATTTTTATGGAAATGGTTTTCAGAAGAATTGAATATTGGATTGATGGCGATAGAGGTGCGCAAATGCGTTTGGCAAAGCAAGACTGGAATGCCGATAAGATTAAAAAACGGGTTCTAAAATGGTTCATTTTCTTTATCATTTCGTTTTTAATTGCCAATGTGTTTTTAGCTTATTTTATAGGAAGCGACCGCTTAATACAATACGTTTTTGAAGGCCCTTCAGATCATATAAGTACATTGATTTCATTACTGATTTTTACAAGTGTTTTCTATTTTATCTTTGCATGGTTCCGCGAGCAGGTTTGTATTATAGCTTGCCCTTATGGCAGATTACAAGGCGTATTACTCGATAATAAATCTATCGTTGTTGCCTACGATCATAAAAGAGGCGAGAAGGAAGAGGGACGCGCAAAATTTAAGAAAAACGAAGATCGCGAAGCTTCCGGAAAAGGAGATTGTATTGATTGTTTTCAATGTGTAAATGTTTGCCCAACAGGAATTGATATTCGCAACGGAACACAGTTAGAATGTGTAAACTGTACTGCCTGTATCGACGAATGCGATAGTATTATGGAAGCCGTGAACTTGCCGAAGGGATTAATTCGCTATGCAAGTGAAGAAAATATAGAGAAAAAAGCGCCCTTCAAATTTACGCCACGACTGAAAGGTTATACCGCTGTTTTAGTAATTTTAATTGGTGTTCTTTCTGGATTATTGTTTTTGAGAAGTGATGTGGAAGCAAATATACTTAGGCTTCCAGGCCAACTTTATGAGCACAAAGCAGACAATATGATAAGTAATGTTTTCACTTATAAATTGCTGAACAAAACTACAAAAGATATTGAAAAAATTCACTTTAAGTTGAAATCTCCAAAAGGGACAATACATACTGTAAAACAAGGAGAAATTTTAGTTCCAGCACAAGATTTAGCAGAAGGAACGCTCTTTATTGAAATCAATAATGCGGTCCTTAGTGGCGATAAAAATAGAGCGGTTATTCAAGTATTTAGTGGCGATTTATTAATTGAAACAACCAGCGTTACATTTTTGGGACCGCGGAGTTATAATTAAACTCGTGTCAATATAAACTTGAATTGCAAGCAGAAATAAAGTATAAAATATAACACTAAAGAATATCACGATGAAAATGAATTGGGGAACAGGATTAGCGATTGTATTGGTGCTTTTCATTGGTTTTATTATGTTTTTCGTTATAAAAATCAGTACCGAAAAAAAGTACGATTACGATTTGGTAACCGAAGAATACTATAAAAAAGAAATGGTCTATCAAACGGAAATAGACGACGAACAGAATTCGAATAACTTAAGCGGATCTATTTCTGGTGAAAGAACTGAAGCTGGATGGATGCTAACTTTTCCTGAAAATCTAGACTACTCAAAAATTACGGGTACGGTTCGCCTTTATAGACCTTCAGATAAAAAGCTCGATTTTCAACTGCCGCTGCAACTGTCTGCTAAAAACATACTCATACCAGACAATCGCTTGGTATCTGGTCGTTGGAATACAATTGTGCAATGGCGCTATGAAGGAGAAGATTATTTGTATAAAAATGAAATAGTTTATACCAAATAACTTCCCAAGGGAAATTGAAAATTGCGTATTGAAAATTAAATAAATGTTATACACCGCACTCATAATCGGATTATTGGGTAGCTTCCACTGCGTAGGGATGTGCGGACCCATTGCCTTTCTGCTTCCAGTAGATCGAAATAATAATGTTAAGAAAATAGGGCAGATTTTTCTGTATCATTTCGGAAGAATATTGGCTTATAGCATTATTGGATTGATTTTCGGATTAGTTGGAAAAAGCCTTAATTTATTCGGCTTTCAGCAACAGCTTTCAATTGCAATTGGCGTTTTAATGCTTTTGGTAATCTTTATTCCGCAACGAACTTTCAATAGATATAATTTTTCCAAACCTATTTATAAAATAGTTTCAAAAGTGAAGTCGGCACTGGGAAAGGAACTTAAAAAGAAAACGCCCGATACATTCCTGACCATTGGTTTTCTAAACGGTTTTTTGCCGTGCGGTCTTGTATATATGGCTGTTTTTGGGGCGATAGCTTCGGGCAATGCTTTGCAAGGAAGTTTATATATGGCAGTATTCGGGATGGGAACTATCCCGTTAATGACTTCAGCAATTTACCTGGGTAACTTTTTGAATGGGCAAGTGCGTCAGCGTATTCGTCGTGCAATTCCGGTGCTTATAGTAGTTATTGCGTGTCTTTTTATAGTTCGCGGCCTAGGCTTGGGAATTCCATATATTTCGCCTAAACCAATGACCGAATCTGTGGATGCAAATTATAATTGCCAACCCACCGTATCAGAAAATGAATTAATTAATAACCAAAAAATATAATGACTATGATAAATTTAATTTTACCACTGGCCAATTGGGGTATGGGCACCGCCATTATTATTTTCTTTGCTATATTATGTATTGCGCTTACCGCAATTGTAATTAGCTTTGTTATGGGAGGCAAAAAGAAGAATGACGATGACATTTCCTCTTCTGAAAATGAAAAATTCTAAAATATCCAACTGTTTTGTGCAGTCTAGCATTTTTTTAAGTAGTTTCGATTAACTATTAACCAATTCCACAAAAGCAATTTAACCTGAAACCGATGATGTTTTTACATTCTACATTTTGGTCAGATTTTACGAGCGGCTTAGTTGCAGGCGTAATTTTAATTGTGGTATTGGCTATTGTGGTAGGTTTGATTCTTCACTATACGAATCGTCGGAAAAGGAAAAAATTGATTTATAAGTGGAAAAGGAAAAAGATTAAATCATAGAAGCTAGATTAGTGGTGAGTGTTTTTCACTTTCTCTGCTCTCTACTCTATTTCATAAAATAAATTACTTCGCCAAATCAACAATGGCTTGCACAGTCTCTTTGTTATCTACACCTAAACCTTCCTGTTGATGCGCCATTTCGCCATTTTGGTCAAAAACACTTATAATGTTTGAATGCGAAAAATCCATTGGTGAAATTTGTTTGTAATTAACAGCAAGAACGGCGGCAAATTCGCGGGTATCGCTTTCGGTTCCTCGTAAAAAGAGCCATTTATCAGCCTCCATTTCGTTTTCCTTAGCAAATGCTTTTAGTCTTTCAGGCGTATCGGTTTCTGGATCAATGCTCACAAAAACATATTGCACATCGTCCTTTTTGTCATCCGGCACCTGTTTTTCAATGTTACGCATATCGGCTACTAAACGCGGGCAGGCAGCTTTACAAGTTGTGTAAATCATAACCATAACCACCACTTTCCCTTGCAGACTCTTTAATTCAATCTGTTCGCCGTTTTGATTGGTCCAATTGGAGGGAAGATTGTAGATAGACATTTCGGGAATGCTTTCACCTTCACCTTTTTTTACTTTTGCGGTTTCAGTAATATCCGTTTTTTTTTCTGTTGAATTATTACAGGAAATTAATGCTCCTAAAGCGAGCATTATTACTATATATTTATAATTTTTCATCTTTACTTTTTTTAATTTTCAACATCTTTCGCACATCGAAATCCTAGATTTTGGGAAGAATAACGCGCTTTCATACTTCCTCTAAAGGCATACCGCATAAAAGCAGCATAGTTCATTAAATCTGATGCGCCAATTGCCGCGCTTCCGCAGAAAAGGTTTGAATCTTTATCAACGTCTTTTCGAGATTCTCCCGAAATTAACACCGAATTAAAATCTAACGTCCATTCCCAAACCAAACCGTGAAGGTCATAAATGCCCCAATAATTCATAAAGGTTTCACCAATAGGATTATTGTACGTTCTTGGTGTTTCATACCAACCTAAAATATACTGATTGTATTTTTCTATTTTTCTTGCATCGGGAACATCTTCATTTGCCATTGCTGCAAACTCCCATTCGTCCATGGTAGGTAGCCGTTTGCCTTGACACTCGCAGTATTTTTTGGCAGCAAACCAAGAAACATTTGTTGCTGGAGCATTTGGCAGGCCTATAAAAGTACCATCATCCTTCCATTTGGTTAAATAGCTTTTATCAGCAAATAAGGCCTTAATATTGCTTTTTTTCCATTCTGGGTTTTCCTGTACAAATTTTAAGTAATCTGTATTTGTAACTGGAAACACATCCATTTGGAAAGGCTCAATTTTTATTAGTTTTCCTTCGGCGCCGTAAAGCGGTAAATAAACACCGCCTTTTACCATTGCCATTTCACTATTTTGAGCATTAATTTCAAAAAATAATGAAAGGAATACGATAAGGGCGGTGCTATAAATCTTCAATTTGATCAATTTATTTGTTTCTAACGGCTTTCACCATTTCAGCAGTAACTTCTTTTTTGGAGTTTCCCCAGCTGTTATAAACGTACGTCAATACACTTGAAACATCCTCATCACTTAATGCCTGAGCGGTCATAACACTATTGTATTTTTTACCGTTTACTGTAATTTCTCCAGTTTTACCGTGTAATATAATATCGATTGCGCGATTAATATCGGCATTTAAGTAATCTGATTTTGCCAAAGGAGGGAAAGCACCTTCAATTCCTTGCCCGTTTGCTTGGTGACAAGCAACACAAGTTGCCATATATTTGTCTTTACCGAAAGCCATTTGATCTTCAAAACTTAAAGCTTTTGCTTCTTCTTTTATAACCTTTGCGCCACCCGTTGGCATAGATTGTATTACGCCACCTTCAGGCAGGTAGATTCCGTCGCGTATTTCGCCAGAATAAATAGTTTTATTTTCTTCACCTTCTACTTTCAACATTGCCAAAGCACCTTTGTTAAAAGCTCTAAAGATGGAGTGGTCAACAATTATAAATGTTCCGGGAACATCCACACGGAATTCTACGATTGCTGCTCCACCAGCAGGTATCAACGTAGTCTGTACGTTAGTGTTTATTAGATCGCCTCCTTCAACATGAACTTTGTCAAAAATTTCTCCAATAACATGGAAGGATGAAACAAGACCTGGACCACCATTACCTACAAAGAGACGTATTTTCTCGCCCACTTTTGCAGTTAATGCATTATCTCCTGTCATAGCACCAACATGGCCGTTAAATACCACATAATCTGGGGTTTCATTAATTGCTTTCTGCATATCGAATGCTTGCATGCCGCGTTCGCCATATTTACCTTCTGTATAGAAATCGCCTTGCATTACGTAATATTCTTTATCAACGGGCTCCAAACCACCTTCTGGCTCAACTAAAATTAGACCGTACATTCCGTTTGCAATATGCATTCCCACTGGTGCGGTAGCACAATGGTAAACATACAATCCAGGATTAAGTACTTTAAAAGAAAAAACTTTTTCGTGTCCTGGAGCAACAAAAGAAGATTCTGCTCCACCTCCTGGACCATTCACAGCGTGAAGGTCAATGTTGTGAGGCAACTTGTTATCTGGGTGATTTTTAAGGTGAAATTCTACCTCGTCGCCCACGCGGGTACGTATAAAACTTCCAGGAACGGTACCGCCAAATGTCCAATAAACATATTTTACGCCACTTGTCATTTCACCTTCACGTTCTTGAATTTCAAGATCTACAATCAATTTTTTCGCCATACGTTTTCCAACAGGGGTTGGAACAAATGGTGGTGAAGTAAGTTCTGCAATCATTTCTTGATTTACAGGAATATCTACGGTGTCTTTATATTTTTTATCAGACTGATCATTTACGCAGCTAGTTAGTAAGACCATAGCTCCTATGCCGACGAGCACTTTGGTAACGACTAATTTTTTAAAGTTTGTTTTCATGGGTTGGATTTTATTGGTTAGTTATTTAGATGTTTTAAGCTTTAATTTATTTCTGTATTTTGATTCTGCCAAGTAAATAATACGGGATCAATCGTCACCATTATCCACGCCCAGCTATTGGAATTTCCATCGAAATTATTCTTGATAGTTTCAATTCCTTTTGAAGCAAAAAATTGTGAATATCCGGCCTGAATCCCAGTAAACTCACTCATTTTCAGTGAAGTTACTAAATCTACTTCGAACCCCAGCTTATTTGAAGTTTCGTTTATCATTTCCGCGGCGGCAAAAAATTGATGGAAGGTAGCTTGAAGACTAGATTTTTTGTTGAAAGCATACTTAATATTCGCATACCCATCAATTAATCCCACATTGCTGAGGTGATTACCAACGTAGAAATAATCCATATACCCATTGAACTTGTGGTTGGTTCCATAGAGTGGGTTAAAAGCATTATTTTCCCCGTTCGCAGAAGCACCGTTATCATTTCCACTTTGTAATTCGCCACCTAAACCAATATTTAGTTTTTCGGTTACATCGTATTTTGCTTCAAGCGATAGGAGGTAAGCATTAAGGTCATTATTACCAACGTCTGTCCCAAATTGATAATACATATTTGAAGCAAAATTGAACTTAGCTACATTCGCTTTTAAATGAATTCCGGCGGTTTGGCTGTAACGTGTTTCATTATTTGACTCTTCAATTTCATCAATATATTGCAGTCCATTATTCAAAAACAGAAAACTTGCATTCAGCTTTTTCCAGTCTTTATGAAGCCATATATATTGAAGGCTTTTGTATGTGTTTGTGGTTAAAACGTTTCCCGTCAAGGCTTCTTTATTTTGATTATAAGCAGCGCCAAGGTGCAATTTAATAGCATTTGACTCGTACTTTAAAACTGCAGCATCATGACTTCGACCCTGCTGTGCCCAATCTACATTCCCGAGGAAACGCGAATCGTCGTAAACTATTTCTTGTCTTCCTATTTTCAAAAATAAATCTGGCGTTAAAGGAATTTCACCCCAAGCTTGGTGAAGCGAAAATCCGTTTTCGTCTGCAACGTTCAATTGTGGTACATCGCCCCAAACACGTACATCTTGCGGACTTAAATAGAAATGAAGTTTTTCAGTTTTAAACCCAAAATTAAGGCGTGTGCGTTGCGACACAAATGCAGCAGGATCTGCATCATCTGGGAAAAGTGTTTTGTAACCGTGCCTAAATTCAAACCTTGGTCTGAGCTCTGCATCCACTGTAAATTGTGAAAAGGAAGAAGTGACTGTGAAAAATATAATTAATGAAAAAGTAGTTTTTAGAAAGTTCATCTTTAAATTGATTTCAGATACAAAAATCTTATTTATGAGTGAAAGTAAATATGACCTTTATCAACTTTAGAAAAGTTTTTTAAAAACTTGTAGACCGATTAACGCGCAATTTAAACCGTCATAGAAAACAGTTGGGTTTCTGGTTGGTTGCGTTGTAAAAGTAAATCGAAAGCCATACAAATATTGCGCACATACGGACGCCCTTTTTCTGTAATTTGAAGTTTTTCGGAAGTGATTTCTATCAAACCATCATCTTCCATTTCCCTAATTTTTTCGAGAACATCGGGCAATTCTTTAAATTGAAGCGATTCTTCTTCCCAAGAAGTTTCCAATTTGCACATCATATTCAAAATGTGTTTTCGTATCAGTAAATCTTCTTCGTTTAAAATATGGCCGCGATAAACTGGGATGATATTTTGGCTTACCAATTCTTGGTATTCCTCTACATTTTTTACATTTTGCCCAAAACTATACCAGCTGTCGCCAATGGCAGAAACCCCAAGCCCGAGCATTAATTGTGTTTTGCTATCGGTATAACCCATAAAGTTGCGGTGCAGAATTTTACCCTCCATCGCTTTGAAAAGGCTATCGGTTTTTAGAGCAAAGTGATCCATGCCAATCTCAATATATCCGGCTTCCTCCAGCATTTTCTTGCCCGTTTCATACATCTCACGTTTTTCGGTTGCGCTGGGTAAATCTTCATCTTTAAAACCGCGTTGCCCGTTTCCTTTTATCCACGGCACATGAGCGTAGCTGTAGAAAGCAATGCGATCTGGCATTAGCTCTTTGGTTTTTTCAATAGTATAAATAATGTGTTCTTTTTTCTGAAAAGGAAGACCAAAAATAATGTCGTGTCCCACAGAAGTGTAGCCAATTTCACGGGCTTTTTCAGTAACGCGTTTCACATTTACAAACGGTTGAAGCCTGTGAATTGCAACTTGAACGGTTGGATTATAATCCTGAACACCGTAGCTTACCCTAGTAAATCCACAGTCAAAAAGTGTTTGAAGATGCGCTTCGGAAGTATTATTGGGATGACCTTCAAAACTGAAGGAAGGATTTTCGGCAATAGTTGCATCTCTAAAAATTCCCTTGAGAAGCAATTTTAAATTTTCGGCTGAAAAAAATGTTGGTGTTCCGCCGCCAAGGTGCAATTCTTTTATAATTGGTCGTTGAGGAAATAATTCTAAATAAAGTCGCCATTCGTTTAAAACAGATTCTAAATAGGGCGTTTCAACATTGTGGTTTTTGGTAATGCGTTTGTTGCAACCACAAAATGTACAAAGGCTTTCGCAGAAAGGGAGGTGGATGTAAAGACTGATGCCTTCTTCGGAATTACTTTCAGAAAAGCTTTTAATGATTCCTTTTTTCCACTCTTTAAGGGAGAAGTCATCATTTTTCCAATAGGGAACTGTGGGATAGCTAGTGTATCGTGGACCAGCTACGTTATATTTTGAAACTAAAGTACTTTGCATGCCTTTTTAATTGAGCATACAAAAGTACTTTTTGAGCCTCTAGTGTAAAATGATAAATGTCAGCTAGAACTTTATTCGTCCTTTTTGGTATTGGCTTTTTTCCCTTTTGAATCTGGAATGTGTTGCCCTTTCTTCTTTTCAGCTTTCTCTTTTTCTACTTCTCCGTATTGGTTGTGATCTCTTTTTTTACCAAAACCATCTTGTGTATTTCCCATAATCTTTGTTTTAAATGATTATTAATTTTTTATGTTTTAGTTTATTCACTTCATTGTTTCAGAAAATTGATAAATCTGATATTCCCATTACGCTATCCAATTTTCTATTTAAAAAAAGCCCGCTATAAAACGGGCTTTTCAATTGCACTTAAATACATTACTTAGCTTTGCTGTTAAGGCGTTTTTCTGCCAAATCGTTTAACTTCTTGTCGGCATTATATTCCTCATCCAACGTTTTTTGAAGTTTTTTAGCGATGGAATCATGACCCAATTCCTTTGCATAACGAACCGCGGTACCGTAACCTGAAATTTCATAATGCTCTACGCGTTGCGCCTCGGCGATCATTCCAGCGTTTTTTACGTCTTCGTCTTTAACTTCATCAAGAAAATCTTCTGCTTCCTTAATTAGGCCTTTCATTGCTTTACAAGTTTCGCCTTTTGGATCGATGTCTAATTCATCGCAGATTTCTTCTATGCGCTTCTTGTGTTCATTGGTTTCTTCTAAGTGATCTTCAAAGGCCTTTTTTAATTTGGCGTCTTTCGCATTTTTAACCATTTTAGGTAATGCCTTTGTTAATTGATCTTCAGCGCTGTAAAGATCCTTTAATTGGTGTTCGAATAATTCTTCTAAGTTTTTCATATTGTAGTTTTTTTATTAGTGAAATAAAATTAGTAAGAAGAATAATAGCTAGTATTTACCTTTAAAATACTTTAACAAATTTCAGTTTTAGGCGACAAAATTTTTGAAACCAGAAAAAATTTCATTTTAATTGTTACAGTTAAATTATCACTAAATGATTCTAAAGAATTTGTTATAAGATATTTACCTGTACTAAAACCTCATTAGCTTTATAGAACAAAAAAAAATAATTCTAAATCTTATTGTTATGGAAAATTCAAATGAAAGAAATCCCCAAGTTGAACAAGGTCGTCAAGGGAATAATCAGCAAAGTCAAAACACTCCCAACAATCAAAGAGATCAGCAATTACAGCAGAATCAAAACCCGGGAGTTGGTAACAGAAACAATCCAAATGAAAATCAGAAAAATCAAGATCCAACCCGCAGGGGAGAAAATTGGCAAGAGGAAGAATAGCATTGAATGCTATGCCTTATTTTAATTCAATCTAAAGCCTTCATTTTTTAAATGGAGGCTTTTTAATATTGAGAAAAACTACCCCCAAAAAAAAAGAAGACACCATTTAAGATGTCTTCTTTAATAATGTCGGGATGACAAGATTTACAGAATCTTAATAAACCCTTAGTGCAAATGTAAAATGAACGCCTGTCGCGTTCTCATTTTTTATTCCGTCCACTTTCAAAAACACGCTTTTGACGTTTCCGAAAATAAAAAATGACCTAGTTAAGCTAGATCATTTTTCGTTAAGTCGGGATGACAAGATTTGAACTTGCGACCCCACGCCCCCCAGACGTGTACGCTACCAGGCTGCGCTACATCCCGAGTTTTAAAATTCAATTTCGAAAGCCTTCGAGATTAAAATTTAGAACGGCAAAAATAGTCAAATATTAATGCTTTGCAAGTACCCTTTAAGGTAATGGTGGAATATTTTGGAATGGTTCAATTTCAAATATATTTTCCATTTTCAACACGTGTTGCTAGTATGCTGTGATTTTGAATTTTATGAAAAACCGTGTGGGCGCTGGCTTATTTCAAAATAATCGACCAAATAATTAATATTAATACATCGATAGTAAATCTTCATAACTTTTAGAATGGCATTCTTTTGAAAGTTGTTATTTTTACCCTTCGAAAAAACTACTGAAAAACATATTATGAGCGAAACTATTGAAAGAATAAAATGCCTTATTATTGGTTCAGGACCAGCGGGATATACTGCTGCCATTTATGCTGCACGAGCAGATTTAAAACCTGTTATGTACACAGGAATGGAGCCTGGAGGGCAATTAACCACTACTACTGAAGTTGACAATTTTCCAGGCTACCCTGAAGGAATTGATGGCCCAACAATGATGGTGCAACTTCAACAACAAGCAGAACGTTTTGGAACCGAAGTGAGATTTGGAATGGTAACTAACGTTGAATTCAGTGATGTTGTAGGTGGAATTCATAAAGTGACTGTAGATAACAGCACCCAAATAGAAGCTGAAACAGTTATTATTTCAACAGGTGCCACTGCAAAATATTTGGGACTTCCTAGCGAACAAAAATTACGTGGAGGTGGAGTATCTGCCTGTGCAGTTTGTGATGGTTTTTTCTATAAAAATCAGGATGTAGCAATCGTTGGAGCAGGTGATACCGCTGCAGAAGAGGCTACCTATCTTTCAAACATTTGCCGCAAAGTTACTATGCTGGTGCGTAAAGATTTTATGAAAGCTTCAAAAGCGATGCAACACCGTGTAAATAACACCAAAAACTTAGAAGTACTTTACAACACCGAAGTTGATGAGGTTTTGGGAGATACGGTGGTTGAAGGCCTAAGAATGGTTAACAACGAAACCGGCGAAAAGAAAGAAATTGAAATAACTGGTTTATTTATAGCCATTGGTCATAAACCGAATACTGAAATATTTAAAGGTCAGTTAGACATGGATGATACAGGTTACCTTATTACAAAAGGTAAATCTACCAAAACTAATATGCCTGGAGTTTTTGCTAGTGGAGATGTTCAAGATAAAGAGTATCGTCAAGCTGTAACTGCAGCAGGAACAGGATGTATGGCAGCTTTAGATGCTGAGCGTTATCTTGCGACTATAGAAACTGAAGTTACTGCCTAAAACGTTCTAAATACAGATAAAAAAAAGCCGCTATTGAAGCGGCTTTTTTAATGGCTATAATTTAAATTAGATTTTCGTAAACGTCAACAATTCAATATCGCCGTCGCCTCCGCTAATGTCTGAAAGTTCAATTTTCGCATTGCTTACAGATACAATTTCCCAGTCGTCGTTAATTTCGTTAAACGGGGTAGTTTCACTAAACTGCAAAACTAACTCTTCCATATCGCTAGAAGCATTATCATAAGCCCACGTTCCATTTTCAGTAAAAAGATCGTTTGTGGCAGTTACGGTTCCGTCTTCATTAAAATTAAACACGAAGCTTTCAAAATCTGCAGTGTGATCTGAATTTCCATCTATTAACTTACTTATCATCCATTCGCCTTGTGGCAATGTCGTGTTAATTTGTTGAAACTCGCTGCTATTTGCATTCCCCGAATCATCTTCAGAACTGCAAGATGCAAATACAACTATGGCTAATAATATGATTATTTTTTTCATAATTTTTTTGTTTGCAATAAAGTTGAAATATTAACGATGAAAACCTCTTAAAATTATTATAAATGATAAAAGGCCTAACAGTATTTTATGAAACTGTTAAGCCTTTTTGGCAATTCTGAAGCTATTTTAAAATAAAAAGAATGTCGATAGCTTTACATTTTGTTCACGCTTCCTGAATTACTTTTATCTGAATTTACTGAAACTGGATTGCCGTAATAGTTAATTTCACCAGCACTGCTTGCGCTCGTTTCTAATTTTTCCTTCACAGTAACCGTTACTTCTGCACCGCTGGAAGCTTCTGCTTTACAATTGATAACCAAAAGTCTCTTTGCGTTTATTTCACTGCCGCTAGAGGCATCTGCATTTAAAGAAGTAGCTTTTCCCGATACTTCCAAATCTGAACCACTACTGCTTTTTGCAACTAAATCTTGTGCAAAAACTTCTACTTTTAATTCTGCGCCGCTACTGCTTTTAAGATTTAAATTCTGACTTTTTATTACGGAATTCCCCGTTACTTCTGCGCCACTGCTGGCTTCAATACTATTAAGTTCTTTAAAAGTAACGTATATCTTTTTCGATTCTGAACGTCCAATATTTTCTGAAGTGGTAACATGTAGTTTTCCACCTTTAATGTCGGTTTCTATATATTGAAGTAAATTTTCATCTGCTTCAACTACAATTTTGTTTTCGGCGCCTTGGGTAAGGAAAACCTCTAATCCAGCGCTTCCGCGTACTTCAGTAAAATCTTCGGTAACTTCACGTTCCTCGGTCACTACGTTTCCGTTGCCTTTTTCACCATTATTAATATTAATGTTGCAAGCGTTGAACATTATAGCTGCGGTTATTGCGATTATAAAACTTGTTGTTTTCATGTGTTTTAGTTTTTGGTTTTAGTTGATGGTAACAATATTTTGTTTTGTGTAAATTTTCAGTACTTGTCTGTTAATTTTCAAAACCTGCATTCACGTTTTCTTCCCAAGTGTTTTTCTGAATAGTTTGCGTGGTATCCACAACTTTTTGAGTATTTATAGTTTCCAAAGTGTCGGTTGTTTCAATGGTTTCTATAATCTCTTTACAATCCAGACATGTTACTTGGTTTTTTAGAATTCTGAAATAATGCGCCTCGTTGTCCCAATTACTTAATTCCTTAAAATTTGAATTGTAGCTATAATACGAAGCCGTATTTTCTTCGGAATAAATTACGGTTCCCACAGGAACATAAACCGTTATTTCAATTTGCTGATCGCGGAATTTATTTGAAGTATCTGTAATGAAAAATCCGTCGAGCATCAAAGTGTTGTTTTCAATAGAATACGTGTATTCTATTGCTTGAGCGCGTTTTTTAGCATCTAGATTGTTGTTTCCTTCGGCTGCTTTTTCAATTACAATTTTACCGATGGAATCTTTAGAAGATTTAATATTCAATATAATATTACTTGAATAAATAACTCTTTTTTCTTCTGCATTATATTTTAGTTCAAGTCCGCTTTCACGGCGCACTTCATAACTAAATTGTTTATCGGCATGCATAGCAATACGCAAGGTATCTCCGCTGCGAACGGCGAGGGATTGTTCTTCAATATAGTTTCCGTCGTACGCCTGTTCAGTAGCTTGCTTTATTCCCAAAAAGGCTAAGCCAATAACAGATAAAGCCCAAACTACAATCAGTAATATTTTTACTGTGGAGCTCATCGATTTCAGGTTACTAATTAGAAGTTTTAGTCCTAAAACGAATAATGCAAAAAATGGAATTCCAATGGCGAATAGGCCTAATAAGGCTAATAACCAAATTGGAACATTAGTAACATCTACCATTGCAAAGTCGTCTAAAACTGTATTATTACCCCAGAAATCTATGGATCCAAAGGTGAAAAATCCCACTACCAACCCGATAATTGTAGAAAGTGAAACGATAATTATTAATACCCCGATAAATTTTGCAAACACCATAAAAAGTGTTTTAATTACGTTTCCCAAATTGTCGAAAAAACCAGAAGTGCTCGATTTTATTTTATTACCATATTTGTCATAATCTACGTTTTTTACGCGGTCTGCAACATTGTCAAAACCTTCTTTGAATTTTCGTTCTATGTTCGAAATATTCACAGGCTCTCCAGTCATTTTCAGTTTGTCTGAAGTTGTGAGTGCTGGAGGAACCAGCACCCATAATAGAATATATACTAGAACTGGCGAACCAAATCCTGCAAATATTAATAGTATCCAAATAAGTCGAACCCAAATGGCATCGATGCCAAAATAGTGTCCTAAACCAGAGGATACACCAGAGATATACTTGTTATCCACATCTCTAAAAAGTTGCTTATGTGAAGAATTTCCACTCGATTTTGAGCGTGATTTAGATGAAGGTGGAACGTCTTCGAAAATTTCGTCGTCTACTTCGTAGTCTTCGGGCTGTCCCATAACTGCAATTACTTGGTCAAGAATATTCAGCGATACAACTTGCGTTGGACTTTCAATCTTTTCAGAAAAAAGTTCGCCAATGCGGGCTTCAATGTCCTGCATTATTTCTTCACTTCCGTCAGCGCTTTTTAGCGATTTTCTGATGGCGTCTAGGTAGCGCGAAAGTTTCCCAAAGGCATCTTCGTCTATATGAAAGGAAGTGCCTGCCAAATTTATGTTTACTGTCTTGTTCATTTTGTGTTTTTTTCGCTGGTTACAATGTTCACGGCCTGTTGCAATTCGCTCCAGGTGTCGTTCAATTCTGTTAAAAATAGTTTGCCGGTTTCGGTAAGGTCATAATACTTGCGTGGTGGTCCGCCGGTAGATTCTTCCCAACGGTAGGAAAGCAATCCTGCGTTTTTAAGCCTTGTGAGCAGCGGATAGATTGTACCTTCCACGACAAGCATCTTTGCGTCTTTTAGAGTTTCAAGAATGTCTGAAGTATAAGCCTCGCCGTCTTTTAAAACGGAAAGGATGCAGAACTCCAAAACCCCTTTTCGCATCTGCGCTTTTGTGTTTTCGATTTTCATAAATTTTCGTTTACTTGTTTTTTGAACTCTTGTTCGTTATTGATGATGAATGAATAAGGAAGCGCGCTTGTGGTTTCTTCGCATTGTTGATGAGACAATACGCTAACAGTTTCCTGTTCCGTGGGCATGCTTGCGCCTATAAACTGTAAAATGGCAGCCAATAGGTAACTAACTAATGTGCTCATTTTGAATAGGGTTTTTAGGGTTAGTTTTTATAAATGGTATACAAAGTGGATATTTATACAACTGTCCGCGCGAAGCGTGAATGGTAGCATTAATTACAGCGTAAAGCTCAAAAATGAAGAGCGCCAACAGCAGTAATATTGCCAATCCGAATAATAAAATATAACCAGAAAGATTCTGAATATTATTTATTGAAAATTCGCCCGAATTATGATCTATGGTTTCAATAAGTGTAATAAAATCTGTCGCAAAAATGATAATAAACGGAAGGCAGATTAAGCCAATTAATATAGTATAAACTAAAGTGCTCAACTGAAAATTAATGGCCTGCTTACCGTGTTCGTCCACAAATGCTTTTTCTTTATTGAATGTCCAAATTAATATGGGCGCGATATAATTCGCAAACGGGAAAAAATATTTTAAAAAGGTAGACAAGTGAATAAATGTACTTGTGTTTTTCTGATTTTCTGTTACTGTAGTTTCCATTGCTTGTTATTTTCTTATGCAAATATATGTCTAAAAGACAGTAGTATGTAACACATAGTACTATAATTAACATTTATTTAACAAATAGGAGGGTATTGATTTATTGAATACCTTCGTAGAATATATATATAGAAATGAAACTCAGCCCAAGTAAAATCAACACTTTCCTATTGTTTAAACTGCCTTCTGCTTACTTTACAGGAGTGCGGGTAAAAACAATTTCAGAAAATGAATGTACAACTACGGTAAAGCACCGCTGGATAAATCAGAACCCTTTTAATTCGATGTTTTGGGCAGTGCAAGGGATGGCTGCCGAACTAAGCACCGGAGCAATGGTGATGGCGAAAATTAAGGAAAGCAATAAAAACATTTCGATGCTAGTAGCGAATAACAGTGCTACTTTCCTAAAAAAAGCACGTGGACGGATTCTATTTAATTGTACAGATGGAGTGTTATTAGATGATGCAATTAAAAAAGCAATTTCCACTGGCGAGGGACAAACCATTAACATGAAATCTATAGGAAAGAACTCAGATGGCGATGTAGTTTCATCGTTCGAGTTTGAATGGACATTGAAGCTTAAAAAAGTTTAATGCCATTATGCATAAGTAGTTGGGGCTGGCTTTATTTAATTAACGAAATTTTAACACCTTGAAATTCACTACTAAAAGAGTTTAACTCAATAATAATAGCTATATTTAAATCACAATAACACTAAAATCTTCGCCTATTATAAAAAGCTACTTCACTAAAATCTAATTAAATTTTAAATAGCTATGGCAAGAGCAATGTATGATTATACCAAAGCTGTACTTGCAAAAGTAAGCTTTGATGTTAATTTGTTCTGTAAAGAGTTACAAAAAGCAATGACACGGTTGCTTCCTTACGAGATTGAGGAACTTAAACTGTGGATTGATTCTCTTATTAAGCAGAACCCACAATTAAATCAATGTCTAATCTACCTAAACCCATAAAAAAACCCCTCTGATTTGTCAGAGGGATTTTTTTATGGGGTTTAGCGTTTTTTTAGGCGAAGACGACCCTTTACTTTTTAGCAGGGCTAATTATTTTCACATCCTGAAAAGCAATGGCGCCACGAATAACACCAGAAATAATATCGTGTAACGCATTTATAATTTGCATCTTCAATTCACTTTTGCTGTATATTAAACTAACCTCCCTTGCAGGTGAGGGTTCTTTAAAGTATCTCAGATTTTTGTTTTGTGCCGGATTTATATCCAAAGTATGTAAATAGGGCAGAAGCGTCATTCCCAAACCTTCATCAGAAAGTTTTATAAGCGTTTCAAAACTGCCACTTTCTAATTGAAACTTTTCACTGCTGGCATTCTTTGACGCTTTGCAAAGATTTATTATTCCATCGCGGAAACAATGACCGTCTTCCAGCAGTAAAATGTCGTCAATATCCAAATCGCTCACTTCTAATTTTTCCTTTGAAGCCAAACGATGACTTTTAGGAATATAACCCACGAATGGCTCGTAATATAAAGGTCTTTCTTTAATTTTATCGTGTTCTAAAGGTGTGGCGGCAATGGCAGCATCTAAATAACCGTCGTTAATTTTCGTGATTATTTCATCGGTATTTAGTTCTTCAATCTTCAATTGTACTTTTGGGTAGCGATTAGAAAAATTCTTCAAAAACATGGGAAGCAATGTTGGCATTACCGTAGGAATTATACCGAGTTTAAAAGTTCCACCAATAAATCCTTTTTCTTGATCCACAACATCCTGCATGCGCTCCGACTCATTCACAATATTGCGCGCCTGTTCCACAATTTTCTTTCCAACGCTTGTAAGTTCTATGGGTTTTTTGCTTCTGTCGAAAATAAGTATTTCTAGCTCGTCTTCTAATTTTTGAATTTGCATACTTAGCGTAGGCTGTGTAACAAAGGTCTTTTCAGCAGCTTTAGTAAAATTTTGATGTTCGGCTACCGCCAAAACATACTTAAGTTGAGTGATCGTCATTGTAAATATTGTTTATGCAAAGATAACTTTTGCATCAATATAACTTATAGTAAAAAAGAAAAACTTAAGGGAAGAAGAGTCGAAATTTTCAAGCTAATATCAAATCTGGCCTCTTGCCTTAATCTCCAAATACTTGTTTATTGTATTTACAGTAAGATCTTCGGGTGAAGTTAGAATAGTTTGTATGCCGCGTTGTTGAAGTTCGCGAACCATTAATTTTTTGTCAAATTCGAATTGTTGTCCGATGGTTTGGTCTACAATTTCTGAAAAACTATTCGCTTCAGTATTGGTTAAAGTTTTCAATTCAGTATTTTCAAAAAAGATAACGACCAATACATGTTTTTTTGCAATCGCTTGCAAATAGGGCAATTGCCGATGAAGCGCTGAAATGTGTTCAAAATTGGTATAAAGCATCAAAAGACTTCGATGTGTTATTTTTCTTTTTACCAATGCTTGCAAGATGCCATAATCCGCATCCAAAAACTTGGTGTCTATATTATATAGTGCTTCTAAAATATTGTTTAAATACGTTTTCTTGGCCTTGGCAGGAAGAAAATTTCCAGGAATATTAGAAAAATCTACCAAGCCCACTTTGTCATTTTTTTTTAGGGCAATGTTTGAAAAAGCCAAAGCGCTATTTAAAGCGTAATCCAGTAACTTCAAGCCATTAAAAGGCATTTTCATCACGCGGCTCGTATCGATGATGGAATAAACCGGCTGCATTTTTTCATCTTGATATTGGTTTACCATCAAGCGAGCGTGTTTTCCAGTGGCTTTCCAGTTTATAGTTCGTACGTCGTCACCAGCTATATATTCCTTTATTTGCTCAAATTCCATCGTGTGACCTATGCGTCTTATTTTTTTCAAACCAAGAAAAGACAATCTGTTGTCGATGGCTAAAAAATCATATTTTTTCATTTGAATAAAGGAAGGATAAACCTTTACTAACTGCTCATTGTTGAAAGTATATCTTCTTCGCACAACGCCAATTACAGTGGAAACGTAACAATTTAAATTTCCGAATATGTACTCGCCGCGTTCCACAGGACGCACTTCGTATTGGAATGTGTTTTTGTTTTTACCTACAATTGAAATACTTTTAAAAAAATCTCTTTTCTGAAATTGTACGGGTAATTCGTCAATAATGCCCACTTCAATTTTAAATGGGTAACTATTTATTAGCTGTACAGAAACAGAATTGTTGTCGCTGTTCGAAAATTTTTCAGGTAAAATACGTTGCCCTTCCAGGCCATTTTTGCTAAAAACCATTGTAATTTCAAACAAAATGAAAACCGCAAAAACTAAAACTAAAATCCAAACAATTCCAAAAAGCCACTGCCACCAATACGAAAAAAGAAATAATACAGATAGCGTTGCCATCACGTAAAAAAATCGTGGCGTTAAGTAGAAGGATTTTAGAAATTTAATCACTTACCTAGGTATTTCTATAGATTGGCTAATTAAGTCGATTACCGTTTCTGGTGTCATGCCTTCCATTTCACGTTCTGGCGAAAGAATTATTCTGTGTCTTAAAACAGGAGCCAAAGTTTTTTTCACATCGTCTGGAGTTACAAAATCGCGTCCGTTAATCGCGGCAAATGCTTTTGAAGCATTCATAATTGCAAGTGACGCCCTAGGCGAAGCGCCCAAGAATAAATGTGGATGATTTCGGGTTTTATAAACCACCTGCGCAATATATGCGAAAATTTTATCCTCAATCAACACTTCTTGCACTTGAGCACGGAAGGTTTTTAACGCTTCAGGAGTTAAAACGCCTTCAATCGCGTTTTCTGGAATTGCCTGTTTACGGTCGTGATGGGTTTTTAAGATGGTAATTTCTTCTTCCAAACTGGGGTAACCCACTTTTATTTTAAATAGAAAACGGTCTAATTGTGCTTCCGGAAGCGCGTAAGTTCCTTCCTGATCTACTGGGTTTTGTGTGGCGAGAACAATAAAAGGATATTCCATTATATGTCGCTCTCCGTCCATGGTTATCTGGCGCTCTTCCATAACTTCAAACAGTGCAGCCTGCGTTTTTGCTGGTGCTCGGTTTATTTCATCAATTAGAATTACGTTCGAAAAAATTGGACCTTTTTTAAATTCAAAATCTGAAGTTTTCATATTCAGTACTGAAGTTCCCAAAACGTCGCTCGGCATCAAATCTGGCGTAAACTGGATTCGACTGAAATCTGTTTTCAACGTTTTGGCGAAAAGCTTTGCAGTAATAGTTTTTGCAATTCCTGGAACACCTTCAATTAATACGTGGCCGTTTGCCAAAAGGCTTACGATAAGCAATTCAATAAAATCTTCCTGTCCGATAATTATTTTAGAAAGTTGTTTTTTGATGCTCTCCACCGCTGTTTTCAGCTCATCCAGCGGAATGCGATTATTAAAGTGTAACTCGTCATTATTTTCTTCAGGATTTTCCATCGGTCTTCTTTTTAAATTCTTTAATTTCTTTATATAATTTCAGTAATTTCTCTTGGGAAGTATTATTTTGATTGTTCACTTTTTCAATAAAATTAAACAGTTTTAGGGTGTCTTCTTGGGTGTTTCCACTACGTTCCGCAACCGCTTTATAAAATCGTTCGTTAACCTTTTCTGTCGGAACCCTAAGTCGGGTTCGAATAAATTCCATAAAAAGGGCAATCTGTTTTTCAGCAATTAAATGGTTTTCTTTTTTATCAAGATAGATTCCGGCAATCGTGCGTGTATACTCGTAGGTTTTGTTTGTTAGCGGCTGTACGATTGGAATACTTCGTTGTTTTCTTCGTCCTTCAAAAATTATGAAAAGCAATACCCCAATAAGTACAAAATAATATGCCCACTTAAAATATTTGTTGCTAAGCAATACCCGCAATGGCGAAATATCTACGCGCTTTCCAGATTTGTAATAATTATCCCAATACACAGTGCTACCATCATTAATGTACGAAAGAACTTGCGAGGTATGCTGGGCGTTTTCTTCGGAAAGAAGAAAGTAATTCGAAAAAATCTCAGGCTGCAAATGAAGAAAAAACCATCCTTTGCCCATAGGTACTTTTATAAAATTAACACGTGGCTCTTTTATTTCTAGCGTATTAATATATGTTCCTGAAACGCCTAAAACGGTTTGAGTCAACGTATCTATTTCTGAAAAGTAACGAACTGGTAAATCCTTTTTTATATGAAATGGTTTCTGTGAATCGAACTTTTTATTCACCAGTTTCAGTAACGGTTCGGTGCCTATTTTTTCAACATTTACTTCGGTACTTATTTCTAGCTTTAAAGTGTCCTGCAGTTTATCGCCAAAATTATTTGCCGAAATAAATACCGTGTTGCCTTTTTCGGCCCAAGCCAAAAGTGAATCGAGTTCTGTTTTGTCAAAATCTAATGAGTTATTCAAAAAAAAGTATGTTCCTTTTAAAGCGCTGTTCTGCAAAGCTTCAAAAGGAGGAATTTCTTTTTCAACCAGTTTTTCATCAAATGAATTTTTCAGCAAATCAAACAGAACATAAGTTCCCAACGGAATTTTATCTTCTTTGCTATAACTGGGAAACCAATTGAGGGGTTGTGGTTTGTTGGCTTCCATATATACCAATCCAGCCAGCACAAGCAGGAAACCAAAGAGGAATATTTTTTGGAGCTTAGTCAAGAGGTTTTGGTATTTGGTTTTCCAAAGCAGTAAAAGTATGCTCGGCTTTTCTGTAATCAGTTTCGGTAACGGCAAAACTTCCGTACCAAATATAGTCGTACAGCGTAGTTACTTTGCGGAATCCGGAATTTAATTTATCTGAAGATATTTCGGTAAAATACTCGCTATTGGTTTTGTCAAATTCATAATTTATAAGTTCGGCATCTGTCAGTTTTTTCAGAATCAATAAATAATAATAGCGCACTGCGAGCCTATAATCATTATTAGCCAATGCCTTGTCAATTAATTTCTTAATGTTTTTGCTTTTAATAATTTCTTCCTCTTCGGAAAAAAACACACCAGGTTTTTCTTTCGATTTAAAAAATGTAGCACCTGGATTCAGTTTATAAAATAACCAAATTACAAAGCCTATAATGGCAATAAGAAAAATATAAGGCAGCACGTGAACTAAAAATGAAATGAAGCCACCCGCTTCAAAATCGCCTGCGAGCCATTGCCAGAATTTCACCCAAAGTTCCCAAATCCAGTTTGTAAACTGCGACCACCAATTTTCGGCAACCGGTTTTTCGGTATAATCGAAAGCGCTGTCTTTTTTATATTCTCCAATGATTTCTTTGCTGAAATTGGGTTGGTTTAAATTTTCAGACGTATCGTATAGAATTTCTTTTTTCGGCTGTGTAGCAATGCTATCTTGGGCAAATACTTTGAATTGCGCAAAGCATACCAACAGCAAAAAGTAAAAAAGAAACCCCAATTTTCGCATATTATTCTTCCTGTTTTCCAATAGATTCTATGGTCTCCATGGTGCCGGTAAAGTGTTTCTTTTCATTCAGATTAAAATATACAAAAGCAGTACTAATAACGATAATTGAATAGAGAAGGTATTGAAAAACCATTCCAATTGTTGTGAGGGTTATGTAAACCCAATCAAACATAGTAGAAGGATCTGCAGAAACTTCTTGAGTCATTGTAAGCGTGTTGGTAAAGAAATAAATATACTGCGGTATTTGAAAAATGATAGCAATAAAGTAGTACAACAAGAAAACAACTATAAAAGTTGCGAAAGTAATCCACCATTCGCCCTTTATAAGGTTGAAGCATGTACTGATAGAATCTGATGCTGCATTATTATTAAATACAACTACTGCGTAAGCAATTGAGAGTACTACACCAAAATAGATTCCTGGGATAACACAGAACATAGTACCGACACCTACGATAAGACTCACCAAAAAGCTTGTGCCAATAAGTTTCCAAAAATCGTCTTTTACGCCTTCGTAAACTTCTTCTTTTATAACAACGCCATTATTTTTTATGTACGATTTTATGAAGTGTAAAATCACACCGTTTAAAAGAGCGTAATAGACTAATCCTGATAACAATAAAACTATAAAAGCCAAGACCATATTGCTTGAAAAGCCAGACATAGAACCAACGCTTTCTAAAATTCCGGCGCTACCTACGATGGATTGCATATAGAAAACATAAGCAACAAGCATTACCAAGAGTGCAGGTCCGGCAATTTTAAGTATCATTTCAAAAAGTAATTTCCAGTTTAACCGGATGAATTTGAAAATATCTGTTAGAATAGTTCCCAGCTCGCGCTGTTGTTTAAAATTTATTGTTTCGTTCATTATTGTTTAATTGTGTTGATTGTATTGATAAAAAGGATGATTCTATTATTTCTCTAAACTCCTTCAATTCTTCTTTTCAATTTTAAAGGGTATAAAACATAATAATATAAAATTAGAAAAAGCGAGCTACTTATTATGAGTATTGCTAGCCAATCCGGCATTTCGGTGTGGCGCGTTACAAAACCTTCAAGGAAACCAGCAATTATAAAAAATGGAACCGTGCTTAACATAATTTTTAATCCATCTTTTGCGCCGCGAATAAAAGATTGCAATCTTGTATAAGTTCCCGGAAATAAGATGCTATTTCCTAAAACCAAGCCTGCGCAAGCGGCTATAATAATTACAGAAATTTCAATTGTACCGTGAATCCAAATAGTTCTTACAGATTCCCAAAGCAATCCTTTGTCATAAAAGAAATACTGAAATGAGCCAAGCATTATTGCATTACGCATAATGATATATATTGTTCCAAGACTTAAAAACAACCCGTAAACAAAGGCGTAAAGCGCTACCGTCATATTATTAATAGTTATGCCTAAAAACATATTTAGCGCTCCCATCTCTTTGTAAACCGCCATTGGATCACCTTTTTCAATGTTTGCTAGAGTCATATTTACATAACCATCGCCCAAAATAAGCCTTACAAAATTGCCATCCGTAGCAGCGGAATATGCTCCAATTATTGAGAAAAGTAGAAATACAACAAACACAATAAGCAATTGTTTATGGTATTGCGAGAAAAACAACGGAAATTCTTTTGTGTAAAATGTAATAAACCTAGTACGCGATTCGCGCTTGGTTTTATAAATTTTTTGATGCGCTAAAACGGAAATTCCGTTTAAATACTTGAGTGTGTTACTATTGGGGTAAAAAGTGCGGGCGTAGCTTAAATGATCGGTTACTTCAATATAGAGTGCGCTAAGTTCGTCGGGATTCATTTGAACATTATTCCGAAGAACACTTTCAAATTTTAACCATTTATCCTTATTTTGCTTCGCAAAAGCGGCTTCGCGCATATTGTGCAGTACTTTTGCCCAAAGGAACATATTTAATGGATGATTTTCAAATAGAAACCGCCCAAAATGTAAACATTCTTCAAAATGTTGCAGGAGTTGGAGACCGCATTGTTGCGTATCTTGTTGACGGTATAATTATGGGTTTATACGTTTTTATAGTGATTATGCTATTTTCTAACGTCAGTTTATCTGATGACTATTATATGATTGTCGGTATGACCATTGGTCTCCCGCTGTTTCTGTACCATTTAATATGGGAAACACTTTGGAACGGAAGAAGTCCCGGCAAAGCCTTATTGAAGTTACGCGTTGTGAAAACTGATGGCTCAAAGCCTGCATTTTCTAATTATATGTTGCGATGGCTTATAAGATTAATAGATATTACGGCTACTGCTGGTGGCTTGGCGCTTGTAACAATTTTATTGAACGGAAAAGGGCAGCGTGTGGGAGATATTGCAGCCGCCACAACGGTTATTACTGAGAAGCAAATCGTTAATTTTGCTCAAACTATTTTAATGGATATTCCCGAAGATCACGAACCAAGTTATCCACAAGTCACAGTTTTTAGCGATTCGGAAATACAGACTATTAAGAATCTTTTCGTGGAAGCACGAAATAACGGAAATCATAATGTAATTTTGAAACTTGCATATCGGGTTTCGTCAGTTATGGAAGTAAAACTAGAAGAAACACCAATGAAATTTATTGATAAAGTTATAAAAGATTATAACTACTATACCCAGAACATGTGAAGTTATTACTTATAATAGATATACTCGGAACAATCGCCTTTGCAATATCAGGAGTGCTTATGGCGCTTAACAAACGCTTAGACCCCTTCGGTATTTTAATAATTGCCTTCGTAACAGCGGTTGGTGGCGGAACTCTGCGCGATATACTTATTGATGCTAATGTAGCGTGGATGCGTGACTTAACATATGTGTACGTAATATTCGGTTCCACTGTTTTTGCAGTGATAATTAGAAAAAGACTAGGTTACATTCGGCGATCACTGTTTTTGTTTGATACTATTGGGATTGCGCTTTATACAATTGTAGGGGTAGAGAAAGGGATTGCCGCAGGATTTGAACCTATAATTTGTGTTGCATTAGGTACGATAACGGCCTGTTTTGGAGGTGTAATCCGTGATATACTTTGTAATGAAATTCCGATTATTTTCAGAAAAGAAATTTATGCCACCGCCTGTATTTTAGGCGCTACTGCTTATTTTGTGTTGCACGCTACTCCAATTTCTGAAACTTTTATAGTTGTTATTTCAGGTTCAATTGTATTTGTTGTTCGGTTGCTGGCTGTGACTTTCAATCTTTCGTTGCCGAGTATTTATAGGAAGGATGAGTTGGAAAATTTATAAAAGAATAGTTTTATTCTAAAACCTTTGCACTAATATAAATATTCTGCAACGGCCAATCCCCATCATCGGCTTTCACTTTTGAAATTTCTTCCACCACATCCATTCCTTTGGTCACTTTTCCGAAGATGGTGTATTTTCCATTCAAATGCGTTGTTGAAGATTTTGGGCCAAGGAATATGAAAAATTCATAAGGTGCGGTTCTATGATCTGGGTTTTCGCGGTATTCTTTTGCGCCAGAAACGGTTCCGTATTCGTGGATTCGTCCCGGAATTATTTCAGCAGGAAGCAAATATTCCTTCCCAAGTTCCGCACGTTTCTTTTGCGTTGAAGACAGATCGCTATTACCAACTTGAATTATAAAATTTGGAACTACCCGATGGAAAAAGGTTTCTTCAAAATAATGTTGCTTTACCAAATAGATAATATTTGCGCGGTGTAGCGGGGTGTCTTTGTAAAGCTTTATTTCAATATCGCCAAAACGGGTAGTGATTAAAACCTTGGTTTCAGGATTGTTTTTGCCGTATTCGGTTAAAAATGAAACTACATTTTCATTCGTGATTTGGGCATATTCTGGTTCGTCGATTTTTTCTGCTTCTATTTTTTGGTTACTCAGTGTAGCCGAAGTATCCTTTTCAGTTTCGTTCCGATAGTTATCGGCATCGAACTGCTTTTTCTTATCTTCACAGCTGCCAAAAAATAGAACTATTCCGAAGCAATAAATAAACAACTTTCTCATAAATGGATTTTCGCGATTTTGAAAAACGGATTGTAAAAGTAACAAAAATGGAACTGCCCGGCGAATCGGTCCAATTTAAAATGGCACCCATGGAACGCTTGCAGGAATTGAAACGGGTTGCTCGCGAAAAAGATACCGCAAAGAGGGCAGGAGTTATGTCACTTTTTTATCCAGCAGATGATTTTGAAACACGATTAATTTTAATTCTTCGTAAAACGTATAAAGGCGTACATTCTGCACAAGTGGGTTTTCCAGGAGGAAAACTTGAAACAAGCGATCTTTCAATACAAGATGCAGCTTTACGCGAAACGGAGGAAGAAGTGGGGGTGCCGCGAGATACTATTTCAGTTTTAAAACAACTTACCGAAATTTATATTCCGCCGAGTGATTTTTTTGTGCAACCATTTTTGGGCATCACAGCACAGACGCCCAAATTTATTGCACAGGAGGAAGAAGTGGAAGCTTTAATAGAAGTTACTTTAACCGATTTTATGAACGATATAAACATTACTACCCAAACGCTGACAACATCATATGCTACAAGCATTGAAGTGCCAGCCTTTAAACTGAACGGACACATAGTTTGGGGAGCTACCGCTATGATGCTCAACGAAGTGCGAGAATTGCTTAAAAAGGTACTGTAAAAGCATATTTTAGTATATTTGTCCTGACTAAATATTTAGCAATGGATAATGCCGAAGGAATGATGTATAGTTTGAAATATCTGAATTAAAATTACGGAGCTTGTTAAAGTACAATGTACTACAACTGGCTACATACCACTGATTACTGACCATTGAATACTGACCACTGAAAATGACTTTTTTCAAAAAAAACCCTTTTGGGCATTCACTTTTTTTAAAACTCTGGTTAATCCGGATTGCGGGTGCTTTAACCCACAGACGTTTCAAAGGTTTTAACGATTTGCAAATTCACGGAAGCGAGATTTTGAAATCGCTTCCCGAAACTAACGTGCTTTTTGTAAGTAATCACCAAACCTATTTTGCAGATGTGGCAGCAATGCTTCACGTCTTTAATGCTAGCCTAAGCGGTAGAGACGACAGTATTAAAAACGTGGGCTATTTATGGCGTCCAAAACTGAATATTTATTTTGTTGCTGCAAAGGAAACTATGAAAGCTGGTTTACTTCCAAAAATCCTAGCCTATGCAGGTTCTGTTAGTATTGAACGTACTTGGCGCGAGAAGGGCCAAGATATAAATAAGCAAGTAAAAATGAGTGATGTAAGTAACATCACCAAAGCATTAAATGATGGCTGGGTTATCACATTTCCACAGGGAACTACGAAACCTTGGAAACCAATCAGACGAGGAACGGCGCATATTATTAAAAAGAATAAACCTGTAGTTGTACCTATTGTTATTGATGGTTTCAGAAGATCTTTTGATAAAAAAGGAATCCGAATTAAAAAGCGTGGTATTCTTCAAACCATGGAAATAAAACCACCTTTGGAAATAGATTACGAAAATGATTCTATGGAGAAAATCGTAGAACAATTGGAATATGCAATAGAGCAACATCCATCATTTTTAAAAGTTATTCCTTCTGCAGTATTGAAAAGCGAAGAAGAATTGAACAAAGAGCGCCACTGGAGATATTAAATATAGTATTCAGAGTTCAGAAGCAGTTCGCATTGGCGTTACTGAAAACTGCAACTGCCAACTTATTTTAAACTTCTATTTTCTTTAATTCCTTATAATTTTTGTTGAGTCTTTTCAGCAGAATACCGTAAACAAGTCGGTAAAAAAGCAAAATCAGCACGACCATAACAATTCCAAAAAGTATTTGAATAAGGAAAAACATATTCATAAACTTCTCTTGTGAAATTTTTGCTACCCCGTAATCTTCAATCATAAATTGAAAAACAATATCTTGATTTAGATAGTAGTAAATATTTATTCCAATTATTAAAAGTATGGAAGCTGTTATATTGTAAAAGACAAAATACTTAACAGTGGTACGAGTTTGCAGAATATTTTTCATCAATTCCTTGATGGTATCTGTGGTTGAAATTTTTCGATAATTTCTATAAAAGAGAAAAATAAAAATCGCAAAAACCGAATAGTTTATAACATTTATGGCAATTAAGACTGTATGTAAACCTATGTCGTCAGTAAATTTTCTACTGGATTCAGGAATGAAAAGAGCTAGCACAGTCCAGAAAATAATTTCGGCAATGCTTATATAAAAAATCCACTTCACTATGGAAGAAGATTTCTTTAATAGCATTTTATAAATATCGGTATAAGAAAGTTTCGGAAGCTCTTGTTCCGTGCTTTGCCATTGTTTTTTTAATAATTCTAGTTGATCCATAGTGGGTTACGGATTTAAAATAGTTCGTAATTTCTCCTTTATCCTATTCATTTTTACACGTGCATTGACTTCGGTTATACCCAAAGTTTCGGAAATTTCTTTATAGTTTTTGTCTTCCAAATAGAGAAAAACAAGCGCTTTGTCAATATCATTTAAAACTTTTACAGCAGTATACATCAGTTTTAGTTGTTGCTCTGCGGTATCATCATACGGTACCGAAGAAATTTTAAAGCTAACCCCTTCATAATCCTGCGTTTTTATGGTACGCTTAGATTTTCTATACAACGTAATCGCGGTATTCAGCGCCACGCGATACATCCACGTACTAAACTTAGAATCGCCCCGAAATTTGGGGAATGCACGCCAAAGCTGTATGGTTATTTCCTGAAACAGATCGTTGTGGGCGTCGCTGTCGTTTGTGTATAACCTACATATTTTATGTACAATGTTTTGGTTCTCCTCAAGTTGGGTTACAAAACTATGTTCCAGTTCTTTGTTCAATGGTAATTTTGTTGGTAATTGATTAGTGTATACTTAAAGTACTATGTTACAAAAATCCTAAAAAATACCCTAACTATTGCTAGTATGAGTAACTTTATAGAAAGAAAAAACAAATGAATATTCCCGAAACTGGCCGTCCACGAATAGTTGTTATAGGTGGTGGATTTGCTGGTATTTCCTTCATAAAAAAGATTCAAAAAGAAAATGTGCAAATCGTTCTTTTTGATAGACATAATTACCACACCTTCCAACCATTGCTGTATCAAGTTTCCACGGCGGGATTAGAACCAGATTCCATTGCTTATCCGCTTCGGAAGATTTTTAGACGTACTATCGATTTTCACTTTAGAATGGCAGAGGTGGAAAATATAAATACCAACAACAACACGATTGCCACTTCTATTGGCAGTTTGCATTTTGATTATTTGGTAATTGCCACTGGCACGCGTACTAATTACTTCGGTAATGAAAGTATTGCGGAAAATAGTATGCCGATGAAGACGGTTCCGCAGGCGTTGAATATTCGTAGTTTGATGCTTCAGAATATTGAAAAAGCAGATATTACTTCAGATGAAACTGAAAGAAAACGTTTATTGAATTTCGTGATTGCCGGTGCTGGCCCCACAGGAGTGGAATTGGCTGGAGCTTTGGCAGAATTCAGAAAAGGAATTCTTGAACACGATTATCCCGAACTTGAAGAAGAAGAAATGTTCGTTCATCTTATTGAAGGACAGAACAGGGTTTTGCCTCCAATGAGTGAAAAAGTCTCCGCAAAGGCGCAACAATTCCTTGAAAAACTTGGCGTTCAGGTTCATCTTGAAACTTTTATAAGCGATTACGACGGAAAAACGGTAACTACTAAAGACGGTAAAAAATTTGAAACCGCAACTTTCATTTGGGCGGCGGGAGTAACTGGGGCGCCAATAAAAGGAATTAATGGTGAAGCATTGGTAGAAAAAGCAAATCGTTATCGGGTTGATGAATTCAACAGAATAAAAGGCTTTGAAAATATATATGCTTTAGGCGATATTGCTTTAATGGAAAGTGAAGATTTTCCAAGAGGACATCCGCAGGTTGCACAGCCAGCCATCCAACAAGGAAAGCAGTTAGGGAAAAATTTCAGGAAAATGTTAAAAGGTTCGCCAATGGATCCTTTTAAGTATTTTGATAAAGGGACTATGGCCACTGTGGGTAGAAATAAAGCAGTGGTAGATATTGGCAATTTGCACTTTGGCGGTGCTATAGCTTGGTTTTTATGGATGTTCGTGCACTTATGGTTTTTGGTAGGTTTTAGAAATAGAGTAATTACATTCTTTAATTGGACGTATAGCTATATAAATTACGACAAAGCCGCGCGGTTAATTATTCGCCCGTTTAAAAAGTCTCCTTCCGGTCTCCCAAAAGGAGAGGAGTAGCTTTTTATTTCCCACTTTTTAAGATATATTATCGGAAATTTAAAATCTATTGCGGGGTATTTACATTTGAAAAAACGTTAGTTTTTCAAATAAGTAACTAGTTCAATTTCTTCGCTTTTGCCACGAAGTTTTTCTTTACCCATTTCTTTTTTTGAAACGCCTTTTGGTAATTTATAGGCAATATCAGCAAATGGTTTGGAGACTAAAATTTCTACGTCTAGTTCGTTGCACATAGCTTGAATGCGAGAAGTTGTGTTTAAAACATCGCCAGAAAAAGCGATGTCCCGTTTTATTTGTCCAATTTCGCCCACCATCACAGTACCGTAATGCAGACCTACTTTAAATTCGGGAACATAACCATATCGTTTTAAATATTTAGGTGCTTTATAGGCAATAATTTTTTTCATACTATAAAAACATTGAATCGCATTTCCGTGTTTTAGGCCCCATTTCATTTTCCAAGAAACTACAACTTCGTCACCTACGTATTGATAAACTTCACCACGGGTTTGCACAATTGCGGGGGCGATGTGTCTAAAGAAATCTTTCAGAAAATTAAAATATTTCTCTTCACCCAAACTTTCAGCAATGCCAGTCGCATTTTTTATATCGGCAAACATAAAAATACGGCGTTCGTGTTTGGGTCTAAAATATCTACCTATTAAATAATCGGGAAAAACTCCTGGACCGTATTTATCGTTCACCATCAAAACAATTAGCGTTACCAAAATGATAAAAAGCCAAATAACATAATTCTTTATAAATAGCCACGATCCGAAGAAATAAAACGTTTGCTGCAATACTTCAAATGAGTAAAAGGGTATTCCCAAGTCTTCACTCTTAATATAAATAGCTCCGAAGGATCCAACGAGAAAGGCTGTAAATGTGTAGGCTATAATTAAATAGAGTAGTGCTTTCCAGAAAACCAAACGCCGCAACCAGCGCTCCATTAAGTTTACCGTTACAATGCCGCCTATAAGCCCAGCGGAAATTGCAACGATTAAATTTGCCATTATCGCTGAATACATATCGTAGCTGGAACTCAATACGCCATTGCTTTTTAGCGTGATGAATTCATAAAAAAACATAATATTAGAAATTAGTACCCAAGCCACTAAAATCCAAAATGCACGCCGCGTGTAAAACCAAATCTGGCGGGTGGTGTATCTTTCAAAATGCGGTTTTATTGCCATTAGCAGTTTTTGTATTTGTCGTGAAGTCCGATGCCTTTTTCTATCATAGGAATGCACTTTTCTAATCTATTTTGTTGCGTAGCTTCGCGCTTAGCTTCAGCAATATAACCCGCATATTCACGCTGCCTACCGGGCGTTAGTTTTTTAAAATGATCTTTTAAAGAATTATCATTATTAAAGGCTTGTTTTAATAATGGCGGAATAATTACATCTTTTTTAGGAGTTGGCTTCAGCTCTTTTCCAGCCTTCGAGTTTGCAATGGCTTCTTCAACGTATTCCTTAACAATTATGGAATCTATTTCGTCATCTACTTCAATTCGCCATTGTCGCAGGGCTTTAGTAACGCCTTCTTGTGCATTCACTAGTTTTTTGTGTTGGTCCTTCAAAAATACCCCTTGATGAAACCAAAGCGCCATGTGGTTTTTGAAATCTGCCATAGCCACCACCAATTTTCCATTAAGCGTATAAGTTGGTTTGCCCCATTTCACCTCTTCTTTAAGCTCTGTTTTCACAATAATCGTCCGAAGTTGCTTTAGCTTTTCCTTCCACTGTGTTTGCTTTTCTATGAAAACATCTACTTTTTCTGAATCCGTCATTTTATGAGTACTTTTTTCCGAAGATACGATTTACAGAAATCTTTTATTGATAGAGAATCTTAAATTTTTACTACAGTTGGGGATTCATATTATACAGTTCAGTTTGTTTTTTTCTAAAAAGTTAAGCTGAAACTTCACCTTTGAACTGAAAATTAAACCAACCAACCCATGAAAATTTCAGTCATCATTTTTATACTTATTGCTTTTCCAAGTTTGCTTTTGGCACAAACCACCGTATCAGGTACGGTTTTAGACAATAAAGGAATACCTATTGTTGGCGCCAATGTTTATTTGGAAGGCGCTTACGATGGCAGCACTTCAATAGAAAACGGAAATTTTTCCTTTGAAACTTCTGAAACTGGAACGCAAACTTTAGTGATATCCTACGTTTCGTTTGAAGCAACTAAAATTACCGAAGACGTTTCAAAAATGACGAATCTCAAAATTCAACTTCGCGAAGACGTAAATTCTTTGGAAACTGTAACTATTTCCGCTGGGTCTTTTTCGGCGGGTGATAATAGTAAGATTTCGGTTTTAAAACCTTTAGATATTGTTACAACGGCAAGCGCTTTGGGCGATTTTGTAGGCGCACTGCAAACGCTTCCCGGCACAACTACAGTTGCCGAAGACGGACGTCTTTTTGTTCGAGGTGGCGATGCGGGCGAAACCCAAATTTTTATAGACGGCATTCGCGTTTTTACCCCTTATTCGCCAACTACCAATAATGTACCCACGCGTGGACGTTACAGTCCGTTTTTGTTTGATGGCATTACGTTTTCAACGGGTGGATATTCTGCAGAATACGGGCAAGCACTTTCCTCGGTTTTACTTTTAAACACCATTGACGAGCCAACTCAGGAAAAGACAGATATTGCAATAATGACCGTGGGTGGCGGTTTAGGACATACTAAAAAGTGGGAAAAAAGCTCTTTGAGCGTGAATGCAACTTATATAAATTTAGCGCCATATACAGCACTTTTTCCAGATAGAAATGATTGGCATAAACCTTTTGAAACCGCTGCAGGAGAAGCTGTTTATCGTCAGAGAATAGGGGATGGGCTTTTAAAAATTTACGGTGCTTTTGATACTTCAGATTTTGAACTTACGCAGGAAGACATCAATAACCCCGCAGGAACACGGTTTAAACTCAACAATAAAAATTTCTATACAAACGCCAATTATACTGAGGTGTTAGATAATAATTGGACAATTTTTGGCGGTGGAAGTTACACGCTCGGAAATACTAAAATTGGCATCGACGAAGCTGCGATTAAAGATGTTGAAAATTCCGCACACTTTAAATTGAAGTTGAAAAAACGCTTTAGCAATCGCTTTATTCTCAATTTTGGGGCGGAACAGTTTGTAGCCGATTTCAACGAAAATTATGAAGATCCCGATTTTGCTGCAGAGCTTGGTTTCAACAATAATATTTCGGCAGCATTTACGGAAGCTGATATTATTTTCTCACGAAAGCTCGCACTTAAACTAGGTGTCCGTGGTGAATACAGTGAATTGTTTAAAGAATTTACAGTTTCGCCAAGAATCTCTTTTGCTTATAAAACTGGAAAAAATAGTCAGCTTTCTTTGGCTTACGGCGATTTCTTTCAGCAGCCAGATAGCGATGTGTTGAAATTTTCAAATAATTTGGAAGCGCAGCACACCCAACATTATATTATGAATTATCAATATTCAGCTAATAACAGAATTTTCCGTGCGGAAATTTATAGAAAAGAGTACGGCAATCTTGTTACTTATAATGACGAATTCCCCGATTTAAACACTTCATTTTTTAACGATGGCGATGGATATGCGCAAGGCTTAGACTTATTTTGGCGCGATAATGAATCCATCAAAAACGTGGATTATTGGGTGAGCTATTCCTATTTAGACACAGAGCGGAAATACCGAAATTACCCTATTAAAACTACACCCAGCTTTGTAAATACACATAATATTTCTGTAGTTGGAAAATATTGGATTAACGATTGGAAAAGCCAAATAGGTTTCAGTTATCAATATGGCAGCGGAAGAACGTACACAGATTTAAACAAACCTGGCTTTCTTCAGAATAAAACGAGCGCTTATAATAGTGTTAGCTTAAACTGGGCGTATTTAATTTCGCAGCAACAAATTCTTTATGTATCGGTCAATAATGTGCTAGCTACTAAAAATATAAACGGCTATCAATATGCAAATACTGCAGATGCCAATGGAAACTTTGCCCGAAGAGAATTATTACCTGCCGCAGACCAGTTCTTTTTTGTTGGCTTTTTCTGGACTATTAGTGATGATGGGAAGGATAACCAACTTGATAATTTGTAAAGCCAGCTAGCCGTTGAAGGATAACGGTGGCTGAGCGGAGCCGAAGCCACGCTGTCTCATTTCGGCTCCGCTCAATGACCGAAGGGTAAATCACAATTCAATCCACAAAATCAACAGTTGGGTTTATAGGTTTTTTCGGAATCGGTTTTTTAAAGGAAATTTGAATAGAATAACAATTACAACAATCAATCAATAATATTTGTAACCATTAAATAATAGAAACCATGCAAAATGTAGTCACTTATTTACTAATTGTTTTTACAGCCTTTATAATGCAGGGGCAAACTGATTCATCAGAAAACAATGAAGCTATGCCTTCCAAATACCAACAGGGAATGCAAAAAGCATTTAAACTTTGGCAGGAAGATAAATCTTGGGATGCCGCCAATGTATTTGAACGCATTGCCACCGCTGAGCCCGACAATTGGTTGCCACCGTATTATGTTGCGCAAATAAATGTAATTAATAGCTTTACTGAAAAAGATAAAACCAAGCTTACCGCCCAACTTGGAAAAGCTCAAAACTTTATTAACGACGCAACAGCAATCTCTAAAGAAAACCCAGATTTGCTAGTGTTGCAAGCGCAATTGTACTTAGCTTGGATTATTTTTGACGGGCAACAATACGGGATGACGTATTCGCCGAAAGCAACGGAGCTTTACTCAAAAGCGTTAGCTTTGGCGCCAGACAATCCAAGGATTATATTAGCAAAAGCCGAATGGGATATGGGCAGCGCAAAATATTTTGGACAGTCTCTGGAGCCGTATTGTAAAGACATTCAGCGCGCAATAGATCTTTTTGTTACTTTTAAACCAGCGGGCGAATTTTACCCAACTTATGGTGAAGAACGCGCAAAGCAAGTACAAGCGGAAAGCTGTTTATAAAAAATCTTAGCACGAATTCACGAATGTAATTGTAAAATTATTCGTGATTTCGTGGTTTAACAAAATACTATTTTGATGCGAATTTTAAAAGATCTTGGCAAAGCCTTTTCTGTTGGATCCCTTGTGTTTATTGTGCTTGGAGTAATTCAATATGCCAACGGGTACGAGTTTACAGATGGTAGAGAAATACTTATAATGTTTCTTTATAACCAGCTGTATTCCGTTGTGCTTTACATGGCAAATGCTTCTTATTTCGGATTTTTGCTGAAAAGATTTCCGAATCAAGTATTTAAGGCGAAGAATCTTTTAAAAGGAATTTTTGGTGGAATTTTCGTCACCCTTTTAGGAATCTTTTTTATTCGCATAATCACGGAAGTTGTAACTGAAGGACGAAGTTTTTCAGAATTTATTGCTGCGGAAAAGATGCAGTATTATTACATATCGTTTATCATTTCGATAGTAGTTACCGCTATTTTTTACACATATTATTATTACCGAAATAAACAGCAATCAATTGTTACAGAGCAAAAGTTAATTGCTGGAACTGCCTCGGCAAAATTTGATGCGCTAAAAAACCAATTAGATCCACATTTTCTTTTTAATAGTTTGAATGTACTTACAAGTTTGATTGAAGAAAATCCCGAAGCCGCAACACGTTTTACCACTTCACTTTCAAAAGTATATCGTTATGTTTTGGAGCAAAAAACTAAGGAACTGGTAACATTGGAAGAGGAACTTAAATTTGCAAAACTCTATATGTCGTTGTTGGCAGTTCGGTTTGAGGATAGTATTGTTTTTACGATGCCCGAAAAATTAGAGAATCCGCAGGCAAAAGTAGTTCCGCTATCGCTTCAGTTATTGTTAGAAAATGCTGTGAAGCACAATCAGGTTATGCCTTCCAAAAAACTTTACATAACTATTTCAGAAGAAGACGGCAATTTGGTTGTTACAAATAACAGCCAGCCAAAACAGGTTTTAAGGGAAAGTACTGGCGTTGGTTTACGAAACATTCGCGATAGATACGCGCTCTTAACTAAGCGTCCTGTAATTATTAAAGAGAACCAAAAAGAGTTCAAAATCGCAATTCCTATTTTGGGTGAAAACATTCAAGTTATGAATACATCAGACATATTTATTTCAGAAAAAAAATATAAGCTGGCCAAAAAACGGGTAGAGAAGTTGAAGGCATTTTATTTCCACTTTGCGGTTTATTTGGTTTTCGTTCCTGTCTTTATTTACTTAAATTATATTTCGAATGCAGGCTTTCCATGGGCGATTTTCCCGA
This sequence comes from Aequorivita sp. IT1183, assembly GCF_058068265.1. NCBI lineage: Bacteria > Pseudomonadati > Bacteroidota > Flavobacteriia > Flavobacteriales > Flavobacteriaceae > Aequorivita > Aequorivita sp. IT1183. The sequence continues at coordinate 235,060 of NZ_JBYRHS010000002.1, read as the reverse complement.
TTGCAGGATGGGGTATGGGTATAATGGGGCACGCTGCCGAAACTTTTAATTACAATCCCTTTTTAGGAAAAGACTGGGAAGAGCGCAAAATCCGCGAGTTAATGGATAAAGACAATTAGGTTACAGTTCATCCTAATAGATTTACAGTTGAGTAGCTTCATTTTTTTCAACAATTCAATCCTAGGTATTTTTATACTGTATTTAAAAACAACGATTATGGAAACCGAAAACAACGACAATAAATATTATAGAGCCAAAAAGCGGGTTGCAGATATAAAAAAATTCTACACCAGCTTTATGCTTTACTTAGTTTTTATTAGCGCATTGGCTGGGCTAAATTATTATGTAGATGGACTGCGCAATCCCTGGTTTTTATGGGCTGCATTTGGATGGGGAATTGGTATTTTATTTCAAGCAGTAAAGGCTTTTCAATGGACGCCGTTTATTGGGAAAAACTGGGAGGAGAGAAAGATGAAGAAGTTTATGGAAGATGAAGAAAAAAACGGTAAAACCAATTGGGATTAAGATGGGGATTTCTGAAAACATAAAATTGAAAAATGCTCGAAAAAAAGTACAAGCGATAAAAAGTTTCTATCAACACTTGCTAGTTAATATTGTTGTGAATATTGCGTTATTCGTTGTGCGAGGGCAGGTGCTGGAGTTTTTTCAGAATGAAGCAACCGATAAAAATTTTGTTGAATGGATAGATTGGAATATTTTAATAGTTCCAATATTTTGGGGAATCGGATTGCTTTTCCACGCTTCAAAAGCCTTTCAATATAAATTGAAGTTTATAAAAAACTGGGAAAAAACACAAATTGAAAAATTTATAAAAGAAGAATAAAACCTAGACCAAAATGGAAACTAACAAGAGTTTAGCCTATTTAAAGGCCAAGAAAAAAGTGGAAACCTTGAAGGCATTTTACAGTCATTTAGTGGTTTATATACTTGTAAACACTGTAATAGTACTTATTTCAGCAAATGTGTTTAACGATAGAGCAATAGATTTTGAGCATTGGACCAATTATGTAAGCACCTTTTTTTGGGGCATTGGCCTGATGTGTCACGGACTTTATGTTTTCTTTGTGATGAATTTTGAATCTAACTTTCTAAAACGCTGGGAAGAAAAGAAGATGAAGCAATTTTTAGATGAAGATAATTAGAAAAAGCTTTCAGTGCTCAGTGAGAGTATATAGTAAGCGGATTAATTATATTTTAAAGGAAAATTTCAAATTAAAGAATTATTAAAAAAATGAACGTTTTAATTATTGAAGACGAAAAACCATCTGCGCGTTACCTTCAGCGTATGTTGGAAAAACAGGAAGTAAATGTTAGCCAGATGCTGCACAGCGTAGAAGAAGCAGTGGAATGGTTTATGAATAACGAGCACCCCGATTTAATTTTTCTCGACATTCAGTTAAGCGACGGACTTTCTTTTGAAATTTTTGACGCTGTTGAAGTGAAAAGCGCTATCATTTTCACCACGGCATTTGATGAATATGCGCTGCAAGCTTTCAAACTCAATAGCATCGACTACTTGCTGAAACCAATTGATGAAGAAGAACTGCAAGCTGCCGTTGAAAAATACCAAACCTTTAAGCCCAACCCTAAAAACGTACAATTCAATTTTGACGATATTAAAAAATTGCTTGTAAATCCTGTGGAACGCGAGTATAAAAAACGCTTTACCACTAAAATTGGGCAACACATAAAAATGATTTCGGTTGATGAAATTGAATGTTTTTATTCCGAAAACAAAGGCACGTACGCGCACACTGTAGACGGCCGCGATTATCTTTTAGAAACTACGTTAGAGCAATTAGAGAACGAACTGTCGCCCGCAACTTTCTTCCGTATTAGCCGTAAATACTATATAAATATCAATTCAATAAAAGATATAATTTCGTACACAAACTCACGACTACAGTTAAAACTGAACAGTTATAAAGAGCAAGAAGTTATTGTTGCTCGCGAACGCGTGAAAGATTTTAAACTCTGGTTAGAATAAAGTTATTCTTCTTTTCTGAATCTGTCTATTCTATTTTCTTGAAATGAAGACGGTAAAAGCTTCGGTATAAATTTTACTAAAAGCGGTAGAAGCACCGTGCCGCCTGGAAGCAGGAATATAGTAAGCGATGGAATGGTTTTACAAACATCTAGCAATTGCTCCCTCACTTTCGATTTTTCTTCCGCCGATAAATCGCGAATAGTTGATTGTCCTAAAAGCACCACTAATTCGCCACTTTCTTCCAGTTCGCGCGCCAAGCGATCTTTATTTCGAATAATTAAAAGTTTTACTGTTGAAGAGGATTGTTTGTAAAATTGCTTCACAGGATGCGAAAACTCAAAGAGCAGAATCTTTTCAGTATATTTTTTTGAAAAGTCAATTAGTGCCACAAGGCTATTTTGCAATTCTTTATTTGAAAGATTAAGCGTAACCAATAATTGTTGCAAAAACTGGTGCTCCACCTCGTCCATCTTTAAATCTTCATAAACGGTAAGGCAACACAGATCCAACAAATAATTTTTTTCTAAGGAATCTTCGCTGCTTTTTAAATAGTTTAAACTGTCTAAAAATGTAGCCACTCCGCCATCTGTTTCGTCAATAATGTATTCAGAAGAAGTTTCAAAAAGGTCTATTAACAATTTGTCGTATTTTGTCTTTTTGCTTTTCGATTTTAATGTATAGAAACAACTTGTAAGTGCGGCAATCTCTAATTGTTTGTAATAATTTTTTGCAGAAGCCTCGTCGATAAGCCACTGTTTATAGCCTAATACATCTAAATATAGGAGCGAATATGTTAAAAGTGAAACAGTGTTTTTCTTCAACAAAGTATTTGCTTCTTGCAATCTTGTGGAGAGCATATGTTCCAGCCTATTTGACGGACTTTGCGAAAGCGAAAACTTTTTAAAGAATCCAGCCTTCTTTTTTTCAAGATGTTCGTAAAATAAAAGAATGCTATCTATAGCCTCTTTATTGGTTGCAGTATCATATTTTTGGTGAAATTGAAATAATAACGCGTGGAAAAGATTAATTTTAGTAAGCTCTTCTTTGGTGAGTTTTAATTTGCCAAGCGATTTTTTTGGCACAGCCGAAACAGAAACTCCATAAATAAATCCTGTTTCCTTTAAAGAATTATAGAATGTATGGTCGTCTTGAAAAGGCGCTACAAGATCATTCTTATCGAAAAGATTTAGAAATTTTAAAATCCAATCAGGTGCAGACGGGTTCATCTTTTTATTTATTGACTATTTTAGAGCCCTCAAAGCTACTGTTTTTGACGTTAACAAAAGATTAACGCAACTTTAAAAACCATGCAATTACATTTAAACGTAAGTATAAACGAACAAGTAAAAATAAATAATATAAACCAACAAAAAAGATGAAAAAATCAAAACTTTTTACAGTAATCGGTGGGCTAGGAATAGCTGCTCTATCGATATTTTTAATATCCGCCGATCATATTGACGCGCCCGCAGTAGCAGGCACTACGGCAGATATTACCGACTTTTATGCCTTTCAGGGCGAGAACAGTAGCAACTTTGTATTTGCTGCTAATGTTCAAGGTTTATTGCCTCCTGGGCAACCTACCGATCAAGCAATTTTTGATGAAACGGTATTGTTAGAATTTAATATAGATGTAGATAACGATTTAGTAGAAGATTTAGTAATTCAAGCAATTAAACGTGGCGATTCTATGTATTTCTTCGGTCCTTCTCAACCTGCTATGCTTGGGTTAGAAAGCAGCATTGCAACTTCCACAAGAAGAAGTGTAAAAATTTCTACCAAAGAAGATGTGCAAATAGCAGAAAAAGATGGAATGAAGTTTTTTGCAGGACCACGTGAAGATCCTTTCTTTTTTGACTTTAATAAATATAATGCGGTGCTTGCAGGAACCGCAACAAGCTTTGACGATCCTGGAACCGATACTTTTGCGGGAACAAACGTTTTGAGTATTGTAGTAGAATTTCCAAAATCTATGTTACCTGCTGGAACGGCTGGAGTTAATCCTTTCGCATCATCAACCCCTATGTATAATGTGTGGGTAGAAGCCAAAAGAAAACAATAAAAATTGCTAACTATTAAAATATAAAAAGATGAAAACATATAAATATATAACCCTTGTTGCTGTAATTACTTCCTCACTGTTTTTTGTGCAATGTACAGATGATGATGACAATGTAATTACGCAAGAAACTTGTACCGATGGAATTTTGAACGGAGACGAAACAGAAATAGATTGCGGTGGAACAGCTTGTGAACCTTGCGGACAAACATTGGATTTTAGCGGAACCTATAAGCAAGAAGACCAAATGGGGCGTCCAGGAATTAATACAGTATTTGGAACAACCGGTTTTAAAGATGCTTTTAACGTTACCGTTCCTTCGCAAATGCAGGCAGCCTTCCAAACTAAATTTGAAACTAGATTATTGGCTTTAAACCCTGCTTATACTAGCAATGCACTAGGCCTAAATGCAGAGGTTTTTACAACTGTACTTTCTAATGATGTACTTTGGTTAGCGCAAACAGGTGTTACCACTTACTTTAATGGAACTGAAATTTTAACAGGAAGAGCGTTAAGCGACGATGTAATTGATGTATCGTTACTTTTAATCTTTGGTGGTGCAGATGGAACAGAAAACCCTGGTTTAACCAGCGATGGAGTGCCAACAAACGATGTTGCTTTTTCTACAAGCTTCCCATATTTGGCTGGACCTTTTTAAAAGGTATAATTCAAAACTCAAAAAGAGAGCCGTTGAGGTTCTCTTTTTTGGTTTAACAGAAACTGTAACCAACCTAAAAACATATAATTTGTCATGAAAAAATTATTCGCAATAGCTGTTGCTGTGGTTCTTTTTGGATGTCAGGAAAAGCCAAAACACATCACAGATAGTAAAGATTACAATCAATATTTAAGTACTGAATTCACGCCTTCAAAAGATGCCATTGAAAAAGATTTTGAATTTTGGCAGCAACGTTTCAATAACGACTCCACCCATTTAATGGAAATGAGTAGAATGTCTGGAATACACGCAGCGCTTTTTGGAGTAACGGGGGATATTTCAGAATTAAAAATTTCGGAACAATTAATTAAGAAATCATTAGAAGTTTCAGCCAGAAATAAAGACAGTTATTTAAGAAGTTTGGCTCATAATTACATTTCGCAACACCGTTTTAAGGAAGCTCAAATTTTGTTGGACAGTGCGTACACCTATCCAGACAATCATAAAGAGACCGAAATGATGCTTTTTGATGTGGCAATGGAATTAGGAAATTACCAAAGAGCAGACACGCTGTTGGGAAAAATAAAAAACACAAAAGATTTTAATTATTTAATTCGATTAGCAAAATGGAGCGATCATAACGGCAATCTTGACGCTGCTATTAAATATTTAGAACAAGCTAAGCAAATTGCTGAAGAGCGAGACAATAGAGGTTACAAAATATGGATATATAGTAATATTGGCGATTTTTATGGTCACGCGGGTCGGCTTGAAGATTCTTACAATAGTTATCTAAAATCTTTAGAGCTAGAACCAGATAATCATTATGTAAAAAAGCAAATTGCTTGGATGGTTTATTCATTTGAAAAAAACACGGAAGAAGCAAACCGTATTTTAGATTCAGTAATGGTAAACCACAAAGTGCCAGATTACCATCTGTTAAAAGCTGAAATGGCGGAATATGAAGGAAACTCTTCCGAAGCCAAAAAACAAAAAGAGCTATTTATTAAGGCCGCTGAAAACCCTAATTATGGGGGAATGTACAACACATATTTAATAAATCTATATGCTGAGACAGCGCCGGAAAAAGCATTATTGCTTGCTGAAACTGAAGTAAAAAATCGTGCAACTCCAGAAACATATCAATTGTTGGCTTATGCACAATTAAAAGCTGGACAAAAAGAAGCAGCTTTAAAAACAATAGAGGAAAACGTAGCTGGTAAAACTTCAGAACCAAACGCTCTTTTTCATTCCGCATTGGTTTTCAAAGCAAATGGAAAGGAAGAAAAAGTAGCGCCTTTAAAAGAAGAATTATTAGGTGCTAGTTATGAATTAGGACCTGTGAATGCAAAGGAAATTGAGAAACTATAGGTAGATTAAAACCACACTTTAGTTATTTACGTAAATATGTTAGAGGTTGGTTATCTACCACGAAATTGGTAGGTTTTACAAAACTGGTTAATCCAGTTTTAGAGTTTTTTTGTTAGTTAAAGCGTTCGCAATTTGCGGGCGCTTTTTCATTTAAAACCTTTTTCAACTTTATTGAAATTGTATTCTTATAAAATAATATTCTATATTTTTTCAAACAAAAAAAAGCCTGCACTATATACGTGCAGGCTTTTAGTTTACTATGTTATTACTTCTTAAATGGTTATCATTCCTAAAGTATATAGTTGTGATAGTGTTGGTGATTCGCTTCCACCTTCAGGCTCTAATGTTATTCCGAAAGCTTCTGGATCTGGGAAGTTCACAAATTTGTAAATTCCTTCACCTATTTCGTTTTCAGCAGAAATTAAGCCCACACTCGTAGGTGTAAGTGGTTCCATTTTAAGCGACCATACTTGGTAGACTTTTCCGCGTGGCGGTATTGGCAAACCTTTGGTATCTATAAATGCAACGTTATCTTTTTTGTTTAGATATACTTTGGCAAATGCTTCGGGAGCAACAGCTTGGTTCCCAGGAAGCGTATAGGCTTGGTAGTCTTTAGATCTTAAAACCTCAAGAACTTCCGTATTGTTTGCGAGTTGGCTTTGAGCTTTTGAATTTTCTTCGCGTAAAACCGTATTTTCAGTAGAAGATACTCTAAGTGAATTGTTAAGATCACTAGTTTGTTTCATCATAAACATAATTCCGCCCATAAATAAAATTGCCGCAGCCCAACCCGTCATAGCAGGCCAGTTAAGCGTTCTAACTTTATTAATTTCAGAATTGCCAGTTTTTCTAATTGAATCTAAAATTGAAGTCCACGTCATTGCTTGCACGGGTGGCGAAACAGTTTCTGCTAAGTGCAATAATGATTTCTCAATGAGTCCAATTTCGTGCCTAACCTCTGGAAAGGTATTTATGGCTTCTTCAACCTCCAATGTTTCATCATCCGGCAATGCGCCGCAGACGTACATTTCTAATTTTCCTGATGCTATAATTTCTTCGGGGTTCATAATTTTTTTATCCTAACACCATCACCCGTAAATCATTGATACAGGTTCGGTTTCTTGTTTTTATTGTTCCTAAAGGTATATCTAGTGTTTTCGAGGCTTCGGCTTGTGTATAGCCCTTAAAATATAAGAGGTCTATTATTTTTACACAGGCAGGCTTGAGCGCGTCAACAAACTTTTTTATACCTATTGAATTTGTCATTCTGTTTAAACTATCAGAGGATGACAATATATCTACGAAGTTTGAGGTACTTAGGTTTTTTCTAGAGTTTTTAAATGCTTTGGATCGCGTTTCGTCTATTGCAGTATTTCGTGCAATATTGAGTAGCCAAGTAAAAAACCTTCCTTTATTTACAGAATACGAGCTTGCATTATTCCACACTTTTATAAAAACATCTTGAAGGAGTTCTTCCGCAGTTTCTTCGTCTAACACGATGCTATAGATTATACCTTGTATAGCTTCACTGTACATAGTGTATAATCTAGAGAAGGCTTTTTCACTTCCGTTTTGCATCTCTATAATGAGATCATTTGGTTGTTCCATAGAACCGTTGATTTTTTGAAAGTAAAAGTACAGAAATAAATAATTACATTAAATCTGTTCTGACCAACATTAACAATTGAGTTGACGGTTAATTATGTTAAAACTTGTGTGAACATTAAGAAATAGTTGTGAAAACTTTTTAAATTAATAGCTTTACAGAAGTTAACCATCTAAAAGTCTAAATTTTAATCTAAACCAAACAAACAAATGAAAAAAGTTACCCAGAGTCTATTCCTGGCAATTATGCTCGTCTTTTCGGGCACTATGGTTGCACAAAGCTCTAAAGGAGCGATCAATCAACAATTGAGTAATTTTGTTGAGCAAAATGATTTATTACCACAAGACACTACATGGCAAGTAACTAGTGAAACAGTAAGTAGCACTAGTGGAATTCAACATGTTTATTACAGACAACTATTTTATGGAATTGAAATTTATGGTACTGATTCAAGTATCCATCTATTGTCCAATGGAAAGGTAATTTCCAAGAATAGTAGTTTTATAAAAAACACTTCTCAAAAATTAAAAGGGTCTAACGCGCCAGCACTTACAGCCGCGCAAGCTGTACAAGCTGCTGCTAGCCACTTAAACTATTCAATTTCTGGTTCACTTTCAATTTTGGAAGGTGCAAAGGGAGTTGCTAAAGAAACTTTGTTGAGCAATGGCGGCATATCTTTAAGCCCTATTCCTGCAAAATTGATGTATGCCTTAACCGATAGTAATGAATTGGTTTTAACTTGGGATATTTCAATACAAGAAAAAAGCCAACAAGATTGGTGGAGTTTAAGAGTTGATGCTAATACCGGGGCAATTGTAAATCAGGCAAACTGGATGGTGAGTTGTGCAATGCACCACGATCATAGCAATGATGTGAAAGAAATGAACTTTAATGCAAACTTGTACGATGTTCCAAATTATAATGCGCTTGTAGCAGAAGCTGCTGCGTGTACAGAATGTTACGAAGTAATTGCTTTACCACTTGAAAGCCCATACTACGGAGCACGAACTATTGAAGTTCAACCGGCAAATGCTACTGCTTCTCCATTTGGATGGCATGATACCAATGGTGTTGCTGGAGCAGAATTTACTAAAACTCGTGGTAACAACGTAAATGCTTACGAAGATGGAAATAACTCAGGCTACCAACCAGACGCAGGTGCAAATTTAGAATTTACTGGATATCCGTTTAGTCAAGTTTATACTAATGCGAATCAATATGAGGATGCAGCGATTACAAACCTTTTTTATATGAATAATGTTTTTCACGACATTATGTATCAATTTGGTTTTGATGAAGTGGGAGGAAACTTTCAAGAAAATAACTACGGAAATGGTGGCATAGGAAGTGATTCTGTAAATGCAGAAGCACAAGATGGTTCAGGAACTTGTAACGCTAACTTCGGAACTCCTCCAGATGGTGGTAATCCAACAATGCAAATGTACATTTGTAGCGATAAAGATGGAGATTTCGACAATTTAGTAATCTTACACGAATATGGTCATGGAATTTCAAATCGTTTAACAGGAGGCCCTTTAGCTTCATCATGTTTGCAGAATCAAGAGCAAATGGGTGAAGGATGGAGCGACTTTTTTGGAGTTATTTTAACTATTGAAGCAGGCGATTTAGGAACAGACTCTAGAGCTGTTGGAACATACTTATTTGGTCAAGGTCAAGGTGGCGGAGGAATTCGTGATTATCCATACAATACAGATATGGGTGTTAACCCTCAAACATACGATTTTATAAAAACTGCTGCTGTACCACACGGAGTTGGTTCCGTTTGGGCAACAATGCTTTGGGAAGTAACTTGGGCATTGATAGACGAGCATGGTTTTAGTCCAGATTATTACACTTTTACAGGAGATGTAAATTTAGATGCTGGAAATATTCAAGCATTAGCCTTGGTTACTGAAGGTTTGAAGTTACAGCCTTGTAGTCCTGGTTTTGTTGATGGTCGTAACGCAATTTTAGCTGCAGATCAAGCGCTTTATGGTGGTGCAAACGAATGTTTAATTTGGGATGCATTTGCAAAAAGAGGTTTAGGTTACAGTGCTAGCCAAGGTCTTTCTACAAGTAGAAGTGACGGAACTCAAGCATTCGATACTCCTTCACAAACAGCTACATTATCTGTTTTAGAAGAAGTTTGTGCATCTTCAGAAGTTTTAACAGACTTAGGTGGTGGATCTCCAAGCGGAGGTGAGTACAGTGGACCTGGTGTTACAGATAACGGAAACGGATCTACTTTCACATTCGATCCAGCAGCAGCTGGTGTTGGTGTTCACACAATTTCTTATGATGTGCCATCTGGACCTTGTTCAGTAGCATCATCTGCAACAGACACGATAGAGGTTTTAGCAGTCCCTAATGGACCAACTACTACAGGAGTTACAGATTTCTGCGTTGGCGATCCAGTAACTGTTACAGCTACGCTAGACGATCCTGCGAACGTAATAAGATGGTATGATGCTCCAACTGGAGGTAACTTCCTTTTTGAAGGTACATCGTATACTTTTACACCAACAGGTTCTATTGATGTATATGCATTAGAAAGAGCACCCGGACCATTGTCGCAATTAGTGATTTCAGAAATTAGTTTAGAAACGCCAGACAGGTTTGAAATACAAAATGTAGGTATTGCAACAGACTATTCTGATTATAGTGTTGCCGTAAGTGATCAACCTTATGTAGATATTAATGCAATGAATACAATTGTTAAAACATTGGGTAATATGGGCGCTAATACAGTTGTAGATTATAATGATGATAGCGGTTCAGGATATTGGGGTAACAATTTATTTTGGGACAATACCGGATCAGGTTGGATAATTATTATCGATGATAACGGAAATGTGGTAGATTCTGTTTTTTGGAATTTTTCCGCTGTTGAAATTTCATTATTGAATGTTACAATCAATGGTTTCAACATTACTGCTGCAGATCTAGATTGGACTGGAGTTGGTGCTGCGTTAACTGCAGAATGTGGTGCAAGCTCATTTAGAAGAGTTGGCGATACAAATTCTACAGCAGACTGGTCTGGAACTTGTGAGACCGCAGATTTCGGAACTCCTAATGGCGACATTAATTTGGAGTCTGGATGTCCTGGAATACGTACAATAGCAGAAGTTATAGCAGAAACTGAAGATCCTGTAATTACTTGTCCAGCAGACGTTATTGTTGAGGTGGTTGAAGGTGAGCAATATACATTGCCAGATTATACAGGCGATGCTACTGCAACAGATAACTGTCCAGATCCTACAATTTCGCAAGCTCCTGCTGCCGGTACAATGGTTGGCGCTGGTGTTACAATCATTACAATGACGGCAACTGACGGCGCTGGTAATGAAGATGTTTGTACTTTCACAGTTACAGTAGATGAAGTTTTAGGACTTGGAGATAATGAATTTTACAATAACATTCAATTATATCCAAACCCAACTACAGGTGAGTTAACCTTGTTGAATAAAACTACCACACAGCTAATTAATGTAATAATTACAGATGTAAAAGGTAGAGTTATTAAAAACATAGACTTAACTGGAGCTGGAATGGAAACTAATTTCACTTTAGAAAGTTTTGCAACAGGAATGTATTTTGTGAAAATAAACGCAGAAAACACGAGTATTGTGAAGCGTATTGTGAAGCAATAATTCTTAATTATTTAATTTTATAGAAGCCCGCGTCAATTTATTTGGCGCGGGTTTTTTCATAACTCCCTTTTCAATAACTTTGACAGATGAAAAAAATATTATTCTTTGCAGGAAGTAACAGTAGTAAATCTATCAATCATAAATTAGTCAGTTTTGCGTCATCACAAATTGCTGGGCACGCCGTTGAATTAATTAAACTAACAGATTACGATCTTCAAATGTTTGGTGAAGATATTGAAAGCGAAAGAGGCTATTCAGTAGATTTAAAAATGCTTTATAATAAGATAAAAGAAGCCGACGCATTAGTTATTTCAGTGAACGAACACAATGGAATGGTTTCAGCTTATTTTAAAAATGTAATTGATTGGTTGTCGCGACTAGATCGAAAATTTTTAGAAGGAAAAAAGATCTTATTAATGAGTACTTCCAACGGAAAACGCGGCGGTGCGTCCGCTTTAGAATACACTAAAAATGTGCTACCAAGATTTGGTGCAACAATCGTTGAAAGTTTCAGCTTTCCTTCGTATTCAGAAAATTTTTCTGAAGAAACTCAATCAATATCAAATGAAGTTTTATTGCTTGGATTTAATGATGTTCTTCAAAATTTTGCTCATCAAATTCAACAATAATGCGCACACTAAAGAAATATTCTTTTTCTTTAAACGAAGATGCTAAAACAAGCATACTCCGTTGGGCACAACAGTTTGAAGAGGTTGTTTGGCTGGATAGTAATAACTATTCGCAAAAGCACGAAACCTATCAAGCAATTTTGGCGGTCGATGCTTTTACAGCGCTTAAAACCGATTTTCACAATGCATTCGATGAGCTAAAGGAATATCAAACAACCACCGCAGATTGGATTTTTGGATATCTTACTTACGATCTGAAAAACGACGTAGAAAAGCTCCATTCCAAAAATTTTGATGGTTTAGGTTTTCCCGATCTTTACTTTTTTCAACCAAAAAAACTTTTTCTATTTTCTGAAAATAGTGTTGAAATACACTATTTAAATATGGTTGCCGATGAAATTGAAGAAGATTGGTCAGCAATTTCTGAAATGATGCAACAGCCTGTAAACGATGAAGCGTCAAAGGCTGTAAAAATAAGTATCCGCACCACAAAAGATAATTACATTCAGAAAGTGGAGGAGGTGCTTGGGCATATTAAACGGGGCGATATTTACGAAGCAAATGTCTGTCAGGAATTCTATTCTGAAGATGCTGAAATTAACCCGTTGGAAACTTTTATTCAGCTTAATAAAATTTCAAAACCGCCCTTTTCAGTTTTTCTGAAACTGAACAATCTTTTTGCGCTTTCAGCTTCCCCAGAGCGATATATTAAAAGAACTGGAAATACTATAATTTCTCAACCAATTAAGGGCACAGCAAAGCGTTTGGATAATGTGGCGGAAGATTTGAAAATGGCGCAGCAACTGGCCAAAGACCCCAAAGAACGCAGTGAAAATATTATGATTACAGATTTGGTGCGTAACGATCTTTCGCGCATTGCAGAGAAAGGAACTGTTGCCGTCGATGAACTTTGTACAATTTATACTTTTGAACAAGTGCACCAAATGATTTCTACAGTTAGTTGTACCGTTCCACAGGGTTTTTCTAGTGTTGAGGTTTTGAGAAATACATACCCAATGGGAAGTATGACGGGCGCTCCAAAAATTTCGGCAATGAAAATTATTGAAGAAATAGAAGACTCCAAACGCGGTTTATACAGTGGAGCAATCGGTTATTTTTCGCCTTCGGGGGATTTTGATTTCAACGTTGTTATCCGTAGTATTCTCTATAATTCTTCAAAAAAATATGTTAGCTTTTCCGTAGGTAGCGCTATCACTAGTAATTCTATTCCGGAAAAGGAATACGAAGAATGTTTGCTTAAAGCAAAAGCAATGCGAGAAGTACTAAATGTTACTTTATGAGTTTGTGAACTTATAAAGTAGTTTTATTAGTCTTTAAGCTAATAAACACACTTTATTAGTTTAAACGCTAATAAATTTATATATTTGAATAAATTTTTAAGTAATGAATTATTCGGTTATTTCTGGAGATATCGTTTCATCAACAAGTTTAAGCGTTGAAGACAGCAAATTTGTTGAAGAAAACTTGAAAACGCTGCTCAACGATTTGAAAGATGAATTCAACGTTTATGGTCGCATTATAAAAGGCGATTATTTAGAATGTGTAGTTCCAAATGCTTCGGAAGGCTTGCAAGTAGCGCTGGCAATTAAAAGTTTTGTAAAGGCAATTCCCATTGATACCAAAAAATACAAAAAGGAAGATAACCGCGTAAAGCAATTCAAAATACACGGAATACGGCTAGCAATCGGTTATGGCGAATTAAGCCGTTATAATCCCGAAGAAGGCATAATAGACGGCGAAGCAATCTACTTATCGGGTCGAGAAATTAGTGGCGAAACAACGTATAATAAAGAACGCATTGTAATAAAAAACACCTTGTTTTTTGCATCGAAAAACGAAGATTTAAATAAAAATTTCCAACCTTTACTGGCACTGCTCGATGTTTTATTCAGTAAAGCAACCTCAAGGCAGTGCGAAGTTTTGTACCTAAAATTGATGAACAACCAAGAGGAACAAATAGCCAAACGCTTAGGCATAGGGCAATCTGCCGTTAATCAGCATTCCACAAGCGTTGGCTGGAACGCCATTGATGAAGCGGTAAATTATTTTAAAATGATAATTTCAAAGTAGAACTATGGGATTAAAAGAATTATTGCTGCTCCAATTAATTGCACATCTGTGTTTGGACTATTTTTTTCAAACCGATAAACTAGCGAAACAAAAAAATACAATTGGCTTTAAAAGCCCTTTTCTCTACTGGCACGCATTGGCTTGTTTTGCGTTAGCGTGGTTGTTTTCGTTGCAATTTGGTTTTGTTTTGGCAGCGGCAGTAATCGCCGTAACTCACTTTTTGCTTGATGGTTTTAAGCGGCATCTCAATAATAGCAAGTATTTTGGGCGCTATACTTTTTTTATAGATCAAGCCATTCATTTAGCAATCATCGCGATAGTGGTTACATTATTCAATAAATGGCACGGCATAAATCCTTCTATTTCTGTTACACTCAGTTTCAAATATTTGTTGATTATTGCAGGATATCTTGTTTGTTTAAAACCCGCAAACATTTTTATAAAAGAAGTTTTTAAATCCACCGAAATACAAGTTAGTAGCGATAATGAAATGCCGAACGCCGGAAAGGTAATTGGCATTTTGGAACGTATTTTAACGCTCACGCTTATCTTAGTTTCGCAATATTCGGCGGTTGGGTTTTTAATAGCTGCAAAATCAATTTTACGATACGGAAATAACGAAACTCTAAAAACAGAGTACGTGCTTATTGGCACGCTGCTAAGCTTCGGAATTGCTGTTATTGTGGGAATCATTATTAATTTATTGTAAATCATCAACCAATTGCTCAATCGCTTCAAAAAAAATATTGACTCCAATTTTTCTTTTTTAGTTGGAAAAAAACTACTCATCGCCTGTAGCGGTGGATTGGACAGTGTGGTTTTGACGCATTTAATTAAAGAAATAAATTTTGAAATTGCTTTAGCGCACTGTAATTTTTCGCTGCGCGGAAAAGAAAGCGATGGCGACGAAATGTCTGTAATAGGCTTAGCCAATCAATTAGAAATTCCAGTTTTTGTGGAAACTTTCGACACGAAAAAATATGCTGAAGATCATAAAATTTCAACTCAAATGGCGGCTCGTGACCTTCGTTACACTTGGTTTGCCGAAATTTTAAAAGATTTTAAATACGATTATTTATTGACCGCTCACCATTTAGACGATGATTTGGAAACTTTTTTCATCAATCTTTCTCGAGGCACAGGCATAAAAGGACTTACCGGAATTCCGAAGAAAAACAATAAGGTTATACGTCCGCTGCTTGATTTTTCTCGTGTTGAAATTTTGAAATATGCAGAGAAAAATAAATTGAAATGGCGCGAGGATAGCAGCAATAAAAAGGCAGATTATCTTCGAAATAAGTTGCGTTTAGAGGTTTTGCCACAATTTAAAGAATCGAACGATTCGGTGCTGAAAAATTTTCAGAGAACACAACATAATTTGCAAGCTACACAAAATTTGATTGAAGATTATATGGCTTTGATCTATAAATTAGTAGTTTCCGAAGCAACCGATGCCTATAAAATAAACATTCAAAAATTGAAGGAATTGCCGCATCCGGAAGAATTGCTTTATGAGCTTTTAAACGGTTTCGGATTTACGGAATGGGAAGACGTTTCAAATTTACTGAACGCACAAACGGGCAAGCAAGTTTTTTCAAAAACGCATCGTCTTTTAAAAAATAGAGATGAATTATTGCTGAGCGAAATTACCGACGAAAACACTTCCGAAGAAATTTTGGTTTCGAAACAAGGAATAGCTTCACCAATTAAATTGACCATTGAAACTTCAGAATACATAGGTGAAACAGAAAAAAACTTAATTTTCGTCGCTGCGGAAAAGTTAGAATTTCCATTAAAATTAAGAAAGTGGAGGAGTGGCGATAGTTTTCAACCTTTCGGTATGAAAGGGAAAAAGAAGCTGAGTAAATTTTTTAAAGATGAAAAAATTTCGTTGACAGAGAAAGAAAAAATCTGGCTTCTTTTAAGTGGTGAAAATATAGTTTGGGTAATTGGCCACCGCATAGACGACCAATTTAAAGTAACGGAAGACACAAAGGAAATATTCAAAATAACATATCAGAAAAATTAGAAAAAAGGAAAAAATCAATGAAAGCATTCAAGATACTATCGTTATTATTTTTTGTCAGCTTTTTCTCGTTTGCACAGGACGAAAGCTTTGTAAAAGATAATTACAACAAAACGGAAACATCCATCACAATGCGTGATGGGGTTAAACTTTTCACAGTAATTTATTCACCAAAAGACACTTCAAAAAAGTATCCAATACTTTTCCAAAGAACGCCTTACAGTTGCCAGCCTTATAGCGAGGATCAATTTCGTTCAAAAATTTCACCAAACGAATTTATGATGAAAGAAGGTAATATTGTTGTGTATCAAGATGTGCGTGGCCGCTGGATGAGCGAAGGGGTTTATGATAATATGCGCGCGTATATTCCGAATAAAAAAGGCAAGCAAATTGATGAAGCTAGCGACACTTTTGATAGTATAGATTGGTTGGTAAAAAATACCCCCAACAACAACGGGAATGTAGGAATTTGGGGCACTAGTTATCCTGGTTTTTATGCAACTTATTCGTTATTAGACTCGCATCCGGCACTAAAAGCTGTTTCTCCACAAGCAGCTATTGGAGATTTCTTTTTTGACGATTTTCACCACAATGGTGCATATTTATTGAGTTATTGGCGCGCCACAGCATTGTTTGGTTATGAGAAAACAGAACCTACAAACCAATCGTGGTACTCTTTTCCTGAGTTGGGAACAAAGGATCAATATCAGTTTTTCTTGGACGCTGGTCCGTTGAGCAATCTCGATAAATATTATGGTGAAGACAATGTATTCTGGCAACAGTTAAAGGAACATTCTAGCTACGATGAATTTTGGAAGTCACGCGGCATCATTCAACATTTAAAGGACATTAAACCCGCTGTAATGTTTGTTGGCGGACTGTTTGACGCGGAAGATCTTTATGGACCTTTCAACAGTTATCAAGCTGTAGAAAAGAATAGCAAAAATTATAATACTATTGTTTTTGGTCCTTGGAGCCACGGCGATTGGGCACGAACCAATGAACGGCAAGCAATCGGGAATGTCTATTTTGGCGATAATATTTCGCGCGATTACCAACGTGATGTTGAGACGAAATTTTTCAATCATTTCTTAAAAGATAATGGAAAGGGAGAAAGTAGTTTACCCGAAGCTTATATGTTTGAAACGGGAACTAATCAATGGAAGTCGTATAAAGAATGGCCACCCAAAAACACTGAAAAGAAGACTTTTTTCCTTCAAAGTGATCAGCGTTTAAGTAACGAAGCTGATAAAAGTATTTCATTTGAAGAATTCGTCAGCGACCCTAAGAAGCCTGTACCTTATTCCGAAGATATTAAAATGGTGTTCACCCCCAGAAAATATATGACGGATGATCAGCGCTTCGCTGCTCGCCGACCAGATGTGTTAATTTACGAAACACCAGTTCTAACCGAAGATATTACCATGGTCGGTTCCATTCTCGCTAAATTAAAAGTGGCAACTACGGGCACCGATGCTGATTGGATTGTAAAGGTGATTGATGTTTTTCCTGCCGATGCCGAAGACTATCAAGAAACGCAGGAATACTTAAAAATGAGCAACTATTTTATGATGGTTAGAAGTGAAGTTATGCGCGGACGATTTAGAAATAGTTTTAGCAATCCGGAACCTTTTATTCCAAACGAAAAGACTGAAGTGAACATAACTCTTCAAGACATTAATCACACATTTAAAAAGGGACATAAAATTCAAATACAAGTGCAGAGTACTTGGTTTCCGTTGATAGATTTGAATCCGCAAACCTTTGTTCCTAATATTTTTGAAGCTAAAAAGGAAGATTTCAAAAAACAAACCCACAAGGTTTATAACGATTCTTCCATCGAATTTATAATGTTGAAAAAATAACAAAACTGGATAAAAACAAGAATCCCAGCCTATTGGCTGGGATTCTAAAACAAACCTAACTTAGTAAACTTTAAAGTGCACTAAGAATATTTTCTATCCCCACAAAAAATATTGCCTTGTGCATTATCCACTAATTCTATAGTTCAAATATAAGACAGGATAAATTCCTACGCTATACGTACTAACACGTATATTTAATCATTAATCTTTAATAAATTTTAATTGGTATAAGCTATTATTATGCTTCGCTTTTATAATGTAAACGCCATTTGAAAAGTGCTCCACATTAATCTCGTCGCCTTTTTTATAAAGCTCTTTTTGCAGAATTAATTTTCCTGTAATATCAAAAATGGAAAATGCATCTATATCTTTATTAAATTTTATTGAATGACTTGATGGGTTGGGGTAAGTGTAAAATTCTTCAACAGAAAATTCTGGAACAGACAAAACTGAAAATTCATTAGCATAAACAAAGTATTCTCCAGGCTGAAGCGTAATTGGCGTATTGACATTGTTAACCGTTATTTCTGAATCATCTATTAAATTAAACCAACTGCCGGTTTCCTGAAAAGCAGGAACAATATCTTGTGGGATGATATTAAAGTTACCCAAAACGGTTATATACTTAATTTCACTTCCGGTGGCAGAAGCATCAGTAATTTGAATTTTTTTAAGTCCGTTTGTGTTTGAAACATCCATTGTAAAATCGGCGCTTCTAAAAATTGGTTCTGCCTTTTTTAACCGAATAAGTTTGGCCCATACAGCTCTTATATCGTTTCGGTCAGCATTTGTGTGATAATTGATATTCCAAGGTATTGGCTTAGGATCTACTCGACAATCTGGATTATTGGTTCCATTTTGGCAATAGTTTATGCTAAAATCATATCCTAATTCTCCAAATTGCCACAACATTTTTGGTCCCGGTACTGTAAAGAAAAAAGCACCGCCCAATTCCATACGATCCATAGCGGTTTCAAAATCTTTCACATTGTAATTGGCATTGCCGTTTCCGTATTCTAGATTTTTGAAATTTAATCTTTCTTCATCATGACTTTCCATATATCCTACTGCAGAAGGAGTTGACCAGCCTCGATTTTGATATGATATTCCAGAAAAATTTGAATTCTGGTTATATCCCATAGTGGCTTCATTATAATTGTAATTATGATTGCTCCACACCATCATTCCCGGCTCATCGGGGTCTCCCGTGGCTCTATGGTTAATGAGTTCTGTTTCTTCAGAATTGGGCGCAAAATGTTCTAAAATGGTGTATGCAGTAGGATCCACGGCGCGAATTTGATTATACATACGTTCTAATATTGCAATACGTGAAGCGTCATAACTACCGCCATCGCCAACGGTGTTTGTAAACCCTTTCGTAAAGTCGAATCTGTATCCGTCTATATTGAATTCAGTTAACCAATATTCGTTCAATTGATCAATATAATGCTGTGTGGCAGTAGATTCGTGGTCTATATCATTAAAAAATTGAAATGACGTATTTGGATCTGTAACATTAAAAAATGGATTTTCAGGCGTTGCCGCACCTTGATAACATCCGTTACAATCGTTCCACATTCTATAATATGGGTTTTGGCCAGTTGCGTGATTATAAACAACATCAAGAATTACCGCAATTCCGCGTGCATGACAAGCATCAACAAGTGCTTTTAAACGGTTTTTTGTTCCGTAGTATTTATCAGAAGCCATATGAAAACCTGGGTTATAGCCCCAGCTAATGTTTCCGTCAAATTCATTTACAGGCAATAACTCAATAGCGTTTATTCCCATAAATTGTAAATAGTCAAGTCTGTTGATGATTGCATCGTAGCTATGGTCTTCGTCGAAATCACGAATTAGAAGTTCATAGATTACTAAATTGTCTTGGGGAGGTCTTTGAAAATCATTTATTTGCCAATTGTAAGGCGTTTCATTTACTTTAAACCAACTTATTGCAAATTGAGTTTTTCCGGATGGATAGGATGGAATATCGGGGAATGTATCCTCATCAATATACGCATCGTCGTTTTCATCTAAAACATACGTAGAGTAGGGGTCTGCAATTGTTATTTGACCATCAACTACATATTGAAAAAGAACGTTGTTATCGCCAGTATTTAAGCCTGTAAGTTTGATCCAAAATCTATTTTGCGAAACATCTTTTTTCAGAAGAAATGTATTGGAAAGTCTCCAATCATTACTGTTGAAATTTCCAATTACGTGTACAAAGTTTTTGTTTGGAGCATAAAGCACCAAAGTTGCTTCATCTGGATTGTTTGGATTTAAATTTATACCATCTTTCATCCCTGCTGGTACCGAAGCTGTTTGGGTATTTGGAGTGAGGATTACATTAAATGTTTTGGTTACGGACGTACCAGAAACTGGGTCCGTAGCTATAAGTTCAAAAAAAGTATCTTGATTTATTGTGCGATTGGTGTTGAAGTTGGTAACGTTATTTTGTGTGAAAACGGAGGTTCCATTAGCCAATAAATTAAAGTTTGCAGCAATATTTGCAGTTGCAGAAACCGAAATAGAACTTCCAGAATTTACAATTGTATTATGTTGTGCGGGACTGTTTAGAGTAACCTGTAATGTACCAACCTCAGCATAATAATCTTGAGTTTTACGTTCTCCATTTCCAATATCAGTTGCATTTTTGGCCTTTGCCAATATTCCTATGCGTCCAATATCTGGGTCTCCATAAAACGTAGCAGGGGTAAGGGTATAGGAGAATGTTCCATTCCCGTTATTCGTGAATTTCTGACTTTCACTGGAATTGTCCCAACTTCCATTGGTTGGCGAATCCCCAGCTTGGTTGTCGTTAAGATCATAATACCAAGCCCATAGATAGATATCGTTTACACCCCATAATGCAGGATCTATGTTTGAAACCGTTATGGTAATTTGATCTGAAGAATCAAAAAATGAAGGATCTATTGAAAAAGTCGCATTCTGAATTTGAGCATTTACCTGTAATGCAGTACACAACAGTAAAATTCTAACTAATATATTTTTCATAACAAGAAATATTAAATTAAAAAAGGAGGGGTTTTAATACACCCTCCTTTTTTACTTAGAAAACAAAATTAACACTGATTTTTAAGTTTAGATTTTTCTATTGAAGCTCCAAAGTGTATGTATATTGTCTTGGGTTGCTTAAATCTAAGGTAATAAGGTAAGTACCTGATGCAGGAACACCAATGTTATCACCACCAAACTCTAAGCTTCCGTCAGCTCCAGTGTCACCCATATTTAAATCCCATGCATCGTTTGCGCGGAATTTCATACCATTATCTGTTGGCACTTGCTCGGTTAATTCAAGAATAAGAGTCCATAGACCAGTGGCTTGATCGTATACCATATCTGTATCGCTATCCCATCCTGTTGGAGTTGCGTTACCAATAACGCCCCAGTTAGTTAAGGTAGCATTGTAAGTTAAATCTGCGGTATTCGCTTTCATCAAATAATATCCTGAAGGTGAAGTACAGTTTGATTCATCTGTTTCAACTAAAACACCTGTAAATGTACCATCATCGCCCCAGTCAGTATTGCCCCACATAAAGTTACCATCTGCGTCTGGAGCCAAAAATTTGTACTCACCATCTAACCAGACAAAACCTTCATAATTTGTCGCTCCTGTTGCAGAAGCAGCCATATGAGGTGCAGTTGGTGGATCCCAACCTTGGTGGTTTCCAGGAACAGCAATCATTGGTAGCATTGGACCTTGATCATCGGTTGCTTCTGACCATTCTAAATTGATAGCTTGTACACTAGAAAAGTTTTCCATCCCGCCAGCTCCAATATATGCACGAACACGTACATATACAGTCCCTGTGTTTGGATTATCAGTTAATGGGTCGTTATCCATACCAATTGCAGTTGCATAGCCTAACATATCACCAATAGTAATTGCATATTCTGAAACAGTAGTAGATCCTTCGGTTTCAAAAATTTCGAAATCTACGGTTGTAGACCATTCAAAATCATAACTAACATTTGTAGGTTCGCCAAAATCTGAAGATTCCCAAGTAAAACGCTCACCGATATTAGTAGCAGTTCCTTCGGTTAGTATATATTTTGAAAGCACATTATTTGTAAAAATAACTCCTTCTGTTTCTTGAGCCACAAATACCACATCGTCTTCCGTTTCGCAAGAACTTATTGAGAGTAATGTGATTCCTAAAAGTAAAAATATTGAAAGTTTTTTCATTTCTTAAATTTTATAAATTAATAGCCAGAATTTTGAACTAAATTTGGGTTAACACTTAAATCGGTATCGGGTAGGGGCATTAGGTCACGAAAAGCTCCAGTTGTTGTTCCTTGAGGAACATTTCCTTTAAAAGGCCATACTCCGTGATCTGAAAATTGGTCGAAACGAATAAGATCTGTTCTTCTATGCGCTTCCCAGTGAAGCTCTCTCGATCTTTCTGCTAAAACAAAATTCATTGTTAAGTCAGATACGCCAATGTTTCCACTAGTATCTCCGTATGCGCGTAGTCTAAGTTGGTTAATATATTCTACCGCGGTTGAAGTGCTTCCACCGCCACCATTAATAACTGCTTCAGCATACATTAAGTAAACATCTGCCAAACGGAACATAGTGAAATCTGTATCTGGATGATCGTTTGGATCTGATCCCGGATTGCCATTTACATCTACATTTTTGAATTTTTCAACAGCATAGCCATCTTGAAAATTTGCAATGTTGTTTATTTCTTTAGATTGATTTTCTGTAAAGAATCGAGCTCTGCCATCAGCAGAATTTTCTTCGCCAGGAAATTGTTCTACAAAGGTAGAGGTGGTTCTAATTCCAGCCCATCCACCATTAATGCCGAATAAAGCAGGATTCATATCGCCACCCACGGCAGCGTGTATTAGGAATGTCATTCCTCCAAACGATTTTGTTCTAAGACCATCAAAAGGAACTACAAAAATTGATTCGGCTTGGGCGCCATTACTATTATTATCTGCTAAAAATAAATTTTCATAAGGTATTGGTGCAATACTGTAACCAGCTCCAATAACTTTGTTGCAATACGTTAAAGCGTCAACCATACGGTCATTACCTGTGTAGACTTCAGAATTCAAATATACTTTAGCCAATAATGTCCAAAGTGCACCTCTATCTGCTCTTCCGTATTCATTTTGTTTTGCAGGAATCATGCTGGCTTCTATATCTAGAAGTTCAGTTTCTACATAATTAAACAAATCTGACCGCTGAATTTGAGGAGGTAAAAAGGCTCCAACAGCATCGTTTTCGGTTACAAATGGTGGGTTTCCGTAAAGATCCATAAAGTGCCAGTAACTTAAAGCTCTCATAAAACGAGCTTCAGCTCTATAGGTTTGAATCTCTGCGCGTAACTCGCTACTCACACCTCGACTGTCTAATAAATCTGGAGTTGTCTGTCTTAAAAATTCGTTGCAGAGCGCAACTTGATACGCAATACGAGCATACATTGTTCTGATGAATTCATTACCAGAAGTCCAGTTTTGTCCGTGAAGGTCACGAATAGTACCGTCGTTCCAGCCCATTACAGCTTCATCTGTAGTAAGCTCCTGCATCATCCAATAAAGTCTAACATAGTTTGAAAAACCTTCGTCAAGACCTTCCAAATCTGGTTGGCCGGCAGGCCCTTCTTGTCCGCTAAGTGAAAGACCAGCATATATTTTTGCTAGAAAAGCCTTATAGGAAGCGGGATCGTTAAAAGCATTGTCAGACGTATTTCTACCATCTTCGGGGGCAAGATCTAAATTTTTGCTACAAGACACAAAAACAAGTGCGGCAAAAAGGAAGAATAAAGCCTTTTTTAAATTGTTGTACATAGTTATTGTTTATTAATATGTGAAATTAAATCCAAGAACAAAACCACGAGGTCTTGGGTAAAAGTTATTATCTATCCCGCTAGAAATTTCAGGATCTAAGCCGTCGTATTCAGTAATAGTAAAAACATTAGTTACTGTTGCCGTAGTTCTTAATGTTATTTTTTCGAATGGAATTGTATATGCAATCGAAATATTATCCATTTTTACGAAATCAGCTCTTTTAATATAATAATCTGAAAAGTACTGCGCATCGTCAAAATTTGAATCAAGAACACTAGTGCTACCATTTTCAAATACATTACCAGCAGATTCAAAGAATTTTCTGTAATATCCAGTACTTGATTTTACGTTGTCGTATACATAGTTTCCTAGTCCACTTCGTAAAGTAAAACTAAAATCAAACTTTTTATAACTCATACTAGATGTAAATCCAAGATAAACATCTGGAGTTGCTTTTTTATAAGCTTGCTTGTCTGCTTCTGTAATTTGATTATCACCATTTACATCTACGTAAGCACCTTCAATTGGGTTTCCAGCATTGTCATAAACTTGACGAAAAACAAAAAAAGTAGTTGGATCATATCCCGGTTTCCAAAGTTGGATTTTATTACCCACCCCACCACTAATTGTTCCTTGCGGAATAAAGTAGTCTGGGTCGCCACTCAAATTAAGTTTTGTTATTTCAACTTCCTGTAAGGTAGCATTTGCATTTACATCCCATTGAAAAGTTTTTGAGTTAACTAGTGCCACATCAATACCTAATTCAAGACCACGGCTTTCTAATTCACCTACATTGGTGGTTAAAAAGTCTGAAAGATTAGATCCTGCAGCGGTAGGAATACGTGCCAATAAATCTTTGGTTTGTTTGTAATAACCATCAACACTAAAATTTAATCTATCGTTGAAAAAACCAAAATCCAATCCTGCATTATATTGTGTAGTTTCTTCCCACTTCAAATTTTCATCAAACTCTTCTGGTCGAAGTGTATTGTAAAATTCATCTCCAAATTGAACACTAGCAGAATTTAAACCTGGGGTATATATACCAAGATAGCCATAATTCTGACCAATTTCTTGATTACCTGTTATACCATAACCACCGCGAACCTTTAAAGTGGAAAACGTGCTACTGTCTTTCATAAAGCTCTCGTTATTAATTTTCCAACCTACAGAAACGGCAGGAAAGTTACCCCAACGATTGTCTTCACTAAAACGTGATGAACCATCCCGTCTGTAGCTAGCAGAAATCAAGTATTTATCTAGAATATTAAAACTGGCTCTTCCAAAATAAGACTCCAAACTGTTTCTGTCAATAACGGTAGGTCTTGTTACTAGAATTCCTTGTTCTGTTTGTTGTCTATCAGATTGAATATAGAATTCTTGATAGGTATGCCCTCCGGTTAAATCATATTCAGTGCTAATTGCCGAAATAGTATTCTTATAATTTAAGAGTAAATCTAAATTGGTATTTCGGTTAAAACCTGTATAAAAGTTTTTATAGGTTCCGAATTCTTGAGAAGCTGAAGTACCGAGTATATATTGTTGTCCATCAATTTCAGAATAATCAAAACCTGCGTTAGAAATAAACCTAAGTTCTGGCAAAAATGGAAAACGATAATCAACATTTAAGTTTGAAATATTTCTTTTATTACGCGCTTTATTTTGATTTTGTTTCAAAAGTGCCACAGGGTTTCTAGGAGCCAATTTAATTGGATCGCCATTTGGTTGCGTGTATTCAAAGTATCCATCAAATGGACTGTTTGCATCGTAGATTGGCTGAGTTGGGTCAAAATTAGTAGCTGCTCCAATTGCACCATTATCTGCATACGTATTATCATCAAAACTACCGATGGACGTAAGTCTCAATTTTAAACTATTATCAAGCAAACTACCGTCAAGATTTAAAGTAATGGCGTTACGAGTATATAAATCTGTTAGCAACACACCTTGTTTATTGGTATTGTTATAATTTACTCGATATGAAAAGTTTTTGAAACCTTGTGAAAGTGTAAGGTTATGTATTCCGCCATTGGCAGTTCTGTAAATTTCATCTTGCCAATCTGTATTGCTATTTCCTAATTTTGTAGCATCTTGAGCAGGATTATCTGCAATTAATTTTCGAAAATCATCTGCGTTAAAAACAGACACTTGGTCTGTTATCTGGTCTGCAGAAAATTGGAAGCCGTATTCAACCTTTAAAGGAGCTCCTTTTTTTCCAGATTTTGTAGTAATAAGGATTACCCCGTTTGACGCTCTTGAACCATAAATAGCAGTAGCAGATGCATCCTTTAAAATAACAAAGTTTTCAATTTCGTTAGGGTTAATAGAGTTAAGTTGATTTCTAACCCCTTGTACTCCTCTTTGATCTAATGGAATACCATCAACCACAATTAAAGGCGAATTGTTTGCGGAAAGCGATGAACCACCACGAATCCTAATTTCGGAACCTTCACCGGGCGCACCACCGCTAGTGGTAATACGTACACCGGCAGATTTTCCCGAAAGAAGTTGGTCTGGCGAAACAATAGATCCTTTATTGAAATCTTCTGCACTTACTTTCTGAACAGCACCGGTAGCGTCCTGTTTTTTTGTAGAACCGTAACCAATTAAAACTACTTCGTCCAGTATAGATGTGTCTTCTTGCATACCAATACTTATAGTTGGCTGACCAGTATATGTTACCTCCTGAGGTGTGTAACCTATATAGGAATATGTTAAAACTGCGCCAGTAGTAAGACCTTTGATAGTATATTTTCCATCAAAATCGGTCGTTACCCCATTTGTTGTTCCTTTTACAATAACATTTACACCTGGTATCGGTAAGTTAGACGTGCCGTCTGAGACCGTTCCCGATACACTTTGGGCAATAGCCGCCAAAGGAAAGAGTATAAGAAGGAATAATAAACTTTGTATGATTTTTTTCATTTTAGCTTAAATTGTTAATTTAGAATGATTTATAAGATTATATTTTTACTTCCTGCTCCAAATTTAACAGAAAATACATCATATCATAACGTTTCTTTAACACTTGGGCTTACGAAAACGTTTTCGTGTTGATAAGTTTATCTTATTTAACATTATTCGCATTCTAAAGGCTCTTTTTTGAGGGATTAAAAATTCTAAAGCAGCAATTTTAAATATTCTTTAATACCTTTAGAACTAATAATTGATACCAAAACGTGCAGAAATTAACCCTTAAAAAGATTGCTAAAGAGCTAGATGTTTCAGTTTCAACTGTTTCAAAAGCGCTTCGTGATAATCCTGAAATAAGTAACAATACCCGTCAAAAAATTAAAGCCTTCGCTAAGCTTTACAATTTCAAGCCAAACAACATCGCGCTCAGCTTAAAAAACCGAAAAACAAAAACTATTGGGGTTATTATCCCTGAAATTGTTCACCACTTTTTCACCACTGTAATTAGTGGAATTGAGAAAGTTGCAAATGAGCGCGGTTACAATGTTATTATTGGTCTTTCAAACGAATCGTTTACGAAAGAAGTGATTAACATGGAAATGCTTGCCAATGGTAGTATTGATGGCTTTATTTTGAGTGTTTCAAAGGAAACACAGCGTTTGAAAGATTACCATCACCTTACCGAGACAATAGATCAAGGGATGCCAATAGTTATGTTTGATCGAACGATTAGTGAAGTAAAATGCGACAAAGTGATTGTGGATGATGTGGAAGCTGCTCGTAAAGCTGTGCTGAAATTGCTAGATATGCAGTGTAAAAACATTGGAATAATAACTACACAAGACCACGTAAATGTTGGAAAGCTTCGCACCAGCGGCTATGAAAATGCGTTGCAAGAAAGAAATATTCCGATGAATCAAAATTTCATTTTAAAACTTTCTGATGATGTGAATGACGAAAATCAAATGGAAGCTTTGGAAAGAGAAGTGGGGCGGTTTTTATCTGAAAATCCACAACTTGACGGAATTTTTGCTGTGAATGAAATTTATGCCATTACCGCAATGAATGTAGCTAGGAAATTAGGTAAAGAAATTCCGAAATCTCTTAAAGTAATTGGTTTTACAGATGGTCTATTATCTAAATATTCCAATCCAAGTCTAAGTACGGTTAGTCAACACGGAAAAGAATTGGGTGAAAAATCTGCTCATTTGCTCATCAATAGAATTGAAAATGAAGACGTTGAAAACGATTTTGAAACTGTAATTATTGAAACAGAATTAATAGAAAGAGAATCAACTTCTAAAATTTAACGTTCGCATATATAAAAATTTATATATTTACACCCTTAGACTATCGAGACTATATTTTTACTTCCCATAAAAATGTTTTGATAAGTCGCAGTGCTTATCGAAAGACCAAAAGTTATCGATATGCAAAAACCTAAATTAAGTTTTTGGGAAATCTGGAACATGAGTTTCGGTTTCTTGGGCATCCAATTTGGCTTCGCCCTTCAAAATGCTAATACTTCAAGAATATTTGAAACACTGGGCGCGAGCTTGGACCAAATTCCAATTCTTTGGATTGCGGCTCCTGTTACAGGTCTAGTTGTTCAACCTATTATTGGGTATTTTAGTGACCGAACGTGGACACGTTTGGGAAGAAGGCGACCTTACTTTCTTGTTGGTGCCATACTTTCATCTATTGCACTTTTTATAATGCCGAATTCTCCCACACTTTGGATTGCGGCAGGTACTTTATGGATTATGGATGCGTCCATAAATATTTCTATGGAGCCATTTCGTGCTTTTGTGGGTGATAATTTACCAGAACGCCAACGCACTTTAGGTTTTGCCATGCAGAGCTTTTTTATTGGGGTTGGAGCCGTTGTGGGATCTTTATTGCCTTATGTCTTCACTAATTGGATTGGTTTGGATAATACGGCGCCCGAAGGCATTATTCCGCCATCGGTAAAATGGTCGTTTTATGTGGGTGGAATTGTTTTTCTCTTTGCAGTACTTTGGACGGTCTTTAAAAGCAAAGAATACACACCCGAACAATTAGAAGCATTTGAACATTCTAAAATGGCTTCAAAACAGGCTGTTTTAGAAGGTGTTGAATTGGAGGAAAATATAAAAAAACAATTTTTAATTGGTTTAACCTTTCTGATTGTAGGTTTAGGGGCTACAACTTTTCTTTATCTAGAAAACTTAGACAAAACACTCTACATCCTCTTTATAGGTTTAATAGTAGCGGGTATCCTTTTTATTATTGTTTCGCAACTTCGGAAGCAAAAAACACGAAATGGTTTTACCATAATTATAACAGATTTATTGAACATGCCAAAGACGATGCAACAATTGGCTTGGGTACAGTTTTTTTCGTGGTTTGCACTTTTCAGCATGTGGATTTATACCACTCAGGCGGTTACAGGCCACGTTTTTGGCACGCATGATACTACTTCAAAAATATATAACGACGCAGCAGATTGGGTGCCGGTTATGTTTACCGTGTACAACGGTGTTGCAGCGGCCGTAGCATTTTTGCTACCAGTTTTGGCAGCAAGAACAAGTAATAAATTCACCCATTTATTTGCACTTTGTATGGGTGGTTTAGGCCTAATTTCAATTTACTTTTTAAGCGATAAAGTTGGTCTTTTACTAGCAATGGTAGGAGTTGGTATTGCTTGGGCAAGTATCTTATCTATTCCATATGCTATGCTTTCGGGATCGCTTCCGGCTGCCAAAATGGGCTATTATATGGGTGTCTTTAATTTTTTCGTGGTAATTCCACAAATTGTTGCAGCAACCATCCTTGGTTTTATTGTCAAAAACCTTTTTAATAGTGAACCAATATATGCACTTATTATAGGAGGCTTTTCTATGATACTTGCAGGAATACTAACGCTTCGCGTAAAAACTCAAAAACGAATAAATATAAATGAATAATCAAAAAGGCTTCATATTTGACCTTGACGGTGTTATTGTAGATACTGCAAAATACCATTACCTAGCTTGGAAAAAATTGGCAGATAGTCAAAATATTCCTTTTTCAGAAGTGGAAAATGAACAGTTAAAAGGCGTTAGTAGGATTGCCTCGTTAGAGAAAATTCTTTCGTTGGGAAATATCGTTTTATCTGAAACCGATTTTGATAGGGTAATGGCTGAAAAGAATCAAGATTACCTCGATTATATTTCAAAAATGGATGATTCTGAAATTTTACCAGATGTGGTAAAAGTTTTGAATTATTTGAAGGAAAATAATCAATCATTGGCACTCGGTTCGGCAAGTAAAAACGCTCGGGCAATTCTTGAAAAGGTGAATCTTTTGGATGCTTTTAAAGTAATTGTAGACGGTACTAATGTTTCAAAAGCAAAACCTGATCCCGAAGTGTTTTTAAATGCGGCGAAACATTTAAATATTGAACCCAAAGACTGTATTGTTTTTGAAGATTCGCTGGCTGGTATAGAGGCTGCAAATATTGCAGGAATGATAAGTATTGGTATTGGAGAAAAAGAAATCTTAAAAGAAGCAGATTACGTTTTCAGAAATTTTACTGAAATGGATTCCACTTTTTTGAAACAATTAATTGAACGTTAAAAGAATTTAGAATTATAATGAATCAAGATTATATAAAACCAAGCAATTGGTCAATAATTGAGGAAGGTTTTGATAAAACCCGAGTACAATCGTCCGAAAGTCTTTTCAGTCTTGGCAATGGTGTCATGGGTCAGCGTGCTAATTTTGAAGAGGATTATTCTGGCCCCAGTTTTCAAGGAAGTTATATCGCGGGGGTTTATTATCCTGATAAAACCCGAGTGGGTTGGTGGAAAAACGGCTATCCAGAATATTTTGCCAAAGTATTGAATGCGCCTAATTGGATAGGTATTTCGGTAAAAATAAATGGTGAAACTTTAGATATTAATAAATGTAAATCTATCTCAAACTTCCGTCGTGAAATGAATATGAAAGAGGGCTTTTACCTGCGCTCTTTTAATGCGACCCTTCAAAATGGAGTGGAAATTAAGGTTGAAAGTACCAGAATACTTTCATTAGATTTTGATGAATTAGGAATTATCAATTATGAAATTGTTCCGCTGAATGAAGATGTCGAAATTATTTTTGAACCCTATTTGGATGCTGGTATAACTAATCAGGATACCAATTGGAATGATAAATTTTGGGATACTTTACAAATTTCTACAGAAAATAATTGCGCTTTTATTAGATCGCGAACAATGAAAACAGATTTCAATATCTCTACGTTTATGGGGTCTAAATTGTTTCTGAATTCAAAGGAAATTGATGCCAATCCGTTGAAGCAACAAACTGACAAAAAAGTTGCATATCAATATAGAGTTAAGGTTAGCGAAGGTGAAACTGCTGTTCTTCAAAAATATGCTGGATATACCGTTTCGTTATATCATGATAATGAAAATCTAAATAATGTAGCTAAAGAAATTATCGCCAAAGGGATGTCTCTCGGGTTTTCAAAATTGAAAGAACTTCAAAAAGAAGCTTGGGCGAAAATCTGGCACATGGCAGATATTGAGATTATAGGCGATATAAAGGCGCAACAAGGAATTCGATTCAATATTTTTCAGTTAAATCAAACCTATTTAGGGAAGGATTCCCGACTAAATATTGGTCCAAAAGGCTTCACTGGCGAGAAATACGGCGGAAGCACTTATTGGGATACAGAAGCTTATTGCATCCCATTTTATATGGCAACCAAAAATTATAGTGTAGCCAAAAATTTATTGGCGTATCGTTACCGCCATTTAGAAAAAGCCATTGAAAACGCTGCAAAGCTAGGTTTTACAAATGGTGCGGCTCTTTACCCAATGGTAACTATGAATGGTGAGGAGAGTCATAATGAGTGGGAAATAACTTTTGAGGAAATCCATAGAAACGGCGCAATTGCTTTTGCTATTTTCAATTATCACCGCTTTACAGGCGATTTTGAATATATAGCTCAAAAAGGAATTGAGGTATTGATTGGTATTGCCCGCTTTTGGTTTCAGCGCGCAACTTTTTCAAAAGAGAAAAACAAGTTTGTAATTTTGGGAGTTACTGGCCCGAATGAATATGAAAATAATATAAATAATAACTGGTACACAAATTATATTGCTGCGTGGTGTATTAAATATACGCTAGAGAATATTCAAATTTTGGAAAAGGAATATGATAGCGATTATGTTCGTGTTTTGAACAAAACAAAGCTTTCAAAAGCTGAGCTTTCAAAGTGGAAAGAGGTTTCGGAAAACTTGTATTTCCCTTATTCAGAAAAGCTCGATGTTTATTTACAACAGGATGGTTTTTTGGATAAAGAACTAAAGCCAGTTTCAGAGCTTAGCGATGCAGAAAGACCTATAAACCAAAAATGGTCTTGGGACAGAATTTTACGTTCACCCTATATAAAACAGGCCGATGTGTTGCAAGGATTTTACTTTTTCGAAGATCATTTTTCAACAGAAGAACTTAAAAAGAATTTCGATTATTATGAACCTTTAACCGTTCATGAATCATCACTATCGCCTTGTGTACATAGTATTTTGGCTGCAAAACTGGGCAGGATGGAACAGGCGTATCAGTTCTATTTGCGAACGTCTAGATTAGATCTTGATGATTATAATAAGGAAGTTCACGAAGGCTGTCATATTACGAGTATGGCTGGAACTTGGATGAGTATTGTGGAAGGTTTTGGCGGAATGCGTGTTGTGGATGGAACACTTTCCTTCACTCCTCAAATTCCAAAACAGTGGGAAAAGTATAAATTCAAAATAAATTTTCGAGGTAATATTATAACAGTTTGTGTATCGCACACGGCCCATAAATTTACCTTAGAAGGAGATTCTGAATTGCAAATTTTCGTTAATGAAAAGCCCATTGTCATATTACCAAATACAGAAATAACTGTTTAATTATGAAGTATTATTTAAGTGCTATAATTTTATTTTTCACCATAAATCTATTGGCGCAAACTCCAAAAGTGGAGCCTCCATTTTGGTGGAGTGGTATGAAAAACAGTGAACTTGAACTTCTTTGTTATGCAAAAAACATTCAAAACTTTGAAGTTTCGGTTGAAGGCCTAAAAATTCTAAGAATTGAGAAAGTTGAAAACCCTAACTATGTTTTTATTACGGTTGATACTAAAAATGTAACTCCTGGAATATTTCAATTAAAATTTCAAAAAAACGGTAAAACTCAATTTTCCTATAAATATGAGTTGAAACAACGCGAGAATAATTCTGCCCAACGTAAAGGTTTTGATGCTTCTGATGCAATTTATCTTTTAATGCCCGATCGTTTTGCCAACGGAAATCCAGAGAATGATTCTGTAAAAGAAATGGCAGAAAAAGCAGACCGAAGCAATCCCGGCGGACGACACGGTGGCGACATTAAAGGAATTATTGACAATTTGGATTACCTCGAAGACTTAGGTGTTACTGCGCTGTGGAGTACGCCAATGCTAGAGGACAATGAGCCCACATATAGCTACCATACCTACGCTCAGAGCGATTTCTATAAAATTGATCCGCGTTACGGAAGCAATGCCGATTATAAAAAATTGGCGGACGAAATGCATAAAAGAGACATGAAATTAATTATGGATTACGTAACCAACCATTGGGGTAGCAAGCATTGGATTGTTCAAGATTTGCCTTCCAAAGATTGGCTTCACTATTGGCCTGAAGGGGAAAATGGTTTCAAACGCAGTAATTATCATATGAGTACGCAATTCGATTTAAATGCTTCTAAAATAGATGCTGTTAATTGTATGAATGGCTGGTTTGATGTAACCATGCCGGATATGAATCAGGCTAATCCTTTGCTTCAAAAATATATGATTCAAAACGCGATTTGGTGGATTGAATTTGCTGGTTTGGATGGGCTTCGTGTTGATACATTTTCATATAACGACAAAGACGGAATCGCAAATTGGACTCAGGCAATTATGGACGAATACCCAAATTTCAATATTGTTGGTGAAGTTTGGATGCATAACCAAGCGCAGATTGCTTATTGGCAAAAGGATAGTAAAATCGCGGCTTTACAGGATTACAACTCAAATTTACCTTCAGTAATGGATTTTACGTTGCACGATGGAATTATGACTATGTTTTCTGAAAATGAAGGTTGGGATACGGGTATGCAACGTGCCTATGACAACTTTACCAACGATTTTTTATATCCAAACATCAATAATGTTTTAGTGTTTGCGGGCAATCACGATACGGAACGGATTAATCAAATTTATAAGGAAGATATCGCCAAATATAAGTTGGCGATGACGCTTATTTTAACCGTTCGCGGAATCCCGCAATTATACTACGGCGATGAAATAGGAATGACAGGAACTCGCGAAAAAGGCGATGGAGATATCCGTAAAGATTTTCCGGGTGGCTGGGCAGTTGATGCTCAAAACGCATTTAAAAAAGAAGGAAGAACTGAAACTCAAAATGAGTATTACAATTTTTTAAAAAAGGTTCTCAACTGGCGAAAGTCGAAAAGTGTGATGCACACTGGCAAATATCTTCATTATCTGCCGCAAGAAAATGTTTACGTCTATTTTCGATATAATGATTCAGAAACCGTGATGGTTGTTTTAAATAATTCAGATCAACCAAAATCAATTGCGCCAGAAAGATTTTCTGAAGGATTGAAGGGCTCTAAAACGGGCAGAGATATTATTTCTGACAAAGAAATTTCCTTAGCAACACAAATTACAATTCCAGCAAAAACTTCAATGATTATTGAAATCAAATAATGATTACTATGAAAAACATCCTCTTTTTTGGCATTCTTTTTCTTTCGATTATTTCCTGTAACAAGAAGGAAGAAAATAACAATTGGAAGGCATCGGTTATAAAAGGAACTGCTACTCCAATGTATTTGAAAAATGCTGAAGACACCCTTTTGTTATCTGATTACTTTCTGAAAGTTTCTGAAATCGATTCAGTGGAAAGCAACAATTTTTTAAAATTTGAACTTCAAAAGGAGAACAATTTATTGAAAATTCAAACTGCAGATTCCACACCGTATGCTTCAAATATTCGTATTTGGGTTAAAGGAGTTGCCAATGATATTCCTATTTTTAAAAGTGAAAAGCAAACGGTTGCTATTACAATTCCAGATAATGAAAAAAGGTATTCAGATTTAAAAATTAAGGGTGAATTCAATAGCTGGCAACCTATTGAAATGAAGTATTCCGATGGTAATTGGAAATTTGAAACCACCGTTTCCGGCGGCGATTATCAATATATTATAATTAATAACGGCAAGGAAATGCCCGATCCGGCAAATTCGAAAACTACATCGAATGGAATGGGAGGCACAAATTCTTTGCTTTCCATACCAACAAACGAAGCTGAATTAGCGGTACTTGAAACTAAAAAAGTTACTGAAAACGGATTTTCATTTTCTTCAACAAAACCGCTTACTAATGTTTTGGTTTATTTGGATAATGTTTTGCTTTCTTCCGAAAATGTAAAGAGTGAAGGAGATTCCTATTCGGTGAAAATTCCCAAAACTGGAAACAAACGAGATTATGTTCGGGTTTATGGGGCCAATTCATTTGGAAGAACGAACGATTTATTAATTCCACTTGAAGACGGAAAAGTAATTACAGATGCTTCAAAATTAACCCGAACCGATTTTCATTCTCAAATAATGTATTTTTTAATGGTAGATCGTTTCCGTGACGGAGATCCTGAAAACACCAAAAAAGTAGTTAACGATAGCATTTTGCCAAAAGCGAACTATTACGGCGGTGATTTGCAGGGCGTTTTAGATAAAATTAATGAAGGTTATTTTACCGATCTCGGTATCAATACAATTTGGCTTTCGCCAATTACCCAAAACCCAGAAGGAGCTTACGGTCTTTGGCCAGATCCGCTCACAAAATTTTCCGGATATCACGGTTATTGGCCTACGAGCAGTTCTAAAATTGATTACCGTTTTGGAGATGAAGCGCTTTTCAAAGTACTAATTGCAGCCGCCCACGAAAAAGGGTTGAATGTAATTTTAGACTATGTTGCAAACCACGTTCACAAAGAACATCCGCTTTACAAAGAGCACCCAGATTGGGCTACTGAGTTGTATTTGCCAGATGGAACATTGAATACTGAGCGCTGGGACGACCACCGATTAACTACTTGGTTTGATACTTTTATGCCAACTTTAGATTTCAGTAAGCCTGAAGTTGTTGATAAAATGACAGATTCTGCGGCATTTTGGGTAACTAATTACGATTTAGATGGGTTCCGTCACGATGCCACAAAACACATTCAACTTGAATTTTGGCGAACTTTAACCCAAAAGGTAAAAGAGCGTACAGACAGACCTATTTTCCAAATAGGTGAAACTTACGGCAGCCCTGAATTGATAAGAAGTTATATAAATACAGGAATGCTAAATGCCCAATTCGACTTCAATTTGTATGATGCTTCTATAAATGCATTTGCAACAGACGCGTCATTTGATAGGCTTTCAAATACTTTGCAACAAGGTTTAAAATATTATGGTTACCATAATGAAATGGGTAATATCACCGGAAATCAAGATCGAGCCCGATTTATTACCTACGCTTCTGGAGATTTACGTTTTGACGAAGATGCCAAAAAAGCTGGTTGGACCCGAGAGGTTAAAATGAGCGATACAACTGCTTATAATAAGTTGGCAATGCTGCAAGCTTTCAACCTTACAATTCCTGGAATTCCCTGTATTTATTACGGAGATGAATACGGAAGCATTGGCGCTGGCGATCCGGATAATAGAAAAATGATGAAGTTTGAAGGACTTGATTCCCACGAAAAAAATCTTAAAAAGAGAGTGGAAGAGTTGGTGAAACTACGCCGAAATTCAATGGCTTTGCAATACGGAAACACCGAAATTGTACGCGCCGACGAGAATATTATGATTATAAAAAGAAGCTATTTCGATGAAACGGTAACTATTATTTTTAATAAATCGAAAGCGGATTTCGTTTATGAAAACACTTCAGTTCCATTTAACGATTTCAAGATAATTCAAACCAAATAAAGTTCAATTGATGAAAAAAATAATTATAGCACTGGCAGTCATTTCGCTATTTGCAGCCTGTAAAAACGAAAACAAAAATATGAATGCTTCAACCGAAGCAATTGTAAAAGATAGTCTTCCGCCAATAAACGATTCGGTTTTGGAAAACGCCGTTATTTACGAAGCGAATATTAGGCAATATTCTGCTGAAGGAACTTTTAACGCCTTCACAAAGGACATTTCGAAACTGAAAGAATTAAATGTGAAGATAATTTGGTTGATGCCTATTTTTCCAATTTCGGAAACAAAAAGGAAAGCTACTGGCGGTGATTTTGCAAGCAAGATTGAAGATTCTGTGCAACGCAATAAAATGTTGGGCAGTTATTACGCCGTAACAGATTATACGAAAGTGAATCCCGAATTTGGAACGATGGAAGATTTACGCACTTTAATTGATACCGCACACGAAAATGGAATGTATGTAATTTTAGATTGGGTGCCAAATCATACGGGCTGGGATCATATTTGGATAAAAGAGCATCCAGAATATTACAC
Source organism: Aequorivita sp. IT1183 (assembly GCF_058068265.1). NCBI lineage: Bacteria > Pseudomonadati > Bacteroidota > Flavobacteriia > Flavobacteriales > Flavobacteriaceae > Aequorivita > Aequorivita sp. IT1183. Next base: position 197,786 of record NZ_JBYRHS010000002.1, on the reverse strand, counting down.
GAAAAATTCTAAAGGTGAAATTACTGATCCGTTAAATGATGATGGTACTTCTGTGGGTTGGGAAGACGTTGCAGATCTGGACTACTCCAATGAAGGCTTACAAAAAGAAATGATTGAGGATATGGAATATTGGATCACCACCGAAAAAATTGACGGTTTTCGATGCGATGTTGCAGGCTCCGTGCCAACTGCATTTTGGGAGAAAGCTATTCCGCAACTTCGTTCCAAAAAAGATATTTTTATGTTAGCAGAAGCTTGGGAGCCCGAGCTTTTAAAAGAAAATTTATTCGATATGGCTTATGGGTGGGATTCACATCATGTTATGAATGAAATTGCGCAAGGCAAAAAAGATGTCTCTGCTTTTGATGCGTATATTAAAAAGCGCGATTCATTGTATGAAAAGGATGATATCTTGATGAATTTCATAACCAACCACGACGAAAATAGTTGGAACGGAACTGTAAAAGAACGAATGGGCAACGCCAGCGATGCGATGCTTGCTTTAACTTACACTATGCCCGGCATGCCTCTAATTTATAGCGGTCAAGAATATGATCTTAATCACAGACTTTTATTTTTTGAAAAAGACAGTATCCCAAAAACAAAAGGAAAAGCCTGGCCTTTACTTGAGAAATTAGGAAAACTTAAAGCTACCAAAGTCGCTTTGGAAGGTGGAAAAAATGCAGCTTCTTTTGAAAGAATAACAACTTCAAATGACGCCAATGTATTAACTTTCCGAAGAAAAAAAGGTGAAAGTGAAATAATCTATTTAGCGAATTTATCAAAAGAACCTTTAAAATTTAAGCTAAATATTTCAGGAACATTTCAAAATTTAATAAGCAACGAAACCATCAATATGGCTAAGGATCAGGAATATTCATTTGCTCCTTGGGAATATTTAATATTAGAGAAATAATGGAAAAACCCAATCGCGGGCTTTTTTTATTAGTTATTAACCGAAAACGTTATAGTAATTTTTTAATATTGGAAGAATAATATTAAAAACTTAGCTTTACCACAATGAGCAAAACAATTAAGAAAATTGGCGTCCTTACTAGCGGTGGCGACGCTCCTGGAATGAATGCAGCAATAAGGGCTGTTGTGCGATCCTGCGCATACCATAAACTAGAATGTGTTGGTGTTTTTAGAGGATATGAAGGTTTAATGGAAGGTGATTTTAAATCGCTTGATGCTCGTTCGGTAAAAAACATTATTAATCGTGGCGGTACCTTTTTAAAATCTGCCCGATCTCAGGATTTCCGCACTCCAGAAGGTAGAAAAAAAGCATTCAAAAATTTAAAAGAAGCAAATATTGACGCCCTCGTAGTTATTGGCGGCGATGGTACTTTTGCTGGAGCTTCAGTTTTTAAGGATGAATTTAATTATCCAATTGTAGGTATTCCCGGAACTATCGATAACGACATCCACGGAACTGACTTCACTATTGGTTATGATACCGCACTAAATACAGTCGTTGAGGCGATTGATAAAATTCGCGATACAGCAAATTCACACAACAGATTGTTTTTAGTAGAAGTAATGGGAAGGGATTCTGGCGATATCGCTCTAAATGCAGGTATTGGTGGAGGCGCAGAAGAGATACTTATCCCCGAGGAAAACATGGGAAGAGATCGTTTGGTTGAATCTTTGCACCGAAGTAAACTATCCGGCAAAACCTCAAGTATAATAGTCGTTTCTGAAGGGGATAAAATTGGTAAAAACATTTTTGAACTTGCAAAATACATTGAAGAAAACTTAGTGGGTTATGAAGTGCGAGTAACTGTATTAGGTCATATTCAACGAGGAGGTTCTCCCAGTTGTTACGATAGGGTATTAGCCAGCAGACTCGGCGTTGGTGCCGTAGACGCGCTTTTGCGTGGTGAGAATAATGTAATGATTGGTATTGTCCATAACAAAATTACTTCGGTATTGTTTACGGACACAGTAAAAACAAAACATAAAATAGATTTGGAATTAATTCGCGTTGCCGATATAATTTCAATTTAAAAAAGTGAAAATAGAATGACGAAAATTGGAATTAATGGCTTCGGCCGAATAGGAAGAATAGCTTTTAGAATTGCTTCCCAAAGAGAAAATATTGAAATAGTTGCTATAAACGATTTGTTAGATGTAGATCATCTTGCCTACCTTTTGAAATACGATTCCGTCCACGGAAAATTCGACGGAACGGTTAAAGTAAAAGATGGCCACCTACTTGTAAACGATAAAATAATCAGAGTTACCGCAGAAAAAAATCCCGAGAATCTTAAATGGGATGCTGTTGGAGCTGAAATAATAATAGACTGCACAGGAATTTTCATTGAAAAGGATAATGCCTCCGCACATTTAAAAGCTGGAGCAAAAAAAGTGGTTATTTCTGCACCTTCTAAAACGGCTCCTATGTTTGTAATGGGCGTGAACCACAATGAAGTTAAAGCTGAAGATACCATAGTTTCAAATGCGTCTTGTACTACAAATTGCTTGGCGCCATTGGCGAAAATAATCAACGATAACTTGGGCATTGTAGAAGCTTTAATGACAACTATTCACGCAACAACTGCTTCACAACTTACCGTTGATGGACCTTCGAAGAAAGATTTTCGTGGCGGCAGAAGTGCTTTGTCGAATATAATTCCGGCTGCAACCGGTGCGGCTAAAGCAGTAGGGAAGGTAATTCCTGAACTGGATGGAAAGTTAACTGGAATGGCTTTTAGAGTTCCTACTACAGATGTTTCCGTAGTAGATTTAACAGTTAGAACTGAGAAATCAGCAACCTATGAGGATATTAAAAAGTTATTTCAGGATGCTGCCAAAGGGCAATATAAAGGCATTGTAAACTACACCGAAGACGACGTTGTTTCACAAGATTTTGTGTCTGATCCGCATACCTGCACTTTTGATGCTGGCGCAGGCATTGCACTTAACAATAATTTCTTTAAGTTAGTGGCTTGGTATGATAATGAATATGGCTATTCTTCAAAATTGATTGATTTGGCTGCTCATGTCGCAAGCATATAATTTATGATTTTAATAGCAGACGGTGGCTCAACAAAGTGCGATTGGGTTTTGTTGGATTCTAAAGGCGAAGTAGTTTTAAAAACGAGAACCCTTGGTCTAAATCCAGCGGTAATTCCGCAAGAGGAACTATACATTCGTATTCGTGAAAATAATGATCTCCAAAGCATTTTCGAAAAAGTTGAGCAAGTAGATTTTTATGGCGCAGGTTGTGGCACAAAAACTCCAAATAAAACTTTAACCGATGCTATTGCTGAAATTTTCGTGAATGCCAAAGTATTGGTTCAAGAAGATACAGTTGCCGCGGTTTATGCTGCAACTTCCGAACCTGGTATTGTTTGTATTTTAGGTACTGGCAGTAATAGTTGTTATTTTGACGGTAAAGAAATACATACTACTGTAGCCTCGCTTGGCTATGTTTTAATGGACGAAGCAAGTGGAAATTACTTCGGAAAACGGTTAATTCGCGATTATTTTTACAATAAAATGCCCGCCCAATTGGTTAAAAGTTTTGAGAGTCGCTTTGATTTGGATCCCGATACCATAAAAATGAACCTATATAAAAAGCCGAACCCGAACACTTATTTGGCTTCTTTTGCTGAATTTATTTTCACTTCGGAAGAAGTAAACGGATATTTTTACAAACTCATCAGCGAAGGAATGCTGAAATTTATTGAATACAGAATTCTTTGTTTCAAAGAAGCTCAAAACGTGCCAATCCATTTTATTGGTTCCATTGCTCACTTTTCTGAAGATATTATCCGCGATTGTATGAAACCTTATCATCTGGAATTGGGTAATATTGTACGTAGACCGATTGACGGGTTGATAGATCATTACAAGAGAAAAATTGAAAATCCCAGTACGTAAATCTAAAATCTAGAAAAAGTAGATGTTTCCAAAAATAAATCCAACTAAAACTGAATCCTGGAAGAAGCTTGATGTCCATTTTTCTGAAATGGAAAATGTGAAAATGCAGCAACTTTTCACAGAAGATACCTTGCGTTCGGAACGGTTTTCAGTGGAATGGGAAGAATTTTACATCGATTTTTCAAAAAACAGAATTACACAAACCACCTTCGATTTGCTTTTACAATTGGCCGAAGAAGTAAAGCTGAAAGAAGCTATTGAAGCGCAATTTGCTGGTGAAAAAATAAACGGAACCGAGAATAGAGAGGTGCTTCATACGGCTCTTAGGGATTTCGACAATATGAAGCCAGAAGTGAAGGAAACCCTTCATAAAATGAAACTTTTTTCCGAAGAAATTATCAGCGGAAACCATAAAGGCTATACTGGAAAGGAAATTACAGATGTTGTAAATATTGGCATCGGTGGTAGCGATTTGGGTCCAGATATGGTTGTGGAATCGCTTCAATTCTACAAAAATCATTTGAACACTTATTTTATTTCCAATGTTGACGGCGACCATGTTCAAGAAATTTTAAAGAAAGTAAACCCAGAAACAACGTTATTTATAATTGTTTCAAAAACATTTACAACGCAGGAAACCCTTACGAATGCTAACACCGTTCGGGAATGGTTTTTGAAAAATGCTCCCGAAAAAGACATTGCAAAACATTTTGTTGCGGTTTCCACAAATCTTGAAGCAGTGGCAAATTTTGGAATTTCTAAAGAAAATATATTCCCAATGTGGGATTGGGTTGGCGGTCGTTTTTCACTATGGAGCGCTGTTGGTCTTTCCGTGTGTTGCGCTGTGGGATATTCAAATTTTGAGGATTTACTGAAAGGAGCAAATAAAATGGATCTTCATTTTAAGAATACTGAATTCAACGAAAATATTCCGGTACTCACTGCACTACTTTCGGTTTGGTACAATAATTTTTTTAAAGCTGAAACTGAGGCAATAATTCCGTATTCACAATATTTGACCAAGTTTGTGCCCTATCTTCAGCAAGCAATTATGGAAAGCAACGGCAAAAGTGTGGACCGAAATGGCGATTTTGTAAACTATCAAACAGGTAATATAATTTGGGGAAGCACAGGTACTAATGCGCAACACGCATTTTTTCAACTAACTCATCAGGGAACAAAGTTGATTCCGGCTGATTTTATTGTTTTTGCAGAATCACTTTATGGAAATGAAGACCACCAAAATAAATTATTGGCAAATTGTTTTGCACAAACTGAAGCCCTAATGCAGGGAACTTCTGGAAGCGAAGTAGAGAACAATTTTAAAGTTTTTGAAGGGAACCAACCAACTACAACCTTCCTAATAAAAAAACTCACCCCTAAAAACATGGGGAGTTTGATAGCACTCTATGAACACAAAATTTTTGTGCAAGGCGTTATTTGGAATATTTTCAGCTACGATCAATGGGGTGTTGAGCTAGGGAAAACGGTTGCAAAAGGAACATTAAATGCAATTGAAAACCATCAATTAGAAAACGTTGCAAATGCCTCTACAAAAAATCTTATTTCAAAATTGAATAAAAAATAAAGCAGCGGTTTTTTTGACTATTTGCAGTTTCCTTTAGTCCATTTTTTTATTCCTGCTCGCTCTGCTTCACAGCTATTACTGTAATTTTTATTATCGCATCCACAAACAGGATCGTATAAATCTGGACACGAGATTTTGTAGGTTTTTGTGTTTTTTTCATAACAGTCCGTTCCCAAATCTTTTAGCGGAATGGAATCTGGAGCTTTTGGTTGTTCGTAACCTTCGGGTGCTTCTGGTGTTTGTGGAATTTCCACAGATTCAGTTTGTTGTTTTCTATCGTTGCAGCCTGAAAAACTAAACAGAAATAAACTTACAGTACACAACACGAAACAGATGAATAACTTGTTTTGACTTTTCATAATAAAGGATTTATAAAAGAACTATCAAGTTACAAAAAATAGGTTTTAGCTATTGAGTAACCTGATAGTTTTAGGTTGATTTTTAACGGAATGGATTATTAATCTACGTCGCTTTTGTTTTTTTCATTAGAAATACGTGATCCTTTCAAAGAAGATTTTTTAATCATTCTTTGTGCTTCGGGAGATTCCTGCGCTGGTACAATTGCTTCGGGTGGGTTTGAAAGTCCTGCAATAATACCTAAATAGTCAAAGGTAATTTCTGGACTTTCTTTTACCTTAGGTAAGGTTACATCTACCTGAAAGAAATAAGCAGGTTGAATATAATTATTACCGCCATCGTAATAGGCCAGATACATATCCCTAATTTTAAACTTCGCATTTGTACCGTAATCTTTGGTAAGTTGGCGTTGCATTTCCATCTCCGCTTGTTTGGCATCTTTTAAAGAACCTTTATCCACATTTTTTGCTCTGCTTTGTTCAACGTTCTTCCATCTAGAGTTTAAGCCAACAATCTCACCATTATTGCCTACGTGGACGATAATTTTGGAACCAGCGCCATAAACAGGCACTCCGTTTAACATGCGGCCATAGGTAATGGTTCGTAGAACATCTATCACATTTTCGGTGTTTGCTGCAGAAGCACGTAAACCTCCGGCATGAATCATTTTTAATTCCTTCATATCGTCTGGAGCAAGTCCAATTTCTTTAATAAACGATAGGGAAATATCCTTTGCTTTTTCCTGTGTTGGCAATTGGATTTTTGAATTCATATAATATCCTTGCATTCCTTTATTAAAAGATAGGGTGCCAGATTTTAAATCCTGTTCGTAAAAAGCAGAGGGATCTTTTTCACTAAAAGCCACTACTTCTTTTTCAGATGAGGGAACCAAACCTTTTGTTTCCATCTTGTTGCCCGCAGCTGTTTGAAACCTTTTCACTTTCTCGGGTTTTATTGCCGAAGTGGTATAAATATACATATCGCCCTCTTGATAAGTAATAAGATTTTGATATGCATACGGTTCAATGGCTCTTTCTTTACTAGGTGCAGTTTTATTATTTACGTACGAGGACATAGTCAATATTGAAATCAATATTGTTCCTATTGTAAATAGCGCTGTTTTATATGTGTTTTTCATAATAGTATATTTTTATGGTAGTTATTAATATTGCCAGTAGGTGTACATTCCTCCTGTTCCAGGGGCCGGATCGCTGGCATAGGAGCCCAATCTATCGTTTGCGCAACCTTGGCCAACAATTACGCTTGCCAAGCCAGGATATGGATAGTTACTGCCATATTGTGGATCATAATAGGAAGGATTAAAAATCCAGAAACGCTCTTCGTTTACCGCGTCAAACCACGATTGCCAAACGGCTCCATTATTTTTAAGCTTGCCCGCATAATTATTTGGAATCCCGTTGTCGGAATGGCTTAGGGTATGAAAACCAACTAATTGGTGTAAACCTCCAAACATCGCATTGTAATCGCTCCACCAATTGGTTTTTTCGGGTCTGGATGAAACCGTGTAGCATGATTCGATTATTAGGAATTCAAGATCGTCCCCACTGTTTCCATATTGCGGTACGGTTCTTAAATCTACACCCAACCCCAAACTCTGATTGGTCTGTATATAGAAATAATTACCGTGTCCGGCCACATAAGCTAAATCCATCGCATCTACATAACTACGATGCGAGGTGGTAAATTCATACGGCTCTGCCCAATAATATTGTTCATATTGCCAACTGTGTGCTCCAATGCTCTTTGGAGTTTGGAAATTTTTGATAAAATTCCATACATTTCTTACAAACCGGCTTTCGGCCTGATCTACGTAACCGCCAATTTTGCGGCTTCCTGAAAAGGAAATTGTGCTGAAAATCAAAACGAAACTAAAAGCTAATATCCATTTTGAATTTTTTGAAATTTGATTGAACATAGTGTTTTTGTATTTAGTTAATATTCCTCAAAGTGAAACAATCTAATGTTTCATTGTCAGCAAATTTAAAAAATACTTTCACATAATATTATGTTAAAAACCTGAATTTCAATAGGTTAAAACCTGTTTTTTCAAAAGGAATTTTCCTAGAAAAAATCAGGATATTTCCTTGTTTCCTACTTTTCATATGCAACCAATTCTATTTTTGAAATCTTATTAGTTAAAAAATTGTTACCTTTCTTTCAATAATCTCCCCTGCCACTTTAATAATATAAATTTCTATGCTTACAAAAGTTTACGGAAGCGCAGTCTTTGGTGTAGAGGCCACTACAATTACGGTAGAAGTAAATGTAGATAGTGGTGTAGGGTACCATTTGGTTGGTCTGCCCGATAATGCAATTCGAGAAAGTAACTATAGAATTGCCGCAGCGCTACAAAACAACGGCTACAAAATTCCGGGAAAGAAATTAATTTTGAACATGTCGCCCGCAGATCTTCGAAAAGAAGGCTCTGCTTACGATTTAACTTTGGCAATGGGAGTACTTGTAGCTACAGGGCAAATTGTAGAATTAAATCCACTTTCAGACTATATAATTATGGGTGAACTTTCTCTGGACGGAAACCTGCAACCAATACGGGGCGCTTTGCCAATTTCATTAAAAGCCAAAGAAGAGGGTTTTAAAGGATTTATTCTTCCGAAGCAAAACGCAAAAGAAGCTGCCATAGTTGAAGGAATCGAGGTTTTTGGCATTGAGAATATAAAAGAAGTAATAGATTTTTTCAACGAAAATATTCCGCTCGAAAAAACTGAAGTAGATATTGAAGCTGAATTTTACAACCACTTAGAGCATCCTGAATTCGACTTTGCGGATGTAAAAGGGCAAGAATCAATAAAGCGTTGTATGGAAATTGCAGCCGCGGGTGGTCACAACATAATTTTAATCGGTCCGCCCGGTTCAGGAAAAACTATGTTGGCGAAAAGGCTGCCAAGTATTTTGCCGCCAATGACGCTTCAAGAAAGCTTAGAAACCACAAAAATACATAGCGTCGCTGGCCGAACTATGGAAAGGGGAGGAGTAATGACTTCGCGTCCGTTTCGAAGCCCTCACCACACTATAAGCGATGTCGCATTAGTCGGCGGTGGGCAATACCCGCAACCTGGAGAAATTAGTTTGGCACACAATGGCGTTCTGTTTTTGGATGAATTGCCAGAATTTAAACGTGGTGTTTTGGAAGTAATGCGGCAGCCTTTGGAAGATCGCGATGTTACCATTTCGCGTGCAAAATTTACAGTTACCTATCCTTCAAGTTTTATGCTCGTAGCAAGTATGAATCCAAGTCCCGGTGGTTATTTTAACGACCCCGATGCGCCAGTTATGTCTTCACCGGCAGAAATGCAGCGGTATTTAAGTAAAATTTCGGGACCACTTTTGGATAGAATTGATATTCATATTGAAGTAACCCCTGTACCTTTTGAAAAATTAAGTGATGAACGTCGTGGCGAGTCCAGCATTGTTATTCGTGAAAGGGTTACTAAGGCTAGAAAAATTCAGTCTGAACGTTTTACCGAATTTGAAAAAGTACATTACAATGCTCAAATGGGTGTGAAGCAAATCCGTCAATTCTGCAAGCTCGATGAAGCATCGCTAGCCCTTTTAAAAACTGCCATGGAACGCTTGAATCTTTCCGCCCGTGCGTACGATAGAATTCTAAAAGTAGCCAGAACTATAGCAGATTTGGAGGCTACTGAAACATTAAATGGCAACCATATTTCTGAAGCAATTCAATATAGAAGTTTGGATCGGGATGGCTGGTTTGGGTGATTTTTTAATTCATACAACACGCTTAATTATTTCACAGTCATAAAATTACGTGCTTATACACAGTAAATATAGCCCTGTTTCTCAGTATATTTGAAGGGATTCAGAATTCAATTTCTTATTTTGAATTAAACTGAAACCTAACTAACCCTTAACTTTTGTATTCATGAAAAATCTAATTCTAATTCTCTGCGTATTTTTTTCGATTCAGCTTATCGTTGCTCAAAACGATACTATTTTTTCTAATGATGACGATATACTTTTTGAGACTATTCAAAACGATAGTAGTTCCACAGGCAGTGAAGTTTCAATGGAAATGGCGACTCAGTTTCTAGCGCATCATAATATGGCAAGAAATGAAGTAGGAGTTCCGAATTTAAAATGGAGTACTGATTTGGCTTCTATCGCCCAAAAACACGCCGATATGTTGGCGCAAGACAATTGTTCCTTTAGTCACAGCGGAAATTCCGCTGTTGGTGAAAACCTGTATGGGGGCGGTGGTCTTGTTTTTACTGCTTTGGATGCATCTAAATCGTGGTATAAAGAAAAAGACAACTATACTTACAGCAATTTTAACTTCAACCATTACACACAAATGATTTGGAAATCTACGACCGAAGTAGGTATTGGTTTTGCACAATGCGAAGATGGTTTCTATATTTTTGTGGCAAATTATTCTCCAAGAGGAAATATGTTAGGCAGTTACCCATATTGATTTATAATATTGGTTTGGATAGGTTTATTGTAGGCAGATTCTAAAATATTTCCAACCTCGTTTTAACTTATTTTTAAGACTTTACTTCACTTCTCATTGTATCTTTAAAACTTTCTTAAAAAAAACCTTTCCATATGATTAAAAATTCCATTAAAATGGGTGTCTTAGCGATGGCTATCACATCATTAGTTGTTTTTTCGTGTAAAACGAATCAAGAATCAGCTTCAGTAGATAATGCCAAGCTTTCGGTAGAATTCGAAAAATATGAGCTTGAAAACGGTCTCGATGTTATTCTTCACCAAGACAAAAGCGATCCTATCGTGTCACTCGCCATCCAGTACGGCGTAGGTTCTAATCGCGAAAAAACAGGTCGAACTGGGTTTGCCCATTTGTTCGAACACATGCTTTTTCAAGAATCTGAAAATGTACCGCAAGACCAATTCTTTAAAACAATTCAAGATGCCGGTGGAACACTAAATGGTGGAACCTGGAAAGATGGAACTATTTATTACGAAATTGTTCCAAAAAACGCAATGGAAACTGTAATGTGGCTTGAGAGCGACCGTATGGGATTTTTAATTAACACCGTAACCGAAGCTGCTTTTGAAAATCAGCAGGAAGTGGTTCAAAATGAAAAACGCCAGCGCGTAGATAATAATCCTTACGGACATACAGGTTGGGTGATAGATAAAAATCTTTACCCAGAAGGGCATCCTTACAATTGGCAAGTAATTGGCGAATTGGAAGATTTGCAAAATGCAACCGTAGAAGATGTAAAAGAATTTTACGATCGTTTTTACGGACCTAATAATGCCACTTTGGTTTTAGCAGGAGATTTTGAAACTGCAGAAGCTAAGCAAATGATTGAAAAATATTTCGGCGAAATTAAGCGCCGTCAAGAGGTTGCGCCACTAACTCCGCAACCAGTAACACTTTCAGAAACGAAAAGACTTTTCCACGAAGATAATTTTGCCACAGCACCGCAACTTAATATGGTGTGGCCAACATTGCAACAATATACCGAGGATGCTTATGCTTTAGACTTTTTAGGCGAAATTCTTTCACAAGGAAAAAAAGCACCTTTATATAAAGTTTTGGTTAAGGAGAAAGATCTTACTGCCCGCACAACTGCTTATAATAATTCAAGTGAATTAGCTGGTAGCTTTCATATTTCAATTACCGCCAACAATGGTGTTGATTTAGACTCTATTGAAAGTGGAATTAATGAAGCCTTTGTACTTTTTGAAAAAGATGGTGTTACAGATCGCGATATCGAAAGAATAAAAGCAGGTTTAGAAACTCAATTCTATAACGGAATTAGTAGTGTTTTAGGAAAGTCTTTTCAATTGGCGAGATATAATGTATTTACGAACGATCCAGGTTTTATAACTGAAGATATTGAAAATATTAAAAAAGTAACTAAGGAAGACGTTATTAGAGTTTACAACAAATATATTAAAGCTAAACCATACGTAATGACAAGTTTTGTGCCTAAAGGGCAACTTGAACTTATTACCGTAAATTCTGTAAAAGCAAATGTTGTAGAGGAAGAAATAAAAGAAAACATTGCCAAAACTGTGGAAGAAACAGCTGTGGAAATTGTAAAAACACCTTCAAGTTTTGATCGTTCTACGGCTCCAACTCAAGGTAATTCTCCAGAACTTGCAATTCCTGAAATTTGGAATGCAAAACTAGGAAACGGTTTAAAAGTTTCGGGTATTGAACAAAATGAGATTCCAACGGTAAATTTCAGTTTAGTTATTGAAGGCGGTCATTTGCTTGACGATATTAAAAAGAATGGAGTTGCCAATTTAATGAGCGATATTTTGATGGAAGGGACAGCCAATAAAACTCCTGAGCAATTGGAAGAGGCTATCGATCTTTTGGGAGCAAGCATAAATATGTACACAACTAACGAATCTATCGTAATTCGTGGAAATACACTTACTAGAAATTTCGATAAAACGATGGAACTGGTTACCGAAATTCTTATGGAACCACGTTGGGACGAAGAGGAATTGGGACGTATAAAAACGAAAACTATAAACCAAATTGAGCGCTCTGATGCAAATCCGAATGTAGTTGCAGATCGTGTTTACAATAAAATTCTTTATGGCGACGATCATATTTTCAGTCACCCAACCGTTGGTACTGTTGAATCTGTGAAAGCAATTACTATGAACGAATTGAAGCAATATTACAATAGTAATTTTTCACCTTCAGTTAGTACATTTCAGGCAGTTGGTAAAATAAACAAAGCTGACGTTTTAAAAGATTTAAAAGGCTTGGAAGAGCGTTGGGCTTCAAAGGAAGTAACTATACCTAAATTTCCAGCATCTAATAATCGCGATAAAGCTTCACTTTATTTTGTGGATATCCCGAATGCAAAACAATCTGTTATTAGCATAGGTTATATTTCTATGCCGCGCACTGATGCAGATTTTTATCCGGCCGAAGTGATGAACTATAAATTAGGTGGTTCTTTTTCAGGAAATGTGAATTTAATTCTAAGAGAAGAAAAAGGATATACGTACGGCGCTCGCACCGGTTTTAGCGGAAGTAAATTGCCTGGCACATTTACCGCTTCTTCAAGTGTAAGAACTAATACAACTGGCGAATCAGTAGCTATTTTTAAAGAAGAAATTTCAAATTACAAAAACGGAATTTCAGCTGAAGATCTTGAATTCACTAAAAACGCACTTATAAAATCTAACGCACGTCGTTTCGAGACACAGGGTTCACTTTTAGGAATGCTACAGGAAATTAACGAGTATGACCTTCCAGCAGATTACATTGAAAAGGAAGAGGCTACAGTGCGTAATATGACGTTGGAACAACACAAAGCACTTGCAAATAAATATTTGGATGCTTCCAAAATGGCTTATTTAGTCGTGGGCGATGCAGCCACACAATTTGCGCAATTCAAAACTATGGGCTTCGACGAAGTGAAACTTCTTAATAAAAATGGAAAAGAAGTTAAACTTGAAGACGTGAAATTGTAGATTTTTCACTGGTAAAATTTAACCACGAATACACGAATAATTGGTTTTCCATTCGTGTATTCGTGGTTTTTTTATTTCTGTATCTTTATCCAAACCCAACTGTTTTATGAAAAGCATTTACTTTCTAACTTTCTCAATATTACTTCTCTTTAGTTGTAAGAATCAGCAAAAGGAAAACTCTGAAATTGCTTTAGATGAAGCACTTTCAGTTCAGAAATTCTCAGCACCGTCCTTCACTTTAGCCGAAGCCAATAAATTAATAAAGCTTCCGCTTCATTGCGTTGGTACAGCATATCCGTACAAACCTGGCGAAACGTTGGAAAGCGAAGCAGATTTAGTGGAGCCTATCGCTGTGCATCCTATATTTTATGGCTGTTTTGACTGGCATAGTGCGGTACACGGTTATTGGTCTATGGTAAGTTTGTTAAAGCAATTTCCAGAAATGGACAAGGCGAATGATGTTCGAAATTTACTCACACAAAAAATCACGACTGAAAATGTCGCAATTGAAGTTGCATTTTTTGAAAAGCCAATTAATAAATCTTTTGAAAGAACTTATGGCTGGGCGTGGCTATTGAAACTTTCTGAAGAACTTCACAATTGGAACGACCCGATGGCGCAAGAATTAGAGCAAAATCTAAAACCGTTAGCCGATATTATCGTGCTTCGTTATAAAGAATTTTTGCCAAAACTAAATTACCCAATCCGCGTTGGAGAGCACACTAATACTGCCTTCGGACTCACTTTGACTTTTGATTATGCCGAAGCTGTTGGCGATGTAGAATTGAAACAATTAATTGTAAAGCGTGCGCGCGATTTTTATTTCGAAGACGAAAACTGTCCGATAACTTGGGAACCCAGCGGTTACGATTTCCTTTCACCTTGTTTGGAAGAGGTTGATATTATGCGACGCATACTTTCTTCGGAAGAATTTATTAGTTGGATGGATTCCTTTTTACCGCAGCTGGCAGATGAAAATTATCATTTAAAAGTAGGGGAGGTGAGCGATCGCACCGATGGCAAACTCGTGCATTTGGATGGTCTTAATTTTAGTAGAGCTTGGGTTTTTTATGGCTTGGCGAAGCAATTTCCAAAATACAAACACCTTCAAAATTTAGCGAATGAACATTTGACATATTCATACTCAAATCTTGTGGGCGATAGTTATGAAGGCAGCCATTGGCTGGGTAGTTTCGCTATTTATGCTTTAAATACATTACATAAAAAGTAATTTAATGCGTGCGGTTTTCTTTTAAAAATTCTCGTCTAATTCCTTGTTGTAAAATTTCTGCAGTTAAGGTTTCGCCTTTTTCACTTAAAACTTTTAGGGAACAAAATTGAATGATATTCAGAATGTTTGAACCTGTGAGTTCATATTTTTTTGCAACAGCTTCCCAATCAATTTCTTTTGAAATTTCTAATTTTTCGGGAAGATTTGTCTTCCAAATATTTGCTCGTTCATTTGGTCCCGGCATCTCAAACGAAATAATGGATTGAAATCTGCGGGTGAAGGCTTCATCAATATTATCCTTAAAGTTTGATGCTAGAATAATCAATCCCGGATGTGCTTCCACACGTTGTAATAAATAAGAAACCTCTTGGTTTGCATATTTATCGTGCGCATCGCGAACATTGGTGCGTTTTCCAAAAATAGCATCAGCCTCATCAAAAAATAAAATCCAATCTTTATTTTCTGCTTTATTAAAAAGGTTAGAGAGATTCTTTTCGGTTTCACCAATGTATTTTGAAACTACTGTTGAAAGGTCAATTCTATAAACAGGTTTTTTTGTGTATTTGCCTAAAAGGCTCGCCGTTAGTGTTTTTCCGGTACCGGGTGGTCCGTGAAAAAGCACGCGATACCCAGCTTTTAAACGTTTACCCATTCCCCAATCGTTGAATAATTGGTCGTTGTGCTGAAGCCAAATTTCCAACTCTTGAATTTGCTGTAACGTTTTTTCACTTAAAATAAGATCGTTCCATTCCAATTGTGTTTCCAACTTTTCCGCTGGGAATTGAGTACTCAATTTGGGAGCGGGAACTTCGCCCGTCGTAAGTTTGTAAATAATTTCAGGTGAAAGAATTAATTTTCCACTCATCATCGGTTCTCCGGAAGGGACGGTTTCGAGATAGAGAATGTCTTTTTTATTGAACAAATGTTCTTCCGAAAAGAGATGCATGCATTGAATTCTTTGTGAGAAATTGGTCCCTCCCAAAATAAATAGGGCTGTTTCACCGGTGGGAAGAAATCCGCGATGATTTTGGCCTTTTACACCACCAAATTGCACAAAATCAGTTCCGCTCGGAAATTCTTTTGAAACCGTATCCTGTAAAAAGGAAGGCGAAAACGAAGGTGCTACTGCTAAAAGAAGCACTACAACTTCGGTTTTAGATAGGTTTTCTTCCTTCAAAAAACTACCCAATTTTGATTTTCCTAAATTCTTTAATTCAAGAATAGGCGCTTTTGTATCAAAATCGGCAGCGTTATTTCTGATTCGCCATAAAATTAGCGATTCTAAAAAATTAAATATTTGTTTTAGTTCTACTTCTTGTGCCTTTGCCATAAGTATGCTTTAAAAATTTGTAGTGAATAAACTTTGCTTTTATTTTAAATCTGTTTTTATGAAGCATCAATTTTAATGCATTCAATCTTCGAATGGATTTTGCCTTCAGGCAAATTTTTAATTATTTTATACTACTGTCTATTCATCAGGGGTTGTTTCAGAAGTTTCCACCTCAGCCTCACTAGTAACAGAACCTGATATGTGTACATCTTCTAAAACAATGGATCTATAGGACGAATTTGCACCAATGATAGAAGCAAAAATGGCATAACTTTCTGCATTCGTTAACGCACTGCCTCCAGGGTAGCTCGATTCAAACGAATAGGTATCACCAGAAAAACCTGAAAAGCTACTGTGAAAGCATTCGTGAAGAACCACCCCAGCCCGCAAATTTTCCAATAGTGGACTCCAACATTGGGTATTGAGGGTATACTCGCCGGAACCTGCAAAGGCACTTCCAAAAACCTCGGTGCCAATTCTACCAGTGGGGCAAGTAGCATTAAAACACATTGCAGTTTGCGAAGCTACATCCATATTTAAAAAATTATTACGAACCGTTGATGAGGCATTAAATAAGGCAACGAATTGGTCTGAAGTATACTCCGTAAAGGCTGAAGTTGGAATTTCAATCCTTAGATTTCTTGAAATTCGAAAATTTTCATCGAGCAGCTGAAAATTTCTGAAAATTTCGGGGCCAATTCTTGAAGGTCTACCAGATCGTGGAGCCCTTGTTCTTATTAATCTTTCATAATTTGAAAACCATTGCCTAGTAGCCGAAACCCACTGTGCAGCAGTTTCTTTAGCTAGTCTAATTTGTTCTTCAAAACCAGTGCACGCTTCAGCGGTAGCAGCTGTTTCTGCTTCTATTTGTAATTGTAGCGCATTGTTATTTTTCTGCGTATGTATACTTTTATTTATAGGTTCTACACCATTTTGCTGTAGGGTATGCGTAAGTTCGTGGGCCAATAAATGTTTTCCTTCCTTAGAGGCCGGATTGAATTTTCCTGCATTAAAGTAAATATTATTGCCACTGGTAAACGCCTGCGCTCCTAATCCTTGGCTTAGTTGAATGGAAGTGGAATCAGTATGTATTCTAACATTACTGAAATCCGTGCCAAAACCTTCTTCCATTTCCCTTTTTGAATTATCATTCAATGGACTTCCACTGCCATTATTGCTCTGAATAATTCCTTCTAAATTTGAAGGAGCAGAGTCTTGGTTTGCAGAAGTTTTTTTCTGGATGTTTTCTTCTTCTTCGCAGTTTTCACATTTTTTCTGAAGGTTTTCTTCTTCAATACCTGTGAGTTGGTCAACTGGAGTTATTGACTCTCCAAGAGTTTTTTGTTGTAATTGAGTGGCGGGGAAAAATGTGTTGGGAGCACTGTATTGGCCAATTTCGGAACGCTGGACAATTTTATCCGCAACCGCATCTGCTTCCTTTTCATAAGCGTCATCAGCCTTTCCGATTGACAATTTTTTTTGAATGGGAAAAAATGGCACATTACTTATTACAGTATTGGTACTATTAACTTTTGCCGAAGCGCTTGTATTTTTTTTGAATATTTTCATAACGTTCGTTTTACCATTCCACAAAAAGTATCTTTTCTTTCCAAGGAAGTTTTATAAAATGAATATTCCAAGGGAGTCTGTCCAGTAATATATCTAGCGTTTTTCGTTGAATGAAAAGATTTTGTTTTTCTTCTGAAACAGTGAGTTTACCTTCTCTTTGTAAAAATTCATTTTGAAGAATTTCAGTTGAATTACTATTTAACGCGGTCCAATGATTGAGCGCGGCCTCTAATAATATTTCGCACGCAAGTTTTTGCTCTTTTGTTAGTGAAATATGTCGATTCACAGGTTGGTGAGTAGGGACGTGGCAGAGAAATTTTTCGAATACTAGTTCGTGTTCGTACGGTTGTTCTTGGCCTGTGGCCAAATAATGTAAAGTGTGTAAAGCTTCATCTATTTTTTCTGGTTTAATATGTTTATCTGAAAGAAATTCCAGTCTTTGGAAAAACATTTTCAAAAATGGATGGAGCAGAATCAACCCCGCGTTTTTCACCAAAATGCCTTCATTTACCATTTTTTCAATTTTCACAGAAACTTCTGAATCTACCTTTTCCTGGGAATTTATAGCTTTTTTAGAATTTTGTGTCTCAGTAGAAATAGGTTTTTCGGATTCGTTTTTCACAAAATCATCGAGACTAATAGAAATCTTTAACCCAAAAATCTCGTTGAAAACACCTAATATTTTATCTGCATTTTTATAGGGAACTTTCTGCAAAATTCTTATAACCTTTTCCTCTTTGTGGTAAAGCGAATAGTACAAAACCGTTTCCCAAAATAGCACCCTATTTTCTTTCGGAATTCTATTTTCTGAGCTTACTGATAATGTAGCGCCATTTATTGTAGAAGCTAATTTAAACAGCTGCTTATCATCAAATTGATAAACCAATCTTTTTCGTACTTCTGGTCTTTCGAAAAGTGTTTTTAATTTTTTCGAGAATGCTTTGTGAGGTTCTAAATTTTGAAAAAAATCGTTCCAAAAATTTGATTTTTCTTCAAACCACCACGGCATTATACCATCTTCGATGAAGGAGAAAAATGCTTCTATTTCATTCTGTGCAGAAGTGGAGGTTTTTACACTATTTGTTTTACTTTCTATAATGGTTTCAATTTTTATTATATTTTTTAATTCCTTGATAATTAAAGGCTTTAAGTCAATCAGAGAACCATTTTCATCCATAGATATTTCTATTGAAAGCGTATCGAAACGAATAATATTTGAATTGTTTTTTTGAATAGAATTGAAATAAGTATTCATTTCTGGAAATATTTCTTCCTTAAAAAAAACATCCAAACTATCTTTTAGCTGCATACCAAAGTCAATGGAGGAGGTATTCACCCCAATTTTCACTTTTTTAATGATATTTTTATTTGCAACCATTTGTTATTTAGATTTTTAGACCTATATTTACATTTCGATTCAGAGATGAATTACTGGGTTGTTTGCAGTTAGTGCTTCGTTCTTTTATAGTTAGTACTTTAGTTCTTTCGCGAGGTTTTCTTTCGATGTTCTTTTGTCTTTCTTTAGTTCTTAGTTCCTTTCTTGTTAGACCCATAAGGGTATCATTCGGATTGTACAATTTTACCGACTGATACCCTTCTTTTTTTGCGCTATTTTCAGCGAGTTTCTCATAATCTTATCGCATTTTCACCCGTTGGTGTTCCAAAGTAGAAGTCGGCAACAGTCTTGTGTTTCGCAATTACTGCATCCAGAACTTGAGAATACCCAAGATTTGTTATGTAAATAGACAGTTTTGTTATTCCAGTTTCATTGTGAAGATATTTTCGCAGGTTTACAAATAGCACAATAACGTCGTGTGTATTTTTTCTGTTTCTTCTATGATGGTCCAGCATAAATTTATTCACCCAAGTGCCATTTACCCAATCGCCGTCTAAACGGAACTGAAGGTCTACGCCATTGCTTTGTGCCTGAAAATCCCTCTTAATATTTTGCACCAAATTTCGAGTCTCTTGTGGCAACATTTCTTGAGAAGTAATCATACGGGTTAATCCAGCTTGAGCTATCACGGGGTTTGAAATTAATCGTTCGGTTAACTTGCTCCATTTTGCCCACTTTTCATCGTATCTTCCGTAATCATCGTCTTTATTTACTGGAGCAATCTGAGCCTGCAGTTTTTGATAAAAAGATTCACGGTAGCTACGTAAATCGCGGCAGCGCATAGCATCTGGTCTAAACACCAAATTGTTTCGGAACATTCCGTTGTTGCTATAAGTGTAAATTGCATTATTATTCGCCATCGAAATTTCACGCAGTCGGATGATATAAGTATCTTCTTTGGCGCGGGTAATTACTAAACGCTTTTGGTTTTCATTAAAGTCAAATACCACTCCTTTATCAAACTTATTGTTTAAAGCTTCGGTTACGGCGTGGATTCTTCTCAAAAATATTTTTTCTAACGGAATTGTAATCGTGGTAGTTCTATTAATTATTGGTTCTCCATTAATTTTGTACTCAATTACCTGCAGCACATAATTTTGCGGCATTGGCTTGTTTCTACTTTGCTTTCCTTTTAGGCTTCGCGAAAGATTATTCATATATTTTAATGAACTTATCCACGGATAGGTACATTCCATCAAGGAACAGCATCCACCATTGGTAGCATTATTTACTTTGGTTGCAAGACAGAAATCTGCCATAACCTGTTCTTTTTCTGAAACAATTACAAATGTGCCACCTTTTGGAACCCCTGCTTTATGAACGATAGACGGGTTTTCTCGAATAAAGGAAGTAAATGCCTGCGCATCTCTTTGAAGATCAAAAAGCAAACAATCAAAATCTAAGGCATGCGTGGTTTTCAGATTGTTGATGGTATTGCGACTGTCTTGCGCGGCACGCCCCAAATGGCCTTCAATTCTATAAAAATCGTTACAATCCAATTCAAAGTTTAATGGGTTTTTAACCCAACTATTTGGCGCTAGATTTTCTTTGTGATAGCTTAAATTATAACGTTGTTTGTAGTTTTCGGTTTTATTGAAATCCCACGCAGTTAACATTTCGGCATCCGTTTCATAATAAATTGGAATCGCTTTTTCGCCTAAATTACCGCATGTTTTTGATGGGGTAATATCAAGCTCTTTTTCATCGGAAAGGTTGAAATTGTCCAAAATAACAACCAAACGATACATCAAACTTTTCGCCATTTTTATATACTTTGCGTATTCGCTATTTGTGGGCGAATGATAAAAATCGTGGCGTAATTCAGGATAAATCTCTTCCGAAGTAAGCATACCGAGCAACAAATGCTTCGGAAATGCTTCAATATTTGGGCAGCATTCGGTTTTTAATTTCAACAGTATTTCAGCCAACTCATTATAAGTATCGCTGATGTCGCGCACCAAATCATATCGATACTGAACTTTTTCACTTTTATTGAAATCATCCAGATTATTAATTTGATTCAAAACGGTATTTGAAGTACCATCTTTAATATCCAAAATTTCTGAAAAACCTTGAAACAATTGCTCAAGTGCAGTGTGCAAAGGTTTTTTTGTTGAACTAATTACCGCTTTGTACGCAGCGGCTAATTTTGAATAGGAATTGGAATTGCTGTCATTCAATATTACTTTTGGTACGGCGGTTTGCGGCAGATTCGTAAAGGCTTCATAAACATCGTGTTTGGTGAAAATACCATCTTTTGGGTTTACAATATTCTCAACATCTTCCCTGTTAATAAGGAGTACTCGGAGATTTTGAATGTTTGGCTGCCCTTGATTATCGCAATTTGTAGTTGTGCAGATATCTGCTTCTTTTGGGTAACATTCCAGATAGAGCACCACAACTTTGTTATTTAACAATTGTGAGTTGATAGGGAGAGGACCTTCTTCCACATCTACTTTTTCCTGCGGAATTAATTCCCACAAATCAATGGCGTTGTTATCACTTTTGAAATGTTTGTATTTTGCTTTATCATCCTCAAAATCGCGAAAATGCGAATATTTTATATTTTCCAAAACAATAGAAGTCTCAGAAGAATCTTTTATATTTTTCTGAAGCTTTAAAAGGTCGCCATCGGTAGTAACACCGCAACCTTGGGTAATTGTTACAAGCGTTTTTTGATTGTTAACCGAAACCTTAAAACCACAGGCCACGCCAACACCCACAAGGCATACGCGCGTAAGTCGGTCTTGATCCTCAAAATATTCTATAAATTCGTTTAGCTGCCCGGAGGTCAGTACTTGATCGTCCACGAAGGAGCGGTACTGTGGAGTTATTTCCAATAATTTAGTGCTCATAACTTTGGTATTTAAAGTTTCCCCAGGTTGGTCCTGCCTAGGATAATATCTTGTTGTTCTTCATCGTCATCGCAATCGTGGAGTGTGCCCTGCGTGTAAATTGTATGCAGGCTGCTCATAATTTTAATGAATCGTTTCAATTTTGAGTTGGGTTGTTTTTGGCCCATATCGGTTTTGGTGAGTAACCAATCTTTGTAGGCTTCTTCAAGCTCCACCATTTCGTTTTCTTCACCTTTGGTGTCGTAACTTTTTGGATAGCCAATCCAGCAGATTTTCGCCATAATGTGAGCCGGAAGTTCTTTTTGAATTAAATTTTCTAAAAATCTTCTGAAATCAACATTGCTATAACGCTCGGTCCAGCCCGGCAACACAATTGAAACTCGAAAAGAATAAGGATCAATACCTTCACAGCCTTCGCAATTTTCCGTACAGATTGGTAGAAAAGTGTTCTCTGGAGCGGTATTTATCGTTACATCGGGGCGAAGTAAAATATGTTCAATTACATACATTCCTTCGTTAAAATCGAGTGTTTTGATAAATTGAACTGTCTGCGCAATTGCAGTTTCAGCTGCCAATTGTGTTGAAAAACTAGAAATTTTCCGCGCAATTACATGGTCTTCGTCTTTTGGGTCTGGAACATTTGGATTAGTAAGATTGAAATAAAACTTACTAGCTTTGTTTACCTTTATTTCATAGTTTTCAGCAAATTGTCCGTAGTTTTTTATGTCCAAAATTTCTTTGTAAAGCGAAGCTAAATTGTGGTAATGTTTACTAGATGACGAAAGGATATTTTTGTTTTTACTTCGAAAACGGAAGCGGTATTCAATAACTCCGTCGGTGTCAATTTCCTCATAAATCTCCAAAGGATCGTCAGAAAAATTTCTTCGGAAAAAATTTGGGTTGCCGCTCAAAAGTGCAATTCGCTTTTGAAATGCTGAAACATTTCCCGTGTCCCACAAATCTTCTGCTTCCTGCTCGTAATAATTAAAACTCAGCGGACGCTCACAGCCTATCATATTATATTGCTGCAGAAAACGCTCTTTGGTCTTAATAACTGCAGCATCTGTATTGTTGCCGTATAATTGCTTCATCAAAAAAGCATATTCACTAAAGTTTTCTGCAAAACGGGAAAGTAAATGATCAAGAATTTGATTTCTGCGCACCACTTTATCATCAAGGTCTGAAAACAAAAGGTCGGTTATATTTTCATCGGTGGTATAATTGGCCGAGACCAATTCCGAAAGATCTTTTACATTTTCAACCGCTTGAGTGAAATAACTTTTATCCAATTCGCCATTTATTGAAAATATATCTTTCACATTTTTAAGATGCGCAAAGTAACTTGCGAAGATTTGATCAAAGAATAATAAATAGGCTTTCAATTGTTTTACTTTGGCACGGTCCGCAGTAGTCGCTGTGCTTTTCACTCCCAGTTCACCAACGCCGTAAACCTCCGGAAAATCATTTTGGATAGAACTGTAATCACCCACGCCAGAATATCCGCCAACAGGCAATTCTAAGGATTTTTTTTGTGAGGCGATATCGAGAATATTTGCTTCAATTTCATCGTAAATAGCTTTCAAATAATCATCAACCGCCTTTTTATTTATGTTTAGCGGAAGAAACCCTTTGTAATAGCTGAATGAACTTTTGTCGCAACGTTTCGGCTTTTTACCGGCTGGAATGCACAGGTTCCAGATTTTTTTGGTTTCGGGTTTGCCGTCGCAATTGTTGATTGTAATATCGCGGATAACGTCAATACCCTCAATTTTTTGGATTAAATCTATCAAATCTGTCAACCGCACTTCTCTTCGAAGCTCGGTTTTCTTCAATTCTTTACTATCTATAAAACCATTATTTAGCAACGGTCCGTTAAAAATTTCATCAGTTTTGTAACCTTTCGCCAGCATTTCCTTCAACGAATAGAAGCGGAGGGAAGGTGAAAGATATTCGTCAATGGTATATAATATTTGGGCTTGTACTTTGTCTTCGTCGGCTTCAGGTTTTAGCTCTATAATGGCACAAACTGCTACGGGATGGTTTTCAACTTCATCGATGCCAACAACGTCTTCACAAAGATTTCTATGCGCGTGATAAATAGTTCTCACTTCTTTTTTCAGCCGTTTTATTTCATTTTTTTGCTTTGTCTCCGTATTAAAAAGTTCTATGTCTAATTCATCAAATTCAATTAAAACATCGTACAATCCATTTAAAATAAATTCCTTTTTATACTTATCCTGTATATTAAATGGTTTATACGATAACTTATTTTCTTTACAATTGGCAAAAACTTTCTTTTCGTGCTTTTTCAGCCAAGCGTTTTTAACACCTTCAATGTCAACGAATAGTTTGCGATAATCTAGCGCTGTTACAGGTTTTATGGGCAGTGCATTTTCAGCTGTTAGAAATTGTTCGTTTAAAAAACTGGGATCATTTTCTTCGGCCAAAATATTTTCCAACGGAAGAGATAGACGGGCGCCCAAATCGGTAATTGCGTAACATAAAACCTCCAAAGTGGTGATTCCGGGATCGTGCGCGTTGTAGTCCGTCCACAATTCGCTACCCAAAGCTTCGATATACTCAATCCCTTTTTTCCGAAGAAAATCAAAGTCGAGATCGTCCAAGCTGGAAGTATTCTTCGCAATGGAGCTATATGTTTTTACGGAAGACATACCGTGGGGTTTTTAGGGGTTTGAACACTACATTTTGATTGGACCGGCGTTACAAAATGTTTTTTTGCCGACACTAAAATTGCTTTCGGGCTTGATGGCAAAACATTTGTTTTTTCAACATATGCAGCTGTTACCGAGATTCTGTGTTTCACAATTACATCTTCTAAAAAGTCAATGTAAGGCTGGTTTTCTAAATAGGAAATAAGTTTGTTTTTGTGAAAAGACACTCCAAAATTCAACACAGCAGTTTCAGAAAATGCCCAAGGGGATAGATATTTTTTAATGTCTTCTTCCAATTGTTTTGTATAAAAATTTTCGTCGAAACCAACATTGAATTTTACGCTAAGCGAGACCTCAACTTCTTCATAATTTGGGTTGATTATTTCTGCCGAAACAAAAAATGTATTCAGCTCGTTTATGTAATTCTGAATTTCGTTGCGCTTTGCAGTGCTCAATCGTGGCTGAAAAATATCGAAGGCATTGTTATTTTGAATATCCGGAATCACAACTACGGTTACATTTCCAGGGTTGTGATAATCTTCTTTTTTAGTGTGATTTAGGCACTTCACTTTATAAACTTCAGGAAATTTTTCAAGAATTAAATGTTCGTAATCCCATAAGGAAATGGCACGATCGCGATGACGAATTCGCTCACTTACACGGCGATAGTAACTTTCATCACTTTCCTCAGGATGCCCCCCAAATGAATTATAGGGCTGAGTTACCGTTTTAATTGCTGAATCGCGCTCCGTTAGTTTGCTAATTACGCCAGCGGGCAAACCATTTATTAAATGAGAAAGCTCGTTGCCATTGTCTTCAAAAGTGGCAGTTATAACTTGAGCGTGTATATTGATAAATCGGCAAACAATGTCGAAATGCTTGGGACTTTTCGCTCTAAGCCAAACCAATCCCGAAGGTAGTAGTGTGTTAGTATTTGTGGCTTCCCGGGGAATAGTAATTGTTACGATTCCTGTTTTTAAGAAATTATCCGTCGTGTTTCCTATTAGATATTCACTTGAAAGTTCCATCCACGAATTATCTGAAAGCACCGCCCATGAAACCTTTTCAGTGGAAGTGAAACTTTCGGATAAAGGGTTTTCGGTACCTTCCAATAATTGAAACAAAAGCTGAACTTGTTGAAGTGCTTCGGTATTTTCAAGGCCTATATAAAGTTCGCCACCCGCACAGTACGTTGGTAATAAAGTTTTGGAAGTTGCGGCTTGCCCGAAAGGATGCTCGTGAAAAAGCATTATTTTTTCGAGATTGGCGGTTTGCGAAGTTCCAAATACAACTTCTTGGCTGGCAGTATAAGACAATTCAATTTTTTCAATAATAGGAGTGTAGGGCTCATTTGGGAGCACGGTATCTTCTTCGGTCGTAAGCGCTAGTGCATATACTTTTGGGAACAAAGCGTGCAAGAACGATTGATTTAAAGACAGTTTTATGGGGCCGTTTTTACCGGTAGTATAATTCGCATTATTGAGGGAAAGATTAGTTTCAAAAATACTTCCATTTTTGGTGAAAAGCGGAAAAGTATTATTTACACTAACATGGTTTTCATTATTTTCAACCGAAACTTTTGCCTTAAAATAATCGTTTCCGGTAACGTAAAGATTACTTGGACTTACAGTTGGGCCGAAAGTTAATCCAGCCGGTTTTGCATATACTTTGGTTCCTACATTAAAGTTGTAATACAGAGTTTTATAATACAGATTTGGCGAGAGATTAAAATTATTTTCGTCTCTTCGGTAGGCTATATAATGATTTTTAAAGTCGTTCGGAGTGTTTAGCCACGAGGCGTGAATTGATAGCGTGTCCCATTTTTTATTAAATGCTTCCGAATAATCAATATAAAATGCGGAGCGTTCCATTGGTTGTGTACCGAAGGGATAGAAAGGCTTATCGGCCGCTAGATTACCGAAATCGTTTTTTAACTGAAGTTTTTCAGCTTCGGAAACAGATACTTTTACAGTTACCTTTTTTACTTTTTTCTGAAATAATTCGGTATATAAACTATAACCTTCACTAAACTCAGGTTGTTTAGTTTTCAGCAGAAACCGAAATATTGGTTGATCTGTTTCAAAATTTTCTTTGTGAATTTCTTTGTTATAAGAAACAATAGCTTTTTCGGTTTTATCGATTTTTACACAAAGCTGAACCACTTTATTTCCAATCGTTGAAGTAAATCCATCCGCTGACGCTGTAATTTTAAAGGGCCCCAACCATCCTTTTTCACCCGTAGCGTAAACTTCTATACAATTAATAATTTGTGCAATATTGAAAACTTGAATCGATTTTTCAAGATTAAAAATTGTTTGAATAATACGTACGCCCTCAGCCAAATTAAGCGTTGGGGCAGCAATTGCAAAACCAAGATTTGGTGTTTGTAAAGGCAAGCTGGGCTTGAAATGGGAAGGATAACCAAACGGCAACCAATTAGCGTCGGTTTTAAAGGATTCACCTTTGCCATCTGCTGAATTTACTACTGCTGCGGCAAAAAGCCCATTAAGCTCATTAGGGTTTAAATTATTCGTTTTTCTATGGTGATAAACACTTTTTAAAGCCGCAACCTTAGCTTTGTTTAACACCACTTCTTTATCCGTTGCATATTGAAGTCGTTTTCCATCAGCATCTTTTCCAGCTTCAAGAAGCGTTTGCTCTTCTACTTTAGTACTTGATATGTTCTTAGCCAATTCAAAAATTAGATGAACACTATCAGCAACCGGAGCCTTTTTGTCTATTTGAAGTATTTCATTGTAATAAAAATCGAGATGTCTTTTTGTAAGTGCATTAAAGCGTGTTTTCGAAATTTCCATCAACTTCAAAAAACATACAAATAGTGTAAGGTGCGGGGAGAGACTGTTTGAGGTTTCAGCATTAGCGAGAAATACTGCGATTTCTTCTTTTTTAATAAAAAACGATTCCCAATTTCCAGCGGGCACAGTTTCATTTTCTATAGAAAAATAATTTACTTCCTTGGCAAAATTATAAGCAAACTCCATCCAAGCTTCAGTAGAAAAATCATTCAGTTTTAGATTTTCTGGAAGCATGGCGTTAAGAGACCTTTGGGTTTGTTCGGTGCCCTTATGGTTTATTAGGAATTTATTTTCGCAGTCTTTTGCCATAATTTTTAAACTTCTGTGCCTTCCGTTTTATAGAAAGGGAAGACCATATTTGCTCGAGAGTTTGTTATGCGTACTATGTATTCTATGTTTATTAATATTTCACCATTTAATTCATTTGTGGTGTCTAGTGTTATTTTTTGAGTATCAATTCTCGGTTCGTAATAGAGAATTGCAGAGGTTATTAATTCTTTTATATAGGTTTTAAGCGTTACATCCAAAGGTTGAAAAAGCAGTTCTTCTAAGTTACAGCCGTAATTTGGGAGCATAATGCGCTCGCCCAATCTTGTTGACAACAGAATCTCTAGACTTTTATTAATGTCTACGACGCCAGTGGTTGTAACCAATTGGCCTGTTTTTTTGTCGAAATGAGGAGGAAAGCTCCAACCTTCGCCTAAAAATGTTTCGGTATTCATAATTATTTATTTTTCTATTATTTATTGGGACATCTTTTCTGTCTCAGTCTTATAATATTTTGAAAATCTTGCTTGACTCAATTTCTTATCCACCAATCAACACAGTGAAATCTCCTAAAACTATGCTTCCTCCGTGTGCGGTACTGTCTCCCATACGTGCTGCGGGCATTCCGCCAATTAACACTGTAGCAGATCCCATAATAATGGAGTCTGGCGGTCCGGCACAGGTTGCCATATCGCCAACTTTAGCAGCGGGAATTCCGCCAATAAGTACCGTCGGTTCCCCAGGTGGTAATATAGGTCCACCAACGTGCGGACTTCCGTTTGGGTTCGTCATCGGACAGATGTGCATATCAGTTATTCGTGCTGCTGCGGGCATATTTCTAATTTTTATTGTTTTTCCGTTTTTATCTACATTTTATAAAACCTACAAGGTTTTTAAACCTTGCAGGAAGTTCAAAAGTCCCCCTTCGGGGTATTAGGGGGTCTAATTTATCTGTACTAAAGACCCTTTCAAAACTGCGATGGCGTTGGTTGAAACTTCAGCGCCGGCGCTGCCTTCTGCTTTAAATTGTGCGTCGGCTTTTAGATTAATATTCACTGCTTCTATATTGCAATCGCCAGTTGCTTTTATACTGAAATCGCTTCCGCTTTCCAAAGCAATTCCGCTGTCATCCATTGTTATAATATTTCTATTTTCATCTTCTATTTTAATAACTCCCGCGTCTTCATCTATTATTACTTTCTTTCCACCCGGGGTTTCAATAGTGATAGATTTTTTATCATCGTTGAAAATTAATTTCATCTCGCTACGGGTAATAAATCCTTTTTCGTGATTGTCGTCCGAAGCCTTAATTGGTGAAGGTTTTGCGCTACTGTGAAGCATTCCAAGAATTACGGCGTGGTTTGGGTCATCATTTAAAAAACCAACAATTACCTCATCGCCAATTTCAGGAAGGAAGACCGATCCGCGATTATTTCCAGCATCTAAAGTTGCAACACGCATCCAAATACCTTGTTCGTCTTTATTTATTATTGGTATTTTCACTAAAATTCTATCTTCCTCATCGGGGTCTGATTCTAATTGCGAAACTACCCCAATTTGCAAACCACTAACTGCAGGAATAATACCCGATGCGGGTAATTCTGAAACGTCATAAGTTTCGCTAAACCATTCTGGATTTATACCGAATTCGGCATCTACTGTCCAATTGCCGTCTACTATTTCGTGACGAACGGCACTAATAAATATTTTTCCGTTGAAGCGATCGCCTACACCTTCCAACTTCAACATTGTTCCGGGTTTTGCGTTTGCAATTCCCTGAAACTTCACTCTTCCACGGGTTTTTGAGAGTTGTTGAAATAAATTTTTTGCATCACTCCATTGCTGAAGTTGCGTTGAATTATAGTTTCCTCCGTGTTTTAATTCTAGGTCGTCAAGATCTATTACTTCAGCTAAATCTGAAACTGAGATATTTCCATTTAAAGAAAGATTTGGATC
The DNA here is from genome assembly GCF_058068265.1 of Aequorivita sp. IT1183. Classification (NCBI taxonomy): domain Bacteria; kingdom Pseudomonadati; phylum Bacteroidota; class Flavobacteriia; order Flavobacteriales; family Flavobacteriaceae; genus Aequorivita; species Aequorivita sp. IT1183. The sequence continues at coordinate 168,391 of NZ_JBYRHS010000002.1, read as the reverse complement.
GGCAGCTTCGGTCTCTACTATTTCTTGATCGGATGGATTCCATCCGAAAGCAGTTATAGAATTAAACTGATTTCGAGCGTCCATTTCTGCATCAAAATCTAACAGAGTAGCGCCGAAGGCAACGGTTTCAATTTCGGTTTGTGAAAGATCTGGTTTAGCGATGCTGATCTTTCCGTCATCAACCACGCAGATCTGACCATTAAATTGAGCACGGGTCATAATAAAATCCCAATCCGAAGTTCGATATTGCACCAGTTCTTTATTAACATACGAAGTAGCTTCAAGGTCGCTTTGCAAGCTGTATTTCCCTATAATTTCTTCAATAATAGTACTGTCTTCGTTGTTGTGATAAAAATTACTTTTTCTGCCGATTGTCATTTTTACAGCTTCGTCCCTACATTCAACAATTAAAACAGAAGAATTTTCACGAATTTTAATACTGTGTTTTATAATTATTCCAACAAAAATGGTTTCCTCGTCACCGTGGTAACCTGCTTTAATTTCAATCTTATTTCCGGGAATAAGCGAATCTTCTTCACTTAAACTGAAGTTTTGAGAAGCTGCATCGCCATCAACAAAAACAAGTTGCGCAAAGGGAATTCTATTTATTTCTTTTTCTACCGAAATACTTTTTACTTGATTGACAGCAGAAAGTTCCGTGCCTTCAATAAGTATTTTGAAGCTCACTAAATCTGCGCTGCGCGCGGTTTCTATTGTTCTGCTATTATTCATTTATGAAACTTTTTCTATGGGTGGAAATATAATTTGTTGTCCGGGCTGCAGTCTTCTAAAATTCACAAGATTATTAGCAGCTGCCACTTCTAAATAATATTTTGAATCGCCATAAATTCTGAAAGTCATAAGTGGAAGGGTGTCACCTTCTTTAACCATCCGAACATGTGTTAAATCTGGCGAGTTGTTATTTTCGCGGGCAACACGCAAATTGTCTTCAACCACTCCTTTAAAACTAGCAGTAACCACGGCTCGTAGCGGCACGCCTTCGGGCGAAAAAAGTTTGTATTCAATAGACATTTCGGCTAAAACCCCTTTAAATAGTAGCGTTCCCCATCCTATCATTAAATAATTGGGTTTGTGCTCATCGCCATTATAATCGAAAACTATTTTTTTGAATTTTTCAATATCTTCGACTATGCCATCTCCCAATTTATTGTCTTGTCCTTTAATTATACCTGTGCGGTCAAAAAGAAACTGTAGATCTAAATCCTCGGGAACGGAGCGTAAATATTTGGGTTGTGTAGCGCTTGTACCTTGGCCCTGAGCTTCGGTGTATTCTATTTTATATTTAAACGTATATTTTTCTGGGTTCAACAACGAAGTAAATTCGCCATCGCCCACTTTTTCGGTAAACTTATCGTCTTTGAAGCCAATTATTTTCAGCTTTTTTAGTTCGCCTTTCATTATCGTTCTTTTTTTCTAGAATCAATTCGCATTACTTCTTCCAAACAAGTTTTCACAATTGCATCCGCCTTTGCTCCAGGATTTTTACTAGGAGAGGCGTTGGTCTGCTCGGTTCCGTTCACATTTATTTTTATGTGCAGTTCTTTAATTTCTATTGGCATTTTATACGAGTGTAAAATAATTATATGCTAATTCTATGGTTTCAATCATCACTTTGCTTTCTTCGGCATTTAGTTCAGCAACCTCCCATTTTACGGGGTAAGCGTGTACTACATTCCAAGTTACAAGTGGTTCATGTTCTTCATTCAGTAATTTCACGGTAAGATCTACTGGTTCAAACTGAAAACTCTCAATAGCGTTCCGACACCATTTTATGAGTTCGGAATCTGTTACCATGCCACGTTTTAAAACGAGGTTTGGAAATTTAGATCGTATCGGGAATTTATGTTTGAATCTGTTTTCGCCTCCTTCTGCAAATTCTTCGGTTTCAATATCTACAGATAATCCTAATACGGATTGGAACTGAACGTCCTTATCCTGTGAAGAAATACCGTTAAATTCAACCTTAAAATGAAAGCTTACCGGAGGATATATCGTGCTCATTAATCACCGTTTTGAATTGATAGACCTTCGTGTGCAATTTCTAAAGTTTCAATAGCGGTTTCATTGCCATCACCTTTTAAATCTGTAGACTGAACTTTTATTGGAAAAGCATTTTTTACTTTCCAAACCATTACGGGCGCGTGTTCCTCATTCAACAAAGAAATTGTAATGTCACGACGTTCAATGGTGTTTAGACTAACCGTGTTCCACCATTGATAAAACTCATTATCGTTTGCAAACGATCCGCGCTTTAAAGTGATGTTACTGTATTTCTGCATCCCCGGCATTTTAATTTTGCTGTATTCTGGGCTTGCACCGTGACGGTATTCTATTAATTCGGTTTCTACATCTAGTCCGCTGACTTCGGTAAAACCTATGTTTGTTCCTCCCCAGTCAACTGAGAAATGAAACTTTACTAATGGATATGTATTGGCCATCTTGCTATGTTTTAAGTTATTGAATAATTACTCTATTAAACTGCTTACTGCGGCTGAAAACTGCCGACTTTATTTAAGCTTCCTGCATTTTATGTGAAAACTTGAGCACTATAAATTCTGCTGGACGTACTGCGGCCATTCCTATTTCAATATTCATGATTCCGTTTAGAATATCGTCTGCCGTCATAGTTTCGCCTAAACCAACCCGCACGTAAAAAGCTTGTTCGGGTTTGGCTCCTGCCAATGCTCCAGCACGCCATTGAAGAATTAAGAAATTCTCAATCATAGCGCGTATTTTTACCCAAGTATTTGCATCGTTGGGTTCAAAGACAAATTGTGAAGATGCTTTCTCTACAGATTCTTCAACCATATTGAAAAAACGACGAACTGGAACGTATTTCCACTCGTTGTCGTTACCAGCAAGTGTGCGCGCTCCCCAAACCAAAATACCTTTCCCAGTAAATGACCGAATGGCATTAATAGATTTTCCAGAGACATGAATATTTAAATCTTGTTGCGCCTCGTGTGTAATTTTAATAGAGGGTTCTACGGCTGCACTAACAGATTCATTTGCAGGCGCTTTCCAAACGCCACGATTACTATCTACACGAGCGTAGATTCCAGCCATTGCGCTGCTAGGCGGAAGCGTTACATACTGCTTTTCCAGCTCGGTTTTTATTTTATTGTAAAGTATTAAGTTGAAATCACTATCCAGACTATCTGCAAGTTCGTCAAGTTTTTTTGTGTCATAAATACCCGTAGAAACTGTGTTTGTTTCGTCGGTTATACTGTGAGCCAATGTTATAGCTGCATCGGCGTAAGCATAGCTATAAACCGTCTTTAAGAAAGGATGATAGGCGGCACCGTATTTTAATAAATCTACACCATTACCCAAAGATGCCGTGTTGCGTATATTATCGCTATTGTTTGCGAATGAATCAATTATAACAAAGCGATCTTTCAGCTTTTGAGACTGCATCAAAGCTTTATTTATGAGTGAATAGTAACTATCTGCAGTCGAAACAGCCATTGCATCTGGAAAGACATATAATGTAGGTTCGTCAAATTTTTCAAATTCATTCAAACCACCAACAAGTGCCACTTGGCTTACAGTGCCACCCGTATAGTCTCCAACTGAACAGATGTAGCAAGGCCCACCACCGTTATCAAAATACATACGCATGGCGTAATACATCAAAAAAGGACTTGAAGTAGGCATGGCTACACTAAACTGTTGAGACAAAAGCTTAATTGGCGGTCCGCTGTTGATAGTATCTTTAATGGTTACTGTAATTGCGGCTTCATTTTGAGCTTTGCCAAAATATGTTTCATATTCTAAAAGCGAAACAATGCGTTTTGGTTTATTACGAACCGAAGTTTCACTTAATTCTGTGTAGCCTGTAAAGGCTGGGATTGCTGTTTCCACTTGTGCCACCGATGGTGGAAATTTCGATATTTCCTCCACATAAACCCCGGGTGTTTTGTACGTAGTTGCCATAGTTTTTGTTATTGATTAATATAAATTTCTGAAATGGTCTTGATTATATTTCCACCACCATCTTTTTCAAAGATGAGACGTGAAGGGGAAGCTGAGGGACGCTCTTGGCCACCAAAACTGTACCCAATAATGCCATTTTTAGTCAGCGGCAATTTTGTGGGATTCGTGGAATGAAGCAGGCTACTATTAACTGCACTGCGGTAATTCCAAATAGTTTTGCGGTTTTTAATTTGAATTTTAAAAATTTTGGGGCTTGCTGGTATTGTTCCATTTACATTCAGAATGTTTCGGGCACGACCGTCAAAAGGAATGGTGTCGTCTCCGCTCATTTGTAATGAAATGATGCCGAAGAGTCCTATTTTTTCTTTTTCTGAAAGGCCTTTGCTTATTTCACTATAGCTAGTTTGATTTATAGTGAAATTTTCTACGGGTAGGGTAGTGGCTTCTAAATCAATATATTTAAAAGAAACTCCTTCCGAAACGGGTTTTGTATTTGAGAAGAAATATGGAATTGATGGTTTCGAATTCACTGTTGAGTAATTTTCAAAAAGTGAATCCTTCACATAAATTAGAAAGTTGAATACGGTAGTTTGCGAAAGATTTACAAAAGGTTTATAAGTGCCGGAGTTAGGGGCAGTTTCTTCCGCTTTAGCGTAAATAGTAAATCCAACGGGTAATGTTTTAAAAACGATTTTATTCCCTTTAAATATTTCCTGCGTTTCTTCCGAAGGAATTAGTTGACAGAAATCCTCAAAATTATATTTGGCCAGTTGTATTTCTTTTAAGCCTAAATTACTATCAAAAACGGTACTGCCATTATCCAAAAAATAATGATGGTAAAGGTTTACATTAAACAGAACACGATATGTTGTAGTGAAACTCATTAAGTTATATTGTTTAAGGTGCCGGCAACTACAGTAATTGGTGTGCCTTTTTCAAAGAGAGCATTGCTTTCAATTTTCACAACACTTACTTTATAGAGAACAGACGGCAGCGCTTTACCACCCAATGTTCCCCAGATATAATTTAGCTGCTCAAATGTTGGCGTGTAGAGTTCAGTTATAAAGCGGAATTCCGTAATATTATCTAATGCGGGAATTATTGGATTTAAAGGAGTATTAATTTGAGTGAATATTTTTTTGGACTGAAAAAATTCAATAATGAAAGAAATGGAAGAAAGCGAGTTTGTGTAAGTGCTTCTGTTAGCAGAAAAGAGTGCGTAAATATTTAAATTAACGGGAGGATTTCTATAAATAGTTTCTCCATTTTTAAATTTTACGTTAGGGTTGTTTTTAAGTGTTGCTTCTTCTTCAATATTTAAAAGTGAAAGCACCACTTTGTCATTCATCGTGTTTACTTCTGGATCGTCATATTTCGACACGTTTTCCAAAACCACTAAACTTGCGTCACCCGTTTTTTGTTCCAAATATTTTGAAACCTGATCTTTTAAAATTTCTAGTGTCTCGTAAATCATGAGCGAGAAGTATTAACTTTAATTTAACACATGCAATATAAACAATTATAACGCACTATGCAACAGTATTTTACCTGAGCAGCTAAAGGTTTAGCCTGAATTTGCTATAGGAAAAACCCTTTTCAGCTATAGGAAAATTCTGATAGCCACGGGGGATTTTCCCTGAATATTATAACTATAAAGTGCTGCTTTGATTGTTTTTACTACATTCGTTGGTAATTAACCAAAAACCAATTTCAATTATGTCAAAACCAAAAAATTGTATCACCGTAGACAAAGCAAAACAATTACAGGAAAACTGGGTAACTACGCGCGCAATGGATATTGAACGCGCTATGGGCTCAATAGACACTCGTGAGTTTCTTTTCAGTCTAACCGAAATGCAGCAGTTTCTAGACTATGTACGGGAACAATCTAAATTACAGGATATTATGAACCCTGGTATTCGTATTTATTTTGGAGCGTATGATAATGTTAATGCAAATAAGGCTACTTGCTTTTTAGCCCCAACAATTAATACAGCCCAAGATTCTCCAAATAATTATAAAATTGAACCATTAAATACAGTTGTAGGTGGATGGCCTCCAAACGTTTATTAATTTTCAATGGAGATTTTATCTTCACATCTAGCTTGAAGATTTCTTATTTTTAAAACTGTTTTTTCCAATTTTTCAACTTTGGAAGAAATAATTAATGGACCAATTTATTTACTTTCAAATTCACTATTTATTTTAAGAAACTATTGTAAATGACCGCAGTAATTGTAGCAAATGCATTGGAATTATTAGCTTTTATAGCTTCTTTTATTTATTATAAAAAAAATAAATCAAGGCCAAATTTTTACTTAACCCTTTTTCTTTTCATTACCATATGTGTAGAAATTTTGGGCTGGTACAGTGTTTTCACTGTAGATTACGGGTATCTATCTTTTTTAAAAGGCGGAATATTTGAAAAAAATTATTGGATTTATAACTTATACGGTATTGTAAGTTATCTTTTTTATATCAATTATTTTAAATGGTATTTAACGTCGAAGAAGTCTGTTGTATTTCTCAATATACTATCCTTAATTTTTATGGTAGTATGTGTATTCGAAATTATATTTACTAAGGAGTTTTTCGATATATTTTTGCCTGTTTTTCGTTTATTTGGAACGTTATTAGTTTTCATTAGCATCGCTCTGTACTATTTAGAATTACTTAAGAGCGATCAAATATTAAGTGTGCAAAGGAGTTTGCCATTTTATATATCTGTTGGGGCTTTGTTTTTTCACTTATGCACTACCCCTTTATTTATTTATAGTTCATATTTCAGCAATTCTGTTGACCCAAGCTTTGTCAAATTGTATAAGCCGATTATCTTTGGATGTAATTATTTTTTATACGCTACTTATATTGTAGGATTTTTAATATGCTATCAGAAAGAGAACCCTTACTTCCCCAAGAAAAATTATTAATAGTTTACATTGTCGTAATGCTATTGTTATTTACGATTTTTGCCATATTTTTTGTTGTAGCATTTCAACGCCGAAAAAATAAATTTCTTAAAGAACGGTTCGAAGCTGAACAAATGTACCAACGAGAACTTGCCGATTCACAAATAGAAATTCAGGAACAAACGCTCAAAAATATAGCTTGGGAATTACACGATAATGTTGGTCAGTTACTTTCTGTGGCAAATATACAGTTGAATGTTATGATGAATTCGGCCCCACTTTCCCTTCACGGGCAAATACAGGAAACAAAAAAATTAGTACAAGATACTGTTCAAGAAATACGTTCGCTTTCAAAAGTACTCAACAACGATGTAATATTAAAGAACGGACTACTGGCATCATTACAAGTAGAATTGGACAGATTTAAGCGTTTGGGGTATTTAGATGCAACCTTGAAAATTACGGGCGATATAATTCCAATTAACAATGCAAACGAAATTATAATATTTCGAATTTTACAGGAATTCCTTTCAAACGTTTTGAAACACGCTAGAGCTTCAAAATTATTCGTACATTTAGATTATAAAGAACAATCCCTCAATATCTTAGCTGTTGATGATGGAGTAGGTTTTAATACTTCAGCAAAAACAGATAGTTCTGGAATGGAGACAATGAAAGGTCGCGCACAACTCATTGACGCAGAATATTCTATAACATCAGAGATAGGCGAGGGTACTCAATTAAATTTGAGGTATCCCTATAAAAAAGCACAATGAAGTCCGACCACAAAAATACTGTTGTAATTGTTGATGATCACTCGCTTCTTGCACGTTCGTTAGCCAAGCTAATTAACTCATTTCCGAATTTCAGCGTTCTCTTTATTGCTAAAAACGGAATGGAACTGCAGACAGAAATGGCGGATAGAGAAATTTTGCCCGAAATAATTCTGCTCGATATTAATATGCCAATTATGGACGGTTTCGAAACTTTAGATTGGCTCGGCGTAAGTCATCCAGATATAAAAGTGCTTGCACTTTCAATGGAAGACGATGAGCAAACTATTCTAAAAATGCTGAGAAAAGGTGCAAATGGTTATTTATTGAAAGACATTCACCCAGAAATTTTGAACGAGGCACTAATAGAATTACTACAAAAAGGGTATTATCATTCTGAAAAAGTAGCCGAAACATTACTTCATTCACTCACCCCAGACGAAGATGGAAGAATGTTAGATTTTAAGGAAAACGAACTCACGTTTATGAAATTAGCCTGTTCGGAAATGACTTATAAAGAAATAGCAGATGTTATGGATTTGAGTCCAAAAACCATCGATGGTTATCGGCAGGACTTGTTTAAGCGGCTTAATATAAAAAATAGGGTAGGTTTGGTTATTTATGCTTTGAAAAAGAATTTAATTAAAATCTAATTGCAAGCATTCCAAATAGAATCATCGGGAGTGGGTGCTTCTAAACTGACGGTTTCTTTCTGCACAGGATGCATAAGTTTCAGTTTTTTGGCGTGAAGATGAATGCTGCCATCGGGATTGCTTCGATCAGAACCATATTTTAAATCGCCTTTTATAAAACATCCAATAGCAGAAAGTTGTGACCTAATTTGATGGTGTCTTCCGGTTTCCAACACTACTTCCAATAAATAATAATTGTCTAGTTTTTTCAGAAGTTTATAATGAAGAATAGCTTCTTTACTGTCTGGCACTTCTTTAATATGCGCGTAGGACTTATTCTGTTTGGGATTCCTTTTTAAAAAATGAATTAAAGTATCCTCCGTTTTAGGCGGTACATTTTTAACTACAGCCCAATATATTTTTTCGGTTTCCCTTTCAGAAAACATTTTATTCAGCCGCGCTAAGGCTTTTGAAGTTCGTGCAAAGATAACAATGCCACTCGTGGGTCGGTCCAATCTGTGAACCACGCCTAGAAATACTGCACCTGGTTTATCGTACTTTTCGGCTATGTATTCTTTTACAACTTCGGAAAGAGGGGCGTCACCCGTTTTATCGCCCTGCACAATATCGCCAGGACGTTTGTTAACAACAATTAAATGATTGTCTTCAAACAAAACCTGAAGATTGTTTTTTGTACTATGTATTTTTTTTGTTGAGATTGGGAGCAGTTTAAAAGTTTAGAAAAAACGAAGTTGATTTTTTGAATATTGAATATTGAATATTGAATTTTTATTTGGAATTTGGTGCTTGTAATTTGAAAATTCCTTTTTTAGTATTGTTCGCTATCATTCGGAAAATCGCCGCTTTTTACATCTGAACTGTATTTACTAAAAGCATCTTTCATTTCAGTATATAAATCTAAATAACGACGAAGAAAACGCGGGTTAAACTCGTGCGTCATCCCAATCATATCGTGCGTTACTAGCACTTGACCGTCAACACCATTTCCGGCACCAATACCAATTACTGGAATGCTAATTCTTTCTGCAACTTCTTGGGCAAGTTTGGCTGGAACTTTTTCCAGAACTATAGCAAAACATCCCGTTTTTTCTAATAAAATAGCATCTTCAATAAGTTTTTCGGCCTCTTCTTCTTCTTTAGCTCGAACGGTATAGGTTCCAAATTTATAAATGGATTGAGGAGTTAAACCCAAATGGCCCATTACTGGAATACCTGCGTTTAAAATTCTTTTTATGGATTCTTTTACTTCCTTTCCACCTTCAAGTTTTACCGCATGGCCGCCGCTTTCTTTCATAATTCGAATCGCTGAACGCAGCGCCTCTTTCGGATCGCTTTGATAGCTCCCAAAAGGTAAATCTACTACTACCAAACTACGCTCAATTGCACGAACTACAGAAGCAGCGTGATAAATCATTTGGTCCAACGTTATTGGCAATGTTGTTTCGTGGCCAGCCATTACATTGCTAGCAGAGTCACCAACCAATATAACATCTATTCCGGCGCTATCCACGATTTTTGCCATGGTAAAGTCATAGGCGGTTAGCATCGAAATCTTTTCGCCTTTCTTCTTCATATCCACCAAAGTTTTGGTAGTAATACGCTTGTACTCTTTTTTAGCTGTGCTCATAGTTTGAATGAAATTGAGGGGTAAAAGTAATAATTTACGATTTTAGATTACCGATTTTAGAATTTTAATAATTCTTTGAAAGAAGTGATGTGTATAAAATTTATTCGAGGTACAAATCCAAGTATTTTAGCAATCACTTATGTTTACTTGCACCGCTAATCCTCCCTCACTGGTTTCTTTGTATTTAGATGTCATATCTTTTGCTGTTTCCCACATTGTTGCAATCACTTTATCTAGTGGCACTTTTGCTTTTGCCGGATCGCTGTCTAGTGCCATTTCACAAGCATTTATGGCTTTTATGGCACCCATTGCATTGCGTTCAATACACGGAATTTGAACCAAACCAGCAATTGGATCGCAGGTTAAACCTAGGTGATGCTCCATGGCAATTTCACTGGCCATTAAACATTGGTCTGGTGTTCCACCCATTAATTCGCAGAGTGCTCCGGCCGCCATTGAAGATGATACCCCAATTTCAGCTTGGCAACCACCCATTGCTGCAGAGATAGTTGCACCTTTTTTGAAAATGCTTCCAATTTCACCTGCAGTGAGTAGGAATTTGCGCACATCGTCAAAATTAGCGTCGTGGTTTTCTATAACCATATAATACAACATTACTGCAGGAATTACGCCAGCACTACCATTGGTTGGAGCTGTTACGACTCTCCCAAGTGAAGCATTAACTTCGTTTACTGCCAATGCAAAACACGAAACCCATTTCAATATTTGTCTAAACTTAACTTCTGTATTTCTAATTGCAGCAACCCATTCATCTGCACCGTTGTAAGTATGTTCACCAATAAGATTTCTATTCATCTCAAAAGCGCGTCGGGTTACGTTTAGTCCACCTGGCAGGATGCCTTCGGTATGGGCGCCAACGTACATGGAATCTAACATTACATCCCATATTTTCTTTAGACCGTCGTTTATTTCGGCTTCGGTTCTGAGCGATTTTTCGTTCTCGAGTACTATTTCAGAAATGCTTTTATTCTCAGCTTTGCAATATGCAGCAAGTTCTGCACCTTTTTCGATAGGAAATGGAAATTTTGCAAATTTATCTTGTTTAATCTTTTTGTTCTTTCTTTCTTCTTTTACAGTAAATCCACCGCCGATTGAATAAAATGAAGAAGATTTTACAGAACCGTTTTTCAAAGTTGCTCTAAAAGTCATTCCATTTGGGTGAAACTCGAGAAATTTCCGATTAAAAATTATGTTTTCCTTCGGAAAAAATGGAACATCCAACTCATTGTTTAGTTTCAATTTGTTTTCAGAAGTAATGAAATCAATTTCTTTTTGAATATTTTCAATAGGAAAAGTTACGGGGTCGAACCCTGTTAAACCTAGCATTATTGCTATATCTGTGGCGTGACCTTTTCCTGTAAGTGACAGTGAGCCATACAGATCTACGGTGATACCTACAACTTCTTCAAATTGATTTTTTTCTTTCAATTCCTCTATCCAACGTAATGCTGCGCGCCAAGGTCCCAAGGTATGCGAACTTGATGGCCCAACCCCAATCGATAACATGTCAAAAACACTAATGCTTTCCATTCAATTTTCTTTTAAAAACAAAGATAGCATCTTATTTAATTAAGAATGAAGAATTCTGAATTCTGAATTTTTATTTTTGAACCTTGAACCTTGAACCTTGAACCTTGAACCTTGAACCTTAAATCAAATCATTGAAAACTCGATGCACGCGATAATTCGCGAGCCTACTTGGTTTTAATTCAGCGTCGTCTATTGGGCAGCAACGGCGGCGGTGCTCCCGTAAAAGGATTCCAACGGCCAATACTCTTGGCTTCCATTCCCGCAGCGCGCATTACAGCACGATCGCCATAACGGTCCCGCATCTTGTCCATAGCGTGATAGAGATTGATTATTTTTTCGTTATCGTCAAACAAATCTATCTGAAATCCGCCCTCCACCAAATGGCTAAACCGCACGCCCACCATCCGCACTAAAAGTCTGCGTTGATATAGTTTCTTAAAAAGCCCCATCACTATTGGAATAATTTTATGGTCTGCAGAACTATACGGTATTTTTTGCTGCATAGTATAAGTCTGAAAATCTGAATACCGAATTTTAAAGGTTACGCAGGCAGTAAGTTTGTTGCCGCGCCTTAGTTGGAAAACCAGATTTTCTGCCATTGCAATAATAATACCTTCCAGTTTTTTTACATCGGTGGTGTCGCGGTCAAAGCTGCGCTCGGTTGAAATAGATTTGCGTTCGGTGTATTGCTCTACTGGCGTATTGTCTATACCGTTAGCCTTCTGCCAAATGGTCTGCCCATTTTTCCCAAAAACTTTCGCCATCATTTCCACAGGCATTTCCTGTATGGTTTTTATCTGTTTTATGCCTAGATCGCATAAAGCGCGGTAAGTAACTTCGCCAACCATTGGTATTTTATTGACTGCCAAAGGCGAAAGAAAAGGTTTTTCGGTGCCTTTTATAATATGAATTTGATTGTTGGGTTTTGCTTCGCCAGTGGCTATTTTTGAAACCGTTTTGTTGATTGAAAGCCCAAAAGAAATAGGCAGTCCAGTTTCTTTCATAATGCGCTGCCGTAATTCTGAAGCTAATTTTTCGCAACCAAAAAACTTATCCATTCCAGTTAAATCGATGTAAAATTCATCTACAGAAGCCTTTTCGTAAAGTGGCACACTTTCTTTTATAACATCGGTAACATTTTCTGAAAACTTGCTGTAGGTGCTGGCATCGCCACGAACTACAATGGCTTCGGGGCATAACTGTCTGGCCAACTTCATCGGCATTGCAGAATGGATCCCGAAAGTGCGTGCCTCATAACTGCACGAAGCCACTACGCCACGATCGCTGGTGCCGCCAATAAGCACTGGTTTTCCAATCAACCTACTATCTAACAAGCGCTCGCAGGACACAAAAAATGTGTCCAAATCCATGTGTACTATGTTTCTTTTGTCGTTCATACATTCCCGCCCTTCGACTACCGCTCAGGATAAACTACGGCGGGAATCTCTTAATTGTTACTATTATGTCCTATAGCGAAGCGGTCTTACGTCCTACCGTCTTAAGTCTTTACATCGAAGCGGTCATACGTCCTTTTTCAGCAGCATACCTCGGATCTTGAATTATCCCCAGCCGCTCCATTTTTAAAACTTCAATATTTATACAGTCAAATTCTTCCGTTACTTTTCCGGTAATACTGTAAACTCCTTTTCCGCGGAAGCGATATTGATTGGCAACCGGCGGAAAATGTACCGTATCTACAAAATCGCCATCTCGGTCCAGAAAATTTCCGAAGTACATATAATCACCTTTAGACGTTCGGGTCCTTTTAGTTGTTATTAAATATCCTTCAATAGTTACTATTTTCCCGATACGTTGGGAAAGATGCGTTGCCCGCAATTTATTTTCCGAAGAATTTGTGAGTAAATCAAAAGGACTACACAGCGGAAAACCCAACAGTTCCATTTCATCAAAAGCATCTTCCAGCGTGGTGTGCGGTAGGGAAGGGGTTTTGTAATTAATCTTTTTCGGTTTAAAAAGTGTGTACACATTTTCTTCAAAACTCACTTTATTTATTTTCATATACGCTTCCCAAAGTAGTTCGCGTTTGTTTCTTCCCGTGAAACGAAAAGCGTTTATTTTTATAAGAATTGTTACCTGCTCCATCCCGATGGAAACACGTTCTAAAAAATCGTCCAAACTCTCAAAAGCGCCATTTTTGTTACGTTCAACAATTATTTTTTCAATAAGTTTTGATTCCAAAGATTGTAAAAACCCGAACCCAATATAAATATCCTTTCCATCAATAATAGTTGCGCCGTAACTGCGGTTAATGCAGGGTTGCAAAATATTTCCGCCGTGCATTCGCGCTTCGTGCACATAAAGTTCTACACTGTAAAAACCACCCCCGTTGTTGAGTGTAGCCACCATATATTCCAACGGAAAATAGGCTTTCAGAAAAAGACTTTGGTAGCTTTCCACAGCATACGAAGCGGAATGTCCTTTTGCAAAAGCATAGCCAGCAAAACTTTCAATCTGCCGCCAAACATCTGCCGTGAATGTTTCATTTTTACCCGAATTTTTACAATTATTGAAGAACTGATCTTTCACTTTTTGAAACTCTTCCCGCGATCGGAACTTGCCGCTCATTCCTCTTCGCAACATATCTGCTTCGCCCAAATCGAGGCCGCCAAAATGATGCGCTACTTTTATTACATCTTCCTGATAGACCATTACGCCATAAGTTTCGGGCATAATATTCAGTAAAACGGGGTGTGCCTCTTTTCTTTTTTCGGGGAAACGGTAGCGCAAAATATATTCGCGCATCATGCCACTTTTTGCAACGCCCGGTCGTATTACCGAACTAGCCGCCACTAAACCCAAATAATCATCCACTTGCAGTTTGCGGAGCAACATTCGCATGGCGGGCGATTCTACATAAAAGCAACCAATTGCCTGCGCATTGCGCAATAGTGTTTTTATTTTTTCGTCCTTTTTAAAACGTTTTATGTCGTGAATGTCCAAAGGCGGTATTTCGGGATGATTGTATTTTACAATTTCCACAGCATCTTTTATTTTTCCCAATCCACGCTGACTTAAAATATCGAATTTATAAAGCCCAATATCTTCTGCAATTACCATATCAAACTGCGTAGTAGCGTAGCCTTTTGGCGGCATAAAAGTGGCGGTGTAATGATGAATGGGTTTTTCTGAAATCAAGATTCCACCGGCGTGAATTCCCAAATAGTTCGGAAAACCTTGAATGTATTGACTGTAAACAATTACCAATTGCGACATCTTGTCTAGCGTTTTAAAGTCGCAATCTTGTGTAGAAAGTTTATCAATTTCTTCTTTTGGTAGCCCAAAAACCTTTCCCAATTCGCGTACCGAAGCTTTAAATTTAAAGGTGTTATAAACGGTTATAAGCGCCGTGTTTTTAAATGTTTTAAAAATAAAACTGGTAATATCGTCGCGGTCTTGCCACGAAAAATCAATATCAAAATCGGGCGGATTTTTTCGGTATAAATTTATAAAACGTTCAAAATAGAGATCGAGTTCCACAGGATCTACATCTGTAATTCGCAACAAATAAGCAATAATACTGTTGGCGCCACTGCCACGACCTACGTAGAAATAGCCTTTGCTGCGAGCGTATTTTAAAATTTTCCAATTGATTAAAAAGTAGGAAACAAATCCTTTTTCTTTTATAACACCCAGCTCTTTTTCTATCCGCACCATCACTCGCTCGCCCGGGCGTTTGTAGCGGTAATGGATTCCCGTATAAGCCAATTTTTTCAGTAATCGGAAATCTAAATCTTCATTAGTAGTATACGATTTTTGGTTGCAAGTTTTTTCCTTCGAAAAATCGAAAGAAATACTGCACTTTTTTAAAAGTTGCTCTGTGTTTTTAATAATTTGCGGAAATTCTTCAAAAGCTTTTTTTAGTTTTTCTTCCGAAATAAATACGTCGTTTTCACTACTTTGTTCCGAAGTTGGCAGTTTGCTGAGCAACGTATTATTATCTATTGCACGAAGCAATCGGTGTGTATTAAAACCTTTTTTATTCTGAAAAGTCACGGTTTGCAAAACCACCAATTTATCTTGCCTATTTTTCCACGGCGAAAATTTTAAACAATTAATGTCTTCTGTCTTTACACCAAGAAATTCATTTTCCAAAAGTGTTTCACCTTCAAAAGATGCATACGGATAAATTACAAATGTGTTGGCAATTTGTTCGGCTTTAGAAGGAATATTTACATTTTCAGTGCTTTCCCGCTGATGAAGAAAAGCTGACAGATATTCGTTTATATTTTGAAAACCAGCATTGTTTTCTGCCAATAAAATAAATTGCTGTTGCGCGCCTTTTCTAAAGTCTACACCCAAAATTGGCTTTACACCATAATCTGAAGCAATGCGAACAAATTCTAAAGAAGCGGAAGTAGAATTGACATCTGTGAGCGCCATGGAAGCCGCTCCGTTCTGCTGGCCCAAATGCAACAAATCGCTGATTTTAAGGGTTCCGTAACGTAAACTATAATAGCTGTGGCAATTCAAAAACATGTGCTTTGGATTTATTCCAAAATTATGGAATATTTCCAACAATGAAGCGTAAATTCCGAAGAAAATATTTTTTTGACTAGGGCAGTAGTAATGCCGATTTTCAAATTAATCCCTGCAACTTTTTAAAAATAGAAAGTTAAACCGGGGCTACTTTTTTTGAAATTCGATAAAAGATGAAAGAAGCTACGAATCCTACGACAGAAAAAATTGCCAGCATCCAAAATACTGATTGATGTCCTTCCTTTCCGGGGGATGCGTCTAAAAAATACCCGATAACGGGACCAGCAAAAATTTCGGGAGTGTAGCCAATGAAAGAGATTATTCCAACTGCTGTTCCGGTTAATACCAACGGAATATTGCCTTCTTCCATAACTGCAAAATAAAGAACACGCGCCGAGTAGACACCAATAGCGGTGATGATTATTGAAAGAAAAAACAAAATATCTGCGCCTTCATCTAAAATTCCTGAAGCAAAAAGCATTGCTCCACAAATAGAAAGTAAAAAACCAATACATAAGTAAATAGATGCGCGGGAACGATCTGCAAGAAATCCCACAATAACCCCCACAATGGGCCGAATAAATAATAAAAATGTTCCTGTTTTGGCAGCATCCACTTCACTGTAAAGCATTACATCGTTGGCGTAAAGTGAAATTATATCGGTTATTTTATAACCTACGTATGCACAGATAATAATAATCATCAACAGCCAGATTGCAGGTAATTTTAGAACTGACTTTATATTCTTAAAAGTTATTTTATCTAGGGTGGTAACTTCTGCCGTTTTGTTTGTTTTCAGAAAAAAGAATACGATAATCCCTATTAAAGCAACAAGCGCCGAGGATACATAAATAACATAATGAAAAGCTTCTGCTTGCTCGTTTAATGTTGTTTGAGCGTCTGAAACGAACAACGAAAACACGAACACTCCCAATAACCCAAAGAGCGCTCCTACCAATCCGCGACCGCCATCTAAAAAACCGAATGCTTTTCCTTGATTTTTACTCCCGCCCCATACACGTGTGGCTTTTATCATTGCCGACCAAAACAGGAAAATAGTTGTAAATCCCCAGAAACCATAGAGAATGATTAATGTTTGAAAAGTAGGAGAGTCTGCGTATATTAATCCGCCCAAAGCGGTTAGTATTAAAGCCGTACCCATCAATTTACGCGGAGGGAATCTGTCTGCCAAAGGACCGCCCAATAAATAGGAGAAAAGAGCTACAATTCCATAAACCGAAAAGCATAGTCCTAATTCAGTATTGTCTATTTGAAAAACTTCGAGTACCGTGGCGCGAAAAACACGAGCCAATACAAAGGGTAAAATAAAAACTGCTTCGCCAGCAAGAATGAGCAAAACAATATATGATATATGCTGACGGGAAGCCTCTTTATTATTCAATTAAGTGTTTTTTGAAATTCTGCGTATGGTAAAAGTAATGATTTTTAAAAACTGTTACTACCACAGAAAACTGTATACTCCTTTAATTGTATTGTGCTGTAAATAGTAGTTAAAAAGGAAGCTTATTAAAAACAAAGTTTCCGTCTTTATCAATTACTTTATACACTCCAAAAGGCGTGTCTTCCTCAACTATTATAAAACTTTCATCATTTTCTAAGTGGTTAAGATATGCCTCATTATCTGTGAGGTAAGAAAATAAAACCCGGAAGAGGTTAACGTTCGATTTCAATTTAGTGTCAAACTCAGGAATTTCGTTGTTGGGCCATCTTATAGCGAGCTTAGCGGCAAAAATTGAATTTATAAGCGTTGTATCTTCAATTTTTCGGTGAAGTTCTCCCGTATAATTGAAACCTACATAACCTCCGTGATCTGCAACAATAACTATTAATGCCGAAGGATCTTTTTTGGTTATTAAAGAAGTTATTTCGCGCAGCCAAAGGTTAGATTTTTCAACATTGTCTAAATAACTCTCTCTTTCTTCATCCTTGCCTTTTGATTGGAGTTTTGACACTGAGATGTGGCCTGGCAATATCTTTTCCACAAAATAAAAATTAGCCTGATTTTTGTTTTCTTCCAGCGCCTTTTCCATTTCATCTAAAACATTCACGTTCATATCAAACCCACGCGATAAAAAGGAAAGCTCTTTATACGAAATAGAACAATAATCATATTCCAATTCTGGCCTGTTAACAATAAGATAGGGCGACTCAATTAGTAACGATGTTTTATACCCGTTTTTATTGAAGAGAGCTACCGCAGCGTTTTTTCCAGCAATGCTTTTTCGCAATCCGTGTGCTTCCTTCGAGCTGGGTTTTGGTTTTTTGTAGTAGTGATGTTTCATAGCAAACATAGAACTATTTGAAGTAACTGTATTAGAATAATTACTTCGGAAATTGGGATAAATTTTAAAATTGTTTTCAGTTAAAAAACTTTCAAAAGCACTATTATCAAAAGTATACGGTGGCTTTTTCAGCGTACTAGCGTTGGCGTATCCGTCGGGTTGGATAATATAAACGTTTGGTTTTTTGTTGAAAGTAGCTTCTGAAATTTTATCGGGAAGTTGTTTCCACGCTGTAGAAAAATTTAAATTATTGCCAACATAAAAAGCCAATTGAACTGCCACAATTAAGGCTAGTAACAATTCTATTAAAACTGCTTTTTTTAAATGCTTCTTTAATAAAAAGGCAAGTCCGATGGTAAGAATCATAACCAAGAGAATTATTTTCTTCTTCGGTCCTATAATGCTGTAAGTTACTAAGCAGGCAAATCCTACTAAGTTTGAAATGGTTAATAACAGCGTATAGTTTTTGGCAACGAATGTTATTTTTCCTGAAAAAACTTTCAATAAAATATTGATTAACACAGGAATCAATAGAAAGAAAGCTATAAAGAAGAATAGCTGACCACGGGAATCGACCATAGTGAAATTAGAAAAATAATTATAAAGAAAGGGATAGAGACCGCTTGCTATTCCAACAACTACGGGATTCGTTCTATTCAGGAATTTTTTCAAAAAAAAGTGTTTATTGAGACAGGGGTAAAACTACTAATAAAATCTTTCAAATTACATTCTGCCATCATGTCATAATCTTTCCGCTGGCACAATCATTGACTTGTAGAAAGAGAAATTAAGAATACAACAATAAATTATAAACATCAAACAAAATTATTATGAGTAAAATAATTGGAATCGACTTAGGTACAACCAACTCTTGTGTTGCCGTGATGGAAGGTAGCGAGCCAACGGTTATTCCTAATGCCGAAGGAAAAAGAACAACTCCTTCCGTAATTGCATTTGTGGAAGGCGGCGAAATTAAAGTAGGAGATCCTGCAAAACGTCAGGCTGTTACTAACCCTACAAAAACCATTAGCTCTATTAAGAGATTTATGGGGAACAAATATTCTGAGTCTAAAAACGAAGCAGAACGCGCAGCTTTTAAAGTTGTAAAAGGTGATAACGATACCGCCCGTGTAGACATTGACGGACGTATGTACACTCCTCAGGAATTAAGTGCAATGATTCTTCAGAAAATGAAGAAAACTGCGGAAGATTATTTAGGTCAGCCAGTAACCCGTGCGGTTATTACTGTTCCTGCATACTTTAACGACAGTCAGCGTCACGCAACTAAAGAAGCTGGTGAAATTGCTGGTCTTAAAGTAGAACGAATCATTAACGAACCAACTGCAGCAGCGCTTGCATACGGTCTTGACAAAAAAGGAACCGACCAAAAAGTTGTAGTATTCGATTTTGGTGGTGGTACACACGATGTTAGTATCCTTGAATTAGGTGATGGCGTTTTTGAAGTACTTGCTACAGATGGTGATACTCACTTAGGTGGTGATGATGTGGATCAGAAGATTATAAACTGGTTGGCAGACGACTTTAAAGCTGAAGAAGATTTCGATCTTCGTAAAGACCCAATGGCATTGCAACGTTTGAAAGAAGCTGCTGAAAAAGCAAAAATTGAGCTTTCTTCTGCTGCACAAACTGAAATTAACTTGCCTTACGTTACAGCTACGGCTAGCGGACCAAAACACTTGGTTAAAACGTTAACACGTGCTAAGTTTGAGCAATTGATTGAAGATCTTGTAAAAAGAACAATGAAGCCTTGCGAAACAGCAATGAAAGCTGCTGGATTAAGCAAAAGTGATATAGACGAAGTAATTCTTGTAGGTGGTTCTACTCGTATTCCTGCAGTTCAAGAAGCTGTTGAGAAATTCTTCGGAAAAAAACCACACAAAGGGGTAAACCCAGATGAAGTAGTTGCCGTAGGTGCTGCAATTCAAGGTGGGGTATTAACTGGAGATGTAAAAGATGTACTTCTTTTAGATGTAACGCCACTTTCTCTTGGTATTGAAACAATGGGTAGTGTAATGACCAAATTAATTGAGGCCAACACAACTATTCCTACTAAGAAAAGTCAAGTATTCTCTACTGCAGCAGATAATCAGCCAAGTGTTGAGATTCACGTATTGCAAGGGGAACGCCCAATGGCAAACGACAACAAGACAATTGGTCGTTTTCACCTAGACGGTATTCCACCAGCACAACGTGGTACGCCACAGATTGAAGTAACGTTCGATATTGATGCCAACGGTATCATTAAAGTAAGCGCTACAGATAAGGCTACTAACAAAACGCAAGACATCCGTATTGAAGCTTCTTCAGGATTAACAGAAGATGAAATCAAAAAGATGAAAGCAGATGCAGAAGCAAATGCTGAAAGCGATAAAGCTGCTAAAGAAAAAGTAGATAAATTAAACGAAGCTGATGGAATGATCTTCCAGACTGAAAAGCAACTGAAAGAATTTGGTGAAAAATTATCTGACGATAAAAAGAAACCAATCGAAGATGCTTTGGAAGAATTGAAAAAAGCATACGAAGCTAAAGACGTAGCTACTATTCAGCCAGCTTTAGATAAAATAAACGAAGCTTGGAAAGTAGCTTCTGAAGAAATGTACAAAGCCCAAGCAGATGGCCAAGGCGCACCAACCGGTGATGCTGAAGCAGGAGCAGAGAAGGGAACAGACAACGCTGAAAACAGCGATGTTGAAGATGTAGATTTTGAAGAGGTGAAGTAAGTTTCTTTAAATAGCTAAATTCAAAACCGCAACCTTAATTGGTTGCGGTTTTTTTAATTCAGTGTTTTTATTTTTTTTTCAAAATTATAAAATTGGGTAAATAGATTTCAATACGGAATTACTACAAATTATTTCAACATCAATTCCAGTTTTAGTTTTCGATACAAATATATTATTACTATCTTCTTTTTTTTGTTTGTTATTGACTGCATAAAAACATTCGTGAAATAAATCATGTATACTCCAATGTATTGGAAAAAATGTAGTGGGTTTGTCTTTTCTTATCCATTTCTTAGTTTTTAAATTATAAAATTCAATTTCAGCTTCCCATATTCCATTTAAGAGATTCTCTTTTGTAATATTTAAAATTTTCATTTTTTCAGGATTATAATAATGAATGCCTGTGATTTTTCCATTCTTAATTTTTCCTTTAGTGCAATGCTCAATTATTTCGATAAAGTTCTTATCGGTAGAAAAATCTTCATTTGTAAATACAAAATCCTTGATTAAGCTTATATTACTTTCAAAACAAATTTGTTGAGCTCTTCTGGGATTAGTTAATAATAAATTGCGATAGATTTTAGAATTTTTTTTAAGGGTTTCTAAATCTTCGAATGGTCCTTCTGCTTCCTTGTATTTTATTAAATACATAGATGGAATTTTTTCTATTCTAACACCATCTTTTAAACCTTGCTTGTTGTTGATATGTGTATTTTTATGTATGTAATAATTATGATTCAATTTTCTTTATTTGTTTTTAAAATTTTCTATCAATAAATCTCCAAAGAAATCTTCGAGGAATCTTCAAGGCGTCAGAGCGGGGAGGAAATATAAATATAGGTAAAAATTGTTATGAAAAATAAGTACTCAAAAAGCTCCCATTTAAAATCCTAATGCAATTTTATTATCTTTCTTCCAAATAATAAAATATGGATAATCTCTCTACTATAATCCTTGCGGGATCATTAATCGTTATTATGTTGGGCATGGGGCTCACCTTGCAAGGCACAGATTTTAAAAGAATATTCCGCTATCCAAAAGCTATTTTTATTGGTTTGACCAATCAATTGATTCTTCTGCCGCTCATTGGTTTGGGGATTACGTGGGTTTTTCCAATGCAGCCCGAAATAGCAATTGGGGTTATGATTTTGGCAGCTTGTCCAGGTGGGCCAACTTCTAATTTAATTTCGCATTTGGCAAAAGCAGATTTGGCGCTTTCGGTCACGCTTACCGCCTTTAGTAGCTTGATAACCATTTTAACAATTCCATTTATTGTAAACTTTGCCTTAGAATATTTTTTGGGCGTTGGTCAAGTGGTGGAACTGAATGTACTTTCAACGATTGTCCAAATTTTTGTAATAGTAGTTATACCTATTATTATTGGAATGTTAGTGCGTAGGTACCGACCAGATTTTGCTGATAGAATGGCAAAGCCGGTGCGTATTGCTTCAGGCGCTGTATTGGCGCTGATTATTGTTGGCTTGGTCATAAAAGAGCGAGCTAACTTTGTTTCTTATTTTGAGCAGGCAGGCATTGCTGCATTGGTGTTGAATGTTGTTACCATGGTATTGGGTTATTTTTCGGCAAAATTGTTCGGGTTGAGCAAAGAGGCCGCACGCTCAATATCTATAGAATCGGGAATTCAAAACGGTACCCTAGCAATTACAATTGCAGTGGTCTTGCTTCATAATGCTTCCTTTGCAATTGTACCAGCAGTGTATAGTTTATTAATGTTTGTAACTGGCGGGGTGCTGATTTATTCTTTTAATAGGAAGGTTAAATAAGTTTTTTCCATTGCAGCTTCAGTATTTTGTCTTTACAGAAAGTTATAATATTTATGATTTAATTCAATATTAAGCAAAAAAAAGCGGCCAATTAAGGCCGCTTGGAAGTGAGGGAATTTTGAGGTATTGAGTTAATCTGCATTTTCATCCCGCTCCACAGCTATAATAGCTTCAGTAGATCCTGTCTGTAATGGTGAGTTCATTAAATTTAATTTTGATCCAGTATTTGAAAGAATGATTACAGAAAAATCATTCGGATTTGTAAATTCGTTTTCAGCAACTACTAGTTCTTTTAGGTGTGGGCAATTTGCCAAACCTTTAGGTAATTCGCCCGATAAATCGTTATCAAACACATTAAAAATTTCAATATGCTTAAGGTTACTTACACTCTCTGGCACAGTACCACTTAGTTGGTTACTACTTAAATGCAATTGCTTTAACTGAGATAGATTTCCTATAGATTCTGGAATATTTCCGCTAAGCGAAGTTGCATTCATTGCCAAAACTTCTAAATTGCTAAGATTTCCTAATTCAGTTGGAAGACTGCCTTCAATAGGATTGAAAGACAATTCCAGTGTTTTTAAATTTTTAAGTTGCCCTAAAGAAGCAGGAAGCGTACCGCTCAAATTATTAAAGTGAAGGTCAATACTAGTTACTGTATTATTTTCTACAGTAACTCCGTGCCATGTATCTACAGCTGTATTAACGTCCCATTTAGTGTTCCACTTTTGTCCGTTAGTTGAAGAATAAAGATCTAAAAGAACTTGTTTTTCTTGCTTGCTCACTTGTGCCATCGCTAAAGATGCAACAAAGAGGCAGAGGCAGGTTAGTGTTTTCGTTTTCATAGTAGGTGTTTTTATGTTTGAGAGCGGTGTAAAAGAACGAAAAACAAAGTTTAAACACAAATTTATTCGATGAACGACACAAATGAGTTAAATTTCTTTAGAAATCTTTAGTAGGAATGGTTTGTTTACTTCGTGAATGCCTTCAAATACCTCAATTGTTAACCGGTTCTGAAATAGCATACTACCTTTTAAATGCTCTTCGGTTTTTCGAGCTTCGGTAATATATTGATCTTTATTACCGTAGAGGTAAATTACCTGCGCATTTTCTTTCAAAAATTCAAAATCTTTGGGTTGCAATTCATTTGGAATACCGCCAGAGTGAAGCACCAATATATTGCACTGAAGTTTTCGTCGCGCCACCCATCGCGTAGCAATTGAGACGCCTTGGGAATATCCTAAAACAATAAGATTTGGAATTAAGCCCGAGAGTTCTTTTTCAAACACGGCATCTACATAATTTAGTATATTTTCAGTCTCGGTAATCGTATTTTCACGGGTAAGCCAAGAGGCGCCAACGTGTTTAAAGCCTTTGTCCTGATAATATTTTGAAGGTGCTTGTGGCGCAATAATGTAGTTTTCTTCAGAATCCAATTCAGAAAAATAATTGATGAAATATTTGCTTAAATAACCCATTCCGTGAAAAACCATCCAAACATTTTTGGTTTTATTGGTTAATTCATTGATTGTGTGGTAACTATTAGCACTTGTGTAGGAAACCTCTTTTTGGATACTCATTTTGTTAGTTTCAATTTTGTATTTTTACAAATGTAAACCAATACAATGAAGTACACCAACCAAGAAATTTTGGCCGCTTGCAACAAAATGTGTCCAAATACCCTAATGGAAACGCTCAATATAGAATTCACCGAAGTAGGTGATGATTTCCTTGTAGCTAGAATGCCCGTAACCCCAAGAGTTCATCAACCTGATGGCGTGTTGCACGGTGGCGCATCTGTAGCTCTGGCGGAAAGTGTGGGCAGTGCAGGAGCTTTTGTTTTTCTTAATTCGAAAGACATAATTATCCGCGGTATTGAAATTGCCGCCAATCACGTTAAAAGTATTCGCGATGGTTATGTTTACGCACACGCCAGCATTCTCCACAAAGGAAGAACCACACAACTCTGGCAAATAAAAATAACCAATGAAGACGGTGCTTTGGTGTCTCTCGTTAAACTAACCACTCTCACTTTACCCCAAAAAAAATAATGGATCTTCAGCTCTTTACCCAAAAAATTTCAGAACATTTAGAAAAAGAATTACCCTTTGTGCTTTACGCACTGCCGGAACAAAATAAAGTTACTGCATTGCTGCAAAAAACTGATGAGCTTTTTCTAATTGAAGACTTAACAACAAACGGATTTGTATTAGCACCTTTTAATTATAAAGCTTCTGCATGTTTTATTCCGGAGAAAGATTCGGAAAAAATTGAGAGTGTATTAATTAAAACTGAAGCTGAATTAGATCCCGTTTCTGTAGCTAAAAATGATTCGGAACAAGATGAATATCTGGAATTAGTAAATAAAATTATTGATACAATAAAAAAGAGAAAGGCAAAGAAAATTGTTCTTTCGCGTTCCAAAGAATTCGACTTAAGTAATTTTTCATTTGGCGCGTTGCTAAATCATTTGTTTTCTGCCTACCCAACGGCTTTTAGATATATTTGGTATCATCCACAAACTGGAATGTGGTGTGGCGCTACTCCCGAAACACTGCTTCAGGTGGATAATCATTCGTTTAAAACAATGGCTTTGGCGGGTACGCAGCCCTTTACAAACCAAGCCCATGTAGTTTGGGGCCCAAAGGAACTGAATGAGCAACAATTGGTAACAGATGCCATAACTACTAGTTTGCAACGGGTAACTTCAATATTAAAGGTTTCAAATCCACACACGCATAGAGCCGGATCTTTGCTTCACTTGAGAACTGATATATCGGGTGTTTTAAATAACGGCAAAACTACGCTGACCAAAATCGCTACTGTGCTGCATCCAACCCCGGCAATTTGTGGTTGTCCTCAAAAAGTTGCAAAAGAATTTATATTAGAAAACGAAGGCTACGATCGTGCGTTTTACACCGGTTTTCTGGGTCCAATTGAACAAAACGGTGCAGTAGCATCATTAATGGTAAACTTGCGTTGTATGCAGATTGAAAACAATACGGCACGCATCTATGTGGGTGGCGGCATAACTATTGCCTCGCAACCATTGGAAGAGTGGCAGGAAACGGAAAATAAAATGCAAACTATGCTACAAGTATTGGCGCCAATGCTATAATATTTTCGGCGTCTTTGTACCTTTACACGGCATGAAATTCTCAAATAAAATTCTCTCACAAACCCTTGTTCAATTATGTTTGGATAAAGGAGTTGACCATATAGTAATATCTCCAGGATCGCGCAATGCACCCTTAACTACCGGTTTCGGCAATAATCCAAAATTTAAATGCTTTAGTGTCGTTGATGAACGCTGCGCCGCATTTTTTGCATTGGGAATGGCGCAACAATTAAAAAAACCTGTGGCTGTTGTTTGTACTTCTGGTTCTGCCTTGCTAAATTATTATCCCGCGGTGGCAGAAGCTTTTTACAGCGATATTCCTTTGGTGGTTATCGCCGCAGACAGACCTGCAGATAGAATTGATATTGGCGATGGACAAACTATCCGTCAGCAAAATGTTTTTGAAAACCATATTCTTTACAGTGCCAATTGTATTGAAGGTGAAGATTTTCAGATAAAAAATGAAACCGAAATAAACATTGCGCTAAACACTGCAATTGAATTAAACGGACCAGTACATATCAATATTCCTTTTTCTGAACCTTTATATAACACTATTGAAGAGCAATTAATCTGGCCGCAAAATGTAGAACCACGAATAGCCAATTGCGCTTTGGAAGAAGATTTAACGCCCTTTATTGAACAGTGGAATAGCAGCAAAAAGAAAGTAATTTTGGTTGGTGTTTTAGCACCAAACAGCGTGGAACAACGCTTTATTGACCAACTTGCGAGAGACGAAAGTGTTTTGGTTTTAACAGAAACCACCTCTAATCTTCATGATGAGAATTTTATTTCTGCTATAGATCAGCTAATAAGTCCGTTGACGGAAGAAGATTTCAAAAAGCTTCAACCAGACGTTTTACTCACTTTTGGTGGGATGGTAATTTCAAAAAGAATAAAAGCTTTTCTGCGCAGTTTTCCGCCGAAAGCACATTGGCACGTTGATGCGAAAAAAGCGTACGACACTTATTTTGTACTTGAACATCATTTTAAAACAACTATAAATAATTTCTTTGTTGAATTTCTTCCGAAAACAATTGAATTGCAAAGCGAGTATCAAAGCAATTGGTTGACAGTAAAACAACACAGATTGCAACGTCACGGCGCCTTCGAACATGAAATACCGTATTCAGATTTTATGGTTTTTTGCGAAATATTCCACAAGCTTCCACAACATATTCAATTGCAGTTAAGCAATAGTGCCACCATTCGTTACGCGCAACTTTTTAATATTCCCGCCACTGCCCAAGTATTTTGCAATCGCGGTACTAGTGGCATCGATGGCAGTACGAGTACAGCTGTTGGGGCTGCATTGGTTTCAAAACTGCCCACTGTTTTTATAACTGGCGATCTCAGCTTTTTCTATGATAGCAACGCCCTTTGGAATAATTACATTCCGCAAAATTTCAAAATAATTGTCATTAATAATAAAGGAGGCGGTATTTTTAGAATTCTTCCCGGTGAAAAAGACACTGAAATTTTCGACACTTTTTTTGAAACAAAGCATAATTTAAGCGCTAAACAGCTTTCAGAAATGTACAATTTCAATTATGAAACTATTGATAATAAAGAAGATTTGCCAGTAAAGTTGAATGCTTTTTTCAGTAAAAATGAAGGCCCAGCTTTGTTAGAAATTTTCACACCTTCATCGGTAAATGATAAAGTACTTCTAGATTATTTCAGCTTCATTTCTTAAATATGCTTTCGCCCATCTAAGACTATCAGTTAGATCGTGAAAGGAATAAAAGGGAATTTTGCAGAATTTAGATTCTAGTACAGCATTCGAACGAACTATTTCGGAATAATAAACAACACCTATAGATCTAAGGGTAGGTATTTTATTTAGTGCTTTGTAATCCATGGGTTTAACCGAATATGAGTTAATTCGATTAGAAATTATAACCCACTTTTCACCCTCTAAATGCCGAAGACATTTTATTATAACCGAATTTGCAGATTTACGAGACATTACAATCCCTTCATTAGCCTGAAACACAGCTATATTATCATAAAAATATACCTCGCCAATATCTGTTTCCAGTGTTTTTGTTAACTGGAATTCTGAAGGAAGATTATGTGGTGTTTTTTGTTCCATTATAAAAGTGAATTTACATCATTTGTTTTATTTGTGTATACGTATTAATATTTTTTTTTACAATAATAGAGTACCTTTGCAATTATGATAAAACTGGGTGAATACAATACTTTAGAAATCCTTAGGGAAACCGAACCAGGATTATATTTGGGCGATGAAGAAGAAAATGTGGTGCTTTTACCACATAGATACAAGCCAGAAGAATATGAAATTGGCGACAATATTTCAGTCTTTATATATCTCGATAACGAAGAAAGGCCAATAGCTACAACGCTCGAGCCTTTTCTGTTGTTAAACAGTTTTGGGTATCTGCATTGCAGCGACGTTACCGAATACGGTGCTTTTATGGATTGGGGATTGGAAAAGCAATTGTTTGTTCCATTTAAAGAACAAGCACGCCCAATGAAAAAAGGGAACTGGTACATTGTTCACCTATATATAGATGATAAAACCAATCGTTTGGTTGGCTCAAGTAAAACAAACCATTTTCTTCAAAACGAAACTTTAACCGTTGAAGCTTATGAGGAAGTAAATATTTTAGTTACTCACCTCACCGAAAAAGGAGCAAACGTAATTGTGAATGGTGTTCATAAAGGTCTAATTTATATTGAAGATATTTTTGAAGACATCCGCACCGGAGACCGCATGAAGGCCTTTGTTAAAAATATTCGTCCCGACAATAAAATAGATCTTGTACTTCAAAAAGTTGGTTATAAAAGTATAGAGCCAAATGCAAACTTTATTCGCGAAGAATTGGAGGCCGCTGGTGGCTTTTTACCGCTTCACGATAAATCTGACCCAGATACTATTAAAAACATGATGGGGATGAGCAAAAAGAGTTTCAAAAAAGCAATCGGAACACTCTACAAAGACAAGCAGATTACGATAAAAGAAGACGGAATAGAATTAAAGGAAAAGTCAAAAGATACTACAGAAAGTTAAGCGCTGTCACAAAGCTGAAATTTTATTAGATTTTTCCTCAAATTCTGAACAGTCTACGCGTATAGCTTCAGGTTCTAAAGGCTTTTGAAGATATTCGCAATAATCTCTACCATCTTTTTTACTGTGGAATTTACAAGCAAAACAAGTGCGTTGTACACTGATAATCCCCGATTTATTGAGATTATAGATAAGTTTTACGATGGCTTCATAAACAGTTTGTAGTTGTGCATCATCAAAAGTATCAAACTGTTTTTTTAAAGGGTTTGCGTAGTTTTTGGTTACTGAAACCAATTCTTTTCCTTTTTCTGAAAGTATAATGAGAAAACTTCGGCTATCCGAACTTGAATAATCTTTTAAGATAAGTTTTTTCTGATCCAAAGATTTCACCGCATCGCTGATAGTTGGTTTTGTAAGGTCAAATTCCTTTGCCAAATGGCTTACCGTGCAAAGTGCGCTTTTATGATAAGCGATAAAAATAAGAATTTGAATCTGTATAGGGCTTACGCCACATTTTTTGGCTTCTGCCCAAAGGAGGGTTCGGAAAACTTCCGAAATCCGTTCAAGACCCACCACTATTTTATTACTTACACTTTCTTGTTGAAAGGAGGTATCGAAAACACTTTTTTCCATAATAAAGCCTGTTAGGAGTTTAGTCTAACAGGCAAAGTTAGTAATCCTAATCGATTTTTCACCCTTTTACATCAGCCATAGAAGCTCCATAATTTATATGAAGCACATTGCCAGTGGGTGTAACTAAGGCCGGAACAGATTTTACCCCAGCGTTTTCAGCTTCTTTGATTTTAGATTTTTCTTCACCCAAATGCACAACTTCAACAGTTGCCGGATCCATAAGTTCTAGAATTTCGTGCTCGGCATTTAAACAAACCGGACAACCAGCGTGATAAAAAATAGACTTTTTCATAATTATGAAAGATTTAAGTTTGAAAGCAATATTGCCTCAACAAATATAGTAAGGAATCCTAACAATATAAAATAAAGATTGTTTTATTTTATAATAAGCTCATTAAGGTAGCAAGAAAGCACCTTCAAAAAAAAGAAGATTGTAATAGGGAAGATGATATAAAACTATTGTGAATACGGGCCATAAGCTCCATAACCTACATAAAAACCACTACGCCTAGATGGACGTTGGTAAAAACCGTAAGAATAGGGCATAAGTTCTGGTCTTAAATACCCTCGCGACTCTTTATATGAAATGTTCTTTACAGACGTTGAGCCATCGGCACTGTAACTGCTGTTACCTCCGTAAACTCCGTATTCTCTCGGATTTAAAGATATTTTAAGATCAGATTTTACATAACTTTCGCTTGTAGCCATGGCATCATACATGCTCACAGGTGCGCGATAATTACTTTTATTCATTTTAAATGAAGGAAGCGTATTCGTGATTTTTTTTGAAAAATCTGAATTCGATAACGATGAAGTGCTTATCAAACTTTCAATTTCTGGCAATTTTACAAAGTCTAATTTGTATTTATTGCTCTCAAAATCCAATTGCCCCGAAGCAATCAGTGGAAGTATTAAAAGAAGAAACAATAGCTTTTTCATTGCAACAAAGATATCAAAATTTGAGCCAACTTTAAGTTCAATTTCGGCTTGATCTATAAGCTTAATTTTTTAGCGGTGCTTTCAGGAATTGCATCTTCGTGCACGGTAATACTTATTGCTTTTAAACGCATATAAGCTTCACTAAAATATACATAACCACCATTGGCAACCCGCGTTTCGTCCGTGCCCCAACTGTTTTTTACTTTGTAATATTTTGTACCGTTCTGATCGCGAAGCAATCCAGTAATGTGCATTAAATGATCGTCTGTAGTATTGTAATTCTCAAATTCCTCTTGACGATATTCTTGAGTAACTTTCTTTTCTGGATAGATTCCTTGCAATGCTTTTACATTATTCACATCATTTTCAGGAATAATGGCAACACCATCTTTAGACGAAAAACTGCGCTCACTTACA
The DNA here is from genome assembly GCF_058068265.1 of Aequorivita sp. IT1183. Classification (NCBI taxonomy): domain Bacteria; kingdom Pseudomonadati; phylum Bacteroidota; class Flavobacteriia; order Flavobacteriales; family Flavobacteriaceae; genus Aequorivita; species Aequorivita sp. IT1183. The sequence continues at coordinate 137,455 of NZ_JBYRHS010000002.1, read as the reverse complement.
TCGCAATCTAACTCAATCGTAAAACCTTTTTCCAAAGCATTATCAATTGTCGCCATCATTTCGTCTAGTGGCACATTGTAAAAACTACCATTGCTCCAGTTATCCGGAATGTTTAATATAAATTTTGAATAGAAAGGAGCCTGCGTAAAACTGCTAATATTTATATATTCTTTTGGCTGAATTTTGGTCATTGCCAAAAAGGTTTGGGGAGTGTATTGTTTCCCTTCAAACGTAAAATTCTGAATGTTTTCACCAATATAAGTGTCTAGAACCGCTGCAATAGCTGGTTTCCACTTAGCACTCAATTTCTTTCCTGGATTATCCACATATGTTTTTAGCATCGCTTCCAAAACGGCAACCATCTCGGCGTGGTTGTATTTTGTTTCTCCGGCAAACATTCCGCTAAATGCTTCGTTCGGAACTAGACCGTATTTTTCTACGGAATTCATCACATCGTGCGCCAATCCGCCCTCACTGAACTGCGCTTTTCCCTGACGCATAATAAAATTTTCGGCTTTCAGCGGGTAAGTGTTGCGCACTTGGTACATTTCACTTAAATCAATTTTCTTTCCCGTAAGGCGAATAATTTCACTTTCCAAAAATGATGTGCTACTAAAACTCCAACAAGTTCCCGTAGTTCCTTGACTTATTACAGCCGTCGTTTCAAGGTCTGTAACAGTTGTGAATTTGTAAGCTTCTTGAGCACTAATAGTTAAAGTGAAAAGAAATATAAAGAAAAGAATAAAATGTTTCATCGGTTTTTGTCTGGTCGAGCGCAGTCGAGACCTTTTTTAATTTACAAATTATAATGACCTCTCGACTGCGCTCGAGGAGTCATTGCCTTATTTAAAATTTTGATTTCATATATTTACGCTAAAATAACAATTATGAGTTCACCCAACTGGAAAACTGTAAAAGAATATACCGATATCACCTATAAAAAATCTGAAGGCGTGGCGCGTATTGCTTTCAACAGGCCCGATGTACGAAATGCATTTCGCCCAAAAACCACTGCCGAATTGCTCGATGCTTTTCACGATGCACAGGAAGATACTTCTATTGGCGTGGTATTGCTTTCTGCTGAAGGACCTTCTTCTAAAGATGGTGTGTATAGTTTTTGCAGCGGCGGCGACCAAAAAGCGCGTGGCCACCAAGGCTATGTGGGTGAAGATGGGTACCATCGTTTAAATATTCTCGATGTACAGCGATTGATTCGTTTTATGCCGAAAGCCGTAATCTGTGTTGTTCCGGGCTGGGCTGTGGGTGGCGGACATAGTTTACACGTAGTTTGCGATTTAACTTTAGCAAGCGAGGAACACGCAATCTTTAAACAAACTGATGCCGATGTAACTAGTTTCGACGGTGGTTATGGAAGTGCGTATCTAGCAAAAATGGTAGGGCAGAAGCGGGCTCGTGAAATATTTTTCCTCGGAAGAAATTACAGTGCAAAAGAAGCTTTTGATATGGGGATGGTAAACGCCGTTGTTCCTCATGCCGAATTGGAAAATACCGCATATGAATGGGCTCAGGAAATTCTTGCTAAAAGTCCAACCTCCATTAAAATGCTGAAGTTTGCAATGAATCTTACTGACGATGGAATGGTGGGCCAACAAGTTTTTGCAGGAGAAGCCACACGTCTTGCTTATATGACGGAAGAAGCCAAAGAAGGCCGCGATGCTTTTCTCGAAAAACGCAAGCCTAATTTTAATAAGCAGTGGTTACCATAATATTCGTTATCGGAATTATGTTTTTTGTATAATTGTAATCTTGGAAATTAAATTTCAAATATGAATAAACCAATAACTATTATAGCATTTATTTTATTTTCGTCTTTAGGTTTTGCCCAAATAGTAAATATTCCAAACTCAAACTTTAGAAATGCGCTCTTAAATTCAAATTGTGTGGATCTTGATGGAGATCATCAAGGTGATATTCCTGCGGACTTAAATAATGATGGGCAAATACAAGTTTCTGAAGCGGAATCGGTTATAGGATTAATTGTTAATGATAGAAATATTTCTTCCTTACAGGGCATTCAAAGTTTTACAAATTTGGAGTTTTTATATTGTAGTGATAATCCATTAAGCACAATAGATTTATCGCAGAATATTGAGCTTGTAACACTTTGGTGTTTCCGCACTAACCTTACCGAGATTGATGTTTCCAATAGTCTCAACCTTGAAAATTTTAGAGTATTTAATAATTCTATTTCCACTGTTGATTTATCTCATAATCCAAATCTAAAATATATTGATCTCACAGGAAATAATTTAGGGGTTTTAGATATTAGCCAAAACATAGCGCTCAGACAATTGGATTGTCCCGGAAATAATCTAACTTCCTTAGACCTCTCAGCAAATATAAACTTGGAAAGTATTTGGTGTTCTGGAAACCCTCTTAATAATTTGGATACCTCGCACAATATAAATTTAAAAAATTTATATTGTGCGTACACACCTATCAGAAACTTTGACTTAAGCCAAAATGTTAATCTGGAGGGTTTGTCTATTTTTTCCAGTGGCCTGACCTCAATTGACGTTTCACTAAATCCATCGCTTACTTTTATCGATGTAAATCATAATAACATCTCAACTTTAGATACAAGCCAAAATCCTCTGTTAAATACATTGTTGGCAGATAGTAACCAGCTTGTTTCTCTTAACTTTCAGAATAATCCGCTGATGGATTGGATAAGTGTTGTAGACAATAACTTTGAAGTATTGGATTTTTCCCAACTACCATACCTTAGATATATTGATGGAAGACTAAACGATTTGCAAACGATGAACGCTAAGAGCGGAAATAATACCTTTCTCGAATATTTTAATCTTACCGATAACCCCGACTTACTATGTATTGAAGTAGACGATGTAAATTATGCTAATTCACAGTCCAATTGGTTTAAAGACCCAATTGCAAATTACTCTGAAGAATGTATTTTGGCTATCTCTTCCTTTTCACCAGAACCTTCAATACTTCTTTATCCAATTCCCGTAAAAGAAAAATTTTATATTAAAGGAGTCACCGTTGGTAATGTAAAGATTAAAATCTTTTCAGTCGTTGGCACTGAGTTATTTTCAAAAGAAATTGACGGAAATACTCCAGTTGATTTAACAAATTTTAATTCAGGTATTTATATAGTTGATATTGAGCAGGCGGATAAACATTATATTAAACGTATAATTAAAAATTAGACGCAACAACACCTTTTATTCCCAATTGAGTTTATTACCTAACAATTTTCTTTAAGTGCGAGCAAAGATGAATACCTCTGACTCGTCAAAATTATATTAATTAAAGATACTCATGCCGAAGGAATTTTGTTGGTTTATTCAAGATATGGAAGATTACATAAAATTGGATTTAAATCTACATAAAACAGTTTTTTAATATAGGAATGGGCTTTCTGAATTTGATGTTTAACCGCATTGAATTCTGTTTTTTCTAAATTCACGATACTAAAATAACTGCCATATTAAACTTCTTCAACTTTTTCGGATTGCCTGCCTGTGTTGCATTGCGGGAGTTTTTTCCCAAAATGAAACTGCTGCACAAAACAAGCCGTCCATTTTTCAGAGAATAACGGAAGGGGTGAAGAATTACAAATTGGATACGTTAACTCCGTCCGATGATAAAAGCACCAAGCTTATCATGAAACTTGGGGAACTTAAAGGTGGTTTTAACATCACTGAATTTCTTCAATATAAAATGGAGGAGGAAAGCCAAAAGCTGGAAAACGACACCGAGAAATTCCGGAAGGTGAAGGATTTCTTTACGAATGGTAACTGCAAAAAAGGGTTGGCCAATGCGGTGATTAATGTTTATCATGACCATTATACTGAAAAGTCCTACCTCCATTAAAATGCTGAAGTTTGCAATGAATCTTACTGACGATGGAATGGTGGGCCAACAGGTCTTTGCAGGGGAAGCCACACGTCTTGCTTATATGACGGAAGAAGCCAAAGAAGGCCGCGATGCTTTTCTTGAAAAACGCAAGCCTAATTTTAATAAGCAGTGGTTACCTTAAGTTTTGTTTTCAATATTCTGAAATTATTCGCTTCACTTTAATTGCTTTTCTTCATTTAATATTTCGTGCACCCAACCCATAGCTTCACTAAGGGTTGGAAAGGTGGCGAACTTTTTTTTGTAAAAAATACTTTCTAGCAGCGCATTCGATTTTGCAATTTCATTTTTAGTAACGATGGCAATAGCTAATAAGTTGTGAATTTTGGAGGTTCCCAAGTAAGTTAATGGATCTACTGCGTACGAAAAATGGCGGTTGGAGAGATATACTAAATCTTTATTTAAAAAATGCAAATCGATAATTTGTCGCAACTCATAATTGTGTTCGGGTTTAACTGTAACACCTTCTCTTATTTGTGTTATCAGAAATTGGTCGAAAACAAATACCTCACAATGTGGAAAATTATAATAGTGAAACATGCTCATAGCGAAGTAGATTTGTGGTTGTTTAAATATAGAAAATTTTTCGGTCGTGAATTACACATTTTGCAATATATTAAGATTATTTTTAAGTAAAATTAAAAATTGTTTGAATATTTATTTATAAAATAATTTAACTTTCTATTTCGATTATTGAATTATCAGTGCGATGTTGGCGTACACGTCTGGGGGGCGTGGGGTCTTAAGTTCTATAGTTTAGCTTATATTTTACAGTGGCACATTTTTTCAATTTTACAATTAATAAATATTAGACTTTGATGCTAATCTGCTGGTTATCACAAATTCAATATTTATAAAAACCATTTCAACTATTTTTTTTTATTACATTTAATAAATATTTCAACTAACGCGATAGGCGAAAAGCATATAGAGTAGCCAACAATCAAAACATATATTATGAAAAAAATAACCATTTTATTTCTCTTTGTTGCGGTGTTTTTTACTGCTTCTTTGACCGCACAAAATTATGAGCTGAGATTCGACGTTGTGAACCATACAGGACTTAGCCTTTATGGAGTATACATTACAGACACAAATCAAAATAACTGGGGCGACGACATTATTCCCTATGATAGATTTGAAACTGACACGATGGTAAATGTTTCCATCCCAATTGATGATGAAACGTTATGCGACTACGATATTCGAATTACCGATGATGAAGGTAACTCCGTAGATTTTTCAGATGTAGATTTTTGTATACTTCAAACACTTACCCTGCTAATGGATAGTGATGGCAACCTATATTATACGGTTGAATAATAATTAATTATCTAATCAAACAGAAACGCCGGAAGATTATCTTCCGGCGTTTCTATTAAATGTAGATTCTATTAATTTTAGTTTTGACCACTGACCACTGACCACTGACCACTGACAACTAACTATCAACTGCAACCCCTTCCTCTCTCAGCTTCCTTCGCATTTGCTTTATAGTTAGTGTGCTTCCGTCGTGGCTCCAACCCGGAGACCCAAAAGCATACATAAACTTGTCGCTCCATTTTTTAGACTTCTTCATATCTTCCCAAATATTCTTGTATTCGTGGGTTAATATAACGTAGAGGTTGTAAGAGTTAGGAGGCGTGGAAACCCCGTATTCAATGTCAATAGAATCGTCTAGTTCTTTCCAAGTACCAAAAACTCTATCAAAAACATTTAAAAAACCTCCGTGGTTTTTGTCCATATATTCAAGATTCCGTGCGTGATGCACTTGATGCATTGTATGTGTGTTCATAAAAGTTTCAAAAAAGCCTAACTTTTTTATATACTTAGTATGCAATTGAAACTGCCATAACGCCTCAATTCCCAAACAAACAACGAGCATTTCTGGAGGAAAACCAATCATAACTATCCAAACATAAAAGAATGGTTTGTATAAAATAGTAAACCAACCATTGCGAACCGCAGTTCCTAAATTGAAATTATCTGAAGAATGATGCACAATATGTGCCGCCCATAAAAATCGCACCATATGGTTTTGCCTATGAAACCAGTAATAGGTATAATCGTCTAAAAGCATACAGATTATCCATAAATACCAAGCATAGCCGAAAGATTCATAGCCCATAATATTTGTGCGTACCCCATCAACTAGCGGGTTAAAAAGGTCGTATGCAAAATTAAAAACCAGGATGATGGAAACCGTTTTTATAAGTGCACCTAGCACTGCAGACCCAATACCAAGCGATAGACTTGATATAAAATCCTTCCATTTGTATAGTTGCTTGTCGTCAAGAGTTTTGCTGTAAGAAAGCTCTAAGGCTATTAATCCTAAAAAACAAGGAACCCCGTAAACTAGCGGGTTAGTGAAATCCATTTATTGTAAATTTTAAGTAAAGTAGGTTGTAGATGGTGCTAATTTCCGCAAGATATGATTTATAACACTCTTTGTTGTGCTTGAATGGGATAATTTTAATCGTTAATCATTTAATTACAATAAAGTAAGTTTTAAAATAGATTACAAGTATCCTCGTTTTTATAAATTATCTTTTAGGGTAGTGTGCGTATATGATGCCAGCTATTATTTTGTCCATCTAATTTTTACAGCAGATATTTTTTCAATTTCTAATCTGTCTTCAGTTAATATTTCAAAACCGTTTTTTAAATAAAAACTTAGAGGCGAATTATAAAATTTTCCGTCCTTCTTTTTGTCATTGTTATGATCAATTACCCAACCATTTAATTCAGTTTCCTTTTCCTTTGCAAGGTTAAGAATAATTGTTCCGTAGCCTTTACCCTGAAGTTTTGAATCTAAAATTATAGCAAACCACTTTTCATTTTCACGCATAAAATCAAAATACCAACCTTTAATTGTTTGATTTTCATTTAGCATTAAAATATGTGATTGTTCAATTAAATTTCCAAGATAATTTTCAAATTCCGCAAGCGATTGATAATTCAATTTTTCTGGATATTCATTATTCCACAAATTGAAAATTTCTTTTTTATCAGTTACTGAAAGCTCCGTCCGCGTAATAAATTTCACGTAGTATGTTGTTTGGTTAAATTGAAAACAAATTTAAAAGACTAGTTAAAAGGAATGTGCAGCTAATTTAGCAATTTCCAAATACACTCACCACTCACAACTACTTCAAATAAGCATCCGAATGTACATTCTTAACCGCCCGTCCGCTTGGGTCATTCATATTCTTAAAACTCGCATCCCATTCCAATGCTATCGGGCTACTGCAAGCCACAGAGGGTACTGAGGGTACACAGAGCGCTGCAGTATCGCTTGGGAAATGTTCCGCAAAAATGCTTCGGTAATAGAATTCTTCTTTGCTACTTGGAGTTTGTAATGGAAACTTATATTTCGCATTTGCAAACTGATCGTCGGTTACTTTTTCATTTACCATTTCCTTTAAAGAGTCAATCCAACTGTAACCCACGCCGTCGCTAAATTGTTCTTTTTGTCGCCACGCCACGCTTTCTGGCAGCATATCTTCAAAAGCTTTTCTGAGCACCCATTTTTCCATGCGTTCACCATTTATCATTTTGTCTTGTGGGTTAATTCGCATCGCAACATCCATAAATTCTTTATCTAAAAAAGGAACGCGACCTTCAATGCCCCAACTAGCAAGCGATTTGTTTGCGCGCAGACAGTCATACATATGCAGTTTGTCTAGTTTGCGAACGGTTTCTTTATGAAGTTCCTCGGCATTGGGCGCTTTGTGAAAATATAGATAGCCACCAAAAATTTCATCAGAACCTTCACCGCTAAGAACCATTTTTATACCCATTGCCTTAATTGCGCGAGCCATTAAATACATTGGTGTACTGGCCCGAATGGTTGTAATATCGTATGTTTCTAAATGATAAACTACATCGCGGATGGCATCTAATCCTTCCTGGATAGTAAATTTTATTTCGTGATGAACGGTTTTTAAATGATCTGCAACTTTCCGAGCGGCTTCCAAATCTGGGCTTCCCTCAAGGCCGATAGCAAAACTGTGAAGTTTGGGCCACCAAGCTCCTTCGGTGTCTTCGCTCTCTATTCGTTTTTCAGCGTATTTTTGAGCAATTGCAGAGGTTATCGAAGAATCTAATCCTCCAGAAAGTAAAACTCCGTACGGCACATCACTCATTAATTGGCGGTGTACAGCGGCTTCTAATGCTTTACGAAGTTCAGCAATTTCTGTTGCGTTGTCCTTTACGTTTTCATAATCCATCCAATCGCGAGTGTACCAACGTTTCAATTCGCCTTCGCGGCTATCTAAATAATGGCCAGGAGGGAAGAGTTCAATCTTGGTGCATACACCTTCTAAAGCTTTTAATTCTGAAGCTATATAAAAGGTTCCGTTTTGGTCCCAACCCATATATAAAGGTATTATTCCCATATGGTCGCGCGCTATAAAATAGTTGTCGTTTTCAACATCGTAAAGCGCAAAGCCGAAGATACCGTTCATTTCATCTAAGAATGAAGCACCTTTTTCTTTGTACAACGGAAGAATAACTTCGCAATCACTTTTAGTTTGAAAGTCATAATTTTTGAATTGCTTCCGAAGTTCCGAATGGTTATAAATTTCGCCATTTGCGGCTAATACAAGATTTTTATCACTGCTTAAAAGCGGTTGCTTCCCTGAAGTAGGATCTACAATTGCTAGTCGCTCATGAGCCATAATGGCTTTGTCGTTACTAAAAATTCCACTCCAATCTGGTCCGCGATGGCGGATACATTTTGCCATCGATAATACTTGAGGTCTCAATGCCTCAGCAGACTCTTTAAGTTTAAATGCACATACAATTCCACACATATTATTCCCGCGAAAGCGGGAATCTCAATCGAGATTCCCAACCCGTTAAGCGGCCTCCTTGTTTTAGGCTCCTGCTAATTATAGGAACTTAGTTAGTAATAATTTTATTTGATGTTTCATCTTAATCTCTGTCTAATCCAAAAACTGGCTTTGGAGATTCCTGCCTTCGCGGGAATTCAAAAAAAAAGCCCGTCAGGAAAAAACCTGACGGGCTGTATATCGCGACAAGTTTTAGTTACGGGAGCTCGTTATTATTATTATTAATATTTAAGCTTAAATGTAACATAGACTTGTTTGTTTTCTTTAATTGTGAATTACGAAAGTAGAATAAATATTTTAAACCGACATAATTCTTTTTAATAAATTGCGAAAATTGATTTAGCGCAGCTTTGGAAAACCACTTGGATTTGCCTCGTGCATAATGTCATAAACCTTTTCGTAAACATCTTCTATTGAAGGTTTCGTGAAATAATCGCCGTCGGTGCCATACGGCGGACGATGATCTTTAGCTGAAAGTGTTTGTGGTTTGCTGTCTAGGTGTCTATAACCGCCTTGTGTTTCTACAATATGGTTTAAAATATAGGCAGATGCACCACCGGGCACATCTTCGTCTATAACGAGAAGCCTGTTGGTTTTAGCAACACTCTTTACCATATCGTGATTAATGTCTAACGGTAGTAAGCTTTGTACATCTATTATTTCCGCATCAATACCTGCTTGCTGAAGCTCTTTTGCTGCATCCTCAACGATTCTTAAAGTACTTCCGTAGGAAACTAACGTAATGTCTTTTCCTTCTTTAATAGTTTCCACAACTCCAATTGGTGTTCTGAATTCGCCTAAGTTATTTGGCATTTTTTCCTTCAAGCGGTAGCCGTTTAAGCATTCTATAACTAGTGCTGGTTCATCGGTCTCCAATAAAGTATTGTAAAAACCTGCAGCTTTAGTCATATCTCTTGGAACCAAAATATACATTCCACGAAGCAAATGAATTAATCCGCCCATTTGCGAACCACTATGCCAGATTCCTTCTAGCCTATGGCCGCGTGTACGAACAATCAACGGTGCTTTTTGCGTGCCGTTGCTTCTGTAACGAACGGTCGCCAAATCATCACTCATTATTTGAAGACAATACAATATATAATCAAGATATTGAATTTCGGCAATAGGGCGGAGGCCACGCATAGCCATCCCAATTCCTTGTCCAAGAATAGTCGCTTCGCGAATTCCAACATCGGCAACTCGTAATTTGCCGTATTTTTCCTGCATTCCTTCCAAACCTTGATTTACGTCGCCAATCTCGCCGCTGTCTTCCCCAAAAATTAAGACGTCTGTATGTTTGGTAAACATGGCGTCAAAATTATCTCTTAAAACTACACGTCCGTCTACATCTTCTGCATCATCAGCGTAGGAGGGAAGTACTTCCTTAATTGTTCTAGCATTCTCCGTGGCTTCAGAATAAAGGTGTGCGCCGTATTTAGGTTGAATTAATTCGTAATAATTCGTAATCCAATCCTGAAGTTGTTTCTTTTCAGAAGAATCTTCACTTACAACATATCGCAACGCTTTTCTGGTAGCGGTGAGAATATCTCTACGATAAGGCTCTTTTTCGGAAGCCAATTCGTTTTTTATTTTTTCAATGAAACTTTTGTTAGCGCTGCTTTCGGCTAAATTGCTAAGAAAAACAATCGCTTCTTGCTGTTCCTTCTTTTGTGGCGCAACAAATGCTTCCCAAGCAGCTTTTTTACCGTCGCGAACTTTTTTCTTTATCTCTTTTTCTATTTCAACTAAAGCTTCGTCAGTAGCAATTTCACTCTCAAGAATCCACTCGCGCATCTTTACGTTGCAATCGTATTCTGTTTCCCACGCTAATCGTTCTTTGCTTTTGTAACGTTCGTGAGAGCCGCTAGTACTATGGCCTTGTGGCTGCGTTAATTGTTGAACGTGAATTAAAACGGGAACGTGTTCTTCGCGTGCAATTTTTGATGCACGGTTATAAACATCAACAAGGTCTGAATAATCCCAACCTTTTACACGGATGATTTCATAACCGTCTTCTTCCTCGTTACGTTGGAAACCTTTTAAGATTTCAGAAATATTTTCTTTAGTAGTTTGGTACTTTGCGTGAACGGAAATTCCATATTCATCATCCCAAACGCTCATAACCATTGGTACTTGTAGTACGCCGGCTGCATTTATGGTTTCCCAAAATAAGCCTTCGCTGGTACTTGCATTTCCAATAGTTCCCCAAGCAACTTCGTTACCGTTGATAGAAAAATTGGTTTTGTTTTCAATTCCGCTTACGTTTCTAAATATTTTTGAAGCTTGTGCCAAGCCCAATAAACGAGGCATTTGCCCAGCTGTTGGTGAAATATCAGCACTGCTATTTTTTTGTTGTGTAAGGTTTTTCCAGCTACCGTCTTCATTTAAGCTGTGGGTTGCAAAGTGACCACCCATTTGCCTTCCGGCACTCATCGGGTCTGCTTTTATATCAGTATGCGCATATAATCCTGCAAAAAACTGCTCGATAGTCAATTTGCCAATTGCCATCATAAAAGTCTGGTCGCGGTAGTATCCGCTGCGCCAGTCGCCATTTTGGAATGCTTTTGCCCAAGCCAGTTGTGGCACTTCTTTCCCGTCGCCAAAAATTCCAAACTTCGCTTTCCCTGTTAGCACCTCGCGACGCCCTAGTAGACTACATTCACGGCTGGTAACAGCAATTTTATAATCTTTTAAAACTGTTTCTTTAAAATCGTTAAAGGAAATCTCGCCGTTTGTCTTTGGGTCTGTCTGCATGAAATTTATTTTTAGGAATACAAAAATAGCAAAATTGAGGGTGTTTCGCAATGCTAAATTGAGTACTGTGAATTTTAAAAGGTAAGCCTTTTTATCGTTTTATTTCGTTTTTGAGGGAAGGAGCTTCACAATCAGCAACCTAAGCAATAAAATAAATGGAAAACCGTGAAGCAAAACATCAAACCAATCTGCCGCTTGCATTCCCTCGGCACCACCTGTAATCCATTTCACTTTCCCCCAAATATGTGGTTCGGGAAAGAAAGGAGCCAAGCCAAGCGTAAGACAAAGTAATAAGATGATTCGCCAGTTATTTAGTATTTGCATTATGGTTTTTGAAATTTGCTATTTGTTATTTGGAATTTGTTATTTGGCGTTTGTTATTTGGCGTTTGTTATTTGGAATTTCAACCCTAGTACCATCTTCGCGTAAAAAGCCCCAATAAAGTCTTCGGGCTTAAAGTAACGATAAATCTTACCTTTTCATCATAATGTGGCAGGTTTGGTTCAAAACCTAAATCTGAATAGATTGGAAAATACAATTCAAAATAATCTGCAACCAAACTCAGCCTAATACCACTGTCAAAAACAGCATTTATGCCACGCTCTTTATTCGCTACTAATCCCACATCGCTATAGGCATAAATCCATTTCCAAATATTGGTGCTTGCATTTACGGTAGCCATCCAACTGTTTGCAAATGCAGGTTTTAACTGCGATTTAAAGCCACCTTCGGCAATTATGAGTTGTTGGCTAAAAAGGCCTGAATTTTCGCTTCGGCCATAATAATTATAATCGAAAAGATAATCGTTTGGACGATCCAGTGCAAAACTGAAGAAATCCTCATTTTCTCTCGTATCGTTAAAAAGAAATACCCCCGCGAAAAAACGAAGATTTAATTGACGGTTGCTTAAAAAGAGTTTTCGGTATTCAAAATCTACAGATAGCTTGCTGAATTTCGAAGAAATTTCATAATCTACAACCCCTCTAAAATAATTAATTAGATTCGGATTAGAGTAAACATACTGCATATTGAAAACACTGTAGTTTGGCTCTTGATCGGGATCATTAGGATTTTCGTCTCTGTAAACATTTACGTTTCTCAGGTTTATGAATTGCTTTTCATTATCTCTTAAATCCTTATTTCGGAAGGCAAATGTGATGTATGGCGTAAATTTTTTATAAAATAATCCACGGTCGTAGGAGTAATAATTCCCAGAAAACCCATAACGCATAGCGTATAATTCTCCTTGATCCATAGCCTGCAAATAACTTACAGAAGCCCTCCCAACGAGTGTTTTAGAGCGAAACCCAAACTGTGGCTCCACGCTATAATGCACTGCCTTTGGCAGCACCGTTTTGTTGTAAAGTCGCAGTCCAGCCGAAACCCCATCATAAAGGTTATATTCAAAGATGGGCATAAAGAAAAACTGAGTGAACTTAGGGTCTTCCACATCTTGGAAAAGACGAAACTGGACAGGTTTATTGAATAATCCTTCTACAGCTTTATAGTTATTTCTAAGATTGTATTCTGGAATTCTTCCTTCGTAATTTAAAGCAAGTTTTTTAATGTTTTCCGCAGGGATGGTAATAGATGTTATACTATCCATGGGCTTTGTCCACGTTTTATAGACAATTTCATCATCGTTTAAACCGTAAAGCGAAATAGGCAATTCACTTTTTCTATTGTTCTTTATAAAAACCTTCAATGAATCCCCTTGCTTTTCAACTCTTTTTATTTTGAAATCAATGGTAGTTCGAGTATCGGCAAAATCTTCAAAAAACCAATTGATTGGGAGATCTGTTTTGCTCGTGAGTAATTCTTCAAAATCTGAAGTTTTTACGGGTTTCAATTTATTTGTTAAGTAAAACTCTTTAATACTCTCATTTATAATATAATCGCCTATGTAATCATTCAAATAACGCAAACCACTTCCGCCGTAATAGCCGTTGGCAATATTCATATTAAATTTCAACAACGAATCTTTCGGAGTAGTTAAAGCTTGGTGAATATTGCTGCGCGCCATATTTAAATAAAGCATCGAATATTGATCGTTAAATTCTAATTCTGCCGCGTGCGCCCAACGTATAATCCACCAATCACTAAGATTGCCTATTATCTTCATTTTCGGATAATAGGTGTCTACATATTCCATCATCAAATAAATCTGAAGCGCATCTTGCAACCAATAATCTTTACGCGAATCTAAAATGAGGGTGTTTTGAATATAATGCCGAGTGATGGTTTTTAACTGCTCCATATCATATTCAAAACCATCGGGATACGGACTTATAAAACTGGGCAATTGGTTAAGACCATAAACAGGATTTGTTCTGTAGTCTGTGTCGCTGATAACCATTTTTTTAAACGGATAGGGGCCGAGTTTTTCATCTAAAAAATGTGCGATTCTATCAATCAACAACGCCTGCACCGGTGGATTTATCTTGCCACTTTGCAAGTTTGTTACTATCGATAACTTATCGGTTTCAATAGTTTCGAAGTTTGGATTTTTGTCTAGGTAGAGAACAGTGCTAATCCTGTAGCTACCTTCAAGAGAGATATTCTTTTTGTTTTCTGAAATATCTTCCGAAACCAAATCTAAATCTGAGGTTACAGAATAATTCTTTGGAATATGAAGCGAAATTGAAAACTCCGAAGGAGATAAATAAAGATCGAAGGTGTTCTTATTGCTATAAATTTGCCATTCGCCGTTATAAACTGCTGGCGAAATATACCAATCTCGCAATTTAAAATTAGCTTGTTTATCCACCCCAAAGCGTGTAAACTTACTGTCGGGAACTTTTACTACATAGTCTAAATTGAAAGTGTAACTATCGCCCGGGTAAATTATTTTTTCAGGAATAACCTTCAGAATATCTACTTCATCTCCGCGCTGCCATTGTATTGGAATTGAAGAATTGTTGTAAATTTTTTCAATAGTTGTTCTCCCGCGATCTTCTTCTTTTTCAAATTGAAAAGAACTGTCATAGTTTTCACCAAAACGCTTCCCTAACGGACTCGTTTTAGAAGAAAAACTATTAGCCCAATCAAATAAATAAAGCACTTTTAACGTATCTGTAGAAGTGTTTTTATAGGTAAGTTGTTGTTTAATTGAAAGCGTCTTTTGCCCAGGGTTCAGCGTGGCGTCAATATTTATAATATGCTGCGCCTTCGCTTGAATTACCAAACAAAATAGAAATAGAAATATGATTCTTTTAGCTAACAAAAATTTGTATGAATTTAAAAATTGGTGAGACCGAAAAAATTAAAAGTTCGGGCTTAGATTGTATTCATTATAGAAATCATTCAAGATTTTAAGTACTTCATCTTCAGTATCTACTAAATGAACCAAGTCTAAATCTTCGGGGCTAACGTTGTTATTGGCTTCCACTAGTGTAGTTTTTATCCATTCGAATAAACCACCCCAAAATGCGGTGCCCACTAATATAATTGGAAACTTATCAATTTTATGTGTTTGAATAAGCGTTAACGCTTCAAAGAATTCGTCCAAGGTACCAAAGCCGCCGGGCATTACAACAAATCCTTGGGAGTATTTTACAAACATTACTTTGCGCACAAAAAAGTAATCAAAATCAATGCTTTTATCACTGTCAATATAAGGATTGTCGTGCTGCTCAAAAGGTAATGTAATATTCAATCCTACCGAAGTTCCACCAGCCAAATGTGCGCCTTTGTTTCCCGCTTCCATAATTCCGGGGCCACCGCCAGTAATAACACCATAACCGTTTTCGGTAATTTTTTTAGCAATATTTTCAGCAAGTTTATAATGAGGATTATCGGGTTTAGTTCGGGCAGAACCAAATATGGAAACACACGGGCCAATGCGGCTCATTTTTTCGTAACCATTCACAAACTCTCCCATGATTTTAAAAATCGCCCACGAGTCGTTCGTTTTTACTTGATTCCAGTTTTTCGGTATTTGTTCGTCTCTCATTCCGTTTAATTCAATGTTAAAAATATAAAATTCAAGGTTTCTAAATACTAAACCTTGAATTTTGAATATCGATAGTCGCTAAAGTAATTCTTTTTTAAGGAATTTTGCTGTATAGCTTTTTTTGTCTTCAGCCACTTCTTCGGGCGTTCCCAGTGCCATAACTTTCCCACCTTGTCTTCCGCCTTCGGGACCAATATCTATTATATAATCTACCGTTTTAATTACGTCTAGGTTATGTTCAATTATTAAAACAGTATTTCCTTTTTCTACTAATTTATTCAGCACAATCATCAACACACGAATGTCTTCAAAGTGAAGTCCCGTAGTGGGTTCATCCAAAATATAAAACGTATTCCCAGTATCGCGCTTGGAAAGTTCTGTTGCCAGTTTTATACGCTGTGCTTCCCCACCCGAAAGTGTTGTTGACTGCTGGCCAAGGGTTATATAACCTAAGCCCACGTCTTTTATTGTTTTTACTTTTCTGTGTATCTTCGGAATATTTTCGAAAAATTCTGAAGCCTCGTTAATGGTCATTGCCAAAACATCGTAAATCGATTTTCCTTTATATCGAATTTCTAAAGTTTCGCGGTTAAAACGTTTGCCCTGGCAGGTTTCGCACTCCACATAAACATCGGGTAGAAAATTCATTTCAATAACACGTAAACCAGCACCTTTGCATGTTTCACAACGTCCGCCAGCTACGTTAAAACTAAATCTGCCCGGCTTATAACCTCTAATCAAAGATTCGGAAGTTTTAGCGAATAGATTTCGAACTTCCGAAAAAACGCCCGTATAAGTCGCTGGATTGCTTCGTGGCGTTCTTCCAATTGGCGATTGGTTAATGTCTATTACTTTGTCTAAGTTATCAAGCCCTAGAATCTTTTTATAGGGCATCGGTTTTTTCACCCCATTGAAAAAATGTGCATTCATAATAGGATAAAGGGTTTCGTTGATGAGCGTCGATTTTCCGCTGCCTGAAACGCCTGTAACGCCTATCATTTTTCCCAACGGAAATTTTACCGTTACGTTCTTTAAATTATTCCCTGTAGCACCTTTTAACGTCAAAGTTTTGCCGTTTCCTTTTCTGCGTACCTTCGGAATTTCTATAGTTTTCGTTCCATTTAAGTAGTCTGCAGTAAGCGTGTGGTGCTTTTTTATTTCGTCTGGCGTGCCTTCAGAAACAATTTCGCCTCCATGCCTTCCAGCAGCTGGGCCAATGTCTATCACATAATCGGCGCTCTCAATCATATCTTTGTCGTGCTCCACAACAATTACCGAATTGCCTATTTCTCGTAATTGCTTAAGTGAATTAATCAACCGCTCATTATCGCGTTGATGCAAACCAATACTGGGCTCGTCTAATATGTAAAGCACGCCCACCAACTGCGAACCAATTTGTGTGGCTAAACGAATTCGTTGCGCTTCACCACCAGAAAGTGACTTCGAACTGCGGTCCAAAGCCAAATAAGTTAATCCCACATCTACCAAAAACTGAAGTCTTGAACGCACTTCTTTTATGATTTCTGAAGCAATTTTTAGTTGAGTTTCACCAAGGTGTTTTTCAAGATTTTTAAACCATTCAGCCAGTTCCACTACGTCCATATGGGCGAGCTCGGCTATGTTTTTTCCATTCACTTTAAAGAAAAGCGATTCTTTGCGAAGTCGTGTTCCGTTACACTCCGGACACGGAATTTTATCCATATATTCCTTCGCCCATCGTTTTAATGAAGTGGTTTCGCTGGCGTCGAAAGTATTTTGGATAAAGGTAGCAACACCTTCAAAATCTATTTTATAGCTTCGAGTAATTCCAAGTGCTTTCGATTCAATATCGAATTTTTCATTTCCGCCGAAAAAGATAACATCTTTTGCTTCCTGCGGAATTTTTTCGAACGGGTCGCTCAATTTAAAATTGAAACGCTCTGCAATTAATTCAAGTTGCTTAAATACCCAATTATTTTTCTGAGGCCCATGTGCTGCCAAAGCGCCTTGCTTAATAGAAAGTTTTGGGTTAGGCACTAATTTATTCAAATTTACCTCGTACAATTTCCCCAGTCCTTTGCAATGCGGGCACATTCCTTTTGGAGAGTTAAAAGAAAAATTATTCGGCTCAGGATTTGGATATGAAATTCCCGAACTCGGGCACATCAGCGAACGACTAAAATAACGCGCTTCATTTGTATCATTATCCAAAACCATCAAAATATCTTCACCGTGATACATTGCTGTATTTATGGTTTCAGAAAGTCTTTTATGGTTATCAATTACTTCACCCTCGGCAGCCATGGCTAAAGTGGGCGAAGGAATTTTTAAGCGATCAATAACAATCTCTATATCGTGAGTTTTGTAACGATCGGTTTTCATGCTTTTTACAATATCTCGCACTTCGCCATCCACGCGTACTTTCAAAAAACCTTGTTTGGCAATTTGTTCAAAAAGCTCACGATAATGACCTTTTCTGGAACGAATTACTGGCGCAAGTATGCTAACTTTTTTCTCTGCGTATTCTTCTAAAATAAGTTGCTTTATCTGCTCATCGTTATAACTCACCATTTTTTGGCCTGTGTTATAACTGTATGCATCGCTGGCTCGGGCATAAAAAAGGCGAAGAAAATCGTAAATTTCGGTAATGGTACCAACTGTAGAGCGCGGACTTTTACTCGTAGTTTTCTGCTCAATGGCAATAACGGGGGAGAGGCCTTCAATTATATCTACATCGGGACGTTCCAAACTTCCCAAAAACTGTCTGGCATATGCAGAGAACGTTTCAATATAACGGCGTTGCCCTTCAGCGTAAATAGTATCAAACGCCAAAGAGGATTTTCCGCTGCCGGAAAGCCCTGTAATTACTACTAATTTTTCTCTCGGAATACGAACGTCAATGTTCTTTAAGTTGTGGACGCGCGCGCCCAAAACTTCTATAAAATCCTCATTTTTCGACATAGCTCGCAAAGGTACTCAATTGAACCGAAATTAAAGAACGCATGCGCTTTGACGGATGTTAATTTTTGCTCAAATTATTGTTCGCTTATAAACCTAGGAATTCACTTCTTTTGAGAGGAAAATATGAAAGGTTATAGAAATAAAAAATATGGTACTCAGAACAATAGAGTAACCTAAGATTATAAAGAAAACGGAGAAATTTAGCATTAAATAAGTCATCGGAAAGAGCACTCCGAATATAATTAACAGCACAAAAACAGTGTACAAATAATAGATTAATTGAGGCGTTTTTCGGGTTAATTCTCTCTGAAAATGGAAAAGCGTTGGCACTACCTCCTTGGTTAAATATTCCCATAGTTTAGCAAAGAATACTTCGTTAAACGATGATTTTTCAAAAACGTCGTTATCAATTGTATTTGCCAGCGTAAGTATTTTTTCTTGATGGCGATCCGTTACTGCTTTTAAATTGAGTAATTCCCTGTAATCACCAAATTTATACCCAAAGGCATACCACAATCCCGAACCGCATTTGTGTTTAACCCATTTTTGAACTATGTCGCTCTCGTAAAAAACGGGGTATTCTATTGTTTCCCGAACTTGGATGTCTTTGGGCTTGGTCATTAAAAGCGCTTTTGCTTCCAAATAAAGATTTTCAGTTTTGCTAAAACGTGACGTTTCTTCTAGAAAGTCTATTGCTAGTTTTGATTTTCCGTTGTAAAATTCTTTCACATCAAAATAGGAAAGATTAGTAAACTCCTTTTCCATATAATCCTTCAGCCCAGGAAGCCAAAGATTTGAATTCACCAAAATCTCGGCAATCGACCGGAAATTGTGCATCTTTTGGGTAGTCTTGCTTATTTTCTCGGTTAGTTTAGCTTTTCTATTTTTTTGAGTCATTGCAGAAGTTGCTAAAAAAACCATCAATATTGCCGCTAAAAACCCACTGATTCCTATAAAAATAGAAGTCATCCTTCTTAGTTGTTCGGTAAAGCCTAGTGTATTTTCATACTTATCGTAAAGTAGAATTATTAGCACAATGCAAATAATTATACTTATAATAAACGCGAAAGTAGAATACCACTTTTTGAGTAAGTGTTTTATCCTCATAGATTTATTTGACAGGGGCTTATCATTTAATTATGCTGAGATTGTAATAGAAGAAATTTTACTGTAATAAAATTTTTTATAGGTTTAAAATGATTCGTATTTCGACTCAATATTATAAAGTAGGTTATAATAAAAGTCGTTAGTTTTTTAATTAAGAAGGATCAGTTTAAACAGCCAATTCTTCTTAAGGCCTCAAAACTAGTCTTTTTTAAAGTCGAATTAATTTATATTCGACGTAATGCACTTTTTTTTTGTAAAACATGAAGAAATTCATATTTAATACCCTATGGCGGTATCGTCACCTCGGCTGTCCGCACCGCCTTCAAGTTTGCCATTTGGTAAGATCAAAATAGCGTCTACGGCGCCAATTTGGGGCAGTATTTCGGAGTTGGAAGAATATCCTTTCGTTTTTAGTTCCGTTATAATTTCTGGAGAAAAACCATTTTCTTCAACTAAAATTACATCTGGCATCCATTGATGGTGAAAACGCGGCGCATTTACAGCTTCCTGCATATTCATATCAAATTCATAAACATTCAAAAATGTTTGCAATACAGATGTTATAATCGTGGAACCGCCGGGAGTACCTAAAATCATTAATAATTTGCCGTCTTTTTCAACAATGGTGGGCGTCATAGAACTTAGCATTCTTTTCTGTGGCTCAATGGCGTTGGCTTCACCACCAATTAAGCCAAACATATTTGGCGATCCGGGCTTGGCGCTAAAGTCGTCCATTTCATTGTTTAAAAAGAAACCAAGCTCCGATATATAAAGTTTGGAACCATAAGAACCATTAAGAGTTGTGGTAACAGAAACTGCATTCCCAGATTTATCTACTATGGAATAATGCGTGGTTTCCATACTTTCATTGCTAGTTATTTTTCCAGGTTTAATTTCTTCAGAAGGAGTTGCTTTTTCAAATGAAAAATTCTTCATCCTTTCTGTAAGATATGTTTTAGACAGCAACGAATCTCCCGGAATATCCACAAAATCAGGATCGCCTAAATATTCGCTTCTATCGGCATAAGCTCGCTTTTCGGCCTCCACCAAGACTTGCATATATTTTAATGAATTATGCCCGTATTCAGCAATTGGAAACGGTTCAATCATTTGTAAAATCTGCGAAAGACAAATTCCGCCACTAGACGGTGGCGCCATAGATATAAGCTTCACATCTTTATATTTAAAAACTAGGGGCTCGCGCCAAACAGCTTCGTATGCATCTAAATCTTTTTGAGTGATTATCCCGCCTTTTTTCTTCAGAAAATCAACCATCTTTTTCCCAGTTTCCCCAGCATAAAATTCGGCTCTACCATTTTTCGCAATTCTGGTTAATGTATTTGCCAGCGATGTGTTTTTTAAAGTATCCCCCGCATTGTAAACCTCAGTAAAAATGGAAGATTCGCCATTTATTTTTTCAAATTGCTCTTTGTATTCATCAAAACGCGCCTTTTGTTTTGCCGTAATTACGTATCCTTTGTTAGCAAGTTCAATTACTGGTTTAAGAAGTATTTCCATAGGAAGCGAGCCAAATTTTTCGTGAACCGCGAAAATACCTGCAATGCTGCCAGGAACGCCAACTGCCAAGGCGCCGTCGGTACTTTTTTCTGGCAAGTAATTCCCGTCTTTGTCTAAATACATATCTCTTGTTGCCGCCAGCGGAGCTTTTTCACGAAAATCTAAAGTGCCGATTTCGCCAAATTCAGTTCTATAAACCATAAATCCGCCACCGCCAAGATTACCCGCGTTGGGGTGTGTAAGGGCCAAAGCCATTTGTGTAGCTATCATTGCATCAAAAGCATTACCGCCACTTTTTAAAATTTCTAAACCAATTTTTGAGGCTTCGGCACGTGCGGAAACAACCATCGCACTATCGGCAATTACGGCTTTTACTTCAACTTTTGGAGCTACTACTTGAGTTTCTGCTTGTGGCTTTTCTTTGCAAGAAACCAACATCAGTACAAGCAAGAAAGAAATATATAGTTTCATAATTCTATAAGTTTTTGGTTGGAATGGGCAATTAATTCTTCAAAAAAGGAAGTGAATTCAGCTTCAAATTCGTCATAAAATTCTTCGAGCTCTGCCACGGCTAAATTCATTTTTGAAATTCCTTTGGTGCGTACATTCATCTGTGCTAAAATCTTGCCTATACCTTCAACGGTGGCGTAACTTAGCAGCCAATTATCAGCTATCATATAAGGCATCATACGTTGAATACGCGCGGGTAGAATGGTGAAGTTTTTCCGAAGCAATTCATAAAAATCTTGTACATATTCATCTAATGGTTGATCTGAATATTTGCTCCAGTTTTTCGCTAAAAAATGATCGTATAATATATCCACTATAACGCCGCTATAATGACTATAATTTTTGTGAAGCCGCGCGGTGCTTTGATGAACAGTGGGGTGGGCATCGGTAAATGTATCGATAGCGCGGTGCAGCAATATACCTTTTGCTATTTGCGGCGGGTATTTTTCATAGCGTTTGCCTTTAATGCCGTCTGCTATAAAGTTACCAATTATAATGCTTTCATCCCCGCCAGAGAGATAGATGTGGGCTAAAAAATTCATTCAATAAATATATGTATTTTTGAACTGTAAAACTGAAATTTGAACAGGTTACCCAATTTAGATCCTTTACGGTTTTTTCTAGCTTCCTTAGTGTTGCTTTTTCACTTACCCCAACTTTCTGCGAATCAGGGTTTGCCTTATTTTGATGGGCTTCCCGTTTTTCACCGTGGGTTGGAGGCGGTGTACATGTTTTTTACATTGAGCGGTTTCTTGATAATTCGGTTAATCTATCGCGCCAAAATCCGCTGCGCTTTTTCCATAAAAGATTTTTATATCAGGCGCATACTGCGAATCTTTCCGCTTTACTATCTGGTTTTGGGCTTCGGCTTGCTATTTTACAATGTTCTTTTACCCTATTTAAACATACCTTTTGAAATTAATTACACTTGGAAAGAAGCCTTTCTTTACAATGTTTTCTTTCTTCCGAACGTCTTCGCAGTAGTTTACGAACCCGGCGGAATCTTAGAAATACTGTGGTCTATCGGCATCGAAGAGCAGTTCTATCTCTTAATTGCACCTTTGCTATTTTTTATGAATACGAAATGGATTCTGCGTGTTTTAAGCGTTTTGCTATTAGGTTATTTCATCCTTTATTGGTCCGATGTTTTTATAGCGCTTCGCAAATTTACATTTGTGTTTTATTACCTCTTTGCAGGTGGGGTGATTGCAATTCTCGAAGAGAAGAAAAAGCTCGAATTTTTAAAACGTTCAGCAATCTTTCCATTGCTAATTTGCGTCGCAACTTTACTATTATTTGTGACAGATATATTCCATTTTGAAACACTTTGGCTTACATCTTTATTTACTTGTTTGCTTTTTGGTTTCTTCATTCATTCGCTAGCCTTTAATAATAGGGGAGTAGCGGTGAATAACAAAATGTTGAATCACTTCGGAAGTATTTCTTATGGTATTTATATGTACCACGCCATTGTTTTAAACGCCGTGGTATTTTTGTTTCTCAAAATAGAAATGCTCCAAAATCTAAACGGAAATTTGATTATAATTTTAATGTACCTGCTTACCTTCGCAGGCACGCTATTAATAGCGCATATTTCGTATACATACTTTGAACTGTACTTTTTAAAATTGAAAAATAAATTCAGAAAATGACATTTTGAAATACGAAATACGAAATACGAAATGTGAAATACGAAATGTGAAATACGAAATGTGAAATACGAAATTAGAAATATAAAATACCCAATACAATTAACCATTAACAGCAAAAAATGACACTTATTAAATCTATATCGGGCATCCGCGGAACTATTGGCGGGGCACAAAGCGAAAACTTAACTCCAATTGATGCAGTAAAATACGCCGCCGCTTATGGCAGCTGGGTGAAATTGCAACGCGAAAAAGAAAACTACAAAGTTGTTGTTGGTCGCGATGCTAGAATTTCGGGCGAAATGATTCAGCAACTTGTAATGAATACTTTAGTTGGGATGGGGATTACCGTAATTGATTTAAACCTTTCAACCACTCCAACGGTCGAAATGGCTGTAACCATGGAGCACGCCGACGGTGGAATTATACTTACTGCCAGCCACAATCCAAAACAGTGGAACGCCCTAAAATTGCTAAATAATAAAGGTGAATTTTTAAATTCTGCCGCCGGACAACAAATTCTCGATATTGCCGAAGCCGGAAATATTTTGTTTGCAGATGTGGACAGTTTAGGCGAAATTCACAAAAACGATGCATATATCGATTTACATATTGATGAAATTTTAGAGTTGCCATTGGTAAATGCCGAAGCCATTAAAAGCTGCGACTTCAAAGTGGTAGTAGACGCCGTAAATTCTACAGGCGGAATCGCAGTGCCTTTGCTTTTAGAAGCTTTGGGCGTTGAAACTATAAAATTGCATTGCACCCCAAACGGTGAATTTCCACACAATCCAGAGCCTTTAAAAGAACACTTAGGCGATTTGATGCAAATGGTGGTTGAAGAAAATGCCGACTTCGGAATTGTGGTCGATCCAGATGTAGATCGCCTCGCTTTTGTAGATGAAAATGGCGAAATGTTTGGCGAAGAATATACGCTAGTAGCTGTGGCTGATTATGTGTTGCAAAACAATCCGGGGAACACAGTAAGCAATATGTCGTCTTCACGAGCTTTGCGCGACCTAACCGAAAAACATGGCGGAACTTACACTGCTAGTGCCGTTGGCGAAGTGAATGTAGTTGAAAAGATGAAAGAAACGAAGGCTGTAATTGGTGGTGAAGGAAACGGCGGTATTATATACCCAGAGTTGCATTACGGACGCGATAGTCTAGTGGGAATAGCTTTGTTTTTAAGTTTTTTGGCCGAAGAAAAAATCGCTGTTAGCGAACTTCGAAAAAAATACACCGCTTATTTTATGAGCAAAAAGAAAATTGAACTTACGCCAAAATTAGACGTTGATGCAATTTTAAAAGCAATGGAGGCAAAGTATGCATCTGAAGATATAAACACCATTGACGGCGTAAAAATAGACTTCGCAGAAAACTGGGTTCACCTCAGAAAATCAAACACAGAACCGATTATCCGTATTTATACTGAAGCAAAAAGCCAAGAAGAGGCAGATACTTTAGCAGATAAAATTATTGGGGAAATAAAGGAAATAGCGGGAATCTAAATTTCTCTAAATATCTAGTTGCGTGTTTGTGATTGCATTTTTTCCTAGGAGGATTAAGCGTTGCAAACACGCAATTGCATTTAGAAGTAGCCTGAGTACCCTTGTTTTTTAATTTTTAATAAGGGGTTAAAAAAGGTGTTTCTCCATTTTAATATCAGCTCTTTCATAAAGACCTTTTTCAACGGCTACTTCCTTAAAACCGTATTTTTTGTAAAGGTGAATTGCTGCCTGCAATTTGCTGTTAGTATATAAAATTAAGGTTTTAATCTTTTTTTCTTTTGCTACGTTTAAGCAATGTTCAAGTAAGATTGTTCCAATTTTGTGGCCCTGCGCACTTTCAGTAACCCCCATTTTTCCTATTTCAAAAAGAGTATCATTTTTCTTTAATAAAGAAGCTGTACCCACAATTTCATCATTAAGTGTGGCATAAAATATAAAACCGCCTTTATCAATTATTTGCTCTTTTGGGTTTGATAGCGATTTAGTATCGCCCGGCTCCAACCGAAAATACTTTTCAAGCCATTCGTAATTAAGTTTCTTAATGGGGTCTTTAAGCTCGTTGGTAAAATCTATTATAGCTACTTTCTTGTCCATAATATAATAACAGTTTTTATGGGTTTTTTGCTGGGTTTAACTTATTTAATTATTACTGAGCTAAAATAGTTTATATGCTCTATCCAATTAAATAAAAGCAATATACTAAAACCCCTATTTTAAATATAACAAAAGGAGATATGTTTAATATAGCTTTTTTAATACCATAGTCGTTAAACTTTAGCAATCCTTGAAGAAGAATTTTTAATGAAAAAAACCAACCGAGAATAAGAATGAAGTTCCTTGAATATGCATTGTTATAATCGTGAACAAAAAAGTCAGTAATATTTAAAACGCCAACAATAACAACTCCAATAACTGTTGGAAGAATCGAATATGCATAAAGCGAAAATATCTCTATATAATTACTTTTTCCTTCCATCCATTTTCCTATTTTATATAGAATGTAAGAAAATAACATTCCCATCAAAATAGATAACAACACCGTCATAACAAGGTAAAATAAGTTTAGATAAAATCCAACATTGTTGTCTTGCTCATTAAAATCTAGTATGAAATTAACTACGCCATAAATACAAAAGATAAAAACACTTTTTCTAAACAAGTCATCTTCAAATTCATCATCTAAAAGATTTAAACCTTTCTTAGTGTAAAATAAAGTGAGTAATAATGATTTCATATTGTTTTGTCAACTTGTATACAAGGACTGATCAAGCCATTATGTATTAGTGTGTTTCAATCTAATGTAAATTTCTATTATTTAATTGGCTACAACTTCTTATATCCCAAAATTAACCACAATTAAACGAAAGCCTATACAGCTTATCCCAAGCTTTTAATCGTGTTTCTACGGTAAGTATAATTTATTTTCCCAAAGCAAAAACCCAAGAAGAGGCAGATACTTTGACAGATAGAATTATTGAGGAGATTAAAGAAATAATAGGGTAGGTCCCCTAAATTCCGATGGGGGAACTGATTCGGCTTCGTTTTTCAACTTTCTAATTTCTAATTTCCGATTTCCCATTTCGTTCTCTAAAATCTCACCTCTCACCTCTCACCTCTCACCTCTCATTCACATTTCTAGGAGGCTTGATTTCTAAGCTTCCACCGTTTATGCGACCATAAATAATACTCAGGTTTCTCGTGAATCTGTTCTTCCAAGGCATCAAAAAACATACGTGTAATTTGAAAATCGGGGAGTTGTTTTGGTTCGTCCACTAGAGGAACAAAAGTGGCGGTGTAGTAGCCACGCTTCACTTTTTCAACTTTAAGATATATTACAGCGAAGTCTAGTTTTTTAGCTAATTCCTCAGTGCCGGTAAACATCGGTACGTCAATGCCCATAAAGGTATCCCGATGTTTAAAAG
Organism: Aequorivita sp. IT1183; assembly: GCF_058068265.1. NCBI lineage: Bacteria > Pseudomonadati > Bacteroidota > Flavobacteriia > Flavobacteriales > Flavobacteriaceae > Aequorivita > Aequorivita sp. IT1183. The sequence continues at coordinate 110,836 of NZ_JBYRHS010000002.1, read as the reverse complement.
CACCAATTTTTGGCGTTTGATCGGAAAGTATATAGGTTAATGTTTTGGTTCCTTTTTTCCACTTTCTAAAAAGGACGGGCACAATTTTTTTATTGCTTACTATAATAGCGCCAAAGTGCTCCCGCGTCTTTTTCACCATCGTATCAAATTGTTTGCTGCCCAAAGGTTTGTACACGGCGTGCGCTTGATGCTGCATTAGCTTATTTAAAATACCACTCCATTCCCAGTTGCCGTAATGACCAGCCATTAGTAAAATACTCCGATCGTTTTTGTAATACGGATCCAGTATTTCGGCATTGGTAACTACAAACCGTTTTCTTATTTCCTTTTCCGAAATAGTAAACGCTTTCACCGTTTCAAAAATAATATCGCAGAGATGTTTAAAGAATTCACGCGCTATTCGGTTTCGCTCTTTTTGTGTTTTTTCAGGAAAAACTAATGCTAAGTTGTCTTTCACAACTTTTTTGCGATAACCCACCACGTAATACACTAATAAAAACAAGGCAGTCGACTTGATATATAAAATGCGCATCGGTAAGATGGAAAGCAGCCAAAGAATTGGATATGCTAGTATATAAAGCAATCTTTGCATAGGAAATGTTCGTGCAAAACTACTTAAATTATTCTTTGAAATTTGAAATTTGAAATACGAAATACGAAATGGGAAGTTTTAAATAGTATCTGCGAAGTTTAAAATTAAAAGGAATGAGACACTATTTTGAAATTAATATAATAATTTTAAAAGTAGTAACCTTAAGATTTAGATTATGAGTGTCGAACTAAAACAAAGAACCCAAAAATTTGCATTGGATTGTTGGCACCTGTGCGCCAAAATCCCTAATTCAAGAGAGTACAATGCGTATGTTCATCAATTAATTAAAAGCTCCAGCTCTGTGGGCGCCAATTATCGTCCAGCCTTAAGAGGAAAATCACCTCGCGATTTTATAAATAAATTGAAGATACTTGAAGAAGAAGCCGATGAAAGTGCGTACTGGCTAGAAATGTTTACACACATTTTAAATGAAAATCAAGATTCTTTAAAAAGATTAAACAAAGAAGCCAACGAACTTGTAGCAATCACCGTAGCTTCCATAAAAACAGCTAGAAAGAACCAAAACCAATAAGCCATGTCCTTATTTTATAGTTTCTAATTTTCTATTTTTGCATTTCAATTTTCGTATTTCGTATTTCGTATTTCAAATTTCGTTTTTCCCATTTCGTATTTCAAACTTTTAACCTCTACTTTCAAATGCTAAACATAGACATAGCCACCATAATCATCATTGCAGCCAACGTAATTATTTCAATTAAAGGCTTTAATGATTTTTCATTCTTCGAAAAATATAAATTCAACATTGCTGGTATTCGGCGAGGGGAGCAGATACGAATGTTTAGCTCCGCTTTTTTACACGCCGACTTTTCGCATTTGCTATTCAATATGCTAACACTTTACTTTTTTGCGCCTGTTGTAATTATGAGCGTGGGAGTTACATATTTTGTAATAATTTATGTAGCCAGTTTAATTGTCGGAAACCTACTTTCGTTCTATTTTCATAAAGATGAATATCACTACAGCGCAATAGGGGCAAGTGGTGCGGTGATGGGGGTATTATATTCTGCCATATTGTTTTTCCCTAATATGGGGCTATATATGTTCTTTATTCCAATAGCCATTCCTGCTTGGCTTTTCGGAATGGCATATTTGTTGTATTCCATCTACGGAATGAAAAAAAGATTGGGGAATGTTGGTCACGATGCCCACGTTGGCGGTGCTGTTGGCGGTTATGTGCTAACACTACTTTTTGCACCCTACCTATTCGAAACCAGTCTGTGGATTGTTGTTTTACTGGCTATTCCGTTAATTCTTTTATTCGTTCTACATAAATTAGGTAAGCTGTAAACGAAACAGGAACTATTAGACTTGAAAACCCACAACCGAAAACCGAAAACCCACAACCGAGAACTGACAACCCACAACCCACAACCGAGAACCCACAACCGAGAACTGACAACCCACAACCCACAACCCACAACCCACAACCCACAACCCACAACCGAGAACTGACAACCCACAACTGACAACCGACAACCGAAAACCCACAACAGATAACAGTTAACAGAAAAAAAAACATGAAAACACTAAAAACCCTTTTAATCCTAGCAATTACCACCACAGCTGTTATGGCTCAAAACACTTTACCACCACCAACAATCGATGTTACGGGCGAAGGGATTGTTCGAGTTGTGCCAGATGAAGTTACTATCAACATTCGCGTTGAAAACACTGGTGAAAACACCAAAATGCTAAAAGAACAAAATGACGCGACTATCAGCGAAGTTCTAAAGTTTTTAAAGAAAATGGATATTGCCGATAAAGATGTGAGAACCGAATTTATGAACTTGAGCAAAAATTATGATTACAATAGTAAGACCTACACCTTTGCTGCCAATCAATCACTTTCAGTGAAGTTACGCGATTTAAAAAAGTATGAAGCTGTCATGAAGGGGCTAATAGATACAGGAATTAACCGAATAGACGGCGTAAACTTTTCCTCTTCAAAAGAAGAAACTTTAAAAAGCGAAGCTCGTAAAAAAGCAGTAGAAAATGCACAAATGAAAGCCAAGGAATACGCCTCTGTGCTAAACCAAAGTGTTGGGAAAGCTGTTTCTATAAGCGAGTTTAACCAGTCCTCTGGACCAAGCCCAATGTATAAAATGGCAATGATGGATTCTTCCTCCGGCGGTGGCGAACAAACCATCTCTCTAGGCGAAATGGAAATTAGAACTTCTGTAAACGTTAGCTTTCTTCTGAACTAAGTAAATGAGTTTAAAAGTTTAGACGAAATAAAAGAAAATATTACATAAAAAAGCCTCAGATCCATATTGAATCCGAGGCTTTTTTTTAATTTCGTCTTTCGTCTTTCGTCTTTCGTCTCACGTCTAACGTCGTTCGTATTTCCCCTTTCGTATTTCGTCTAAACTTACTCTCCCAACAAAGTAGCAATCTTTGCTTCCAAAGCTGCACCGCGAAGGTCTTTGTCTATTATTATACCATTTTCATCAAGCAAATAGGTAGCAGGAATTGCACGTACGTTGTACTGTTGTGCAATTGGATCTTGCCAAAACTGTAAGTTAGAAACGTGGAACCAATCCATTTTATCATCACTGATAGCTTGTATCCACTTGTCTTTTTGTTCTGCTTTGTCAAGAGAAACACTAATAATATTCAAACCTTTATCGTGATATTTATTGTAAACTTTCACAACATTCGGGTTTTCAATTCTACAAGGTTTACACCAAGAGGCCCAAAAGTCGATAATTGTGTATTTTCCCAATGCATCTTTTAAAGACAACATTTCGCCCGTTGGTGTTGGAGCACTAAAATTAGGTGCTGCGCTGCCAACATCGGCTTTCTTCAAACTTTCAAGATTGGTGTTTAATTCCTGAACTATAACATTCGAAGTTAACTTTTCATCCATCTTCTCAATAAATGCTGAGGCTTCAGCTGGAGTAAGCTCTTTTCTGCTAACCATTTCAGAAATAAGCATTGCTGCAAAGAGCGTGTTGTTATTCTCTTTTAAAAATTTCTTTTTATATTCAGTTTCTTCACCAACAATATTTAAGTTTTGGCTCTGAATAGCTGCAATTGTAGCAGTATCGTTAGCAAGTCTCGCTTCGCGAAAATTCTCCATGCTTTCTTGTTTTCTGTTGTTGAAAGTAGTCATCTTATCAACAAACGCACTATAAGCCTCGTTTTGCTTACCTCCAATTATGCGCGACGCCTGAATGCTATCCTTATAAATGGTAGCTTTCATATCCTCATTTTCTGGAAAAAACAATACAGAACCCTGAATTTCATTAATTCTCAAAAAGTTCAAAGTCGAAATGTCGCTTTTCGGATAAGTTTTAGAAAATTTACCCGCAGTAACGGTAATAGTATCAAGTACCTTTGGTTGTCGGCTCTCTAAAGTGTAAACATATATTTCCGTTCCATCAGCAAATCCTACAGCATCTCCTTCCAGCGTATAGCTGTCAGAGTCATTGTTACAGGATATTAATGATAGAGTTAAAAGTGAAGCCAAAATTAGTCTCATAAAAAAGTATTTTAAAATTTGGGCAAAAGTAGCAGTTTATTCTCTCAATGTGCGAAAGGAGCAGTATTTTTGTTATTTATTAACATATTGCCGACCTATTAACCATTACTTTTATACCATTATGTTAAAAGATCCAACGATAGCGGAAAAGAGACCTTTTCCGATGAAAATAAAAATAGGCTTCAAAAACGTTTTTGATGCCTATCGCGATATTTCGCCCGAAAATACAACCGATAGAATTTATGCTGAAGAAATACTTTCGATCGAAAAAAAATATCCCGCTTTGTCCTCAGGAATTTCTGAGTTTGCGAAGCTTTCAAAATATAAAGAACAAATAAGCATACTTTTAGGTCCTTTGTTTCCTTCTATTTTAACAGATAATGAAATAAAATTTGCAACCATTCCATTTCAAGAGGTGGCTTTTAAAAGCACCCGTCGCTATCAGAATATTATAAAAGCTGCCGGTGATGAATTTTCTCTCGACATCTCAAATTTTGATGACGATCAGTTTTATATAATGGGTTGCAGCATTATTCTGAATGCATATTATGGTAAAAAAGTAGATTTTAGAAGGTCTTATTATTACAACATTCCAGATGAACGGGGAATGATGAAAAATTATAGACTCCTTTATAATGCAGATTTTGTAGATATCCAAAAAACTTCAAAAGCTAAAGATATTACTGAAGAAGACATTAACGAACTTTTAGAAAGCTTCGAAGATATTGCTATTTGGAAAGAAAAGTTTCCGCTTGAAAGCTGGACGTTTAATGGGTTTGTAATTGCAACACTTACAGATGTAACCCTAAATGTTTCTATTTCAGATTTTAAAACGAATCTTCTTCGCCTAGAAAAAAATGGCGGATTTGAAAATACAGAGTTCAGTCGTATTTTTCGTTCTATATTCGACCTAAAAGATTTGATGGTTGGTTTTACAAATTATAACGAAGAAGCCGAATCTTTTGAACGTAACCTCTTCAAAGAAATTAAGAGTTTCATCCTCAACGACAAAAAATCTCAGTTGAGTAAAGATGCACTTTGCAGTGCTTCCTATTATAAACTTTTTAAGCAAAAAGAGTTCTACTGTGTTACCGATGCCGAGCGTTACCATAAATTATATCCAGAAAATATACTTTATAAAAAAATGATGGAGCAGGGAATGAGGAGCTCCATTTTTGCGTCTATTGTTTTCAACGATAAAATCTTGGGAGTCTTAGAACTGGTTTCACCCAATGCAAACGATTTAAATACAATTAACGCCAATAAGTTGCGCGACATTATGCCTTTTTTAATAGACTCCGTAGTGCGTTCTAAGCAAAACCTAGAGAACGAACTGGAGCTTATTATCCAAGATGAATGTACCTCTATTCATACGAGTGTACACTGGAAATTCCGTCAAGAAGCAAAGCGTTATTTAAATGCTGTAAATGAAGGAAATCCGAATATTTTTAAAGAAATTGTTTTTCAAGATATTTATCCTTTATACGGACAAACAGATATTAAAGGCTCTTCAGATGCGCGAAATGAAGCCACCAAAGAAGATTTATTACTTCAACTAACGTATATAGACGAGCTTTTAAAGAAGCTAGCCAAACAAAGCTCTTTGCCCATTTTTGAGCAAATGAAATTTAGCATCGTTAGTTTTTCAAAAGAAATTAAGGAAAACCTTCAAGTTGATACAGAGCGGAAGATTATGAATTTTATTTCTTCGGAAATCATTCCGCTGTTTAAATATATTAGGCAACATAACGATACACATAGAGAATGGGTAGACGAATATTATAAACTAATTGACACTACCACCGGTTTCGTTTATAAATTCCGCAGAGATTACGACGAGTCTGTAATGCATATCAATAAAAGGCTTGCAGCCGTTTTAGACAGAAAACAACAAGATGCTCAGAAAATGTATCCGCATTATTTTGAACGTTTTAAAACGGATGGGGTAGAACACAATATGTACATTGGCGAAGCAATTACTAAGGAGAGAACTTTCAACCTAATATATCTAAAAAACCTTAAGTTGTGGCAGCTACAAGTAATGTGCGAAATGGAAAACACTTTTTACCGTTTCAAAGATTCTTTGCCTATAAAACTGGACGTTGCCTCAATGATTTTAGCGTTTAATGGTTCGCTATCGCTTCGTTTTCGTATGGACGAAAAACGTTTTGATGTAGATGGCACTTACAATGCACGTTATGAAGTGGTGAAAAAACGTGTGGACAAAGCACACATAAAAGGCACCGAAGAAAGAATAACGGAACCAGGCAAAATTGTAATCGTTTATTCCCAAAAAGAAGACGAAGAAGAATACCTAAAATACATTCACTTTTTACAGGACCAAAATATGCTTGGGGAAGATGTAGAACTTTTAGATCTTGAAGATCTGCAAGGTGTAACAGGCCTTAAGGCTTTACGTGTAAAAATACTTTATAGTAAAAGCAACGACACCGTAAAGGAATATTACACCTACGACGATTTAATTTCGGAACTGGAAGATTAAATAAAACGCTCGTTACTAGTTTTCAATATTAAATACAACTACCCTCAGCTTTAAAGTCCCCAACCCCAAAGGGGAGTAGCGACGTATTTAATTATGTACATATCGTTTTCGATTTCGATTTTAATTTCGTTTTCAATTTCGTTTTCCCAACCAAAAACATCCCCCCCGACCCCCCCTTCAAAGGGGGGAGTAGCAATTCGTCTTCGATATTAGCTTTTCGTTTTCCCAAATGGTTCTCTCGATACAAATTTTAGCTCCGCTTCGCTAGCTAAAATACGTTCCGAACTTCAAATTGAAGTTACCATCAAGTCGTGATTCCCTTCAGTCGTGGTTCCCTTCGTCCTCCAAAGCTATTTCAGCGTAGGAGGATCGTGGTTCCCTTCAATCTAAAATCTCCAATCGTCGTGGCTCGTGATTCCATTTTATCAATCCCGAATCCCAGCAATATCTCAGGGTGAGCAGCCTGTCCTGAGCACATTTCCAATGTCAGGGTGAGCAGCCCGTCCTGAGCGTAGACGAAGGGCAGTCGAAGCACAGTTCCAATGTCAGGGTGAGCAGCCCGTCCTGAGCACATTTCCAATGTCAGGGTGAGCGCAGTCGAACCCCCTCGTATAGCAGTATATAGAATAAATCCCAACCCCAAAGGGGAGTAGTGCCGTATTTAATTATGTACATATGGTTTTCGATTTCGAACTCGTTTTCAGTTTCGATTTCAATTTCGCTTTCCCAACCAAAAACATCCCCCCCGACCCCCCCTTCAAAGGGGGGAGTAGCAATTCGTCTTCGATATTAGCTTTTCGTTTTCCCAAATGGTTCTCTCGATACAAATTTTAGCTCCGCTTCGCTAGCTAAAATACGTTCCGAACTTCAAATTGAAGTTACCATCAAGTCGTGATTCCCTTCAGTCGTGGTTCCCTTCGTCCTCCAAAGCTATTTCAGCGTAGGAGGATCGTGGTTCCCTTCAATCTAAAATCTCCAATCGTCGTGGCTCGTGATTCCATTTTATCAATCCCGAATCCCAGCAATATCTCAGGGTGAGCAGCCTGTCCTGAGCACAGTTCCAATGTCAGGGTGAGCAGCCCGTCCTGAGCGTAGACGAAGGGCAGTCGAACCCCCTTCTTTACCCGAATGTTGTATTAAGATAAATGTCAGGCTAAGCGCAGTACTACTGTCAGGGTGAGCAGCCCGACCTGAGCACATTTCCAATGTCAGGGTGAGCGCAGTCGAACCCCCTCGTATAGCAGTATATAGAATAAATCCCAACCCCAAAGGGGAGTAGCGACGTATTTAATTATGTACATATGGTTTTCGATTTCAATTTCGTTTCCCACCAACAACATCCCCCCCCGACCCCCCTTCAAAGGGGGGGGTAGCAGTACGTCTTCGTTTTCCCAAATGGTTTTCTCGATACAAATTTTAGCTCCGCTTCGCTAGCTAAAATACGTTCCGAACTTCAAATTGAAGTTACCATCAAGTCGTGATTCCCTTCAGTCGTGGTTCGTGGTTCCCTTCGTCCTCCAAAGCTATTTCAGCGTAGGAGGATCGTGGTTCCCTTCAATCTAAAATCTCCAATCGTCGTGGCTCGTGATTCCATTTTATCAATCCCGAATCCCAAAAAAAAATTGAGCCGTCAGAATTTCACTTCTGATCAACTCAATTTTTATAATTTTCTTACGTCTTACGTCTTACGTCTTACGTCCTACGTCCTACGTCCTACCTCTAATATCTCACATCTCAAGACTAAAATCACATCTCCAGATAAAAGAAAACTGCGAAAGAAATTAACGAAATAATAGTGCCCGCCACAAATATGGTATAGGTTAATCGCAAGATTCTATATTTTCTATCTAGTACTTGTCCAAGAAAATACAAATCCTTTGTAAGCGACTTATAAACGTAATCTCTATCTTTTAAAAGCTCTTCAATTGCCCACTCATACTCATTAAGTTCCATTTTATGGAAATTTCCGAAGAACGTTAAATTTACAGCTTGATTAGCTACATCTTCTCTGGTAAATTCACCTCTGGTAACATTTGGACGGGTAGCAATAACTGCCAAAATCATTGTGATTGCACTAAAAAGAATAAAAATTGCTGTCGGAATTATTAAATAGTTGTTATTATCTAGCTTAGAGATTAGGTTGGAAAGTACTAACGAAATAATAATTGCATTTACAGAGAGCATAATGTTTGCCTTTGTATCGGCAATATCACTAAGTTTCATGTGGTTCCGCAAGGCTGTTCTATAAAAAGTTTGAATACCACGATCTGGGCTGTCATTTTTATACTGCGCTTTTAACTTTGCTTTTACGCGCTCACTCTGCACTTTTTCTTTTCTTTTCTTACGCGATTTTAAAAGTTTAGCGAGATTTTCTTCCTTTACTGGTTGCCACTTTTTTAAAGCATAATCTGTATAAAATTGGTGGTCTTCAACAAGAACCTTTATATTTTCATCCTGCCATTCTTTGGAAGTGTAATTATGTACTTTCTGAAATAGAAATTCTTGTCTCAAAAACTCACTAGCTTCGGTAAAATAGTCTTTCCCAAAATGTGAACTATCTGCATCGCGAATTGCTTTTTCTAGCGCAGTATCTGGTACAGTATTCTTAAATTTTGTGGCTCGTATACACTTGGTTACGCCCTCAATTATATCGGCTTCTACACCCTGTTCTTTTAAAAAATCAGTTGCTATTTGCACACCCTCCTCCTCGTGGTTTTCACGCTTAACTATATAGCCTGTATCATGGAGCAAAGCCGCCAATCGCAGTATGGTAGCATCTTTAACATCAAATTGTGAATTTTCAATAATTTCGTTTATACTTTTATAAACACGTTTTGAATGAGTATAATTGTGATAAACGAAAGTATTCGGAAGCTTATCTTTAAACAATTGAAAGATAAAATTATCAGTAGCTTCAACTATATTGCTCATATTAGTTATTTAGGTATCCAAAGTAATAAAAATTCAATCCACATAAATAGATATGAATAAAATTAACATCATTATAACTTTTATCGCTGGCCTACTCCTCTCGGCTTGTGCAACCTACCAACCACTATATAGAAATGCTGACAATACTTCCCCCAAAAGTATTGCTACAGCAAATGTAGATAAAACCTTCTACCTCATAGGAAATGCTGGAAATAAAGGCGACGAACTTTCAAAATCCGTAAAATCTCTTCAGAAATATATATCAGACAACAATTCAAAAGATAGCTACGTGCTATTTTTAGGAAATAGTTTCTACCCTTCCGGTATGCCATCCAAAGATGAAAAGGCAGCCAAACAGGCCGAAAAAACAATGCAACAGCAAATTGATGCCCTTAAAGATTTCAAGGGCAAAGTAGTGGTACTTCCGGGAAATCGAGATTGGAAAGGTGGCGTTGACGGCTTAGAGCTTGAAGAAGATTTTCTTAAATCGAAGTTTAAAGATGCCGATGTATTGCAACCCAATAATGGCTGCCCACTGGAGAGTATTGATATAAATAACGATGTGCATTTAATTGCCTTGGATACACAGTGGTTTTTGGAAGATTGGGATGATAACCCAAAAATGAACGATAAATGCGAAATTAAAACCCGCGCAAAACTCTTTTTAGAAATTGAAGGCGAACTAAAGAAAAACGCCACCAAAACCATTGTTTTTGCAATGTACCATCCACTACTTACCTACGGCGAACACGGCGGTAAATACCCACTAATACACAAAGATTTTTTCAGCACCTTTATTAAGCCAGTAAAAACATTAGGCGCAATCTCTAAACAAGACCGCTATAATGAAGCCATTAAAGATTTAATGGGCAGGCTAAAAGTGCTTACCAAAGATATTGATCGCTTGGTTTTCGTTTCTGGTCAAGATGAATCTATGCAGTATATTGAAGACGGCTCCGTAAAACAAATTGTGGCAGGTTCTGGCTCTGGCGCTACGGCTGCTTCCCTTGGGCAATTCGGGCAATTTGCTTATGGCCATCAAGGCTTTGCAAAATTAGATGTAACAAAAGCAGGCGCTTCCCAAGTTCAGTTTTTTAAAGCTGAAGATGATGGCACCTATAAAATGATGTTTCAAAAAGAAATATATCCCGCTTTAGGTGGTTACGACTATGCAACGCTTACCCAAAATTTTCCAGAAACCTATAAATCACAAGTTTATACTGAAGAACTAATCAACAAATCTGGCTTTTATAAATCCCTTTGGGGAGATCATTATAGAGATATTTACGGTACCGAAGTTACCGCTAAAACAGTGCTTTTAGACACGCTATACGGCGGTTTGAAAGTAATGCGCGCCGGTGGTGGGCATCAAACACGCTCACTTAGGTTAGAAGATAAAGATGGACGAACTTATAATATGCGTGCATTAAAAAAGAGTGCCGTGCAATTTCTTCAAACCGTAATTATTAAGGACAAGGAAATAGAAAACGATTTTTTAAATACCATCCCAGAAGAATTAATCCTAGATTTCTATACCGCTGCACACCCTTATGGCGCCTTTACGATACCTAAATTAGCAGAGGCGGCAGGTATTCTTCACACAAATCCTAAGCTGTATTATGTGCCAAAACAAATGGCACTAGGTAGTTTTAATGAAGAATATGGTGATGAACTTTATATGATCGTAGAACGCCCCGATGAAACCTTCACAGGAGAAGTTTTTGATTTTCCAGACGATATGGAAAGCTCAGACGGCCTGCTTGAAAAACTTAGAGAAGACGAAAAATACACACTCAATGAGAAAGCTTTTGTACGCGCAAGAGTTTTCGATATGTTGGTGGGCGACTGGGACCGTCATGCAGACCAATGGCGTTTTACAGAACATAAAAACGACGACGGTTCAAGAACCTACGATCCTATCCCAAGAGACCGCGACCAAGTTTATTCCAACTTTGACGGAGCACTTTTAGATATTGCACGAACTTTATTTAACACAGCCCATCAATTTCAAGTTTATGACGAAGAAGTAAAACATACCAAGGGGCTTAACTTAGCTGGTATAAAACTAGATCACGCTTTAATACAACGTGTTGGTGAAGAAACTTGGCTTGAGGAAGCGCAATTTATTCAAAAAAATATAACCGATGAAGTAATAGAAAGTGCTTTCAAAGATCTTCCAATTGAAGTTCAAGATGAGACTGCTTCTCAAATAATGAAGAAACTAAAAGGAAGACGCGATAATATTGTAAAAATTGCCGAAGAATATTACGAGCATCTCGCCAAACTGCAGACCGTCACCGGAACAGATAAAGACGATTACTTCGAAATTACCCGCTTACCAGAAGGGAAAACCAATATTAAAACCTACCGCATAAAAAATGGAGAAAAGGGTTATTTAATGATGGATCGCACTTATGATGCAAAAGAAACTAAACAAATTTGGGTGTATGGCCTAGACGATGACGATGTGTTCGAAGTAAAAGGCAAAGGAAACAAACCTATTTTTATTCGCCTAATCGGAGGGCAAAATAACGATACCTATAAAATAGCTAACGGTCTAAAAGTGAAGGTTTACGATCAAAAAAGCAAAAAGAATACAGTTGAAGAAAAAGGCGGCGCGAGCATTCGGTTTACCGATAATTATGACTTCAATACCTACGATTACAAAAAAGAAATCAAAACTGTAAATCTTTTTCTCCCAACTATAGGGTTCAATCCAGACGACGGTTTTAAAATAGGGCCATCTTATGTTCTAACGCAGTATGGTTTTAAAAGAAATCCATTTTCACAACAACACAGCATCGGTTTAGGGTATTATTCTTCAACCAATAGTTTTGAACTGAATTACCAAGGTGAATTTGCAAACATCTTCGGCAGTTGGAATTTCCTATTGGGTGGTCATTTTAAAAACCCTAATTTCTCTGAAAACTACTTTGGCTTCGGCAACGAAACTATAAACCCAGATTATGAATCAGATCTTGGTTTAGAATACAACCGTGTACGCATTGGTGGTTACGGTGGTTCAATCGGTATAAAAAAGGATTCCCCTTACGGCAGTATGTTTCAGCTTAAAGCCATTTTTCAAGGCATAGAAGTAGAAGGTACTTCAGATAGATATATTTCCCAAGTAATTCCAAGCCCAACAGAACTAGACGAAACTAAATATTTTGTTACTGCTGAAGGTACTTACCAATATGAAAGCTACGACAATAAAGTAAACCCAACCCGAGGAATGGATTTTAGCCTTGTGGCGGGTGGAACACAAAATATAGACGAGAGCGATAATGTGTTTGGTTATGTAAAACCTAGACTTGTATTCTACAGTGCTTTAAGCCATAATAGAAAGTTAGTTTTAAAAACCGACTTCCGTGGGCAATTTAATGTTGGTAATAACTTCGAGTTCTATCAAGGTGCACAATTAGGTGGAGATACAGGACTTCGTGCCTATCGCGATGAACGCTTTACTGGAAAAAGTGCCGCAGTTGCTGGCGCAGATATTAGATATAGCTTCAACAAATTTAAAACTGTTTTGTTGCCAATACAGATTGGTGTATTTGGTGGTTACGATGTGGGAAGAGTATGGGTTCCTAATGATACTTCAGATGTATTACACAGCTCCTACGGTGGTGGTTTTTGGGTAAACACTGCCGATTTATTAAGCGGTACGTTTAATGTTTTTACAGGCGACGAAGGGATGCGCTTCACTTTTGGTTTAGCGTTTTCAATGTAACTACCTATGGTTTTAAAGAAGTTCTATTTCATATTTTTCGCTGTTTTCCTCATTTCATCCTGTGCTACCTATGCGCCACAGTTTAAAAAGGTAGCTACGGAAGCGCTGTACCCTTCAGATAAAAAAATAGAAAAAACTTTTTACCTAGTTGGCGACGCAGGCCTGTCTCCAATGGGAGGGATGAGCGATGCCCTTGCCACTTTCAAAGAATATCTTAAAACTGAAAAAACCCAAGGTAACTACACCATTTATCTTGGCGATAACATCTACCCCGCAGGAATGGATCCAGATGGGCATCCACGCCGAAAAGAATCTGAAAACGCCATCGATGCCCAATATAAAGCAGTCAATGACTATAACGGAAAAACCATTTTTATTCCAGGTAATCATGAATGGTATAACAATGGGGTAGTGGGCTTAGCGCGAGAAGAGAATTATGTAGAATCATTATTTCCCGAGCAAGATGCATTTAGACCCAGCAATGGCTGTCCGCTAGAAAGCATAGCTGTTTCCGAGCATATTCAATTAATTGCAATAGATACACAGTGGTTCCTAGAAGACTGGAATAAAAATCCAACCATCAACAAAAACTGCGATATAAAAACCCGCGAAAAATTCTTCTTAGAACTTCAACTCGAACTAGAAAAGAACCAAAACAAAACAGTAGTTTTTGCTATGCACCACCCCATGTTTACTAATGGAAACCACGGTGGCTATTTTGCGCTGGAAAAGCACCTCTATCCATTTCAGAAAAAAATACCAATGCCCATATTATCGTCACTTATAGTGCAAGTGCGTTCGCAAGGAGGTGTTTCGGTTCAGGATAGGTATAATGAGCTTTATAATAATTTAATGGACCGCCTAAAAGAGCTTGTAAAAGATAACAAGCAATTGGTGTTTGTATCCGGTCACGACCATAATTTACAATATATCGAAAAAGACGGGCTGCGGCAGATAGTTTCGGGCGCGGGTTCAAAAGAGTCTTATGCCGCCACGGGTCAAGATGGATTTTTTAGTACGGGAGCACAAGGATTCGCTGTTTTAGATGTTTTTGAAGATGGTTCCTCCTGGGTGCGCTACTTCGTAGATGGTGAAAACAATAAACCGAAATTACTTTTTCAAAAAGAAGTAATTCCAGCTCCTAAAAAGAAGGATATTTCAAAATATCCCGAAATATTTCCACAGCAATATACCGTTCCCATCTTCAAACAAGACAGCATCAACGAAGCTCTATTTTTTAAAACAGTTTGGGGCGCAAAATATAAGGACGCATATTCGCAACCCGTTACGGCACAAGTGGCATCCTTAGACACCTTGTACGGAGGTTTGCGGGTACTTCAAGAAAATAAAACAGCAGATTACAACTCCCTTTTATTAGTAGATAATAGCGGTAACCGTTACCGAATGCGTACCATGGGTAAAAAGGCGCTAAAAATTTCTAGGAAACTGGTTTTCGAAAAGAATACTACCGAAGATTCTGAAGAAGAAAAAATAAATGTCCCCACAGTAAAAGGTCAGAATGCAAATTTCTACACCGCATCCCATCCCTATGCAATTATGTCTATTCCAGATATGGCACAGGCTATTGATGTTTTTTATACCACCCCCGAATTGTATTACGTCCCAAAACAAAAGCGACTAGGAGATTACAACGAAAATTTCGGTAACGATCTGTATTTAATTTCCATAGACCCTTCAGAAAGAAGTGAGGGTGAAGGCTTGTTTAAATACCCCGACGACGTAGAAACAACAGACGATATATTAATCAAACTTCGTAAAACGGGTGATGTTTTTGTAGATGAAGAAAATTATATAAAATCCCGCCTTTTTGATATGCTTATTGGCGATTGGGATCGCGAACCGGAACACTGGCGATGGGCAGAATATTACAACACCTATAAAAAAAATGTGTACGTTCCAATTCCTAATAATCGAGATAATGCCTTTTCTAGTTTCGAAGGAAATATTTTTGAAATCACCCGCTCCCTTTTTAGCGGTAGCTTAGAAACACACGTTTACGGTGAAAATCTAACCAATTTAGAATGGTTTAATAAAGAAGGGGTTATTCTGGATAGGGCGTTGTTAGAAAATTCTGGCCGCGGACAATGGAAATATTTGGCAAAGCAAATTCAAGACAGTATTACAGATGCGGTTATTGAAAAAGCCTTCAGCAGAATCCCAACAGAAGTTCAAAACGAATCATTAAAAGATATTAAGGAGAAACTAAAGAAAAGGAAAGAAAACTTGGTCAATATTGCAGATCAATACTTCACCTATCTTTCCACTTTACAAACTATCGTGGGTACTGATTATGACGATTTATTCGAAATAACCAGACTGCCAGGCGGTAAAACAAACGTCCGAAGTTTTACTACCATAAACGGTGTAAAATCTGATACCTTAATAGATCGAACATATTCACGAAAAGACACCAAAGAACTTTGGGTTTATGGCCTAGGCGGTAAAGATAACTTTACGGTATCGGGCGATGAGGACAATCTAATTTACTTGCGTATCGTCGGGGGTCATGATGAAGATACTTTCGCTATTAACGAGGGTAGGAGGGTAAAGGTTTACGATTATCAAAGTGCACCCAGTATTGTAGAAACAAAAAATGGCGGCAGTCTACGCCTTACAGATGTATACAATTTAAATACTTACGATTACAGAAAACAAATCGAACGCTCCCAAGGTCTTATTTCCGCAATTGGTTTTAATCCAGATGATGGTTTTCGGGCTGCGCTGCAATACGTTTATAGAGTAGATAATTTTCAACGCAATCCATTTTCGCAGCAACACATTCTAAATGCTGCGTACTTTACAGATATCAACAGTTATGAAATTTCTTATTCAGGAGAATACGCCAATATAAAAGACGATCTAAACCTAAGTTTTGGTGGGAGTTTTACAAGTCCGAATTATACAATGAATTTTTTCGGCTTCGGAAATGAGACTGCTAATCTACAAGCTGAAAACGGTTATGAATTCAATAGGATAGAAGTACAGCATATTACCGGAAATTTAGGCCTGCTTCGCAACAGTATTTTTGGTAGTTTTTACAAATTGCAAGCTACTTTCGATGCTTTTGAAGTAAACAATTCCCCAACCAATTATATTTCTACCGTCGATCTTCAAAATAAAGGAGAAACTAGCTACTTCGCAACTCTAGAAGGTATCTATAACTACCGCAGTTTCGATAATCCACTAAACCCAACACTGGGGATGGTATTCGACTTAAATGTTGGGGTTACCGATAATTTGGAAGATATGGACGACCTATTCGGTTTTATAAAAACGCGCCTCGGATTTTACAACACTTTAATAAAAGCTAGAACTTTAGTACTTAAAACCAACCTAAAATATCAATTCAATATTGGTGATAGATATCAATTTTATCAAGCCGCTAATTTAGGGGGCGATAATGGTTTACGTGGCTATAGAGAACAACGTTTTACAGGAAAATCGTTCTTAGTGGGTAGCGCCGATATTCGCTATAGCCTCCCAAAATTTAAAATCGGACTCATTCCTTTTCAACTAGGTATTTATGGTGGCGCAGATTTAGGAAGGGTATGGCTAAGAGAAGATACTTCTCTAAAATGGCACAACTCCCGCGGTGGAGGATTCTGGATCAACGGCTCCGGTGGCCTAAATGCAAATTTAAGTCTCTTTAATTCGAAAGAAGGATCGCGGCTGACGTTTGGGTTGGGATTTGATTTCTAGCAGAACATCCCCCCCAACCCCCCTTCAAAGGGGGGAGTAGCAGAACGTCTTCGATTTCGATTTCGTGGTTCCCAATTGTCCTACGTCCTAAGTCTTACCGTCCTACGTCTTACGTCTTACGTCTCAAATCTCACATCTCCAGACTCACTACCGACTAGCAAAAACATCCCCCCAACCCCCCTTCAAAGAGCCTGTCCCGAATTTACTTCGGGAGGGGAGTAGCAGAACGTCTTCGATTTCGATTTCGTGGTTCCCAATTGTCCTACGTCCTAAGTCTTACCGTCCTACGTCTTACGTCTTACGTCTCAAATCTCACATCTCCAGACTCACTACCG
>NZ_JBYRHS010000002.1:0-93425 GCF_058068265.1 Aequorivita sp. IT1183 | reverse complement strand
CGTCTCCCGACTAAATCAAGCTTCCGTATAATTCTCTCCACTCTTCATTGTCCAAGCATCAAGCATCCAACTTACTTTTTCAATATAACCAATAAAGCCACCAATCAAATCGATTGTGCCTTCATCACCTGCGTCATCAGCTTTTTCAATTACGGCGCGCATTTGTTTTAGTAATTTCCCGTGATCCTCTAGCAAAATTCTAACCATTTCTAGGTCTTTAGTATCTGAAGAAGATTCTTTAATATTACTCATTTTCAAATATTCAGTAAGATTACTGGTAGGTTGAAAACGAAGCGTCAAAATGCGTTCTGCTATTTCGTCTACTTTCATTTTTGCATCTTCATACATATCTTCAAACTTAATATGTAAGTCGAAAAAGTTATGGCCAACAACATTCCAATGGAAGTTGCGAAGTTTTTGGTAGTATAAATGATAATCTGCCAATAGCACATTAAGTTCTTTTGCAGTTGCAGTAGTTTTCTTTTTATCTAGATTCAAATATCCCATTTTATATAGTTTTTTAAGGTTACATCAAAGATAACCAACGTCATTGTGTCCATCAATTTTTCAAGAGTGTTTAGCCTTTATTTAACTTCGCAGAAACATCCCCCCCCCTGCCCCCCCTTCAAAGGGGGGGGGATAGCGTCGCATTAAACTTTGGCTACTATTATAAAATAAATAAGTACATTCGTATTAGCTCCTCCCTTTTTGAAAGGGAGGTGTCCGCCGCAGCGGACGGAGGGTTTTTTGCCCATTTTAAACCCACAACCCACAACCCAACAACAATGTCACACTGAGCGCAGTCGAAGTGCCTATGAAAACGCAACCTACAACCTGCAACCCCATTTAACAATAAACAATAACAATAAATAATAATAAATAATAAACAATAGATAATAAACAATGAATAACCTATCCACCGCAATCCAAGCCGCCCTATCCGCTGGAAAGGAAATTCTTAAAATCTACGAGACCAATTTTGAAGTAGAATTAAAGGATGATAATTCTCCTCTAACCATCGCAGATAAAAATGCGAATGAGATTATAATGGGTTTTTTGAAACCAACCAATATTCCAATTATAAGTGAAGAAAATCGCCAACTCGATTATGCTATAAGGAAAAACTGGACCCAGTGCTGGATTGTAGATCCGTTAGACGGCACCAAAGAGTTTATAAAGCGAAATGGCGAATTCACAGTGAATATTGCACTAGTTGAAAATGGCAAACCAGTATTGGGTATAATCTACGTGCCAGTTTCAAAAGAGTTGTATTTCACATCGGAAGATGGAAAAACATCAAAGAAAATTATTATTGCTACCGAAGATATTTCAATTGAAGAAATTTACGCAAATGCTAAAGAGATAAGTCCGAGTAAAGCTACATCAGTCATAAAAATTGTTGGCAGCCGTTCACACCATAATGAAGCCACGAAGAATTTCATTTCAGAAATAGAAAAGGAAAAAGAAAAAGAGGTTCAAGTAATCACCAAAGGCAGTTCCCTAAAATTTTGCCTGCTAGCTGAAGGCCTAGCACACATATACCCCCGTTTCGCCCCCACTATGGAATGGGACACCGCTGCTGGCCATGCTATTTGCAAAGCCGTTGGAGTAGGGGTAATAGATCTAACGACCGGTAAAGCAATGCAATACAACAAAGTTAATTTGCTAAATAATTATTTCATTGCAAAATAAGCTCCTCCCTTTTTGAAAGGGAGGTGTCCGCCGCAGCGGACGGAGGGTTTTTTGCACCTTTCCAAAATCAAGCCATCCGCCCACAGCGGACAAAGGATTTTTTTTTATTAAATTTATCCAACACTTTTCATAACTAACCCTCATGAAAAAACAAATCCATACCCTAAAACACTTAAAAACTTTCCGAAAAGAACTTCGTGCAAACCTTACTCCCTCAGAGGCATTTTTATGGTCCAAACTAAAATCAAGGCAGTATGAAGGTAGGCGCTTCACGCGGCAGCATAGTATCGAGAATTTTATCGTCGATTTTTACTGCGCTTCGGAAAAACTAATAATTGAACTAGACGGACAAGGACATTTCAATCCTGAATCCCTAGAGTATGATGCCGCCAGAACCGCTAGACTGAATACATTAGGCTACAAAGTTCTACGCTTTGAAAACAAGATGGTTTTTGATCTTTTACCATCGGTACTATTAGAGATTAAAGAAAGTTTCAAACATTAAATAAAGCTCCTCCCTTTTTGAAAGGGAGGTGTCCGCCGTAGCGGACGGAGGGTTTCTTGCACTTTTTCAAAAGGGAGGTGTCCGCCGTAGCGGACGGAGGGTTTCTTGCACTTTTTCAAAAGGGAGGTGTCCGCCGTAGCGGACGGAGGGTTTCTTGCACTTTTTCAAAAGGGAGGTGTCCGCCGCAGCGGACGGAGGGTTAGTTGCAATTTCCAAAAGGGATGTGGATGCCAAAGGCAGACAAAGGGTTAGTTGCCCAAAAACATCCCCCCCAACCCCCCTTCAAAGAGCCTGTCCCGAATTTACTTCGGGAGGGGGGTAGCCCCCAAAATTCCCAACCTGCCGCGGCGGCGAGCTGTTTCGACTTCGTTTTCAATTTCGTGGTTCCCTTAAGTGGTGAGTCGTGTTTCCATTTGGTCCTAATTTCTGAATCTCACGTCTCACATCTCACGCCCGCCCGCCGCAGGAGGGTCTCAAATCTCACAACAAAAAGTCCCCCAACCCCAACGGGGAGAAGCCCCCAACTTGCCGCGGCGGGGAGTTCTTTCGATTTCGATTTCGTTTTCGTTTTCAATTTCGTGATTCCCTTAAGTCGTGAGTCGTGTTTCCATTTGGTCCTACATCTTACGTCCTACCGTCCTATGTCTCACATAAAAAAAGTTCCCCAACCTGCCGCGGCGGGGAGGTGTTTCGTTTATAATTCCTAATTCAACAGACAATGTCAGGGTGAGCAGCCTGTCCTGAGCGGAGCCGAAGGGCAGTCCCCCAATGTCAGGGTGAGCAGCCTGTCCTGAGCGGAGCCGAAGGGCAGTCGAACCCCCTTGGTAATCCCAACCAGTCTTCCTTAGTCATGATTTCAATTCAACCGACAACCAACAACCAACAACCAACAACCAACAACCGCCTACCAACCCCCCAGAAAGTTAAAAACAAAAAAAACCACTTTCAAGTAAAAATTATATAATATTGCACAAAAACGTTAAAATCTGTACTTTTGTCAAATAAATTTTATTTTTTTAACGTTATAGAAAATAATATTTTATATTGCTCATCTAATCAAATAGGTTCCCTCATCTATTGATTAGAGTGATTTTTAATGTGCCCCATCAAAAATTACTGCTGCATTATTGCGAATTTAACCTAAATTGATTCTATGAAATCATTAAAAATTACACTGGTTCTTGTAACAGTATTTCTATTATTTAGTGCCACTATCTCGGCACAAGGAAAGGATTATAACCGCTTTTCTGTCTCTATTTCCACAGGTCTTCACGTCCCACTTGCACCTGGTGATGATATAGCACGTAGTCAATATATTGCTTTTAAGCAATTTCAATTATCAGGCCGATACATGTTCTCAAAAAAAGTTGGTATAAAAGGTCACTATGGTTTCAATCGCTTCGCAGATCCAGATAGTAAGGATATGGGGGTAAGCTTTAATAGAGTTGGATTAGAAGGAGTAGTAAATGTTGGTAGACTTCTAAATGTAGATTTCCATATTAGGGAGCAATTCGGACTACTATTCCATACCGGACTCGGGGTAACCTTATCGAACCCTACTGGTGCTACTGGAACAGACCATATTGGTAATATTCTTGCCGGTTTCACAGGAGAAATTAAAATAAGCAACGAAATGGCGCTAATGGGCGACCTAACCTATTTTGGCAACATAAAACAACACTACGGCTATAATGGTGCCAGCCTAAATGCCGGTGAAAAAGGCCTCTCTGGAGGTTTTGTAAATGTGAGTGTCGGAATAATTTTCTTCCTAGGCGAAGAAAGATACCACGCAGATTGGTACTAGGTTAGACGGTAGTCATTATACATTAGACCTTCAACATTCAACATTCAACATTCAACATTCAACATTAGTCTGTATTCATTATTCATTAAACATTAGCCATTAGACATTCGAAAGCCTGTCCTGAGCGGAGCCGAAGGGCAGTCGAACCCCCTTGACCTTCCGTACCTCCATTTCAACCGACACCCGACACCCGACACCCGTCTAACATTAACATCCCCCCCCAGCCCCCCTTCAAAGGGGGGAGTAGCCCCCAACTTCAAAGGAATAATCCCCAATTTAACAAAAAATGTCAGGATGAGTAGCCTGCCCTGAGCGCAGTCCCTTTATCAGGGTGAGTAGCCCGTCCTGAGCGGGCCGCTGTGTCAGGGTGAGCAGCCTGTCCTGAGCGGAGCCGAAGGGCAGTCGAACCCCCTTGTGTAGCAAAATGTTCAATGCAAGCAAATTGTAATTGTAAGCAGCCCGTCCTAAGCGGAGCCGAAGAGCAGTCGAACCCCCTTAATCAGCCGAACCTGTCTACACTAGGCATAATCCCAAATCCCAAATCCCGAATCCCAAATTAACAAATTAACGAATCACAAATTAACAAATCAACCGTCTCACCAATGTCCTGTTTCCCATTGGTCCTACGTCCTATGTCTTACCGTCCTACGTCCCAAGTCTCACCTCTCACATCTCACGTCTCACATCTCAAATCTCACATCTAACGTCTAACCCCTACATTTCCCAAAATAACCCTTCCAAAACACAAATCTATTTTTATCTTTGTCTCCTTAAAATAAGCACTGCTATTTTCGTCCCTATGCACATCTTTTGTAATGATTACTAACATAATACAACACACCTAAACAATTTTATGGAAGTTTCGAAAAAGACCTCAGAATCTTCGCCTAAACTAGCTGAAAAAGAACAATCGATAAAAATCGCAATCATCGGTCTAGGCTATGTTGGCCTACCATTAGCACGACTTTTCGCCACTAAATACCCAGTTGTGGGTTTCGATATAAATAAAAAAAGAGTAGAGCAGTTGCAAAATGGTCACGATAGCACCCTTGAAGTGGAAGATGAAGTGCTTCAAAATGTATTATTAAAGGCAAACACTTTGATTGCGCATACCTTGAACGTAAACGGGGTTGATAATCATAGTCAATCTATAAAGAACGGACTTTTCTGCAGTACAGATCTTGCAGATATCCAACGTTGTAATTATTATATAGTTACCGTTCCCACTCCAGTAGATAAAAATAACCGTCCTGTTCTTACTCCCATATACGCTGCCAGTGAAACTGTAGGTAAGGTGCTTAAAAAAGGAGACACAGTAATTTATGAATCTACCGTTTATCCGGGTGTTACTGAAGAAGAGTGTGTTCCTGTTTTAGAAAAAATTAGCGGACTTAAATTTAATGAAGACTTCTTTGTTGGTTATTCCCCAGAACGTATTAATCCAGGCGATAAAGAGCATACCGTAGATAAAATATTAAAAATTACTGCTGGTTCTACTCCAGAGTCAGCTAAAGCTATTAACGAACTTTATGCATCTATAATTACGGCAGGTACTTATTTGGCACCGAGTATCAAGGTGGCAGAAGCAGCTAAGGTAATCGAGAATTCACAACGCGATATAAACATCGCTTTCGTAAACGAGCTTGCAAAAATCTTTAATCTATTAGAAATCGATACTCATGAAGTATTAAAAGCAGCAGGTACCAAATGGAATTTCTTACGATTTAAACCCGGCTTAGTTGGCGGGCATTGCATAGGTGTAGATCCATATTATTTAGCACAAAAAGCCCAAGAACGAGGGTATCATCCAGAGATTATTTTGGCTGGAAGAAGGCTGAACGATTCTATGGGTGAGTATGTAGCCTCTCAAGTAGTAAAGTGTATGATTAAAAAAGGCATTGCTATCGGTGGCGCCGAAGTACTAATGCTAGGCATCACCTTCAAAGAAAACTGCCCCGATGTTCGCAATACCGGAATCGTAGATGTTATAAGCGCTCTAGAAGATTATGGGGTTAAAGTAACCACCTTCGACCCCTGGGCAAAACCAGAAGAAGTTATGCACGAGTATAAAATAGAAACCACAAGAACTCTTGAGAAAAGCAAATTTGACGGCATCGTTTTAGGGGTATCACATAATGAATTTTTAAAGATGGATTTAGAGCCGTTTAGAAAAGAGAACTCGGTTGTTTATGACGTGAAGGGAGTTTTAGAGAATCCTACAGCGAAATTGTGATTCGGGATTCGTGATTCGGGATTCGGGATTCGGCAAGTTATTAAGCTCGGTATAGACCTAATCTAAGTTGACAACGTGCTCCTTCCCCTTTTTCAGGGGAAGGTGGCAGCTGGGAGAAAGGTTGATTAAAAGCTAAATTTCATATTCAGCTGACGGAAGGGGTAATTCTCTAAACAGGACAAAGAAAAAAAAAGTATTGAAAATCGAACATTGGGAATTTTGTCACATCACTCATCTCAAATCTAAAAAATGAACTTAGATCAATTTAGCATATTAAAGAACAAAAAAGTCTTGGTAACCGGAGGTGCAGGATTTATTGGAAGCAATCTGGTTGAAGCACTTTTAAAAATAGGCGCAAACGTAACTTGCCTAGACAACTTCGCCACAGGCCATCGCCGCAATATAGCCCCTTTCTTATCCAACACAAACTTCACGTTAATTGAAGGTGATATCCGCAACCTAGAAACCTGTCACACCGCTTGCAAAGGACAAGACTATATTTTACACGAAGCAGCTTTAGGCTCAGTGCCGCGTTCTATCAATGATCCTATAACCTCTAACGATGTAAACGTCGGCGGATTTCTAAATATGCTCGTCGCAGCTCGCGATGCAGGAGTAAAACGTTTTGTATATGCCGCCAGTAGCTCTACGTACGGCGATAGCGAAGCATTGCCTAAGGTCGAGGATGTTATAGGAAAACCTCTGTCCCCTTATGCTATCACAAAATATGTAAATGAGTTGTATGCTACTATTTTTCATACAACCTACGATTTAGACACTATCGGGCTCAGATATTTCAATGTCTTTGGCAGACGCCAAGATTCTAATAGCACTTATGCTGCGGTTATTCCGCTCTTTGTAAAACAGTTTATGGCTCGTGAAAGCCCGCTAATTAATGGCGATGGTAGCTATTCCCGTGATTTCACCTACATAGACAATGTAGTACAAATGAATCTTTTGTCTATCACTACAGAAAATGAAGATGCGCTTAACCAAGTTTATAATACAGCAGTAGGTGAAAGAACAACTTTGGTGCAGCTTACCGAGCTTCTCAAAAAACATTTAAGTATATTTGACCCCGAAATTAATGATGTGGAAATTATCCACGGGCCAAATCGTAAGGGTGATATACCGCATTCGCTGGCATCTGTGGAAAAAGCTGAAAGATTATTGAATTATAAACCAATTCACGCAATTGATGCAGGAATTAAAGAAGCGGTGCTATGGTATTGGGCGAATTTGCAATAATATAAAATAATACTGGAGAATTGATTTGTCTAACATCTGAAGTCTAATATCTCATATCTATTTATAAATGAAGATTAAAAACATTTGTTGCATTGGCGCTGGATATGTAGGAGGCCCCACAATGGCTGTATTAGCCCTAAAAAACCCAGATATTAAAGTCACAGTCGTTGATATTAATGAGACCCGTATAGCTGCTTGGAATGATGAGGATTTAAATAACCTCCCAATTTATGAACCTGGCTTAAAAGAAGTAGTATTAGAGGCTAGAGGAAGAAACCTGTTTTTTAGTACAGAAGTGGAGAAGGCGATTGATGAGGCGGAAATGATTTTTATTTCTGTTAATACTCCTACCAAAACTTATGGTAAGGGGAAGGGAATGGCAGCTGATTTAAAGTACATCGAGCTTTCTGCTAGGCAGATTGCTAAAGTTGCCACTAGTGATAAGATAGTCGTTGAGAAATCTACGCTCCCTGTTAGAACCGCCCAGGCTATTAAAGATATTTTAGACCATACTGGTAACGGAGTTAAATTTCAAATACTTTCCAATCCAGAGTTTTTGGCAGAAGGTACTGCTGTACAGGATTTGTTAAATCCCGATCGCGTTTTGATCGGTGGTGAAGAAAGTGAGGAAGGTCAGGAAGCAATTGATGCTTTAGTGAATATTTACGCTTCGTGGATACCCAAAGAGAGAATAGTCACCACAAATGTTTGGTCCTCAGAATTGTCAAAATTAGTAGCCAATGCTTTTCTCGCCCAACGTGTATCTTCAATTAATGCTATTTCAGAGCTGTGTGAGGTAACTGGTGCAGATGTAAGTGAAGTTAGTAGAGCAATTGGGATGGATAGCCGAATTGGTCCCAAATTCTTACAAGCTTCGGTAGGTTTTGGAGGCTCTTGCTTTCAAAAGGATATTCTGAACTTGGTATATATTGCAAAATCTTATGGTTTACATATAGTTGCGGATTATTGGGAGCAGGTTATCATAATGAACGATCACCAAAAAAATCGTTTTGCCGAAAATATTGTCTCAAAACTTTATAATACAGTTTCTGGAAAAAAAATCACCTTCTTCGGATGGGCCTTTAAAAAGGATACTAATGATACCCGTGAATCTGCTGCTATTTATGTTGCAGACGCTTTGCTAAATGAAGAGGCAGAAATAACAGTATATGATCCTAAAGTGAGTGAAGAAAGAGTCTACGCCGATTTAGATTATTTGAATACACGAAGTCCAGAAGAGAATAGAAGATTGCTTAAAGTCGTCAAGGAGCCTTATCAGGCTTGCGAAGACGCACATGCAATAGCCATTTTAACTGAATGGGATGAGTTTGTAGAATACAATTGGCAAAAAATATATGATTCGGTGATTAAACCGGCTTTCATCTTTGACGGACGTAAGCTTTTGGAAAAAGAAATTTTGGAAAAAATTGGATTCGGGTACTTTTCAATAGGAGAATCGCCAGTAAAATTGTAAGAAAGAATAATATTTATTATAAATATAAATGAAAATAAACGATGATGATAATATTGTGTTTATCAAGTTTATGGCTTATTTATTACAATTTACCTTTGTGATTAATTATAAGATAAAATGAAAATGAAAAATATTTTAATAACAGGAGGCGCTGGATTTATTGGATCCCATGTAGTGCGTCTTTTAGTGAATAAATATCCTAATTACCAGATATTTAATTTAGATGGTTTAACCTATGCCGGTAATCTAGAAAATCTAAGAGATATTGAAGATAAAGAAAACTATGATTTTATTAAAGCTAATATCGTAGATGCAGATGCTATTGATGAGGTATTTGATAAATACAATTTTGAGAAGGTAATTCATCTGGCTGCAGAATCGCATGTGGATCGTTCTATTACTGATCCATTGGCTTTTGCCAGAACAAATATAATGGGCACCTTAAATCTTTTGCAGGCATCAAAGAGAATCTGGGAGAAAGATTATACAGGAAAACTCTTTTATCATGTTAGTACTGATGAAGTCTATGGTTCCTTAGGAAGGGATGGTTTGTTTAAAGAAACGACCTCCTACGACCCTAATTCTCCATATTCCGCGTCAAAAGCAAGCTCAGATCATTTCGTAAGAGCCTATGGGGAGACCTATGGGTTACCTTTCGTGATTTCCAATTGCTCCAATAACTATGGGCCAAATCAATTTCCTGAAAAACTGATACCTTTATTTATAAATAATATCATTCAAAGCAAGCCTCTACCAGTATATGGAGATGGTAATTATACAAGAGACTGGTTATACGTAATAGATCACGCCATTGCAATTGATTTGATTCTTCATAAAGGAAAGAACAAGGAAACCTATAATATTGGTGGTTTTAATGAGTGGAAGAATATCGATTTAGTAAAGCTATTATGCACGCAAATGGATGAAAAGCTTGATAGGCCTGTTGGCGAAAGTAAGAAGCTAATTACATATGTAAAAGATCGTCCAGGTCACGATTTACGCTATGCTATTGATGCATCGAAAATTAATAAAGAGCTTGGCTGGAAACCCAGTGTTACGTTTGAAGAAGGTTTATCAAAAACTATTGATTGGTTTTTAGATAATAAAGAATGGATGGACAATTTGACTAGCGGAGCCTATCAAGAGTATTATAAAGAGCAGTATAAATAAAGAAATATGAAAGGAATTATATTAGCTGGTGGTTCGGGCACCCGTCTACATCCACTAACACAAGTCATATCCAAGCAGTTATTACCCGTACATGACAAACCTATGATTTATTATCCATTATCAACATTGATGTTGGCTAATATACAAGACATTTTAATAATTTCGACACCACAAGATTTGCCATTATTTCAAAAACTATTAGGTGATGGTAGTCAATTTGGCATCCGTTTAAATTATGAAAAGCAAACAAACCCCGATGGGTTGGCACAAGCATTTATTATTGGAGAAAAATTTATTGGAGATGACGACGTGTGTTTAGTTTTAGGCGATAATTTGTTTTATGGGCAAGGCTTTCCAAAACTTTTAGAAAAGGCAGTTGTAACTACTATAAAAGAGCAGAAAGCAACCGTTTTTGGATATTATGTTGCTGATCCAGAACGCTATGGAGTGGCAGAATTTGACAAGAATATGAATGTGATTTCCATTGAAGAGAAACCAACACAGCCAAAATCTAATTTTGCAGTGGTAGGGCTTTATTTCTACCCAAATACGGTGATTAATATTGCTAAAAACGTCCAACCCTCTCGTCGTGGTGAACTTGAAATCACCTCGATAAATCAAGTCTACCTAAAACATGAAAATTTAACTATTGAATTGTTAGGTAGAGGTTATGCCTGGCTAGATACTGGAACCCACCAAGCATTAAGTGAAGCTACTCAATTTGTTCATGCCATTGAAAAAAGACAAGGACTAAAAATCTCTTGTCTTGAAGAAATCGCGTGGCGTAAAAATTGGTTAGATAGTCATACAATTCAAAAACAAATAGAGGGTAAAAAAGGAGAATATTTTAGCTATTTAAAGAAAATATGTCTTTAAAACAAAAAACAATCAGTGGACTGATTTGGAGTTTTATCGAAAATTTCACTAAACAGGGTATAAATTTTATTATAGGGATTGTATTAGCAAGATTATTATTGCCTGAAGAGTTTGGATTAATAGGTATGATTGTAGTATTTATTACAATTTCTACATCTCTAATTAATTCTGGCTTTAATCAAGCATTAATACGTAAAAAAAAATGTACAGATACTGATTATTCAACAGTTTTTTTTTTTAATCTAGCTTCGGGTATTTTTTTAACCTTAATGCTTTTTTTTTCAGCTCCCTTCATTGCAGAATTTTTTGAAGAGCCTCAACTAAAAGATATTGTTAAGGTGTTTTCTATAGTGTTGATTATTGATGCTGTAACGATTATCCAACAAACTCTTGTAATAAAACGTATTGATTTTAAACTGCAGACAAAAATTTCTGTAATTGCGGATATTACAAGTGGGGTAATCGCAATTATTTTAGCTTACTATAATTGGGGTGTATGGAGTTTAGTAGCTAAACAGATTATTGGTCGAAGTATAAATTCTTTACTATTATGGTTTTGGAATAGATGGATTCCAATATTAACTTTTAGTATGACTTCATTTAAAGAATTATTTGGATTTGGCTTTAAACTTCTTTTAAGTGGACTACTTAATACAATTTTTAATAATATTTATCTAATCGCCATTGGTAAATATTATTCTGCCTCTCAATTAGGTTTTTACACAAGAGCAGATCAATTTAAAAAATTACCTTCGGAAAATATTAACGGAATAATTCAAAGAGTAACTTTTCCCGTCTTATCCGAAGTACAGGATGATATACCCAAACTAAAAGAAATCTATCAAAAAATTATACGAAGTACAATGTTTATAACGTTCATATTAATGGTTGGTCTTGGCGCAACTGCAGAGCCACTAATTTTAACACTATTGGGCGAAAAATGGGCGCAGTCTATTGTTTATTTACAATTATTAGTTTTTGAGGGGATGTTGTACCCATTACATGCATTAAATTTAAATATGTTAAAGGTTCAAGGACGTACGGGACTTATCCTACGGTTGCAAATAATTAAAAAAATCCCTACAATATTTATTGTGATAATAGGTGTAGTATGGGGCATTAAGATAATGCTAATTGGGATGGTGATTAACTCATTTATTTTTTATTTCCTCAATAGCTATTGGAGTGGTAAGTTTATAGGATATTCTACTAGAGAACAACTTAAAGATATACTTCCGTCTTTATTGTTAGCAGTTTTTATGGGGGTTGGAACCTATTTAATTGATGTTTTCACAAGCTTTAACTCAATTGTCACTTTATTGAGCCAAATTAGTTTTGCAGTATTGTTTATTCTTGCGTTCTGTGAATTAACAAATTTTAATACTTACATTTATATGAAACTAATTATTAAGGAAAAATTAAATACAATAAATAAATGATTCCTGTAACAAAACCATTTTTACCGCCTAAAATAGAGTATCAAATTTTACTGAGTAAGATTTGGGAAAACCATTGGCTTACTAATATGGGACCTTTAGCAAATGAGTTAGAAGAAAAACTTCAACAGCATTTAAATATAGATAATGCATTATTTGTAACGAATGG
The DNA here is from genome assembly GCF_058068265.1 of Aequorivita sp. IT1183. Taxonomy (NCBI): domain Bacteria; kingdom Pseudomonadati; phylum Bacteroidota; class Flavobacteriia; order Flavobacteriales; family Flavobacteriaceae; genus Aequorivita; species Aequorivita sp. IT1183. The sequence goes on along the minus strand of NZ_JBYRHS010000002.1, from coordinate 80,818 downwards.
TACCGTAGCTTTACAAATGGCCATAAAAGCATTAGATTTATCAGGGGAAATTATTACCACACCATTTTCATTTATAGCTACAACAAGTTCGATAGTATGGGAAGGTTGTACTCCAATTTTTGTAGATATTGACTCAAAAAGCTTAAATATTGATGCTAATAAAATAGAAGCAAGTATAACACCAAAGACCAAAGCAATTTTGGCAACTCACGTTTATGGGAATCCTTGCGACGTAAAAAAAATACAAGAAATTGCCGATAAATATGAGCTAAAAGTAATATATGATGCTGCGCATGCTTTTGGGGTAGAACTTAATGGGAAATCTATTTTTGAGTTTGGAGATATTAGTATTTGTAGTCTTCATGCAACCAAATTATACCATAGTATTGAAGGAGGATTAATTTTTGCCAAAAATCCACAGGATTATAAAAAATTGGAATCTATGCGTAATTTTGGATTTTCCGGTCCTGAAGCTTTTAATATATTAGGAACAAATGGAAAGAATTCTGAATTTCATGCAGCAATGGGTTTGTTAAATTTAAACTATATTAGTCAAATACATCAAAAAAGAAAACAATTAACAGAGTTCTATGATAGTATGCTAAAAAACAGTAAAGTTAAAAAACCTATTTGGCATTCAAAAGCAAGCATAAATTATGCTTATTATCCTATCTTGTTAGAAAGTGAAAGTTATTTAATAAAACTACTTGAAAACTTAAATAAAAGTAACATTCAAGCTAGACGTTATTTTTATCCCTCATTGGCTAGTAGTATTCCATATATAGAAAAACAAAGCTTTGCAGTAACAGATGATATAGCGAAAAGAATATTATGTTTGCCACTTTATTTTGATCTTTCAATGAAGGATGTAGAAACAATTTGTAAGATAATTTTAAAAGAAATAATACTTTAATCATGGAAATAGCACTTGTTGGCGGAGGAACACAACTCTCATATTCGATCGATATTATTGAGAAGCAAAATCAACATCGTATAGTGGGCATCATTGATAGTAATAAAAAGATTGGCGAGGTTGTCTATGGATATAAAATTATTGGAAGACAAGAAAACATAGTAGAGCTCACAAAGGAATACAAATTTAAGGGCTGTGTTATTACTATTGGTGATAATTGGAGTAGGAAGCTGATTTATGAAGAATTGTCTAAATTAATGCCCAAGATGAAATGGCCAAATGCAATTCACCCTTCTGTAATTGTGGGGAAAGATGTAACATTTGGCAAAGGCATATTAGCAATGGCCGGAGTGATTATAAATACAAATGCAAAACTGGGAGATTTTTCTAACTATTATACTAATTGCAACGTGGAACATGATTGTAATATTGGTGATTTTGCAAGTATTTCTGCAGGAGCTATTTTAGGAGGAAGAGTTACAATAGGAAAATTTTCGGCAATAACATTAAATGCTACAGTTTTTGATAGATTGTACATTGGGGATAATGTAGTGGTTGGAGCGGCATCGTTGGTCACAAAGGATGTGCCTAGTAATGTTCTTATCTATGGTAATCCAGCGAAAATTATAAGGAAAAGAATAGCGGGTGAAAAATTTTTAAAATAATAACTATGAAAGAAAAACTAAAGAATGAAGGGTATTGTAAACTTGATATGAACATTAATACTGAATGGTTATCTAAAGTTAACCAGGCTCTTCCTACTATTTTTAAAAAACATGAAGAACTCAGAAAGACTAACGGAAATCCAATCAGTTCGGAAGGAATTGCAATGAATGCCTTATTGGGCAATCAAATTTTATTCGATTTTTTACAACATTTAATGAGTAAAGGAATAATAGATTGGATTGAGAAAAATTACTTCCACGAAAAATGCATATTAAATTCATGCTCCGCATTGAGTAACATCCCAGGAGAAGACAAAGTATTTCATAAAAAAGTACATCGTGATATTCGAGGATTTTCAAATGACATACCTATTTTATTGAACATGTTGGTAATGCTCGATGATTTTACCAAAGAAAATGGAGCTACCTTATTGCTGCCCGGTTCTCATTTAAAAAATGAAAAACCATCGAATGAATTGTTTGAAGAAGATTCAATTCATGCTACAGGGAAAGCGGGAGATATTATTATTTGGAATTCAAATCTTTTCCATGCATCTGGTATAAATACTACTAAAAAGGTTCGAAGAGCATTGCCGATTACTTTTTCTCTTCCTTATTACAAACAACTTATAGATTATCCACGAGCGATTGGCTATGAAAAATATAATGATTTTGATGATAATACTAGAAGGCTATTAGGTTACGATTCTAGAGTTCCTTCTAATTTAGATGAATGGTATTCTCCTATCGAGAAATTAATGTATAAGTCATAAATAATCTCCTATAATTCTAGTTTTATGTTAATTAGTGTAGTAATGCTCACGTATAATCATTCAGATTATATAAAGGAAGCTGTTGAAAGTATTTTAATGCAGCAAGGCGATTTTCAAGTACAACTTATCGTTGCAGATGACAACTCACCTGACAATACAGAACAAATAATAAAAAATATAATTGAGACGAATCCAAATGGTTTTTGGATAAATTATACTAAACATATTAAAAATAAAGGAGTGATGAAAAACTTTTCCTTTGCAATAGGACAATGTAAAGGAAAATATATTGCTTTATGTGATGGTGATGATTATTGGACAGACCCATATAAGCTACAAAAACAGGTAGATTTTTTAGAAAGAAATTTGGAATATTCATTTTGTGGTCATAATGTTGAAATTGTTTGGGAAGACGTAGAAAAAAAAGAAAATTTTTATCCTTCCCCACTTATAGATCCTACTCTTGAAGAATTTATTAATTATAAAAGATACATTTCGGTATTAAGCATAGTTTTTAGAGCAGATTTAGCAAATTACTTCCCTGTATTTTATAAGCTTTTGCCTGGAGCGCACATGTTTTTGATCAATTACTTAAGAATAAAGGGAAGAGTATATTTTATAAATGAAAATATGGGGGTACATCGAAAAAACCCTTTTAGTATATCTTTAGATAAAAATAGACATGCTAAACGACAGATTAATAATGACCTAAACATTGGAAAACCAAATAATTTCTTTTGGAATAACCGATATGAGATATTTATGTACGAGAACTTACAACACGAGGCAAAGGAAGAAGACCGGAGTGTTATATTGTTAAAGTTAAAGAAAATGTATAATTATGCATTCAAGCGAGAACTTGCAAACTTAAATATTCGATTGGCTATTCTTTACAAAATAAAAGCAAGTTTAATAAATGTATAACTTTTCACATATCATTTCATGAGTGAGACTTTCTTCTCAGTACACAATTTAATTTCATTTTCTGTTTCAGGAAAAGGGCCCTTAGTCGATTACATTAATTTTCAGTTTAAATCCTTTCAAGCTATTGAGAATATAGAGACAAATTCATTTAACATATATGTAGAAAATCATATAGAAAATGATGTGTTTGGGGGGCATTTAAAAGATGGTGATATAGAGTTTAAAAGAGATCAAAATAAATTTATTGTTAAATATAAAGGGCATGTAATGTCCTGTGATGGTACAATTCCCATACATCAGCAAAAGCATTTTTCATTTGAGAAAAGCTTTAATAAAATGGTTTTTAATAAAATTGTAGATTTAAAGTTGAGGCTCGAATTTTTAAAAAGCAAATTTATACTGGTGCATTCATCTTGTGTGTCTTTAAAAGGGGATGCCTATCTAATGCCAGCATGGAAGGGAGCTGGAAAAACCGATTTATGTTTAAAACTATTGGAAAAAGGTGCTGATTTCATAAGTGATGATAAATTATGGTTAAATCCTCAAGGAATTATATTATCATATCCTCGATATGTTGTAATAAAAAGCACGAATAAAGATTTTTTCTTAAAGAATAAAAGTTTTAAAGACTCGATTAAGATAAGTATTGGTAAATATGCGAGTAAGTATTTATATGCAAATAGAAAAATAAAATACCTAGTAGATTATTTAACGATGATTCCTGTAAAACATTATCACATCAATCAATTATACCCAGAAGTTATTGTTCAAAATAAAGCTCAACTTTCAAAAATATTTTACCTGAAAAAATTAAATGATTTGTCCAACCACTCCATTGAAAAAGGAGCTTCAGAGGAAATTGCTAATCAGTCGTTTAGTATTGGAAATTATGAATGGAACTCCGAAATACTTTCATTATGTGCAGCACGTGATGCACTTTTTCCTGAGTTTTCATTATGGTATAACGAATTTAAAAACTTAGTTGATGAAGAGAAGAAAATTATGGCTAAGGCTTTTAAAGATATAGAATGCTATAACGTGAGTCTTTCTTCTAAAAACGATAAAATTAACTGGAAATTAATAGCAGAAGATATATTAGGCAAATGAGAATAGGTATTTCTGGTCCGGATGGCTCTGGAAAATCTACGATTTGTAACCAGCTAAGAACACAACTAGATAATAGTGCGATTGTATTACACGCAGTAAAAGATCGCAACCATTTATTAAAATCAACGACCATTGCTTTAAAGGCCTGGAAATTTTTATCAAAATTTGGTTATTTATTTAATATTGTAGGACAGTATTTTATATTTTACCCTTTTGAATTAATAGAAAACGTTCAAAGATTTAAGTATAAAGCCCAGACAGTAATTTACGATAGACACCCAATTGATAGAATGGCTCTTAAATATGAGTTATTATTGAGAAATAGATTAAGAAAAGTAAATCTCGTACGATTTGTAATAGAATACCCATTACGTTATTTCTGGGCAGAATTATATTGTTACTTTTTTATTCGTATTGAGTATTTATATGTGCTATTGCCAGATTCTGATCTAAGTTTTGAAAGAGCCGGAGGGCAATATGCAACAAAGCAAGATGCATCTATAAAACGTAAGGCCTACTACTTATCTGCTAAAAGATACTCTTTGAGCAATCAAAATTTGAAAAAAATTTATATTACAAAAGATTTATCTATTACTGAAATTACAACTTATATTAAGAATGATATTAACTGAACTTTATAATGAATAATAAAATTTACTCAAACCTAGATAAAATAATAATACGTCTATGTAAAATAAGTATTATTCGAAAATTCATTCAGTTTTTTATAAAAAATCTTCTCAAAATCGTCAAGCCAGACAAAGACTTGATTTTATTTGGCGCGATGAATGGATATTGGTATGGTGATAATAGCAAACATTTATACGAATGGGTATATGCAAACAGAAAAGATTTATCTCCCGTTTGGGTTACAAGAAATATAAATATTTATAAACAACTGAAAGAAGAAAATATGCCAGTGGCATTTACATTGGGTTTTAGCGGATTTAGAGTAATGTTAAAAGCAAGAGCAGGCTTCTTTACAGATAGTTTGCGTGATTTATTTATAGATCCCTTTGCGGTTCATCATAAAATGAAACTTATTGCTCTTAGGCACGGAAGATCAGTGAAAAGGGTAAGATTTGCAAGACTGGGACATAAAATATCAGCAAAAGAAAAAATTGAAAGAAATAGAGAGTCTGGTTTAATAAAATTTGCTATTTCAACCTCTCAATTTATCTCAGAATTACAAGAAGAATGTCTCCAACTAGGAATTGAGAAGCATGCGGTAACAGGTTACCCCCGAAATGATAATTTACTCCAGCCTCGTAAAAGTGATAAGCAGAATTGGGATAATTACTTAGGAGATATGGCACCTAATAAGGTAGTTCTTTATGGTCCAAGTTGGAGGCATGGGAGAGGTCATACAGAGTTTTTTCCATTCAACGACTTTAGCCAATCCGAATTAATTGATTTTGTGGAAACACATAAAATATTATTGCTTCTTAGACCTCATGTGACGGAGTTGGAAAAACCTAATTTAAAGAAACTCTTTTCAGAATTAACTGCAAGCTCAAAGTACATTAGATTGTCAACTCATAAAACCTTTCCAGATGTAAATTCGTTAATCCCATTTATAGATATTTTAATCTCTGATTATTCAGCCCTTTACCATGACTTTTTGCTTTTAAATAGACCGTTACTTTTTATTCCGTATGACTATGAGTATTTTTCAGAACAAAACGGATTTTTGTATGATTATTACAAATATTTGCCAGGGCCAGCGATAAATTCTTTTTATGAATTTTGTAAAGAATTAAAAGCTTTAAACGAAGGCATAGATAATTTTATTGAAAAGAGAGAGGTATTGCGGAACAAAATTCATACTTACCAAGATGCTAAATCTGCAGAAAGGGTGATTTCATTAATAAATAACATTAGAGAGATTTAATATGAATGGATTAGAATTAATTGAAAAAATTGCAAGAAAAGGGCTTGCCCTACAAAAAGAAAAGGGAGAAATGCCTCATGGGAATAATGGTCCTTATTTAGAAGACGAAACTCCAGTACGAAATACAGGGCATTGGCTAATTATATTTTCTAAAGCCTATTCTATAACGGGCGATATTTTGTATAAAGAAGCCGTTAAGCGAGCTGCTGAATATTTAGTAAGTCCAGATTCAAGACCTCATAAGGCTTCTTTCTGGCATAGAAATCAAAAAGGAACCGATAAGTGTAATGGGGTGATTGGTGCCGCTTGGACTATTGAATCTTTGTGTGAAGCATCAAATGTTCTGGATGATTTAAAATATGTTAAAGTTGCCGCAGAGGTTTTCTTCAAGCATAAATTTATTGCTTCTTCTGGCGTGTGGAAAAGACTTGATGTTAATGGAAGTACTCTAAGAATAGACCAAACTTTCAACCATCAGCTTTGGTTTGCAGCATGTTCATCATTTTTAATTAATTTCGAAATTGAGGGTAAAGAAGAAATTAAAAATAGAATTAATGGCTTTATAGAGAATGTTCCAAAAAATATTTTTCTTTATGAGAATGGATTAATATATCATGCCATTATTAATAAATTAGATGGTAGGTCTCGCTTAAATGAGTTATATTATCATTTTTCTTGGTTTTTGGAGAACCTTCTAAAAAGAAACAGTAAGAAAAAAAATAATATAAGACTATCTTCAAAAATATATTGGAAGTCTATAGGGTATCATTCATTTAACACCTATGCGTTTGCACTTTTAAAAAGTAATTTTCCTGATGATAAATTTTGGCAAACAAGCATTATTGAAGAAATCACTAACTTCATTTTATCTGAAAATTATTCTAAATCTCTTGAGATAGAAAATTATTACGGGTTTCCATATAACCCTCCCGGTTTTGAAGTTCCTTTTTCACTGGAAAAATTATCTTCTTTAGAAGAGATTAAATTAATAAAAACTTCTGAATTTTGGATAAATGTGCAATTAAAACGGCATTATAACTTTGAAGAGAAATTGATGAATGTGAATAACTATGATGCTTCTACATTAACAGCTAGGACTTATGAGTTATGTAGGTTAAAGGATGTTATATTAAAAGGAATAATAATAAAATAATGAGTAATTATACGCATCTTATTATTGGCGGACCTAAACTTGAAAATGACAATATTATTTACAGACGTAGGCGTCTTTTAGAATATTTGGCAAGTGATCCAAACGCTAAAAAAATATATTGGATTTACTTTAATCCATCAGTGAAGAATATAAGAAAGTTAGGGCAATTTTCATATCCTAAACTGCCATCATGTTATAAAACCTATGTTGGGAAAATAGTTCAAATTGAAATTTCTGATTTTCAATACTTAATTTCATATATACCAATACTCCAGCATAAAATTTTAAAAAAAGTCCTAGGAATTGTAAAAGAAGATCATAATGTAATATTATGGTATACCTTGCATAGATTTTCCAGCCTTACTCAACAAAAGAATAAATGGGTAACCTCTGTTTATGACTGTACGGATAATTGGACAAATAAAGACAAAAAGGGGCTTACCAAGTACTTTTTTGATTATATCACCAGTTACTCTGAAAAAGAAATTATAAAAAACACTAAAATTCAATTTTCTAGTTCTTCTTTTTTAAAAAGAAAAGTTGAAAAAATTTCAGAAAATGAATGTTATTTAATTGAACATGGCTTTGATCCAGATTTTTTCAAAGAAAAATCAATTAATAGAGATAATATACAGCCCAAAATATGTTTTTTAGGATCATTACAAGCAAATAAAATTGATATAGAATTATTGAATGAAATTGCTATTATTAAAAATGATTGGGAAATATACGTGATAGGCCCCATTGAAGAAAAAGTGAAAAAGTCAAAAGCTTTTTTGAGTTTAAAAAAATTAGCACATGTGAAGTTGGTGGGGTCAATTCCTCCAAATGAAGTTTCAAAATCATTAAGTATAATGGATTTAGGAATCTTACCCTATAAAAATAGTGAATTTTCAAAAGGCGTTTTTCCATTGAAATTTTTTGAATATATGGCGGCTCATTTGCCTATAGTGGGGTGTAATTTGAGTTCACTTTCTGCGTTTGCCGAAAAAGGCGTTTATTATAAAACGACAGATGATGCTATAGAATTTATTAAATCGTGTGAATTAGCATTAAAACAAGAAATCCCAATTCAGAGCTATGAAAAAATACTAGCAGATGTCACCTGGGACAAAAAATTTAAGCTGATGTATGCTAAAGTGATTAACACGTTAAATTAACTTAAGTATGAATAACGATAAAATTGTAATTGATAATTTGAAAGACCATGAGTTTGAAGAGTTAGCAAAACTTTATTGCTTGGTTTGGAATTTAGATATAGAAGAAACTAAAGAGAGCACAATGTGGGCTTTTAAAGAGACAAAAGCATTAATGGTTGTGGCAAGGGTGAATAATAAAATAATTGGGTCAAGAGGGGGGATTTGGTGGCCACTAAAATTCAATGATTTAAATTTTGAAGTTATTCAATTCCATAATACCTGTGTACATCCCGACTATAGAAGAAGAGGGATTTTCACCAAATTAAATCTAAAATTTATTGAAATTTCAAAAGAGTTGGGTTATAAAGGGATATTTAACGTTTCTGTGGACGCCTCTAAATTAGGATATGAAAAATTAGGTTGGAAATATTTAAAAGGATTTCACCGATTAACACATGTGAATAAACCTATTGATTGTATTCAACATTTTAAATCGACTCAAAAAAATAAAGCTTTTAATACGATTAAATTGTCAGAAGAGAAATTATGGGAAAAAATTGACGAAAAATTGTTAAACCAGAGAGAATTATTTTTTTCTGACTATATCCAAACTCGAATAACAAAACAATTTTTGAAGTGGCGTTTAGCTAATAAAAGTGCTAATTATAATATTGTCAGCAATAAAGGAGGATGTATTATTTACAAAATTACTTTTAAAGGAAAAATAAAAGAATTAATCATTGGAGAAGTATTTTTACAAGAAAAAAAATACATCAACTTTGGAAGGTTGATAAAAGAACTTTTTCAAAAAGAACAACCTAGTTTAACATATACTTATGTGCATAACAATCATCCATTTTTCAATTTTTATTTAAAAAAGTTTTTTTTTCCAAACCCGATGAATTATCATTTAAATTTTGGCACAAAGCTTTTGGTTGATAATACTGCCACTTATAGTTTTTATTCAGATAAAAAGAATTGGGCTATGTCTTATCTTGAAATTGATACTTTTTGAAAATGAAACAAGTAACTAAATATTTTTTGAATTTTATTTGGCGTTATAATAAAAATGTTAAGCCCAGAATTATATATTATCATTCAGTCAATAATGACAATCCATCAAGCCATACAGAAGCATTATTCGAAGCTCAAATGAAATGGTTAAAAGATCACGGGTATACCTGTCCAGTATTGTCCGAATTAAATGAACATATATCAAAAGAAAAAATTGTTTTTATCACATTTGATGATGGTTATTATGATAATTTTAAGATAGTTTTACCCATTTTAAAAAGATATAACTTTAAAGCCACTTTTTATATTTCTACAAATTATATTAATGATCATATACGGTTCAAGAGCTCCAAAGGACATATGCTTTATGAGAATTTAGAAATGATGAACACTGATGATTTGAATATGATTATAGACGCCGGTATGGAAATTGGCTCACATACTAAAACTCATCAAATGATTAGTCGGATTAATAAAAAAGATCAGATTAAAGAATTAACTGAAAGCATTCAATTTCTCGAAAGTAAATTAAAAATTAAAGTAAATTCATTTGCATATCCAAATGGTCAAAAAGGTGCACTTTCGTCGTTTATAAATAATTATGCCTACGAAAATACAGATTTAAAAAATCTTTGTTCTACATTGTGGGGAACGGTTTCGAAAAATAATTTTCTTTTACCTCGTTGTGAGATGTCAAATAAGGATTCTATAGAAGAGTTTGCGAGTAAATTATCAGGAAAAAGAGATTATCGATATTATATAGATCGTTTGATAGATAAAAGTACCGTTTGGAAATGAAAAATTTAATAAGAAATCCTGCATTGTTGTTTATTATATCTTCATTTGGGATATATTTATTTGACATTATAAGGGTTGAACAATTGGTTGTTTATAGTTTTTTCATTTTGGCTTGGCCTATTGTTTTAAGAAAAAAATCATTTTTATTAATTCATAACATCAAGGTTGTAATTTATGGCTTTGTAATGTTTATAATCTTTTCATTTTTAGTAGGTGCTTTTAGAGATACATTTGAATTTTCACGCTACGTAGTTGGACAAATAGACAGGTTTTTTCTCCCAATTGCTGTGATGTTTACCATATCTACAAAATATTATAATTATTCGTCTCAAGAAATTAGAGATGTGTTGGTAAAAATAAGTAAGCTTATATTAGTGCTTACAGGCATAGCATCATTAATTGTTTTACATCAAATTACTTTTGAAGATAATACTATCGTAAAACCTTTTCTTCCAACAGTATCGGCAATAGAAGATTCAGTTTCATCTCGATCTTTAAAAATGGGAAGATATACCGGTATTTTTAGCACTCCTTTTGAAGCGGGAGCAGTATATTCCTTAGCATTATTCTCATTTCTATATTTATATATACAAAAAAGGACAAAGATCTTTTATATGATTGCCGTTATTTTTGTCATAATTGGTGGGATTGTTACAATTTCTAAGGCCTTTTTATTCGGTGTAGCTTTATTTCTTCTTAGTTTTATTTTTTTTACAAAGAAGAAATTGTTCATGCCAATGCTCGTATTTTTTGGAATTTTAATGATGTCATTCTTTTACCTTGTAAACTCTAATATTTCCGATTCTTGGTCAGGTTATAATAGATTTACGACATTGATATCAGGCGGGAGCGAAAATAACGATTTTATTTGGACTCTTACTGGAGGAAGATTCAGTGATTCTGGAATAGGGACAATAGAAAAAAAGGATGATTTTATTATGCAGGCTTATCCAATTGGTTATGGTTTGTCTAATGTCGGGGTTGTAGATAATGCCTATATGGAAGTTTTCTTAATTGCTGGTTTTTTTGGAATTGTTCTTCTACTATGGTTTTTTATAAGACATATAAAGTTATCCTTAAAAAACTTATTTACGATGGAGGGTAAGTATTTATTTATATTATTAGTATTTTCTATCATATCTTCAATTGGCGCTCCTGTAATTACCAAGAATAGATATAGTGTTATCTTCTTTACTACGTTTACTCTATTGCTTCTATTTTTCAAGAAAAACAATAAACTTTCAAAATAATTATATGCATAGAAATAACAACCCTTATAACAGATTGAAATTATGATTTTGTTAGATGCATTATATATCAATAATTTAGGAGGGAAAGTTTTGTTAGATTATTTGGTTGAAGAATTTGAAAGAAATCAGTTAAATGTATTTTATCTTTTTGATAAAAGATGTATTGGCGATTTTAAAACGATTCCGAGTGACAGATCATTTTATTTAGAGGCAAGCACTATAAATAGATTTAGATTTTATCTTAAGCATAAATCCAAATTTACAAAGGTTTTATGCTTTGGAAATTTACCTCCTCCTATAAATATACATAACATACCTATATATACGTATTTACATCAGCGATTATATATTTCACAACCACAAACATTATCTTTAAAGGATAAAAGTTTACTTAAATTAAAATCATTAATTTTTAAGGTGTTACTTAAAAACACGACTTACCTACTCCTACAGTCAGATATTATTAAAGATAGTTTCAAAGAAAAGTTTAGGACTTTTGACATTGATAAAGTAATTGTTCTTCCTTTTTACAAACCATTCAATTATAAAATACAATCAAAAAATAGAGGAACGTTCTTATATGTTAGCTCAGGAGCATCTCATAAGAATCATCTAAATTTACTTGAGGCATTTAAATTATTTTATAACAACAATAATAAAGGTCAACTCATTTTAACCGTTGGAGATGAATTTCCAAATCTTGTTAAGGAAATAAGTAAGATGAGAGAGGAGGGGTATCCAATTTTAAATTTGGGCTATTTAAAACCAAGTGATTTAAAAACATTTTATGAAACATCAGAATTTTTGATTTTCCCGTCACTCTCTGAAAGTTTTGGTCTCGGTTTAATTGAGGGAATTGGAGCTGGGTGTAAAATTATCGGGGCTGATTTACCTTATATGCATGGAGTGTGTATTCCTTCATTAATTTTTAATCCATATTCAGTAGAGAGCATCGCACAGCAAATGGAAAAAGGATTAAAAAATAATACCACCACTTCTATATTAAAAATAGACAATCAAATGAATGCTCTAATTGAATTAATAAGCAATGAAAATACAAAATAAAATTCTCTTAATTACGGGAGGCACAGGCTCTTTTGGAAATGCTGTTTTAAACCGCTTTTTACATACTGATCAGTTTAAGGAAATTCGCATATTTAGTCGCGATGAAAAGAAACAGGACGCCATGCGTACTACATTAAAAAATGACAAGCTTAAATTTTATATCGGTGATGTTCGTAACTACGATAGTATAGAGCGTGCAATGCGCGGGGTAGATTATGTATTTCATGCTGCTGCGTTGAAGCAAGTACCATCCTGTGAATTTTTCCCAATTGAAGCTACCCGCACCAATGTATTTGGCACACAAAACGTCATTGATGCTGCGGATACGAACAATGTTCAAAAAGTTATTTGTCTGAGTACAGATAAAGCTGCTTATCCAATTAATGCTATGGGGATTTCAAAGGCACTAATGGAAAAGGTAGCCGTAGCTGCTTCACGTAATTTGAATAAAACTACAGTTTGTCTAACCCGATATGGAAACGTAATGGCTTCTAGAGGTTCAGTTATTCCTTTGTTTTTACAACAAATAAAGAATGGGAATCCAATTACAATAACAGATCCTAATATGACACGTTTCCTAATGTCTTTAGAAGAAGCGGTAGAATTGGTGCTTTTTGCTTTTGAAAATGGTAATGCGGGAGATTTGTTTGTGAACAAAGCCCCAGCTGGAACTATTGGAGATTTGGCGCAAGCATTAAAAGAGCTTTGCAATGCGGATAATGAAATAAAGATTATTGGTACACGACACGGTGAAAAATTATATGAAACACTTTGTACTCGCGAGGAGATGATTAAAGCTGAGGATATGGGTGGCTTTTATAGAATTCCTGCGGATAATAGAGATCTTAATTATGCAAGATACTTTTCGGAAGGAGAGTCGGCAATTTCAGAGATTGAAGATTACAACTCCCATAATACAGAACAACAGGATGTGGAAGGGATGAAGACGCTTTTGAAAGGACTACCGATTGTTCAGCAAATGATGAAATCTTAAAAAACGGTTCTCGCAGATTGACTCGCAGATTTGCCAGGCTAGGAAATAATAATCTGCGAAAATCTGCGGTTTTTAAATCTGCGATAATCAGCGAGAAATAGAAAATCACAATGGAAGTACCAAACATCATAAAAGGCGGACAACATACTGATGATAGAGGCCGGCTTTGTTTTAATAACGCTTTCGATTTATCAGATATAAAACGCATCTATACTATTGAAAACTTCAGCTCCGAAACAATAAGAGGCTGGCAAGGGCACAAAATTGAATGTCGTTGGTTCTCAGCTGTCAGTGGCTCATTTAAAATAAGTTTAATAGAAATAGATGATTGGGAGAATCCTTCCAAGGATTGCAAGCCTCTATCGTTTGAGTTATTTTCCAAAAATCTTGATGTACTCTGCGTGCCTAAAGGATATGTCAGCAAGATCCAATCGATAGAATTAGGTTCTAAATTATTAGTAATGGCAGATTATTTAATAGGGGAGATTAAAGATGAATATAGATTTGAGATTGGTTATTTTAATGAATAGTATCTCGTAAATTGGTTCTTGTAGATTTGTTCAATTAATAAATACACTCTGCGAAAATCTGCGGTTTTTAAATCTGCGGCCATCAGCGAAAAATAAACCATCTGCGGGAAACAATAAAAGAATATAATATGTTAAGAATAGGAATAACTGGTCAACACGGATTTGTTGGTACACATTTGTACAACTCCTTAGGCCTTCATCCCAAGGAATTTGAAAGAATCGAATTTCAAAAAGATCATTTCAAAAATGAAAACGATTTAGATGCTTTCGTTTCAAAATGTGATGTGATAGTGCACTTAGCTGCCATGAATCGCCACAATGATCCCGATGTTATATATAAAACTAATGTTGAGCTAGTTGAAAAACTAATAGCTTCTTTAAAGCGTACGGAAAGCAAAGCTCAATTAATTATGTCTTCTTCCTCTCAAGAAGAGCGTGATAATCCCTACGGTAAATCCAAAAAAGAAGGAAGAGAGCTATTTGTTCAATGGGCAAAAGAAGCGCAAGCCACTTTTACAGGGATGATAATTCCAAATGTTTTTGGCCCGTTTGGTCACCCATATTATAACTCAGTAGTAGCTACATTCTCACATCAAATAGCAAACGGAGAAACTCCAGAAATTCAAGTTGATGGCGATTTAAAGCTAATCTATGTGGGCGAACTGGTGGCAGAAATATTAAAAGTAATCCAAGAGAAAAAAAATATAGCCTCTTTAAACGTAGCACATACTTCAGAAGCCAAAGTATCTAAATTACTCAATCTACTTCAAAATTATAAATCCCAATATCAAGATAAAGGAGAAATCCCCACAATAAACAACACTTTTGAATTAAATTTATTCAACACCTATCGTTGTTATATGGATGTTGCAAATTACTTTCCTGTAAAATTTAAACAACATACAGATCCCAGAGGCTCTTTTGTGGAGGTAATTCGCCTAGGAGTAGGAGGACAGGTGTCCTTTTCTACAACCGTTCCAAGAATAACCAGAGGAAACCATTACCACACCCGCAAAATCGAACGCTTTGCGGTAATTAAAGGAAAGGCATTAATTCAATTAAGAAAGATAGGAACTGATGAAGTTTTAGATTTCTATTTAGATGGAGAAGAACCTGCTTATGTAGATATGCCAATATGGTACACCCATAATATCAAGAACATTGGCGACGAGATATTGTACACTAATTTCTGGATAAATGAGTTTTATGATGAGAATGATGCGGATACTTATTTTGAAGAAGTGTAACTTTGCGTTTAAGAGTTACTCGCAGATTTACACGGATATAAAATAAAATCAGCGGTAATCTGCGGTTTTTAGATCTGCGACGATCTGCGAGAAAGAGAGAATAAAGTGTTATGACGGAGAATGACCTTTCATATATAATCAGAGGCGCAATATTTAAAGTCTATAATGCACTCGGTCAGGTTTATTAGAATCTGCATATGAATCGGCGTTGGCTTATGAACTTAGGAAAGAAGATTTATCGATACATTCTCAGTTAGGATTGCCGTTTGAATACCAAACCATCAAATTAGATATAGGTTTTCGTATAGATATTTTGGTAGAAGATAAAGTAATAATAGAAGTAAAGTCTGTTGAGAATTTAATGGATGTACATTATAAACAGCTATTAACATATTTAAAGCTATCCAATAGAAAATTAAGAATATGGGTGAATTTCAATACATCTAAGATTGATGAAAGTATAAAACGAGTTGTAAATAATTTATAAAGCTCCTCAAACAGTATCGAACAAAATCAGCGAAAATCTGCACCTTAAATTAGCGTAGATCAGCGAGAAATAAATTTTATAATGAAAAAATTGAAAGTAATGACGGTGGTTGGCACCCGTCCTGAGATTATTAGACTGTCAAGAGTTATTATCGCTTTGGATTCTTCCGAAGCCATTGAGCATATCTTAGTCCATACAGGTCAAAACTACGACTATGAATTAAACGAAGTCTTTTTCGAAGACCTCGGCATCCGCAAACCAGACCACTTCCTAAATGCCGCTGGTACAAACGCTACAACAACTGCTGGTCAAATTTTAATAAACATAGACCCCGTTTTGGAAGAAGTTAACCCGGATGCCTTTTTGGTTCTAGGTGATACCAACTCCTGCCTATGTGCCATTGCCGCCAAAAAACGCAAAATTCCTATCTTTCATATGGAAGCAGGCAATAGATGTTTCGACCAACGCGTACCAGAAGAAACAAATAGAAAAATTGTTGATCACGTTAGCGATATAAACTTAACCTATAGCGACATAGCCAGGGAATATTTATTACGCGAAGGCTTGCCTGCAGATAGAATTATAAAAACAGGTTCCCCTATGTTTGAGGTTTTAAATCATTATCTGCCTCAAATAGAAGCATCCGAAGTTTTGTCTAAATTAAATTTGGAAAAACATAAATATTTTGTTGTATCTGCACATAGAGAAGAAAATATAAGCTCAGAA
Source organism: Aequorivita sp. IT1183 (assembly GCF_058068265.1). Classification (NCBI taxonomy): domain Bacteria; kingdom Pseudomonadati; phylum Bacteroidota; class Flavobacteriia; order Flavobacteriales; family Flavobacteriaceae; genus Aequorivita; species Aequorivita sp. IT1183. The sequence goes on along the minus strand of NZ_JBYRHS010000002.1, from coordinate 64,142 downwards.
AAAAACTTCCAAGGTTTGATAGATAGTCTAAACACTATTGCTGAACAATACAATTATCCTGTTATTGTTTCCACCCACCCTCGTACTCGCAATATGATAGAAAAGAAAAAGGTAGAAACACATAAGAATATTCAGTTTCTTAAACCTTTAGGATTTCATGATTATAATGCCTTACAGAAGAATTCTTTTGCTGTTTTGTCAGATTCTGGCACAATCAGCGAGGAATCTTCTATTTTAAATTTTAGAGCGTTAAACATTCGTGATGCTCATGAACGGCCAGAAGCCATGGAAGAAGCATCTGTGATGATGGTAGGCTTAAATACGGAACGAATCGCTCAAAGTTTAATTCAATTGCAGAGTCAAGAGTTGGGTGAAACCCGGAATTTTAGAAGAGTTGCAGATTACAGCATGCCGAATGTTTCTGATAAGGTAGTACGGATTATTATTTCCTATATTGATTACATTAACAGAACAGTTTGGAAGGAAAATAATTAAGAAATAATTTATGGACGTTCTATTTCTTACTATGGTAAATATTACCACTCTAAAAACCAGAGGTATTTATCAAGATCTTTTAAATCACTTTATTGAGCAAGGTCATAATGTCTATATTGTGACTCCTGTGGAAAGACGTCATAAAACCAAAACTACTTTTTCAAAAGAAGGTAAAGCCAATATATTAAATGTCCAAACTTTAAATCTTTCGAAAACAAATTTAATTGAAAAAGGATTAGGACAGATTCTTGTAGAAAAACAGTTTTTGTCTGCTATTAAAAACAATATAAAAGATGTGACTTTTGATTTAGTTCTTTATTCCACTCCTCCAATAACATTTTCAAAAGTTATCTACTTTATAAAAAAGCGAGATAAGTCTTATACCTATTTATTGTTAAAAGATATTTTTCCTCAGAATGCCGTTGATATGGGTATGATGAAAAAAGGAGGGATTTTACACAAGTATTTCGAAAAGAAAGAAACAGCCTTATATAAGATTTCGGATACTATCGGCTGTATGTCTATAGCTAATAAGAAATTTATTCTTGGTCATAATCCAAGTATTTCAGAAAAGAAAGTAGAAGTAAACCCGAATACAATTAAGCCGCTATTTATAAATTATGAAGCAAAGGAAAAAGAAGAGGTTAAGCGTAAATACAATATTCCTTTAGATAAGAAAATATTTGTTTATGGTGGGAATTTGGGCATTCCCCAAGGCATAGATTTTCTAATAGAAACAATTGCAAATTTAAAAGAACCATTGGCTCACATATTAGTCGTGGGTAGTGGCACAAGATATAAAAAATTGGAAATTTGGTTCAATTTTAATAAACCCTCGAATGCAACTCTTCTTTCAGGTTTGCCAAAAAACGAATATGATGCTTTATTGGCTGCATGTGATATCGGAATGATATTTCTGCATAAGGATTTCACAATTCCTAATTTCCCTTCGCGACTTCTCGCCTATTTAGAAATGAAGAAGCCTGTTTTAGCAGCCACAGATGTAAACACGGATATTGGTGATGTAATTGAAGAAGCACAATGTGGATATTGGGTTAAAGCGGGAGATAGCCAGAGTATGCAGGACAAAATATCAAAGCTTTGCGTGGATAATCTAAATGGCTTAGGAGAAAATTCGTGGACGTTACTACAAAATGATTATTTAGTAGAAAGAAGCTACAATCTTATAGCAGAAAAACTCAATGTATAAATCCCTAATAAAACCTCTACTCGATTCACTTTACGCCTTTTTTGGTCTTTTGATTATAAGTCCCATATTTTTCTTAGTTTGGTTAGGTCTATTGATCGCTAACAACGGAAAGCCATTCTTCTATCAAAGCAGACCCGGGAAAGATGGACGTATTTTCACAATTATCAAGTTTAAAACAATGAACGACAAACGGGATGCTACTGGTAAATTATTACCAGATGATAAACGACTTACAGCAGTTGGTAGTTTTGTGCGGAAAACCTCTTTAGATGAGCTGCCGCAATTATTAAATGTATTAAAGGGCGATATGAGTTTTGTAGGCCCAAGACCCTTATTGCCAGAATATTTACCTTTATATAACGAAACCCAACGCAAACGCCACGATGTAAAACCGGGCATAACCGGCTGGGCACAAGTAAACGGCCGTAACGCTATTTCGTGGGAGCAGAAATTTGAGTATGATATTTGGTATGTAAAAAACCAAAGCTTCGCATTAGATTTTAAAATACTATTTAAAACCGTAAAAAAAGTATTTAAAAGCGAAGGAATCACACAGCAAGGCCAAGTAACCTCTCAACGTTTTAAGGGTAGTCAGTGATTACTAGGATAAATTTTTAACTTTACATAAATTTATAACAATTAAAGAAGGCGAATTCCTTAATCCCCCTTCATCCTCTGTAGCTTTAGCGTAAGAGGAAATACCTAATACCTAATACCTAATACCTAATAATGATACTATTCGGAGCCAGCGGTCATTGTAAATCAGTAATAGACGTTGCTGAATCAATGGGAGAGAAAATCACTCTCATCTACGACGATAACCCAAAAACGCAAGCAGTCTGCCATATTCCTGTAGAAAAATACGTGGATGGTTTTTCTGGCCTTCGAGAGACTTGGATTATCTCTATTGGAAATAATGGAATTCGTAAGGAAGTAGCTAATAAATTACCAAAAGCCTTTGGACTGCTACTTCATAAAAGCGCGAGTATATCATCTTGGTCATCTCTTGGTGATGGCACTGTAGTTATGGCAAAAGCCGTAATAAATGCTTGTGCAACAATTGGAGAACATTGCATAATAAATTCTGGAGCAGTAATAGAGCACGACTGTATTTTAGGAGATTTTGTTCACATCTCCCCAAATGCTAGCTTAGCTGGTGGTATATCAGTAGGCGAAGGCACTCATATTGGAATTGGCGCCTGTGTAATTCCAGAAATAAAAATAGGTAAATGGGCCACAATTGGTGCAGGTGCGGTAATAATAAATAACGTTCCTGATGGGGCAGTAGTAGTCGGTAATCCAGGAAGGATAATTAAGTACAACAAGAACTAGCTGTATCTAGTTTAAATGTCCTATTTTCACCTAGACTTCAAAAGCATTCACTATGTTTAAAAAACTACTATTCTTTCTCCTATTTCTATCATTCTCCCTTTCCGTAAGCTTTTCCGCCACCCCGCTACCAGCGCCAGTATCTCATATTCATCCTGTCCAAGAAGTAGTATATATTACCAAGACAGGAACTAAATTTCACAAAGAAACTTGCCATTATCTCAAAAAAAGCAAGATAAAGACTAGCAAGTCAGACGCTAAAGAGGCTGGTTATTCGGCTTGTAGTGTTTGTAAACCTTGATAGATCTGAGAACAGAACTTATAAAGTCAGAATCAAAGGGGTTCGAGTGACCGCCATTTTATCATCGGCATTCTCAACGGTTTTTTTCTGAGTTGTTGTTCTAAATACTTCTTTTCTTTTGAAATTCCTTAATATCACTATCTCTAAGTGAATCAAAAATTAGGGCAAAGTCAGTTAGTTTAAAACCCATTCCTTGAATAATAAGAATTAATGTTGCAGTACTTGGAACTGATTTTGCGTTAAATGTGTCAGAGACCGTCGCCTTTCTGAGTTCAGCATTTAAAGCTATCTTATTATAACTATCAGCTATTTCTTCACTATTGTCAGTGGCTAGTGGAAGATTTTTACTTGCTGCCAAAAGTCTAGTTAAGCTAATTGCAATTTTGATATTTATAATTGGCATTAATTCATCTTTCATTCTTGCAATTAACTATTTTACGAATAAATTATCGGTACGCTTGGTCGTACCGAAAATTATATTTATATTTGGCTTTGTATCTGTGTATTGAGATACATTTAATATTTTTGCGATAGCATTTCTAAACTTATTAGAAGCATTCGCTTTGATTCCCGCATAAGAAAACTGGTACTTTTAATCGTACGGGATGATAAGTAGACTGCTCACGACCCGGGCGTGGGCTCTCTTATCTGTACGAAGGTATACCAGTACCTCTTATGCAATAAGTTGAGTTCCGCGCCTTTTTGTATTTGGCTAGATTGTTTTTTCTTCACTCAATTTTATTTCAAGGCAACTGTTTCTTCCAGCTAGAAGCTTCGCAACTAATTTGTAACCAAAAAGCTTTTGCTTATGAATAATAAGGATGGTGAATTGAAGCTATAAACCAGTCCCCCCTTCGAAGGGGGCTAGGGGGATGTAGCTTCTCACGTCTCATTACAAAAAAAGACCCGCTCCTAGTTTTGAACGACCATCGGAGCAGGCCTACAGTTAAAATATTGTATAACACTTTAACGATGCAAAATTATGAAAAATAATTACAGGCATAGCCTTGCGCTTGCAGTATCTTTTGCCCTGTTTATAACCTACAACTCCTCACTTTTTTCACAGACCCTTCCACAAAAAACTATAAGTGGAACAATTACCGATGCCGATGGCCCTCTTATCGGAGTCAATGTGCTAATAAAAAATTCCTCCCGTGGCAGCATTAGCGATCTAGAGGGTAGGTATGAGGTAACAGCATTTTCCAGTGATACCCTTGTGTTTACTTATTTAGGCTTCAAAACACAGGAAATTCCTGTGGGTAATGTATCTATTCACAATATTATGATGCAACCTGATGCTACAGCTTTAGATCAAGTGGTTATCAACGCAGGCTATTACAAAGTTTCCGATAAAGAAAAAACAGGAAGTATTATACGGCTTTCTGCTAGGGAAATAGAAAACCAACCCATTTCAAATCCATTAGCTGCTATGCAGGGTAGGGTAGCGGGTGTTGCAATTACCCAAACCACAGGTTTGGCCAGCGGCGGTTATGAAGTGCGTATTAGAGGCCAAAATAGTATTGCAGCGGGTAATGATCCCCTTTATATAATAGACGGCATTCCCTATGATTCCCAAACAATGGGATTCTCTAATGTGGGTGCTACTACTATCCCTGGAGGTAGAATAAGTCCGCTTAGCCTTTTAAACCCACAAGACATTGAAAGCATAGAAATTTTAAAAGATGCCGATGCCACCGCCATCTATGGTTCCCGTGGCGCGAATGGGGTAGTGCTAATTACTACAAAAAAGGGAAAGGATGGTAAAACGAAATTCAGTTTTAATACATATAGCGGCTTGGGGAGCGTCACCAAAACAATTGACTATATGAAAACCGATCAATACCTGGCTATGCGTAGGGAAGCGTTTGCCAATGATGGGTTTACAGAGTATCCGGTAGATGCGTACGATGTAAATGGAACATGGGATGCAAATAGATATACCGATTGGCAAAAAGAGTTAATAGGGGGCACTGCCTACCTTACAAATGCTCAAGCAACGGTTTCTGGTGGTAATGGCAATACACGTTTTCTTTTAAGTGGCGGATACCATAAAGAAACTACGGTTTATCCACAGGACTTTTACTATAAAAGACTTTCCTTTCATAGCAATCTGGATCATACAAGTACAGACGATAAGTTTAACCTCTACTTTTCAGTAAACTACGCAGTCGAGAATAATGATCTCCCAGGAATAGACTTATCCACGCTTCCCAGATTCCTGCCACCCAATGCCCCCCAACTGTACAATTCTGATGGGGAGCTTAATTTTGAGAATGGCACTTTCGCAAATCCATTGGCTCAATTGGAAGGCAAATATCTTACTGATAGAAACAACCTCATTGCAAATGCTCGGCTTTCCTATAAAATATTCCCAAGCATTACCATCCTCACTAACCTAGGTTATACCACCACAAAATTAGATGAGTCCCGCACCAACCCACACACCAAATACGATCCAGCGCTAGGCCTAACCAGTAGTTATTCCTCCATCTATACTAATAGCGCCACTAAAGATTCTTGGTTGCTTGAACCCCAAATAAATTGGAATAAAAGTATCGGTAAGTCTAAACTTGATGTATTAATGGGTGCTAGTTATCAAAAGCAAACGGATGATATCTTATCACACTTTGCAAGGGGTTTTGCTAGCAATAGTCTAATCTATAATTTGGCAGCAGCCAATACCCTAAACGTACAACGCGATGCCCTAACGGAATATAAATACCAAGCTTTCTTTGGCCGTATTAATTATACCCTTTCAAATAAATATATCCTCAATCTCACAGGCAGACGCGATGGTTCTAGCCGCTTTGGCTCTGATAGAAGATATGCTAATTTTGGAGCGGTGGGCGCAGCCTGGCTGTTTGGAAAAGAAGAATTGTTTAAAAACGCGCTACCTTTTTTAAGTTTCGGAAAATTACGAGGCAGCTACGGTATTACTGGTAATGATCAAATTGGTAATTATCAATACTTGGAAACCTACAGCACCACAGGTACTATATATGATGGCATAAGCGGCTTACAACCTACAAGGATTTTCAATCCCGATTTTGGATGGGAAACGAACAAAAAATTTAGTGGCGCCCTAGAACTTGGTTTTGCAAAAGATAGAATAAATCTAGTTCTGGAATATTACAACAACCGTTCTTCCAACCAATTGGTAGGCATTCCGCTACCCGGAACTACGGGTTTCTCATCCATACAATCAAATTTAGGGGCAGTAGTAGAAAATTCAGGTTTTGAAATGAGCCTGAATACCATCAACCTGAAAACCGCGAAATGGCATTGGACAACCGATATAAATCTTTCAATTCCAAAAAATAAGCTTGTAGCATTTCCCAATTTGGAAAGCTCCACTCATGCCAATCAATATGTTATTGGGGAGCCGCTTGGTATTAAAAAACTATACCATCTAATTGGGGTTGATCCCGAAACTGGTATTTACCAATTTGAAGACTACAATGCCGACGGCGAAATAAGTGCCCCCGAGGATAGGCAGTACATAGTAGATACTTCCCCAAAGTTTTATGGGGGAATAAATAACCGCATTTCTTTTAATAATCTAGAACTCAATTTCCTCTTCCAATTTACCAAGCGTAACGGTTATAACTATGTTTTGGGAAGTGCCACTCCTGGACAGATGGCCAGCCAACCTGAATTTCTTACAACACAGTGGCAAAACAGTGGTGATGAATCACAAAACCAGCTATTTACAGCAGGCTATAACACAGATGCTTTAATTGCGTATTCTAAGTATATGTTTAGCGACGCCTCCATATCCGACGCCTCTTTTGTACGGCTACGCAACGCTTCCATAACGTATACCTTACCAAAACGCAATTCAGAAAATCTAGCCTGCAAAATCTATTTACAAGGGGAAAACCTGCTACTATTTAGCAAATTTAAAAGCGGCGATCCCGAGCAGCTTACAGGCTTCTTACCGCCTTTGCGAAAAATAACACTCGGACTGCAACTAACAATCTAAAATTCGGAACTATGAATTTCAACATAAAACTTCAAACAGAATATCCCAATAGGATCTTCAAAAAAATTGTGATAGCAAGCGCATTACTTTATATCTGCTTATCACTTTATGCCTGCGAAAGTTTCATCGAAGTGGACCTTCCACAATCAGAATTAACAGCCAATGCAGTCTTTGAAGACGTAGCCACCGTCAATGCAGCTTTTGCGAGTATCTATGCCAAGCTACGCGACGATGTGCTAACTACAGGGCAGACGAATGGTCTTAGCGTTTTAATGGGTGTATATGCCGATGAATTGGATTACTATGGCGTTCCCGGCGAAAATACCGATGCATTTTATCGCCATAGCGTGTTGGCAACCAATACTGAAGTAGCTACCATTTGGAACGATACCTATAATTTAATTTATGTCACCAATAGCATATTGGAAGGAGTGCAATCCGCTATAAATCTTTCTGAAACAGATAAAGAAAAATTTCAAGGTGAAGCCCTCTTTATAAGAGCATATCTTCATTTCCATTTACTACAACTCTTTGGCGATATTCCCTATATCACTACCACCGATTATAAAATAAATAAGGACGTTAGTCGCCTTCCAGAAAGTGAAGTGTATCCACTTTTAGTTCAGGATTTATTAGAAGCAAAATTTTTCCTCACTTTACAAGGCTTGAGCAATGAACGCACAAAGCCCTCGGCACTTGCCGCCACTGCGTTCTTGGCTCGTGTATTTCTCTACCAAAAAGACTACGCCTCAGCTGCTGCACAGGCAACTGAACTAATTAATAGCGGTACATTAAACTTAGGCGAATCAACCGAATTAGTCTTTACCAAAAACAGCCTTTCCACAATCTGGCAACTTAAACCAGAATCGGGAAACAATACTTGGGAAGCCGCTACCTTTATTTTTGTAGGTGCTCCATCTTTTGTGGCGCTAAGTCAAGATTTTATTTCTTCATTTGAAGCAAACGATAGTAGAAAAACTAATTGGGTAGGGGAGGTCTCGGTAGGAGGGAATACCTACTACCACCCGTATAAATACAAAGTACGGCAGGGTAGTGGCAATGAATATTCCATCATACTAAGGTTGGCCGAACAGTATTTAATTCGTGCCGAAGCTCGGGTTTATTTAGGCGATTTAAATGGCGCAATAGCCGATTTAAATAGTATCCGAACCCGCGCAAACCTAACCCCAACAACAGCAACCACACAATCTGAATTGCTTTTAGCAATAGAAAAAGAACGTCGCCACGAGTTATTTACAGAACAGGGGGAACGTTGGTTCGATTTAAAAAGAACAGCAAGAGCAAGTGTATTTCTCGGCCCCATAAAACCCAACTGGCGAAATACAGACACATTACTCCCAATCCCAGAAATGGAATTAAATCTTAATCCAAATCTCCAACCCCAAAACCCAGGATATTAATATGGCTATTCAAATAAATAACGCCCATAGACCAAAATTTAGCCAAGTATTTTTTTTCATTTTCTTGTTTTTGATAGCAGTCTGCCCAATTTTTGGGCAGGCTGTAAACAAGAAAGTTATAACGGAGAAAGATTACGATAAATGGAATATACTTTATAATCCAGTTATTTCCAACGATGGTAATTGGACGGCGTGGCGACTTCAATTTCCAGGAACTGTTGATTCCCTAATGGTACTAAATACCCAATCTCAAAAAACAATGAAATATAAACACGCCGTAGAATACGAATTCAGTAAGAATTCAAAGTGGATCTTTAATTTTGAGCCCAATAGAACCCTTCATTTAATAAATCTTATTACCGAAGAAACTAAGAGTTTTCCAGAATTAGAACTCTTCTATTATTCCGCTAACGGCCATTATGCTGGCATATTGGAGAAAAACGGTGATTTCTCATTGATCGATCTGGAAACAGCAAAAACTACTAAACTAAAAAATATAGACTGGTTTGCATTCTCACCAAATGGTGAGTGGGCAGCTATTGCAACAAATACAGAAAAGAGTAATTCAATTGAAATTTTAAATACCGAGTCCCATAAAAGAATAGTGCTTTTAAGTAGCGAAAAAAGTAGCTTTTCAAATATGATTTGGAACAATCAAAGTACGGGTCTGGCATTTATGGAGGAATTTAAGGACACCGACGAAAAAACATATAGCGCTACACTTTACGAATTTCGAAATGGCAATACGCCAAGCTTAACCTCTCTCAATCCAACCTGGCTTAAAGATTTCCCAACCAACACCTATATTTCTGCAAGGGATGAATTATTCTATGCTGCAGATGGCGAACGCATTTTCTTTAATATTCGCCCCAAAACCTATTTACAACGTGATCTAGATTCTCTTAAAAACAACGTCCAAGTTTGGAAAGGAGATGATAAATGGATAGTCCCGAGACAATTAAAAAATGCCGATCCAGTATTTGGCCCCTGGCTCACCCAATGGAACCCATTAAAAAAGGAGGTGCTCCAAATTGCAGATGGAGACCTACCTACTGCCTTTCTCTTGCCCGAAGAAAACTATGCACTAATGTTCAACGAGAAACAATATGAACCCACTTTCAAATCTCGTGGCGATGCCGATTTCTATATTATGGATCTAACAACCAAAGAGAAAACGCTAATGCTAAAGGAGCATGTAACTTCATATAATAATAAATTCGGTTCCCCCAATGGTGAATCTATTGCCTATTACAAAGATGAAAAATGGTGGGTTTACAATATCCTTACCGATGCCCATACCGATGTATCGGTTAATATTCCTTTTAAAATGGAAGTATTGGATCGCGCTTCAAACTTAAATTTCTGGTTATATGGATTTGCCGGTTGGAGTACAGATAGTAAATGGGTCTATGTCTATGACGAATTTGACATTTGGAAGGTCGCTACAGATGGAAGGGAGGCTCATAGAATTACAAATGGTAGGGAAGAAGAAACAGCTTTCAGAGTTTACGATACACAATTTGAACAATTTCCTTTTCAACGTTTCGGCAAATTTTCATTAGACGTATTAGATACTGAGAACGATATTATTTTAGAAGCAACAGGGCCTAAAGGATCTGGCTACTATATCTGGAATTCAAAAGGAATAAACCCACTCTTCACAAAAAAGACTAAAATAGCTAATCTTAAAAAAGCAAAAGATAAAGCTAGCTATATTATCGAGGAAGAATCCTTTGATATTCCCAAAAGAATATATTTATTAGAAGATGGCAAGGAGTCTTTGCTATATCAAAGCAATTCGCATTATAAAGATTTTGTCAGCCCTAGGCAGGAATTAATCAATTACAAAAGTTTTGATGGGCGAGATTTGCAAGGTATATTGATGTATCCCGATAATTATAAAGAAGGAAAACAATATCCAATGATAGTACACGTATATGAGCGCTTATCAAAAAAATTTCATTTATATAACACCCCCTCTAATTATAATAGCGACGGATTCAACCCTAGATTATATACCGCCCAAGGATATTTTGTACTGTATCCAGATATTGTTTACAAACTTGGCGACCCTGGAGTTTCCGCCTTGCAATGTGTAACCGCTGCAATGGAAACCGTTCTAAAATCTGGAAGGGTCGATAAAACCCGATTGGGGTTGCAGGGCCAATCATATGGTGGTTATGAAGCGGCATTTATCGCCACCCAAACAGATATGTTTGCCGCAGTTGTTTCAAGTGCCGGAGTCACAAATTTTCTAAGCTTCTACCTATCTATCGGTGGGTACACTGGCCACCCTAATAGCTGGTGGTTTGAGGAACATCAATGGCGGATGGGAGTTTCCTATTTCGATAATCCGGAAGCCTATAACAGAAACTCGCCCATGCATCATGTACAAAATGTTAGCACCCCAATCTTGCTTTGGTCCGGTGCCGAAGACGTGCATATCGATGTCCGCCAAAATATCGAATTTTACCTCGCCCTCCGTAGATTAGGTAAAGACGTAACTTTCCTCTACTATCCCAATGAAAGCCACGCTCTATTAAAACCCAAAAATCAAAAAGATGTTACCAAGCGAATTTCTGATTGGTTCGCAAAATACCTAAAACCAATATAAAATAACCCTAAACATCTACATAGTCACCACCCAAAGGTCCCCGAGTGCCCGACGCAGGAGGGTGTATCGAGGGGCCCGAGTGCCCAATCCGATAACCTCGATATAAATTTTAGCTCCGCTGCGCGAGCTAAAATTCACTCGGTCACCTTTGTTTCTTACTTTAAATAAATCCCTATTACCAATTAAACAACAATGTCACACTGAGCGCAGTCGAAGTGCTTATGAAAACGCGCCCACAAATCCCAGAAATATGTCAGGGTGAGCAGCCCGTCCTGAGCGCAGTCGAAGGGCAGTCGAAGGGCAGTCGAAGTGCTTATGAAAACGCACCCACAAATCCCACCACCTAATACGAGTATTTCCGTATTCCCGAAGTAACTTTTCGATTTCAATTTCGATTTCGTTCCCACAATCCGCTAACCTCGATACAAATTTTAGCTCCGCTTCGCTTGCTGAAATTCACTCGGTCACCTTTGTTTCCTACTTTAAATGAATCCAAATTCCCAGAAATATGTCAGGGTGAGTAGCCTGTCCTGAGCGTAGCCGAAGGGGAGTCGAACCCCTTGTTTTAACATAATGTCTGATTAAGTAATTTTTCTGGGTGGTTAGCTTGTCACACTGAGCGCAGTCGAAGTGCTAATGAAAACGAATCAAACAATACACCAATTAACAAATTAACAATTCCCTAATCCCACCAATTTCCCACAAAAAAAAGAGACCGCCCTTCCAGACAGCCTCTTTCCCTACTCAACCCTTTACACTAATTAAAATACAAAGGTCTATCACATCCAGTGGATCCGTCCATGGCAAAAACAAGGTTTCCGCCGGAGGTACATTGAATGAGCCCATCGGTATGGCATTGTATAGCCTTTTTACAGGGCTGTGTGCTATGCACATAACCTTGCTCCAATGAACTATCAGCAACAGTCTCCTGGCTCGCAAAAGCCGCACTTACTGCAAAGGCTACCGCCAATATTGGCAGCGCCCAATTCATTTTTAAATTTTTCATGTTTGAAATAATTTAAATTTATAAAACGATCTACTTTTTTCTACAGGTGTTCAATCTTACTTCCTGATACTTGCGCTAGTATGCGTTTATATTATTAATCACTATGTTAACTTAAAATTTGAAGCATTATAACGAAATTTAAAATCCATAGGAGATTTGAATATTTCCATTTTCATCATTCGTCCTCTTTCTCTTAGCCCCTTTGTCCTTTTGTCTCTTCGTCCATTCGTCCCTTCGTCCTTTCGTCTCTTCGTCCTTTCGTCTCTTCGTCCCTTCCGTCCATTCGTCTCTTCGTCCATTCGTCCCTTAGTCCCTTCATCCCTTCATCTTCCAACCATCAATCAAACTCAAGAAAATATTCCCCACTCAACTCATAACGCACCAAATAATCCCCCATCAGCGCGTATAGAGCCTTATCTTCAACTTGAAACTGCGAAACTTTAAACCCTTTATAATCATATATATAAAAACTAAATTCATACGTTTTTCCAGAAATCTTATATACATCTACAATAGTCGCACGATCCAAGATTTCTTTTTTCTCAAATGCACCAAGTCGATCGGAAATTATATACAAATAATCGCCAGCTATAGTAGCTTGCTTGTTTACAACCACAGTATTACCACTAAGTTTAATTTCATTAGTGTTGGAATTGTGGATAAGTTCAACTTGTGCTTGCGAAATTGTATCAATTGTCTTGCCTGTATAATCTAAGTTTAGTTTTTCATCGAAGACAACATATTCATTTTTATAGTAAAAAACATATATGAATTTACCGTCTGTCGCTCCAGCAAGCAATTGCCCATCAGTTTCAAATATTGAATTTGTTTGAGCTCCAATTAGATTAAAGTTTTTGTTTAAGTGAAATAGAGTAGAAGTATAACTAGCTATTACTTGCTGCTTGGTCTGTCCATCTATTGTTCTTACAATAAATCTATCATCATTGACAGGAATTATACTCGAAAAGTAAAATTGATCTCTTGAAAGTGTATGCGCTTTCCAATTCGTAATACTGCCCTTTTGTATTATTGGCACAGTGCCATCACTAACATAAAAATCCGGAGGACTAATATCTATTTGAATACGCTGATAGGGGAGCTCCATAGCTTCCAGTTGTATTCTATGTTCTTTCCTATTTTTAAAATCCCTGTCTAACTCCATTACATTCAATGGCGCTGTCACATTTCCTAAATAAATAATACCATCTTTTATCCCTGCTATATAATAAGAATCAAATTTGAGATTTGTCGCCTCAATTAATTTTATAGGATGTGGCACAAACCTTCTCTGAAAAGCATTATTCCTATGCATCTTTTTCTCTGATAACAGAAAGAGCATTATAACCAATCCAATAGCTAAAAAAGCTAATGAAATAAGTAGTAATAATTTTCTTTTAATACTTAGGCTATTTGTTAATAAAATTGCCATCCCCGCCAAGACGATAAAAAACACATTAAATATGAGGTGTTGTGTCCAACTCATTGCTTCTAAAACACCCCCACAAGAACAGGGAATAAAGTCAGAGTAATTAAGAATGATAAAAATGTAGGCGGTAAACATTACCATTAATGTAAAACCTGCATAGAGCGCAACTTTCCTAAAACGACAGAAGATTAATAGAATGGCGATTAATATTTCTGCGCTTGGTACCAGCCAGACTATCTTACCAGCATAAGCGCTTAGTAACGGCGATTGAGCGAGTTGGTATTTGAAATTTTCAAAATCCAATATTTTATTTACCGCAGCATATAGGAATAACAAAACGAAGAGATAAGACACTACAACATTGGTGTGTTTCCTAGTGAATTTCAAAATGTTCGCCCTATCTATCATAATTTTATATATACTGAATTAGCATACATAAAATTAGGAACTAAGGTTTTATAATAGTGGAAATTAGGCTTACCCTTTCGGCGGATTAAACTTACTTTTTCAACGGTTTCTCCCATTCCACTAACCTCGATATAAATTTTAGCTCCGCTGTGCTTGCTAAAATTCACTCGGTCACCTTTGTTTCCTACTTTAAATAAATCCACAATACCAATTAAACACATATGTCACACTGAGCAGCCCGTCCTGAGCGCAGTCGAAGGGCAGTCGAAGTGCTTATGAAAACGCACCCACAAATCCCACCACCTAACACGAGTATTTCCGTATTCCCGAAGTAACTTTTCGATTTCGATTTCGATTTCGTTCCCACAATCCGCTAACCTCGATACAAATTTTAGCTCCGCTGCGCTTGCTAAAATTAACTCGGTCACCTTTGTTTCCTACTTTAAATGAATCCAAATTCCCAGAAATATGTCAGGGTGAGTAGCCTGTCCTGAGCGTAGCCGAAGGGGAGTCGAAGGGGAGTCGAACCCCTTGTTTTAACGAAAAGTCCGATTAAGCAGTATGTTAGGCCAAGGAATATTTCAGAGTTGTTAGCTTGTTAAACTTAGTGTAGTCGAATTGCCCAACGTAATAGTGCGCATCAAGTGGTCTAACCTCCGCAGCCGCTAACCTCGATACAAATTTCAGCTCCGCTTCGCTAGCTAAAATCCACTCGGTCACCTTTATTTCCTACATTAAATGAATCCCCATTACCAATTAAACAACTCAACAATTCAACAACAATGTCACACTGAGCGCAGTCGAAGTGCTAATGAAAACGTATCATCCATCTATCCAACTATCCAACTATCCAACTATCCAACAAAAACAACCTTTTCAATAAGCTAGTCAGATAAACCCATGTTCTCTAGCTCGCATCAATAACTCCCTGTCTTCGCCCTGTTGAATGTCAAAAATTACCTTCAACTTGCTCTTGCGCTTTTCGAGAGCTCCCATTGAAAAAGGTAACAGGCTGGGTAATTCCTTCATTTTGGTGCCTTGAGACAGTTCATAGAGCATAGAACGATCCCATTTGTCTAATAAATAATCGTGACTAATATACTTGCGTATCGCCTGAATAACTGTTCTGCTATAGTACGGTGGCGCTGTAAGTACAACGATTAGTGCCGCTCCTAATGTTTCGGCATTAATATCACTCTTTATTAAAAACCCTTCCGGATTTATACTTTTAAAAATATTCTGAATCCTATAGTTATCATTAAATGTAGTAGCCACTACTATCTTAGCATTAGGCCATTTCTCTCTAATTTCAATCCCCAAATCCTCCCCTGAAAGATGAGAACCATCGCTTGCGGGTGGCAATTTGATATCTAAAAAAACTAAATCTAGAGAAGTATTCGAATGTATTCTCTCTAATTCCATCAAGGCAGCATCACAACTATCAGCCTCGTGTATGTTAAATGCCCATTCATCATTTTGCAATTCAATTTCTAAAAGCGCACTTTTATATGCATCAATAAGCAAAGGATGGTCATCAATTATCAGTGTGTTTAAATGTTTTGTTTTCATTGTTATTCGTTTAAAGGAATACTTATAAATATTGTAGTGCCTTTATCGGGGGCACTTTTTATTGTAAACTTCCCATTTAATTTTTCAGTTCTCGATTTCATATTCTTTATGCCAATCCCTTTCCCCGTAAGGCGCGGTTTAAATCCTATTCCGTTATCTACTATATGCAATTCTAGAAACACACTTACAATTTTAAAGTTTATGGTTACAAGTGTAGCATCAGCATGTTCCGTAATATTGTGTAGCGCTTCCTCTATGATTTTATACATATTTGCTTTAGTAAAGTCGGGTAATTCTTCCCATATTTCCCGCTCCTCAACTTTTAATTCAATCTTATAGCGCCCCTGTTTTTCCCACTTTTTCAGCAACTTTTCAATAGTTTGAATATAAATTGATTCAGTTATAAATACTTCATTGAGCATATCTCTAGCGATATCCCTAATTTCAGTCTCTAACTGCTGCATTTCAGCTAAATTATTTCGATGTTTCCTTAAAGTTTCCGTATCGCCTTTTACTTTTAAAAACTCCCAAATTAACCGTGTTCCAATCATTCTTGCCAATACGCCATCGTGCAGTTCCTCGGCTACACGCTTGCGTTCCTGCAGTCTTCCTCTCTCCAGACTAGCTTGTTGTTCTAAGCTTAGCAAATATATCTTCTCGTCAGCTTTTTGTTGTTGCGCCTCAAAGGCTAGTGCCTTATTTTTACTGCCTTGCTTAAAGATTACTATCAATAATATTAATATTAGCGTTACAGCAGCACTTCCTACCGTTATCCACGTTTTATCACGCAGCAAGCGCTCGTTTTCCTTTATATAATTATCAGTATCGTACTCTATTCTTGTAAATTTATTGCGTAACTCCCGCTCTCTCTGGTTTAAAGTCTCATTTAGTTCTATATGCTCCCTTAAATAGCGCCCACTATTTTCTGGATCAATTTCTGCCAATAATAACAACGCACCAAGTGTATCCCGATTCAGCGCTAATTCCCGCCCTAAGGTATATGCCTGCGAACCGTGATTAAATGCTTTTACAGTATCCTCCACACTTAAGTAATAGCTCGTTAGATGAATATGGCTCATAACCATACCTGGCTTATTCTCAATGCTGTCACGTATAGCTAAAGCGTTTAAATAAATTTCCGGCAGCTGCCGTTTTATCCCCATTAAAAACTGACTATATGCGCGATTGTCTATTAAACGTGCGTATAATGCAGCGTCCCGCTCTCTTAGACCCTTAAAACCTAGAGCTTCATCAAATAGCGCTACAGCCTCTTCCTGTTTTCCTAATTTCTGATACAATACGCCTATATTGTTCTGATGATCTTGAAGGTGTAGTGAATTAGTTTCTACTTTGTCTAAATACTGATAAGCTATTTGGTACTGTTTTAGCGCGTCGTCATATTCGTTTAAATTATCATAAACCGCCCCCAAAAGATTGTAACACAAATAGAGTTGTTGCGTTTTCTCTAATGACTTAAAAATTAAAATAGCCTTATACAATAAAATTTCACTCCCTGTATAATCCTTAATCCTAGATTTTATATACGCCATATGATATAGCATTTTGCCGGCGTAATAGGTATTCGAGTTATTAAAATGGTGATATGCCTTTTCGTAATGTGCATAACTCTTGCTGTAAAGATCCCTTCCCAAATAGTGCATGCCATAATTCCAATGTGTCTGTCCAATAAATCCGTTGTCTTTTCTTTGGTTCGCAAGTATAAGTGCTTTCCCATTTATATTGTAGAACAACAAAGAATCTGCTTCTTCGGCAATTGCGTATGCTATCTTGTTATAACAAACCATTTTTAAACTGTCACTCTTAGTGGCAGCCGCTATTTTAATAGCCTCACTTATTATTTCGTTAGAAAATTCTCTAGTAGGGGTTGAAAGTTTTAATTGCAATAACGAATCTATCTTTGTTTCGGCATTCTGAGAATTTACTATAGGCTCATTACATTGTGCAAGAAACATAAAACTAATTCCTGCGATTAAATAGAATGTGTATATAGTTACTTTATTCATTTTAAATGCTTTAAAGCCACTATAAAATTAAGAAAAGCCTTTCCAATGTGAAAAGACTTTTCGATTAACGGTAAGTGAATCAGTCTCTTCCGTTGTCTGTGCGAATGCTCAAATCGTCGCCCGTACTAACCGGATTTCGATCCTCCTGTTGCATTTGCCCCTCCAAATTGGTAGGGGTGCAAGAGCTTAGGCCCAAAATTGCAATGCCTAGTAAAGTAATTACATGTCGAAGTTTCATAATTAAATGAATTAAGGTGTTGAATAAAAGTTCCATCCATCGCCTTGATAGATTATATTCAATGGTGCACCTTGAAAGACTAGAGTAATCTAGCCCGGAGAGCAACTTCCGTATACTAAAATTATTGAAGTAAGTTCTGTACCCTTGTAATTACTACCTTGTTTCTTTCATAACTAACTGTTTACATGGTAAAATGCCTACTATTCATGGTTACATCAATACACCTTCTCTCTTTAAAATATCAATCAATACTAACTCTTCTTTATATTTCTTAGTAAAAGGTATGCAGCTATCGCACCCTTTTAATTTCAAAAACTTCTTCCCATAATTAATTCTTGTTACAAAGTGTGCATTTATTATATAGCTTTTATGCACCCTTAAAAAAGGTATGCACAAGTTTGTCTGAAAATGCGAAAGGGTATTAAACACAGTAAAACTTTCACCATCCGCAAGCCCTATAATTACATAATTGTTGTCTGCCTGCAACATGCGGATATCCGTGCTTCTTAGATATCGAACCTCTTTAGGAGAGGTAATGGAAATTGAGCGCTCTTTGTTCAATAGTGCAATCTTGCATTTTTGTAATGCTTGTATAAGTAGGATAGAAGTAATGGGTTTAATTATAGTATCGCAAAAACCATTTTTCAATGCCAAATACCCCGTTTGGTAATCTGTGCATAGCCCAATTAATAATGGTAGATAGCTAAAACTGGATTTAATTTCTGAGATGAAATCATTCGGCTTATTGATAAAATCCAAATCCATTAAAATGATGTCTGGCCTGTGTTTACTGATAAGTTCCCCTATAAATTCAGGCATATCAGAAAATGTAAATTCAAAATAGTCTAGTGTATCAACCTGCTGCTCAAGTAAATTCTGAATCCTAATAAAATCTTTTACTACTGCCAATACTCTAAACACAATTGTATCCTTTATACCTCCATACTACGTCATTTTTTGAACTGGCAAGTATGGTTTCTCCCTACTATTAGTATGGAGGTTCATCCCATTCATTACTAACAATAGCCATATTTTTGATCGTATTTTAATTGGAACGCCCCCTGTTTAATCCTTTAAAACAGTACAATATGTTACCATATCTCAATATCCAAAAAGAGCTGGAACAACAATTATCTTCCGTAAATCTAGAATCAGAATCTATTCTTCTTGAAATCCATACTGCAATAAATGCCTGTAAGACCACTCTCGAAAAATTACGTGAATTGGTAATTTCTAACGGATTTAAAAATCTGGATGCAGAATGCTCATTTTTTAAAAATATAAAACCGCAGGTGGTAGGTAAATTAATTTTCTATTTAAAGCTTGCATCCTTTGAAACATCCAAACCAAAATGCGGTAAAAAAGCAATAAAAAAGCATTTAAAAAATCAGCTTTCAGCCTTACAGTCACTGTATTTAGCAAACGAAGAATTCTATACATACCAACTTCTAAAAAGAACAGACCGCGATAAAGAATACTTCACAAGAGCTAACGGACAAATCAATTTTCATCCCTATGAATTTTTCTATTGTACCGACTCTCAATTTTCTACTACCCACGATTTATTAATGGCAAAATTTATTGCCAATCAATTGCTTCTTGATCACTTTTCAAAAGCCTTATCTAAAATAAATTTTCCTTTCAATAACAAACCACAAACTTCCAACCTAAAATGGACAGGCCTAAAGGTAGATTTAGTAGAACTAGTTTACGCACTTCAAGCATCAGGCTTAGTAAACCACGGCAATGCCCCAATTAAAGAACTAGCCGAAGGATTGGAAACCCTATTCACAATAAAACTAGGCGATTACTACCGCACCTTCCTAGAAATCCGCACCCGCAAGAGCAAACAATCAAAACTCTTCAAAACCCTAAAAACTAGCCTCCAGCGAAAAATCATAGAAGTAGATGGATAATCCCACATCTTAAATCTCAAATTAAAAAAAACATCAAATAATGGATATGAACTGATTCCCTTCAGTCGTGAGTCCCATTTACAGCTAGAACCCTTCCGTCAGCTGATATATATTCAGCATCGAATTATAATTATTCCCAGCTGCCACCTTCCCTTGTAAGATCATTTAGTTCTCTAAATTAAACTCGTTGTAAAGGGAAGGAGCTCATATTGGTGCTTGAAAAATGAACATAATCAAATTGCATCCCGCAGTACCTATGTCAGGGTGAGTAGCCCGTCCTGAGCGGAGCCGAAGGGCAGTCCAATGTCAGGGTGAGCGCAGTCGAACCCCCTTGTATAGCAAGATGTTCAATGCCAGTAGACTGTCAGGGTCAGTAGCCTGTCCTGAGCGTAGTCGAAGGGTCATTGCGAGAAAGCGACGATAGGAGTGCCCGAAGCAACCTCTCCCTCGGCATGCACCCCGCTTGGAACACACACTAACCCCAACAATAAATAATTCGTGTATTCGTGGTAATCCCCAACCCATAAATCCCCACCCACCCCATACTCACCCCATAGCCATACCAAAGCCATAGCAAAGCCATTAGATCGTAGGAATTCATCAAATTTTTCCTACAAAATAAATTAATATGCAAAAAGCACCAAATTTCCCAACACCCAACTTGGTCTCATCTTGGGTAAAAACAAATAACACTAACTCCCATCATACCTCAGTATTTTCATACTTTTAGAAGATTTATATTAAAATATTCTATCCCAATTCCCCACCACTTCTTTCAAATAATCTCCCTAAAAAACTTTTTTTCACGCCTTTTAACAACCTTTTCAGACTCCAATTTTTTATTCAAATAAAATTCAACTTCCTCAACCCTCACAGCCGCTACAATCGGGCTATTTTCCAAAAATAAATCGTACCCAAGATGCACCCAACTTGTGAACATTCGCTTTTTCAGGACCGCATCTTTGCAGCTAACTTTAAATTTTTTAATTATGGCAAAACAAGCTGGAATTATCAAGTTAAAAGGTACTATCGAAGATATTGCCTTTTACAAAACTGCAGATGGTCACCTTGCCCGCGCTAAAGGCGGAATAGAGAGGAACAAACTGCTACACGATCCCAAGTTTCAAAGAACCCGGGAAAACAATTCCGAATTCGGCCGTGCAGGTCGTGGCGGAAAATTACTGCGTAACGCAGTTCGGCAACAAATGATCAATGCCAAAGACAGACGAGTTGTTAGTAGATTAATGACCGTCCTGTTGGCAATCATTAAAACCGACCCAATTAGTCCGCGAGGTCAACGGACTATACCCAACGGGAATATTCAGATACTGAAAGGCTTCGATTTTAATATTGAAGCCCCTCTCAGCACTGCTGTTTACTTAGAATACGCAATGGACTTCGATCGAGTTTCGGGAGAAGCTACTGTTAATCTAGACGCATTTAGTCCTGCTATTGGCATAGCAGCACCAAGTGGTACAACCCACTTCAAATTGAATCTAGGCGCAGTAGCCATAGACTTCGATGGAGAGGAGGCTGTATTTGCAGCGGCAGACACCGGTATACTTCCGTACACGCAGCCAGAAGTTATGGCTAGTGAAATGAACGTTCTTCTAAAACCAAATCTTACGCTCCCAGTTATCCAACTATTGGGCGTAGAATTTTACCAAGAGGTGAATGGAGAGTTCTATCCGTTAAAAAATGGGGCCAAAAATGCCCTGTCCATTGTTAAAATAGACACCGTTTAATAATGGAGTTTATATTAACGAGGGTTTATAAGAGTGGGGGTACCAATGGTACCCTCACTTTAAACGGACACTTCGTCTGTTTCACCATAGAGCTTCCGTGGAAGGAAAACAAGCGCAACATTTCCTGCATCCCAGAAGGCAAATATGAACTTAAAGCTCGGTACTCACCAAAGTTTAAAAATCATTTGGAAGTACTCGACGTACATAACAGAAGCTTAATTCTCTTGCACCCTGCAAATTCCGCGCTAAAGGAATTGCGAGGTTGTATAGCTCCAGTGAAGCAACTCACAGGAGTAGGGAAGGGTATCTATTCAAAACTCGCTTTGGGAAAAGTACTTTCCATTTTCCATCAAGCAGTGGAAAGGCGAGAAAAAGTAACCATTAATATTAATTCGAATCGATATGAATATCTTAAACAGATTCAAAAAACCAACACCTAGATTCTTTCGAATTATAAGAAACCTAGGCTTGAGTTTTGCCACAGTAGGCGGTACAATTCTAGCCGCTCCTGTTAGCTTACCCACCTGGCTAATCACGATAGCTACTTATGCAGTAGTTGTAGGAACAGTAGTTAGCGCTATAAGTCAAGCAGCGGTAGAAGACGTAATTCCTGATGAAGAATCAAAAGACAATGATGATGGATATTAAACACGGTCAAATATGGTTGGGTACTGCTGGAGGAACTTTCCTTTCCTCCCTAAGCGTAATTCGTGCCGAAGATATCTTACTCACCGTCATCCTAGCCTCAATAGGCGCGGTGGTCAGTTTCTTAATGTCCTGTTTATTGAACCTCTTCCTAAAACCCAAACTAGGAAAGTCCAAAAGAAATAAAAAAACCAAATAACCCAAAGGGGCCCCAAAAAAAAACCGGCCCCTTTTCTCATGCCAACCCCCACACATAACAAAACATCAACACAAACCAAATGTCAGGGTGAGTAGCCTGTCCTGAGCGGAGCCGAAGGGCAGTCGAACCCCGTTGTCTAACAAAACATCAACGCAATCAAAAAGTCAACGCAACCCAACTGTCAGGGTAAGCAAAATGTCAGGGTGAGCGCAGTCGAACCCGCTTAGATATAAAACTGCCCCTGCTGAAATAAAATAGTCGAACCCCTTCTTCAGCAGTATGCCATTGCAAACAACACCTCAAAAGCAACCCAGTACAAACCTCAAAGTTATAATAACATTATTTCGAACTACAACGCACTTCGACTGCGCTCAGTGTGACAACGGTATTACCAATACATCAAAGCAAGCCAAATGTCAGGGTGAGCGCAGTCGAACCCCTTGTGCTATCAGAATGCCGAGCCAATCCAAATGCAAGTCCAAGCAATATGTCACGATGAGCCGCCTGTCCTAAGCACAGTCGAAGGACTGTCGAACCCCCTTCAACACTATGTTGTCAGGGTGAGCGCAGTCGAACCCCTTTCGCCTAACAGAACTTCAATGCCAGCAACACCCCAAACCAACTCCAAATTACCCCTCCTAGTAAGATCAACAACATTTCCCCTACACCGCACTTCGACTGCGCTCAGTGTGACAGCGGGATGACCAAACAATTGGGATAAGCCAGTCGTCAGTGTGAGAAGTCTGTAACGGGCGGGGGAGACGAAGGGCAGTCGCCCCCCCATCAACACTATGTTGTCAGAATACTTAGCCCGTCCTGAGCGGAGCCGAAGGGCAGTCGAACCCCTTTTAAAGGATACCTGTCGAGCCAAGCAATATCTCAGGCTAAGCAAAATGTCAGAGTAAGCACCCCCTCCCGAGCGAAGCCGAATTAAAGTCGAAGGGCTCACTTATAGTTTCAACCCTTCCGTCAGCTGGTAGTTATATTCAGCATCAAATTATAATTATTCCCAGCTGCCACCTTCCCTTGTAAGATCATTTAGTTCTCTAAATTAAATTCGATATAAAGGGAAGGAGCTCTTATTACGACTTGAAAAATGAAGATAACTAAATAACATTACACCTATAAACCTGAATTTAATTACCCAAACAAACTCCCCGCCGCAGCGGGTTGGGGGACTTAACTTTCCGTACTCTTTTCGCACCTCCAAATACCAGGCTAAGCAATATGTCTTATTGAGCACAATGTCTTGGTGAACGTAATGTCAGGGTGAGTAGCCCGTCCTGAGCGGAGCCGAAGGGCAGTCCTACTGTCAGGGTGAGTAGCCTGTCCTGAGCGGAGCCGAAGGGCAGTCGAACCCCTTTTAAAGGATACCTGTCGAGCCAAGCAATATCTCAGGCTAAGCAAAATGTCAGAGTAAGCAGCCCCTCCCGAGCGAAGCCGAATTAAAGTCGAAGGCCCTACTTATAGTTTCAACCCTTCCGTCAGCTGGTATTTATATTCAGCATCAAATTATAATTATTCCCAGCTGCCACCTTCCCTTGTAATATCATTTAGTTTTCTAAATTAAATTCGATATAAAGGGAAGGAGCTCTTATTACTACTTGAAAAATGAAGATAACTAAATAGCATTCCATCTATAAATATTACATAAATCGCCAAAGCTTCCGCCGCGGTGGGTTGGGGGCCCTTTAGCACCCAATCCCTAATCTCCAATGAGGAGCAACACAACCCACAACAGACAACAGACAACAGACAACCGACAACAGACAACCGACAACAGAACACCGCCATCTCATTTTTCCCTCCCTCAATCCTACATATATTTCATAAATATTCCTACCTTTGCATCTCCCCTTGAATCTATTGAATTCTAAGTTTTAATAATTACTATTAACACTAATTCAATAGAAATACCTATAAACTATTACTGATTGTTTTTCTAATATCGTTGTGAATATTTTAAGAACAAAAAGTTGTAAATTATGCTATGAAAGAAAAGATTTACCTGTCATCACCGCATATGGGCGGGACAGAACAAAACTATGTTCAAGAAGCTTTTAATACCAATTGGATAGCGCCTTTAGGCCCCAATGTAAACGGATTTGAAGCCGATATCCAATCTTATTTAGGTCAAGAAAGCCACGTCGCCGCACTCAGTTCTGGCACTGCGGCTATCCATTTAGCTTTAATATTACTCGGTGTAGGTAGGGGAGATGAGGTGTTTTGCCAATCCTTAACCTTTTCTGCTTCGGCAAATCCTATTGTTTATCAAGGCGCAACACCTGTTTTTATAGATAGTGAAAAAGACACCTGGAATCTATGTCCGCAACATTTAGAAACAGCTATAAAAGATAGAATTGCAAAAGGTAAAAACCCAAAAGCAATAATTTCCGTACATTTATATGGTATGCCGTATAAAGTTGACGAAATACAAGCGATTTCAAAAAAATACAATATCCCCATCATTGAGGATAGTGCAGAAGCATTGGGCAGTAGCTACAAAGGGCAAAAATGTGGCACTTTTGGTGATTTGTCTATTTTATCATTCAATGGAAATAAGATTATTACCACCTCTGGTGGAGGAGCGCTCGTGTCTAGAGATGTAGATCATAAAAACAAGGCAGTTTTTCTAGCTACTCAAGCGCGCGATGATGCACCACATTATCAACACAGTCATATTGGTTATAATTATAGACTAAGTAATATTAGTGCTGGTATCGGTAGAGGGCAAATGGAAGTTTTAGATGCTCATGTGGCATTGCGAAGAGGAATGAATAATTTTTATCAAGAACTATTTTCTGCCTTTCCTCACATTACTGTTTTTAAAGAACCAACTGCTGAATACTTCAGTAATCATTGGTTAAGCTGTATTTCATTTAATAATCCTACTGATAATTGTAACCCAGACGGACTAAGAGAAGCACTATTAGCTGAAAACATCGAGTCCAGACCCTTGTGGAAACCCATGCATTTGCAACCTATATTTAAAGATGCCCCTTATTATGGAAATGATACTAGCGAGACCTTATTTAATAACGGACTTTGCTTACCTTCGGGTAGCAATCTAGACGATAGTGCTAGAGAGCGAATTGCTACTGCTGTTCTAAATTATTTAAACTAAATGTAGTATGAAAAATAATTATTCTGAATCTAATTATTTACATAGGCAATACGCCGGGGTTCGAAATTATGTTTTAGACCAGCACTTTCTTCCTCGCTGGGTAGTTATTGCCTTAGATTTAACCATCTGTCTCTTCTCCTACATAATTACTGTCTTACTATTATACAATATTCCAATTAATACGTATGATGTGCTGTCCATTCCTGAGCGCGCAATTTTACTCCTCGTTCTCCACCTTACTAGCTTTGTTCTTTTTAGAACCTACTCCGGAATTATTAGGCATAGCACATTTACAGATGTATACAGATTAGCGCTCGCCACGGGTACCGTATTTCTATTTACTCTAATAGGAAATAATATCTATGATTCTTTTACTGGGTATAAAGTATTTGCTAACACTGGCTTACTTCTATATGCCTTCTTGTCTTTAGGGTTTTTAATTGCTTTTCGAATAGTGGTAAAGGAAACCTATAGGCTACTGCGCAAAACAGCTTCTAATAATTTTAAAAAGCGCATTTTAGTATTTGGAGTTACCGAGAAAAGTATTGGTTTAGCGCAGTCACTTCTTGGCGATTCGTATGCTCCTTATCGCCCGATAGCATTTATAAGTACAGATGAAAAAGGCCATAATTATAAAATTATGAATTTGCCTATAATTACTTGCTGTGGAAAAATTGAAAATGAATTATCAGGTATTAAAGAGAAATATAATGTTCACGGCTTATTATTAGTGGGTGATACCTTGACGGTACCTCAAAAAAACCAACTGGTAGAAAAAACTTTTGCTGCGGGATTAGAAGTTTATAATACCTCTATGCCTGAAAAATGGAGAAAGCTTTCCGACATGCATTTAAAAATTGCACCACTTCAAATTGAAGATTTACTGGAGCGCGATCCAATTGAAACCGATACAGACTTAATTTTTGAAGACCTACAAGGAAAAACGATTTTAGTAACAGGTGGTGCTGGTAGTATTGGTAGTGAGCTTGCAAAGCAAATTGCTGGTTTTAAACCTAAAAAACTTATTGTACTAGATAATGCTGAAAGTGCCTTACATAGTATCGATCTTTATTTAAAGAAAACCTTTCCTAACCTCAAGTATCAATGTTACCTCGCAGATGTTACTAAAAAAGGACGCATGGAGGGTATTTTTGCGAAATTTCAGTTCGATGTTGTTTATCATGCCGCAGCATATAAACATGTGCCAATGATAGAAAACCATCCGCGTGAAGGTATCCGTGTAAATACAATGGGCACGCGTATTATGGCAGAATTAGCTTGTGATTACAGCTGCGAACGCTTCGTGATGATATCTACAGATAAGGCGGTAAACCCAAGTAATGTAATGGGTGCTACCAAACGTGCAGCAGAAATGTATGTACAAGCCTTGCAGCGTAAACCCGGAGTAATTACAAAATTCATTACCACTCGCTTCGGAAATGTATTGGGAAGTAATGGTTCTGTAATTCCGTTCTTTAAAG
The DNA here is from genome assembly GCF_058068265.1 of Aequorivita sp. IT1183. Classification (NCBI taxonomy): domain Bacteria; kingdom Pseudomonadati; phylum Bacteroidota; class Flavobacteriia; order Flavobacteriales; family Flavobacteriaceae; genus Aequorivita; species Aequorivita sp. IT1183. Next base: position 37,009 of record NZ_JBYRHS010000002.1, on the reverse strand, counting down.
AACAAATAAAAAATGGGGGGCCAGTTACGGTTACGCATAAAGACATTATCCGTTATTTTATGACAATACAGGAAGCTTGCCAATTAGTACTGCAGGCGGGTACTATGGGTAAAGGGGGTGAAATTTTTGTGTTCGATATGGGGAAGCCAGTGCGTATTCTCGATATGGCAGAACGTATGATTAAGTTAAGTGGCTTAAAGCCGTATGAAGATATTAATATCGAAATCACAGGCCTAAGAGAAGGAGAGAAGCTTTATGAGGAACTTTTAAATGATGGTGAGAATACCTTAACCACATATCACCCAAAGATTACGGTTAGTAGTGTAGTGGAATACGATTATGAATATATAAATGAAGCTCTTAATGAGCTAGATATTTTGATAAACAGAGTAGGAAAGAAGAAGGGTATTATTAAACAATTAAAACAATTAGTACCCGAATTCGTAAGCCAAAATTCAATTTACGTAGACCTAGATCTAGTACCAGAATCGGAATATGTAAAATCAATTCATGTTACTCAAGAAGATGAGTTAGGAAGAGTAAATGGAGTCTCAACGAGCAAAAGTGAGGCGGATAAAGTGTGAAGTGACTAATTAGTAATGAATAATGAATGATAAATTATTTATTTTATTTTATTTTAGCCATTAGCCATTAGCCATTAGCCATTAGCCATTAGCCATTAGCCATTAGCCATTAGCCATTAGCCATTAGCCATCAACCATTTTCCATCCCTCCAATTAGTACAACTAAGGATTAAACGTTAAGTAATACTAATAAAAATTTAGTAATAAATAATAAAGAAACTATCTTTGCAAAAAATTAAATCAAAATAAATGAAGGGTTTTGCGGTAAAAGGATTGCTATTAGTATTAGTGCTAACACTAGGGGTATCCTGTGTATCTAGAGATAAAATTGTTTACTTCCAAGATTTAGAGCAACAAAAGGCTTTAGTAGATAATATTCAAAACAGTTTTAAGATCCAACCCAACGACCTCCTAAGCATAGTAGTTTCTGCTTACGATCTTAATGCTGTCCGTCCCTTTAATCTAATTAGCGAATCTCGTGCTTCTGCAGATATATCAGGTTCTACTTATACAAATTCCGAGCGACAAGGATATTTAACAGCTGATGACGGCACTATCGATTTTCCGGTTTTAGGGAGAATAAAGGTTGCTGGTTATACGCGTACAGAGTTAAGTCAAATTCTTATTGAGCGTATTTCTGAATATGTAAAGGATCCTATTGTAACTATTCGCGTAGTAAATTTTAAAGTAAGTGTATTGGGTGAGGTTGTAAGACCTGGTACATATACCTTAGATGGCGAGCGACTTACATTGCCGGAGGCATTAGGCTTGGCTGGTGATATGACCATTTTCGGTCGCAGAGATAATGTCTTAATCATTCGCGATAACGGGAAGACTAAGGAATATAAATATTTAGATTTTCGTGACTCTTCATTATTAAATAGTGAATTCTACTATTTAAAACAAAACGATGTGGTATATGTAGAACCAAATAATGCCCAGGTGCAGAGCAGTAGTTTTAATAGAAATACTGGCATTTATATTAGTATAGCTTCATTATTGTTGTCGGTGCTTGTTATAGTTTTTAGATAAGGAATTAGTAGTGAGTTATGAATATTGCATAGTGAGTGATGAGTAATGAATACTAAGGGTATAGGTTTTAGTGGTAACTTATTAGCGTTGAAATAACCGCTATAAAATATAAAAAATTTATAAAGTAAAGCATGCAAGATATTTCCCAAAATCAAGGTCTTAATGAGGAACAGGAGTTGACACTCCGCGAACAACTAGAAGCTTATCTTCGGTATTGGCCATGGTTTATTATAGCCGTACTGATTGCTTTAACTGGGGCATATATTTATTTAAGATATACAGTTCCATCTTATAAGGTTACAGCAACTATATTAATTAAAGATGAGAAAAGTAATGCTCTTTCAGAGCTATCTGCTTTTCAAGACATGGGACTTTCAGGACTTTCAAGTTCTGCTTTTGATAATGAACTAGAAATCCTAAAGTCTAAATCTCTAACTGAAAAAGTTGTTGATGAGCTTAATTTACAAGTGAGTTATTATAGAGAAGGAAATGTACGGGATGCTGAAGTTTTTGATGGCAGACCATTCGACTTAAAATTAATTTCAACAGAAGAAAACAAAGGAGTTCCGAGTGGTTTCTTATATGTAGAAGTGCTTTCTACATCCAAGTATGCTCTAAAGATTGATGGAGAAGATAAAAAGACGTATAAATTTGGTGAACCGCTTACTTTTGATTGGGGCACTATCATAGTGTCTCCCAACCTTGCAGTTTTAAATAAGAGTATTGAAAAAGGTGCACTTCGAGTGCATATTAGTAATAAAGATGCAGTAGTAAGTAGTCTAAGAAATGGTATTAGTGCGACTCAAATTAGTAAGAATAGTAGTGTTATTGGACTAGAAATGGTATCTCCAGTTCCTGAAAAAGCTAAAGCCATACTCGACGAACTTATTCAGCAATATAATGAAGACGCCATAAACGATAAGAATATGATTTCTCGAAATACGGCTAACTTTATACAAAGCCGTTTAGAAATTATTACTAGCGAACTTGATAGTGTTGAAACTGGGAAGGTTGAATTTAAACAAGATAATAAATTAACAGACATCGCTGCCGAAGGACAATTATTTCTTCAAAATGCTAGCGATTTTAATAAAAAACAACTTGAAGTAGAAACCCAAATAGCTCTGGTTAATACGATGCAGGAGTATATTAATAATGGTAATCCTGATGATTTACTCCCTGCTAATCTAGGAGTTGAAAAGGAAGGTTTTGCTGGGGAGATTGAACAGTATAACCAATTAGTATTAGAACGCAATAAACTTTTACAAAGCAGCACCCTAAAAAATCCGTTAGTTATTGGTCTTGAGAATCAAATAGGAGGGTTACGTTCAAATATAAAGCAGAGTTTAAAAAATGTAAAAAACGGCCTGCAAATACAACGTGGGCGGTTAAACCAGCAAGGGGCTAAAATTGGCGGCGAGATATCTGCCATTCCTGCAAAAGAAAAACAATTTAGAAGCATAAGTCGTCAACAAGAAATCAAAGAAACTTTGTATCTCTACTTACTTCAAAAACGTGAAGAAACAGCAATCTCATTAGCCGTGACCACCCCAAAGGCTAAAATTGTTGACAGTGCATATAGTTCAACCGCACCAGTATCTCCTAAAAAACAGATTATTATGCTAGCTGCTCTAATCTTAGGGCTTTTAGTTCCGTTTCTTTTTATTTATGTTAAACAGTTACTAGATAATAAAATCAGAAACCGTGCTTACGTTGAGCGCCACGGTGGCGATATTGCTATAGTTGGTGAAATCCCTGAACTGAGCAAAAAAGACGACGAGCTAGTAAAAGTTAATGACTATTCTATCCTGGCGGAGTCCTTTAGAATTCTGCGCACCAACCTGCAATACTTAATGTTAGACAAGCAGGAAGAGACAGATAAAGGAAAAATAATATTTGTTACTTCCACGGTAAAAGGTGAAGGGAAGACTTTTGTTTCTTCCAATCTCGCTCTTACCTTGGCAAATAGCGGTGCCAAAGTGGTATTGGTAGGTGCCGATATTCGTAACCCACAATTACAGCGTTATATTGAGCACGATTTTTCAAACCAAGGTGTCGTGGAATATTTGGTCTACCCAGAAAGTACAACTAAAGATTATGTACAAGCATCTACCATGCAAAAGAATCTGTGGTTAATGGTTAGTGGTACCATCCCCCCAAACCCCGCTGAGTTATGGATGCAAAAAAGATCAGGCGATTTATTTAAAGAACTAGCCCAAGAATTTGATTATGTGGTAGTAGATACCGCTCCATCCATGCTTGTTACAGACACCCTGCTTATAAACCAATACGCAGATGTCACCTTATACACCCTTAGAGCAGGATACACAGAAAAGAAACTCCTAGATTTCCCTATAGAACAAGAAAGAGGTAAAAAACTAAAGAATGTTGCCTTCGTCCTTAACAACGTAAGCATGGCCAATTTCGGCTACGGTAACAAATACGGCTACACCTACGGACAAAAAAAACAAACCATCTGGGAAAAAGCCTTCGGAAAACGCTAACCCTCAACACTAAGCTGTCAGGGTGAGCGCAGTCGAACCCTCTCGCTCAGCAGAATGTCAAGGTAAGCAACCTGTCCTGAGCGTAGACGAAGCGCACCCCAACCTCTTTTACAGCAGGTTGTCAGGGTGAGCGCAGTCCCAATGTCAGGGTGAGCGCAGTCGAACCCCTTCTCCACCGAAATGCCAAGCAACATGTCAGGGTGAGTAGCCTGTCCTGAGCGGAGCCGAAGGGCAGTCGAATGGCAGTTCCTATGTCAGGGTGAGCGCAGTCCCAATGTCAGGGTGAGCGCAGTCGAACCCCTTCTCCACCGAAATGCCAAGCAACAAGTCAGGGTGATAGCCTGTCCTGAGCGGAGCCGAAGGGCAGTCAAACCCCCTTCTCCACCGAAATGCCATACAATCCAAATGTCAGGGTGAGCGCAGTCGAACCCCTTAGAAGTCACTATCCCAATGCATCAATAAATCAGCGCCAGCCCTTCCAATATCCATCCCATCGAACCCCCTCGTATCGTCGACCCCCCCCCTCAATTTCCCAATTGTCTCACTAAGCAAAATTACCTACCTTTAAATAAAAAAAATGTTCTTCCAATACTACGTGTACATATTAGAATGTTCAGACAAATCATACTACACAGGTATTACAAACGATTTGTCAAAACGATTAGAACAACATCAATCAGGAACTAAAAGAGACGCTTATACTTATAAAAGAAGACCATTAACCTTAAAATTTCATCAAGAATTCAATGATGTTTTGCAAGCAATTTACTTTGAGAAAAAAATCAAAAGATGGACAAGAGCAAAGAAAAAAGCCTTAATTAATGGAGATGGAAACTTGTTAAAAATTCTATCAGAATGTAGAAATGCAACACATTACAAATATAACCCAGAAAATAAAATGTCAGGGTGAGCTCAGTCCCACTGTCAGGGTGAGCAGCCTGTCCTGAGCGGAGCCGAAGGGCAGTCGAACCCCCTTCTCCACTAAGTTGTCAGGGTGAGTAGCCTGTCCTGAGCGGAGCCGAAGGGCAGTCGAACCCCCTTGCTCCAACAGATTTTCCGGCCAATCCAAATGCCAAGCAGATTGTCAGGGTGAGTAGCCTGTCCTGAGCACCCGCCCAAATGAAACGGGCACGCAGCCGAATCACCAGTGTAGCACAACTGTCAGGGTGAGCACAACTGTCAGGATAACAACAACAATGTCAGGGTGAGCGCAGTCGAACCCCTTGTTTAGCATTATGTCAATACATGAAAAATATCAAAAAAAAACTAAACTGTCAGGGTGAGCGCAGTCGAACCCCCTCAGTTAGTAAATTCTCAATCTGATTTAAGCTGTCAGCCTAAGCACCCACCCCAAATGAAACAGGCAATCATTAGAACCCTAAATTTACAGAATCAATGGTTACACCCATCAACATCGTAAACAAGTCTCCCATCGTCCTCCGCCCGCGTGCGCCGAAGCTTCAGCATAGGAGCAAGCTTTTTCAGCGTTGGAGGAACCTCTCACTTAAAACCTACCACCTAATATCAAATATCATATAATGAAGTTACTAACCATCGCATTCATCCTAATACCCGCAACAATTTTCTCGCAGCAATTGGATGTCAATGGCAGTATAACTACAAAAGCAATTGCATCAAATAAACAGGAAATTCCTTTTTGGATGCATACCAATACAGACTATGCTGTAAGCGATTTAACTAATTTTTCAACTACCGCACAACTCACTTCAAGCTTATCATTTTCCTCCTTTAAAATTAACGCCGGTGCTACTGTTTATGGTAGAGATGGTACAACTGAAGCAATACAGCGCAGAGATTTATATCTGCAATTTGAAAATTCTTGGCTACTCGCAACCCTCGGGGCAAAAAAGCGAGAAGAAGTATTTGACGGCCTTTCCGCTACTAATCAAAACTTCCTAATGTCGGGTAATGCGCGACCTTTCCCAGGGCTACTTTTAGAAGCAAACAATCCACTTAAAATTTCAAAACTATTCTCCCTAGATTGGGGTATTGCCCACTACGAGCTAAACGATAATCGCTATGTAGAAGGCACATACCTACATTATAAAAGACTTGCCCTTATTACTAAATTCAACGATAGCCATAAACTAACCTCAAAGATTCAACACTTTGCCCAATGGGGAGGCACTTCCCCTGAGTATGGCAAGCTTAGTGATAGTTTTAGAGATTATGTAGATGTATTTTTTGCACTTACACCATCCGATGGTAAAATAGATAACGAAATACTCAACAAACTGGGCAACCATCTGGGTTCCTACTTACTTGAATACGAATTTAAAAATAAACTGGGTGCGTTTTCTCTCTACCACGAACATCCGTTCGAGGATGGCTCAGGCTCTGGTTTCAAAAACTTTCCCGATGGGGTTTATGGTGTTTATTTTAAGCCTCTCAATCAGAATTTCATCTCATCAATACTTTACGAATATATAAACACTGTAGATCAAAGTGGTTTATATGGGGGTAGTGGTAGAGATAATTACTTTTCAAATGGTATTTACAGAAGTGGATGGACTTATGAACAAAATGTTATCGGCATTCCATTTGTGCTGTATGGCGATCCAGAGAGCATTGCTACTAATGAAAAGACTTTTATTAGCAATCGTTCTAGAGCCCATCATTTTGGTGCAACCGGCAATATCGCTAGATTCAACTGGAAGGTAAAAAGTACTTACACCACCTATCTAGGCACCTACGGCAGGCCATTATCACCCAAATGGAAATATTGGTACAATTACGCCTCCCTTTCCTATAAAGCAGAAAACCTAGGAACTTTCACCGCCCTAGCAGGAGTAGATTTCTCAAACAATGCATCAACCAGAATAGGAGCAGGCCTAGAATATTCCTACTCCTTTTAACCCTATACCAAAATCTACTTTCTGGTACCTTCATCAGTTAAATTATACAACAACTTACAGTCCTACGTCTTATGTCCTCTACCTACCACCTAAAACCCACCCGATTAAAGCAAACAGATATTAATTAATTTCCAACTCTCTTTGCGCAACTCTGAGTCTCCTTAGCGCCCTTTGTGGTTAACCCATATCAAGCCAAATCACTCCTCCACACCCCAAACCCCACAACTCAAACCCCACAACATTAATTCTCGAATCTTAATCATTCAACATTCAACATTCAACATTCCAAACGTTATACCTTTCCCAAAACCAACAAACCATTGCCCTTTTATTTTGCTATCGCATAAATAGAAGCTAATTTTGTCTTTTATTAATTATTAGAAATTAATCTAAAATTTATATAATATGAAAAAGTTAGTATTAGTATTTATGTCCGCTATAGCAATCAGTTGTGGCGACAACAAAAAGGAAGAACAAAACGAGTTGAAAATCGGCACTCAAGTTGAAGAAAAAGCTGCGCCAGCAGAAATAATCGATGATGCTGTGGCCACGATTACCATCGAAGGTAACGACCAAATGAAATATAACAAGAGCGAGATTCGAGTTAAAGCAGGGCAGAAAGTAAAACTTACCCTAAAGCACGTAGGTAAAATGGATATGAGCGTAATGGGGCATAACTGGGCATTACTTACTCAAGATGCAGACATGGCCGCTGTAGGTCAAGCAGCAGCTACCGCAAAAGACACCGATTACATTCCAGCAGATATGACAGATAAGTTTATCGTACATACCAAAATGTTAGGCGGCGGACAAACAGACACTATAGAGTTCGAAGCCCCAGCCCCAGGAACATACACTTTCATGTGTACCTTCCCAGGCCACTACGCCCTAATGCAAGGAAAATTTATCGTAGAATAATTGAAGTACAAAATTGTAAGTTCGAAGTACGAAAAGTAAAGTTGGAAATAGAAACATCAACCACGTACCACAAAAAATACAGAAAGCTAAAAGTGTAACTACATTTTTAGCTTTCTTACGTTTTAAGCAAAATGTCAGGGTGAACAGCCCGTCCTAACCACAGTCCCAATGTCAGGTTGAGTAGCCCGTCCTGAGCGGAGCCGAAGGGCAGTCCCACTGTCAGGGTGAGCAGCCCGTCCGGAGTCCCTATGTCAGGGTGAGCGCAGTCGAACCCCCTTAGTACCTTTAAAGATCTGACTAAGCAAAATATCAGGGTGAACGTAATGTCAGGGTGAGCAGCCCATCCTAAGCGCAGTCCCAATGTCAGGGTGAGTAGCCTGTCCTGAGCGGAGCCGAAGGGCAGTCCCACTGTCAGGGTGAGCGCAGTCGAACCCCTCGTTCAGAAAAATGTCAATGAAAGCCTAATGTCAGGGTGAGTAGCCTGTCCTGAGCGGAGCCGAAGGGCAGTCGAACCCCCTTCACCACTAAGTTGTCAGGTTGAGCAGCCTGTCCTGAGCGCAGCCGAAGGGCAGTCGAACCCCCTTATGTAACAAAATCTTCAATGCAAGCAAAATGTAAGTCCAAGCAGCCCCTCCCGAGCGAAGCCGAATTAAAGTCGAAGGGCCCACTTATAGTTTCAACCCTTCCGTCAGCTGGTATTTATATTCAACAGCGAACTAAAATTACACCCAGCTGCCACCTTCCCTTGTAAGATCAATTAGTTCTCTAAATTAAATTCGCTATAAAGGGAAGGAGCACTTATTGGTGCTTAAAAAATGAAGATAAACGAATAGCAGTCGAACTCCCTCGCTCAGCAGAATGTCAGGGTGAGCAGCCCGTCCGGAGTCCCTATGTCAGGGTGAGCGCAGTCGAACCCCCTTAGTACCTTTAAAGATCTGACTAAGCAAAATATCAGGGTGAACGTAATGTCATGGTGAGCAGCCCATCCTAAGCGCTGTCGAAGGGCAATCCCTATGTCAGGGTGAGCGCAGTCGAACCCCTCGTTCAGCAAAATGTCAATGAAATCAATATGTCAGGGTGAGCAGCCCATCCTAAGCGCAGTCCCAATGTCAGGGTGAGCAGCCCGTCCTGAGCGGAGCCGAAGGGCAGTCGAACCCTCTTGTTTAGCAAAAATGTCAGTGCAAGCAGTACCTCATCCCTCATCCCTCGTCCCTCGTATCTCGTCGCTCAAACCTCGTCCCTCAAACCTACCCTCCATAAACCAAATCAATAAACTCATCTTTCTGAAGATCTCCAAAATATTCCTCAATCTTAATATTTTTTATGACTTCCGAAATATCTTCTTTTTCATAACGCACACCAATCAATAGATTCTCCAGATTCTCAGCTGGCTCTTTTCCAAAGAAGTCACCAAATATTTTAAATTCTTTTATAAGTCCCTTTTCCACAAAAATTCGCAGGTCTATTTCACCAACAGCAAAACGCTTGCTCCGCTGAATATTAAACTTTGGCGAACGGCCGTAATTCCAGTCCCAAGTGTCGTATTTTTCTGCTTTTAACTGATGAACAGCTTTCCATTCTTCCGGCGTTAGATGATAGCTTTCAAAAGGTTCATTTTCCTCATAAAGCCCTTCTAGCAAAAGTTGTCTAAATGCTTTAATATTCATTGGTTCTTTTAAAAACTCCGAAATATTTGCCACGCGACTGCGCACAGATTTGTGACCTTTAGATTCAATCTTGCTCATTTTTACGTTAAGCGCGTTTACCACTTCTCCCAAATCGGTGTTCAGCAATAGCGTCCCGTGGCTAACCATTCGTTTTCCAGTAGAAAACTGAGCTGTTCCAGAAATCTTTTTTTCTTCAACTTGAATATCGTTTCTACCTTTCAATTCGGCGTCTAGGCCTAAATTCTTCAGGACTTTTATAACGGGTGCGGTAAATTTTTTAAAGTTGTTTAGGCTTTTTATATCGTGATTAGTAATAAAACTAAAATTAAGATTTCCAAAATCGTGATACACCGCCCCGCCGCCTGATACTCTTCGTACTACATGAATATTCTTCTCTTTAACATACTTATGGTTTATCTCTTCCAAAGTATTCTGATTGCGTCCAATAATAATTGAAGGCTCGTTAATATAGAAAAGCAAATAATCATTATCTGCACTAAAATTCCGCAGTGCATATTCTTCCAAAGCAAGGTTTAACCGTGGATTGGTGTTGTTCTCGTTTTCAATAAAAATCATTTCATTTTAGTTTTACACAAAGATAATTAATTGTTTTGTGGACGCCCCCCATAATATTAACAATACTAAAATACCCCAGCTCCTCCCTTTCCAAAAGGGAAGCCTGCCCGCCTTTTTTTTTGGCGGGGTGTCCGCCCTCAGCGCAGTAGAAGCGCAGTCCCAATGTCAGGGTGAGTAGCCTGTCCTGAGCGGAGCCGAAGGGCAGTCAAACCACAGTCCCAATGTCAGGGTGAGCGCAGTCGAACCCCCTTCACCACTAAGTTGTCAGGGTAAGCAGCCCCTCCTAAGCACAGCCGAAGGGCAGTCAAACCACAGTCCCACTGTCAGGTTGAGCAGCCTGTCCTGAGCGCAGCCGAAGGGCAGTCGAACCCCCTTATGTACCAAGATGTCCAATGCCAGCAAAATGTAAGTCCAAGCAGCCCCTCCCGAGCGAAGCCGAATTTAAGTCGAAGGCCCCACATATAGTTTCAACCCTTCCGTCAGCTGGTAATTATATTCAACAGCGAACTAAAATTACTCCCAGCTGCCACCTTCCCTTGTAAGATCATTTAGCTCTCTAAATTAAACTCGTTGTAAAGGGAAGGAGCACTTATTGGTACTTAAAAAATGAAGATAAACGAATAGCAGTCGAACTCCCTCGCTCAGCAGAATGTCAGGGTGAGCAGCCCGTCCTGAGCGGAGTCCCACTGTCAGGGTGAGTAGCCCATCCTAAGCGCAGTCCCTATGTCAGGGTGAGTAGCCTGTCCTGAGCGGAGCCGAAGGGCAGTCGAACCCCCTCGTTCAGCAAAATGTCAATGAAATCAATATGTCAGGGTGAGCAGCCCGTCCTGAGCGGAGTCCCACTGTCAGGGTGAGTAGCCCATCCTAAGCGCAGTCCCACTGTCAGGGTGAGTAGCCCCTCCTAAGCGGAGCCGAAGGGCAGTCGAACCCCCTTATGTACCAAGATGTTCAATGCCAGCAAAATGTAAGCGTAAGCAGCCCCTCCTAAGCGGAGCCGAAGGGCAGTCGAACCCCCTTTTGTAGCAAAATTGTCAATGCAAGCCAATTGTCAGGGTGAGCGCAGTCGAACCCCCTCGTTTAGCATAACCATCAATGCAAGTAAAAGCCCCCCCAAAAAAAATTCGTGCATTCGTGGTAATCCCCACCCGAATCCCGAATTAACAAATCTCGAATTCACAAATCCACCAACCAACATTATAAAAACTAACAAATTAACATTTACCTTTGCCGTCTATGAGCAGATTGGTTCAAATTACCGTTTTACCGCATCAACAGGAGGATTTCGATTACATTCTCGAACTTGCTTTGGAAAAGGAAAAGCTTCGAAAAGATAACATTAGCGATTGGAGAATTCGAAAACGTTCCATTGATGCACGCCGCAAACCCATTAAAATAAACCTGCAAATTGAATTGTGGTCAAAAGGTGAAAAGCGAGAAACCATTTCGCCATTTATACCTCAAAATGTAAGCGAGGCAAAGCAGATTGCTATAATCGGCGCAGGTCCCGCCGGACTTTACGCAGCGCTTCGGGCAATAGAAGCTGGATTAAAACCCATAATTTTTGAACGCGGAAAAGACGTGCGCGAACGTAGGCGCGATCTTGCAGCCATCAACAAAGACCATATTGTAAACCCCGAAAGCAACTACTGCTTTGGCGAGGGGGGCGCCGGAACTTATTCCGATGGTAAACTTTATACACGTTCTAAAAAACGAGGCAATGTTTTAAAAGCATTGGAATGGTTTGTCCATTTTGGTGCCGATGAAGATATACTTGTAGATGCACACCCGCATATTGGCACTAATAAACTTCCGAAAATTATAACCGCAATGCGGGAGGCGATAATTGAAAATGGGGGAGAAGTACATTTTAATTCTAAGCTTACAGATATAAAAATCACAGCTAACGCAATTGAAGCTATTCAAATTAATAGTGAAAAATGGTTGCAATTCGAAGATGTAATCCTTGCCACCGGTCATTCTGCGCGCGACATCTTTTACTTACTTCACCAGAAAAACATTAAAATTGAAGCTAAACCATTTGCTATTGGCGTTCGTGTAGAGCATCAACAGGAAGTGATAGATTATATACAATATCACGGCGATGACGACAATCCGTACTTACCGCCCGCCAGTTATTCGTTGGTGGAGCAGGTGGATGGATTGGGTGTTTATTCTTTCTGTATGTGTCCTGGTGGAATTATAGCCCCTTGTGCCACAGAGCAGGAAGAGGTGGTAACCAATGGTTGGAGCCCCAGTAAACGTAACAATCCGTATGCAAATAGTGGGATTGTTGTTAGCGTAGAGCCAAAAGATTTACCAAATTATAAAGAAGGCGATCCTTTTGTGTGTCTCGATTTTCAAAAACAAGTGGAACGACTTTGTTGGGAAGCAGGAGGGAAGACGCAAAGAGTTCCTGCCCAACGGATGATTGATTTCGTGGAAGGAAAGGTTTCAGAAGATTTCCCGAAAACCTCCTACCAACCCGGAATTGTCTCAGTAGATTTAAATGAAGTACTTCCGGCCTTACTATCAAAAAGACTAAAAAAAGCATTTGTAGCTTTCGGGAAAAAGATGAATGGTTATTACACAAACCAAGCAGTACTACACGCCCCCGAAAGTAGAACTTCATCACCCATAAGTATTCCGCGAAACCCAGAAACATTAGAACACGTCGAAATTAAAGGACTATACCCCTGCGGAGAAGGCGCAGGCTACGCCGGCGGAATCATTTCCGCAGCAATAGACGGAATTAATTGCGTTGATGCAATTGCGGGGAAGAGGAAAGAGGGTAGTAGGTAAGTAGCCCGTCCTGAGCGCAGTCCCTATGTCAGGGTGAGTAGCCCGTCCTGAGCGGAGCCGAAGGGCAGTCGAACCACAGTCCCAATGTCAGGGTGAGTAGCCTGTCCTGAGCGGAGCCGAAGGGCAGTCGAACCCCCTATTTAGCAAAATCATCAATTTAAGCAGCCCCTCCTAAGCGCAGTCGAAGGGCAGTCAAACCACAGTCCTAGCCTGTCCTGAGCGGAGCCGAAGGGCAGTCGAACCCCCTTATTTAGCAAAATTATCAATGTAAGCAGCCCCTCCAAAGTGCAGTCGAAGGCCCAACTTATAGTTTCAACCCTTCCGTCAGCTGGTAATTATATTCAACAGTGAACTAAAATTACACCCAGCTGCCACCTTCCCTTGTAAGATCATTTAGTTCTCTAAATTAAATTCGTTGTAAAGGGAAGGAGCACTTATTGGTGCTTAAAAAATGAAGATAAACGAATAGCAGTCGAACCCCCTCGCTCAGCAGTATGTCAGGGTGAGCAGCCCGTCCGGAGTCCCTATGTCAGGGTGAGTAGCCCATCCTAAGCGCAGTCCCTATGTCAGGGTGAGCGCAGTCGAACCCCCTTCACCACTAAGTTGTCAGGGTGAGCAGCCCGTCCGGAGTCCCTATGTCAGGGTGAGCACCCCGTCCTGCACGCACCCGAAGGGCAGTCGCCCCCCCCCTTATGTAGCAAGATGTCCAATGCCAGCAAAATGTAAATGTAAACAACCCGTCCCCTCAAACCACCTCATAAAAAAAGGGCCCCCAAAACTGGAAGCCCTTTTAAATAAAAAATATATGCTAATAAATTACTTAATATCAAGTAATTCTAGATCAAATGTCAAATCTTGTCCAGCTAGGGGATGATTAGCATCTACAATGATGAAATCTTCCTTCACCTCTGCAACACGCAATTGACGTTCAGAACCATCAGGGTTTTTAGATACTAGACCCATTCCTATTTCTGGTTTAATTTCCTGTGGTAAATTCTCACTTGGAATTTTCTGGAAAAGCTCTTTTTGAACTTCACCGTAAGCTTCCTCTTTTGGAATGGTGATAGTTTTCTTATCATTCACTTTCATGTCCACCAATCCTTTTTCAAAACCTGGAATTAAACGGCCCTCACCAAGTTTTACCTCTAGTGGTTCTCTTTCCACAGAACTGTCGAACACTTGTCCGTCATTTAGTTTACCTGTGTAGTGAAGTTTTACGGTTTCATTTCCTTGTACTTGACTCATAATGTTTGTTTTTTTCGATTATTTAATCAATATTGGGCAAAACTAAGGGTTTATGTTGCCAATTCCACAGAATACTGAATTTAATGTAAAGGTTTAAGGAAAGATTAACGCCTCTATGTTTAAGCCATTTTATTAATAGCTATTTGTTTTTAATATAATTGATGAAGAATAAAGAAAACTAATAAAAGCCGAACAGTAAAGAATAACTCAATGACGGGTTATTAGCAAGCCAAGGATTTCAAAACATCTATTTTTAGTGGCTTCAACAAATAGGAAAGTACTTGATCGTTCTCTTTTGCTTTCCGTATATCGGTATTATCTACCGAAGACGTAAGAATATGGATTTGCAAATCTAACGAAATTTCGCACTCACGAATCTTTGTGATAAACTCCCAACCATTCATTTGAGGCATATGAATGTCTAAGAAAATAAGATAGGTCTTTGTTTGGTGTTCGCGTATATATTCCAATCCTTCTTTACCACTTTTCAGGGCGGTGACGTGCGTATCTGGAAAGTGCAATTTAATCACTCGGGAGTTAATCAAGTTGATGATAGGATCATCATCAATTAGTAAAATTTCACGCATCTGCATCTTCAATTGCGTTTATTTTGTGAGTGATTTCATGTATTACCTCGTCTAATTCATCGGCTGCATCAGAAATCATACTAAAAATTTCATCTTTCGAATCATCTTCAGAATTAAGTTCTGAAAGATATATTAAACCCATTATCTTAGAAAGGGGAGCCCTAATAACATGCGATTGCAACCAAGCAATTTCGCGAAGGTTTGTATTCTGTCTTTTAATTTGTTCAAGTTGTTGTCTGGAATTTGTAACGTCCAGCGCAGACCCGATAGATCTAATGGGGTTGCCTTCATCATCTCTTAGTATATAGCAACGGTCAACCATATAAGCAATGCTGCCATCTTCCGTCAGAATTCTATACTCTCTTTCCCAATTTTTCTTGGTTTTATCTAAAAAGGCTGCTTGGAGTGACTCCCATAATTTAGGCAAGTCTTCAGGGTAAACCTTATTAAACCAAGAATTTTCTTTATTAAATGGCTCTGTAGCATCATATTGAAATGTGCCCTCATAACCTCTACCTCTTGCAATAGTTTGTTCTTTATGGTCAATATCCCAAATTATTTCATTACTCACTTGCATTGCTAGGCTAAACCGCTCATTGCTAAAAGCTAATTGTTTTTGGTTTTCTATGCTATCTGTTATATCTTGAATTGTTCCTTCCAAACGAAATGGTTTTCCAGCAGCATTCACAAGAAGTTGTACTTCTTGGCGCACCCATCTTATAGCATTAGATCCAGTTATAATGCGGTGCTCAAAACTTTGAATTTTGCCAGGTTTAAGCATTTTAGTTACGTCGCCAAATAGTAAAGCTCTATCCGATGGGTGAAATGCCTCCGCTATATTTTCTAATGTAGGAATAAAATTAGAAGGTGTGTAGCCAAATAAGCTGTACATTTCTTCACTCCATTCAGAAATATCAGAATCTAAATCGCGACTCCAATACCCAAGCTTTGCAATTTTTTGAGCATTCCGAAGTCGTAAGTAAGCCGCTTCTAATTCTTGCTCTGCAATTTTTTGCTCCGTAATATCTTTAGCGACAGCAATAATAATTTTTACTTCAGTTTTTAAAGTAGCGCTCCAGCGTAACCATTTAATGGTTCCATCTTTAGTTATTAACCTTGCCTCGTATGAATTTATACTCTCCGCAGTGGTTATTAAGTTATCTATAAAAGAAGCTCTGTCTTCACTATGTATAAAATCGAATATTGGTTTTTCAATTATTTCAGACTTTGAATAACCAAGTAAATCTTTAAAAGCTTTGTTTAGCTTTTTTAAATAACCATCAAAACCAACCAAGCAATGTGGGTCGGGTGAAATATCAAAAAAGTTGCGGTATTCTTCTTCGGTAATTTTCTGTTTAACCACCGCGCCAATCTGTAAACCAACTTCTTCTAATAGTTTAAAATGATCTGAAAGATATTGATCTTTAAAGCGAGAAAAGCAAATAAAACACCCCAGAAACTCTTCATTAAAAATTATAGGAATTCCGATAGCCGACTGTAATTCGGCTACAGCCGCAGCTTCGGCTCTTACAAGAGGCTCGTAATTATAGATGTCTTGCCAAATGGATGTTCCCATAGATTCCCAAACGTGGCCTGCTAAACCTACGCCTTTTTCAAAACTATGAATATTTTTAGAGTGCTCATGAAAAGAATCAAATGATGCATCCTGATTAGATTTTGAAATTAAATTTAGTCGCGCTTTATCTTCGGAAATAAGCCATACTTCAGCAATACTAATGCCTGAAAGCCGTACCAGTTTTTTTAATGCTTCTGCTAAACTAGCAGAAAGTGAACCTGGACTACCAATGGCTTTAGTTAGAGATGCCACAAGTTCTTTCCCCATTCTTTTTTCAACCTCAAGCGTTACCTCTCTAGTGTTTGCAACTATCCCACCAATTGCAGGATTGTATAAATGGTTTGTTAATTCAGTTTGAACCCAACGCCAATTACCTTCAGAATCTGGATATCTGAAAGGTTCAATAGACTCGCTATCTGTTGTCAAGACTTCCTCAAGATGTTTTCGTAGCCTAGGAGCATCTTCCTTATAAATAAAATCGAATGCATTAGTGCCAATAATCTCCTCGGGTGGTATCCCTAATATTTTTGTTGAATTTGGCGCTACGTAAATATAATCGCCAGCGGTATTTAAAATTGAAATTAGCGCTGTACTATTTTGAACAAGCGATTTTAATTTAGCCTCGCTGTCTATTAATTTTTGTTGGGCTTGAGATTCCTTTATAACATGACCAAGATTTGATGTCAGGTTTTTTAAAAGTTCTAATTCATTCTTTTGCCAAGTTCTTTCATTCTTACAATCATCTATGCCAATAAACCCACAAAAAGTATTGTTAACCATCACTGGCAGTACTAGTATAGAGCAAATTTTCTGTGTTTTTAGAACATCTTTAATAGTACTTGGTGGTAATTGTGATACAATAGCCTCAAAGAATTCACCTTTCTGCAAAGGCTCTATAAAAAGTGGAAATTTAGAGAAAGGAACATGCTGTAATTCAGGATTATCAATTTGCATTTCGGTACTATCCTGAACCCATTCCAGCCGTTGTGAGGTTGTTTTATTCTTTAAATCATTTTGAAAAAAGTAGATTCTGTCTATATTAAGCGTATCTCCCACAATCTGAAAACAACTATCCAATGCTAACACCCAATCTTCAGACCTAAGTAAAAGCTGATTAAGTTCTCCTATTATAGACAAATAATGCTTTTGCTCTAGAATATGTTTTTCTTGTAAGTATTGCTCTGTAAGGTCTATTGCAGTAACAATATCTGCCTGCTTATCGTAAAAATCAATTAGGTTACTTTTAATCTTTACGTGGATGATACTACCATCTTTTTTTTGATGTAGAAAGAGATTATTTTTATATTCCTTAGTCCTCGTTATTGTGCTTCTAACAGCTTCTAATAATTTGGGAATTTCTTCTATTGGCCTAATATCTTTAATAGTCATAGAAAGGAACTCCGTTTCCGAATAACCGTAATGTTTTATTGCCTCTTCATTAACTGCCAAAAACCGTAGCGTTTCAACATCATAAATCCACATAGGAAATGGGTATGAATTGAATAGAAGCTGATCCGGAAAGTTGGGTCTTTGACTAGAAATAATCATGAATAGCAATAATTATTTTAACGATTTACGGGGAGAACTAAGTAACTATCAAAATATTTTTTTTTCAATACTAATGATTTTTAATGTTTTGTATCTAAGCTTTTGAAATAAAAACAAATGTACAAATTAAAGAGTCTTTAACATTTACCTCAAACTTAATAAAGAATATCGGAATATTATAGTATTATAGCGAAAATAATAGAGTATTATCGGATTGGTATAGAGGTTTTTTAAAGTAGAAGAATTACTTCCCAATACAGAAATTGGCAAAAATATTACCCAAAAGCTCATCGTTCGATATCTCGCCCGTAATTTCACCAAAATAATACAAGGCTTGGCGAATATCTATTGCCAATAAATCTCCACTTGTATTATTATTTATTCCATTCTGTACGTGGCTTATTTCTTCCAAAGCCTTCAACATAGCGTCGTAATGGCGGCTGTTGGTAACGATGGTTTCATTATTACGAAGTGCGCCCGTGTTTACGAAATCGAGTAATTTATTTTGAAGTTCTTCCACGCCTTGCCCAGTTTTGGCAGATAATAATTGAAGCACAGATCTTCCAGCAGGCGGATTATTGAGTGCAGATTGTAACTGTTCAATTTCTATTTCTGTAAGCTTATCAACCTTATTGGCTACAATTACAAGGTTCTTTAAAGGATATTTATTCTTGATAGTTTCAATCTCAACCTTGAATCTTGTACCTTGAATTTTAAATTTCTCCGAGTCAAAGAGATAAATTACAACCTGTGCAGCTTCAATTTTCTCAAAGGTTTTCTTTATTCCTAATCCTTCAATAATATCTTCGGTATCGCGAATTCCGGCAGTATCTATAAATCGAAAACCAATACCACCAATGGTTATTTCATCTTCAATAGTATCGCGCGTTGTACCTGCAATGTCGCTTACAATGGCGCGATCCTCGTTTAGTAATGCATTCAGCAGGGTAGATTTCCCCACATTTGGTTCGCCTACAATGGCTACAGGAATACCGTTTTTTAAAACATTTCCAGTAGCGAACGAATCTATAAGTCGTTTAAGAACTTGTGTTATTTTTGAAATTAGCTTTTGGAATTCCTCGCGATTGGCGAATTCTACGTCTTCTTCGGCAAAATCAAGCTCTAATTCAATTAATGAAGCAAAATTCAATAGTTCTTCGCGCAGCTTTTTTATTTCTGAAGAAAATCCGCCACGCATCTGCTGTATTGCAAGCTGATGGCTGGCAGCACTATCGCTAGCAATAAGGTCTGCAACAGCTTCTGCCTGGCTTAAATCCATCTTCCCGTTAAGGAATGCACGTAGTGTAAACTCTCCGGCTTGTGCCATTCTACAACCTTTCCGAAGGCATAATTGTATTATTTCTTGCTGTATGTAATTACTTCCGTGACAGGAAATTTCAACCACATCTTCACCAGTATAACTATTTGGGTTTTTGAAAATAGTTGCTAGCACCTCATCAATTACCCGTTCCCCATCCTTTATGTTTCCCAAATGAACCGTATGGGTTTTCTGTTTTGAAAGTTCCTTCTTTGAAATTGAAGTAAATATGGATGAAGTAATTGCAACGGCATCTAGCCCCGAAAGTCGAAGTACTGCGATTGCACCCGCCCCTGCAGGAGTTGCCATTGCTACTATAGTATCTGTGTGTGTCATTGCGGGCAAAGGTAACATTACTTTAGAAAAGTTTTAAAGGTTTGTACCCTAGGAATTATACGCAATCAAAAAAGGGTTGCACGAATGCTAAAATTCTATAAATTACTGAATCTAAGAAACACTCTAAATTAAAATGATAAAGTAATTTTTTTATGAAGTTTACTATTCAGGATTCTCGCAAAGATTATTATTTAAACTGAATGAAAAGTATAGAATTAGAGCTTTTGACTCTTTTTTAAACCTTTTATTATTTTAGTGAATTCCTCCAAACAAAACTTTCCCTTACTAGCTAGTGTGGCTTCGTCTAATGGAACAGCTCCAAGAATTTCTCGACATTCACTCATATAACCGCTTAGCGGATCAGCCTTCATATAATACATGGTCATCGTAGTTTTATGAATGAGATCTGAAATCTTTTTTATGTCTTTGTTTGCTAAAGCAATTTCAAATTCCTTCTTATAACCTACCATAGCATCCAGCGTACTTAAAACAAATTTTTTAAGGTATTCAGGTTTGTTATTCGCCATTTTTATATAGCGCTCTAAACTGTAACTCTCAACCCCTGATGATTTGGTTTTTGCACTTAATTTCCTTAGCTTTTTCTTCGGTGTAAATTTAGCTTTGGTAGAAAGTTTAGCGAGCTTTTTACCTTTGTTTTTTTTACCGTGACAAACTCCTAATAAATCAAAAAGCTCCGAAGGTTGAAATGGTTTTGGCAGGTGGTCATCTATTCCTGCTTTAATTAATTTATCGCTTACTTCTCCCTTTGTAGATGCCGAAAAAGCAATTATATCGGGCTCTTTTTCAAGCTTTAATTCTCTAATCTTTTCAGCAGTTTCATATCCATTCATTTTTGGCATTTGCAAATCCAGTAATACAATATCTATTGCATGCTTTTTAATGATGTTTATAGCTTCTTGACCACTTTTTGCTGTTTTATATTGAATGTTCCACAACTCAAGATACTGCGTTGTTATATAAATATTAATTAGGTTATCATCAACCACTAAAACCTGGCAGCCATCAAAATCATTATCTTCAGAAGTTGAAATTAATTGTTCTGGCTTTTTAGATTTTTTCTTATTAACCTCATACTTTAAAGAAAAACTGAATTTAGAACCTTCATTAACTTTACTAGTTACTACTAATTTACTTTCGTGAAGTTCTAATAATTTTTTACTGATTGTAAGGCCAAGTCCGGTACCGCCGTATTCCACACTTACATCATAACTAGCCTGCGAAAACTCTTGAAAAATTGTTTCTAATTTTTCTTCAGGAATACCAATTCCGGTATCCGAAACTTCAAATTTAAGATGAACCTCTTTATTAAGTTTTTTAATCAAAGAAATGGAAACCGTTATTGCACCTACCTTAGTGAACTTTATTGCATTCCCAATAAGATTGGTTAGAATTTGATTCAGTTTTACTGGATCTCCAATAATATTGTTTGGAATACCTTCTTCTAAATTTATAAGAAGTTCTACTCCCTTTTCCTCAGCTTTTACCGAATATATTTGCTTTAAGACAGTAAGCAAATCGAGAAGATTGAATGAAACATGTTCCAATTCAAGCTTTTTAGCCTCTATTTTACTTAGGTCTAAAAGATTGTTCACAAGACTCAATAAATTTTCAGAAGAACTCAGTAACAGGCGTGCATATTCCTTTTGGTTATCGTTTAAAGGCGTTTTATGCAGTAGATTCCCTATTCCAAGAATTGCGTTTAAAGGCGTACGGATTTCGTGACTAATAGTCGCTAAAAAGTCTGCCTTAGCTTTTGAATCTGCTTCAGCTTTTCGCTTGGCATCTAATATTTCATTTTCGTAGTTCCAGCGATCTGTAACGTCTAGTATAGTTGCTTGATAGGTGGTTTGTAAATTTCCTTGTGGAGGAATTTCTCGCACATTAATAAGGCCGTGAAATACACTTTTGTCTTTTCTGAGAATATCAAAATAGACTTCCTGTATAAAACCTTGCATTTTTATAAGTGGAAAAAAATGCGTTTCAAAAAATATTTGCCCTCCAATTTTAAATAGGCTAGGGAGGGTAATTACATTAACTATTTCTTCCTTTTTATAGCCTAACCAATTCGTTAATGTATTGTTTATATCTATTATTAATCCATCGTTTTGAAATGAGACAGACCCGCAGGGCGCATTTTCATATAAGTCTAAAGCTGCCTTAAGACGTACTGAATCTACTTCGTTTAAAATATCGTTTTTAATTCCCACTAAGAGTTGGTTTCAAGAAAATCTAAAATTGCATTTGCAGTTTCTTCTGGCGCACTTAAATTAGGACAGTGCCCTGTAGCTTTTAGTATCTTTAGAGTGCCATTTTGTACCGAATTGGCTACGTATTTCCCAACTTCTATAGGGGCTATTACATCCTGAGAACACTGCAATATAAGGCTTGGCGTAGTAATATTCTCTAAATCGTCTCGGTTGTCAGATAGAAACGTAACACGGGCGAAATTTTTAGCAATCTCTGGATCGGTTTTACAAAAACTATTGCTTAATTCTTTTCCTAATTCAGGTCGTGCATCATTACCCATAATAATAGGAGCCATTGTTCGAGACCATCCCAAATAATTGATGTCTAAGGTATCTAAAAGCTCGTCAATAGATTCTTTATCAAACCCACCAACGTAGTCCCCCTCATTTATATAACGGGGTGAAGGGCCTATTAAAATCAACTTCGAAAATAGTGAAGGGTCTTTAAGTGAAGCAAGCATACCAATCATTGCACTTACCGAATGCCCCACAAAAATAACATCCTTTAAATTTAAATGTTCACAGATTGTAATTATGTCGTCTGCATAGGCGTGCAACGAATTGTATTTTTCATTTGTGTATGCAGCGATATCAGAATTACCGGCACCTATGTAATCAAAAAGTATAATCTTGTAATTCTCCTCGAAATAAGGATACATGAAGCGCCACATATTTTGATCGCAACCGTAACCGTGGGCAAATAGCATTGGTTGAGACCCTTTACCAAAAACTTTAATATTAAAGGACTCATCTATATTAGCGTACTTATTGTTTTTCATGAGGAGAGGCTTAATGCTTTGTTAAAACTACGTAAAAAATTAATATATCCAAATACATATTAACTGTGCTCAAACTTGAATGCTGAAGAACTGCTTTCTGCTATTATAACGCGCAATACCGTCTAAAATGGATTTCTATGCTGGTTATAGTTGTCCACAGTTGGAATATATTTTATAAGAGTTTATCTAATCTTTGGAAAAATAACTAGCAGAACCTTCATTACATACTGAAATGCTAAAAAGGAAAGCATAAGCTCTCCTTTTAGTTCTTCCGTTATATTTGTAAGTTAAAAAGGCTTTTAATTATTCAGCATCACTGGCATTACAAGCATTGTAACAGTTTCCCCTTCATCTAATCCATCTACAGGAGTAAGAATTCCTGCACGGTTAGGAAGGCTCATTTCTAATGAAACTTCATCGCTTGTAAGATTATTCAGCATTTCAGTAAGGAAACGGCTGTTGAAACCAATTTGCATATCATCACCTTGGTA
Organism: Aequorivita sp. IT1183; assembly: GCF_058068265.1. Taxonomy (NCBI): domain Bacteria; kingdom Pseudomonadati; phylum Bacteroidota; class Flavobacteriia; order Flavobacteriales; family Flavobacteriaceae; genus Aequorivita; species Aequorivita sp. IT1183. The sequence continues at coordinate 13,906 of NZ_JBYRHS010000002.1, read as the reverse complement.
GTCGCAAGTTAAACGCTCCTCAGCTTTGTTGCTGTAATCTATATCTTCCGCAGAAATATTAAGCTCTGCACCAGCAATCTTTAAACGTATTTGGTGCGTTGTTTTACTAGAGAAAATAGAAACACGACGTACAGAATTCAAGAATTGATTTCTGTCAATAACCAACTTGTTCGGGTTTTCCTTCGGAATAACAGCCTCGTAGTTCGGGTATTTTCCATCAATTAAACGACAAACCATTTCTGTATTCTCAAAAACAAATTTTGCGTTGCTATCGTTATATTCAATAGTTACGTCTTCTTCGCTACCTGCAAGAATGCTCTTTAAAAGCGTTAATGGCTTTTTCGGCATTATGAATTCCGCAGTTTGTGTAGCGCTAATATCGTCGCGGGTATATTTCACTAATTTGTGTGCATCGGTCGCTACAAACACTAAATTATCTGTTGAAAACTGAAAGAAAACACCGCTCATTACAGGTCTTAAATCATCGTTCCCTGAAGCAAAAATTGTTTTGCTGATAGCTGTTGCAAGCACATCGCCTTGTACAATTGTTGCCGAAGGATCTTTTAATTCAACAGCATTGGGAAATTCTTCGCCACTAGCGTATGCTAAAGCGTATTTACCGTGGTTGCTGCTTATTTCAATAGTATTGTTGTCTTCAACCGTAAAAGTTAATGGTTGCTCTGGAAAGGTTTTTAGCGTTTCTAGCAAAAGTCTTGCTGGAATACAAACCAAACCTTTTTCAGTACTTTCCACTTCTAATTTTGAAGAAATGGTAGTTTCTAAATCGGAAGCCGAAACAGTAAGGGATTTTCCGTCTAAATCGAACAGGAAATTATCTAAAATAGGGAGCGTATTATTGTTGTTAATAATACCACCTAAAACTTGCAGTTGTTTTAATAAATAGGAACTCGATACGATGAATTTCATTATGTGTGTTTTTTATGAAATAATTCTCAATTATGCTCGCCCCATACGTCTAATTTATAGTAGCGTAAAAGATTGGCGAACCTGTCAAACTTCTTGATAATTCAAAGGATTCGTTCAGTTTACTGTTCGAAGCCGAAGTACAAATATATTTCAATTGAAGTGTTTGTTAAAACAAACTTATCAACATTTAGCGGGTGTATTTTCGTTTGCGATAATAGGTGAAAACAAATCCGAATATAGCCAGTAAACCCAACGGTAACAATATATTAAGCACTTGCCACTTGCTTCGCTCTTCCACAGTTTTTTGTGGATCGAGAAAAGGTACTGCAATTTGCTGCGTTCTAATGTTTATAAGTCCACTATCGTCAAGGAGGTAATTAACCGTATTTAGCAGAAATTCTTTATTTCCGTAGAACTGATTCGTCATTTTGTCGAAGCCAAGTTCAAGCGGCCGATTGCCCTGCATTTGGTTTTTAATTACATCGCCATCGCTGATTACTACCATCTTAGCAGATTTACCTTCATCTATATTTTTTATGCCGTCAAGTTTAATTGGTTTCACCCGATTTTTATAAACTGAAGTGAATTTTCCTTCCAGCAATACAGCCAGCGGAACTTCGCCAGCGTTGTATTCTTCAGGATTAGGTCCTTCATTTACTATCTGCAAATTCTTTGGTATTTCTGAATCAAAGTCAATAGGGAAGGGGAGTCCCACGATTTTAGAAATTGGTGAAGTAGAAAGCAATACTGTTTTTTTAATGTTATTTGGAAGTGTATCTATTGCACTGGCATAATCAAATTTTACCGCCTCAATATTTGTAACGATTGGGTGGCTATTCGTGCTGCTACTCAACGGACTAAAAAACCACGGATAACGATTGTATTGGGATTCTCGTTCATCGCCACTCGCCAAAACAATTGGGGCCGAATACACATCTTTCACCAAATTAGGGTTGATACGGATGCCGTATTTAAAGAAGAAATCGTTTAAGTTTAAATCCCTTCCAAAAGCGAAAGCATTGCCGCTAACAGTATCTGTCTGCATTTGGGTTGCGTCCAGTAACCAAAGGGTATTGCCGCCGTTCATTATATATTGATCCAGCACATATTTTTCATTATCGGTGAATGCTTCTGTGGGCTGGGCAGCAACAATTAAGTCAAAACCTTCCAAGGCTTGCAAAGTCTTTTCTGGACTTGCAGCAACAGAATCTAAAGTGAAAGGAGCTATAAAATAATATTCCCGCAGGCTTGCAAAGAAATCGGCAATGTAACGATCGTCATATTCTCCGTTTCCTTTTAATACTGCTATTTTTTTAGACTTTTCTGAAGCCAGTTTTTTAAAACCATCGGCGAAAGCATATTGTAAGTTTTGTAGCGAACTGTTTACTCTTTCTTCGGAAGTAGCGCCAAGTTGGTTTTTCAGCAAACCAATTTTCACAGATTTTCCGTCGTGATGTGCTAGTACCCACGGATAAACTAGCTCGGTACTCTGTTTGCCGCTTTCGGTAACTGAAACTTGTGCAGGAGTCAGTCCAAATTTTTCAAATTGCGTTTGAAAAGCTTCGTTACCCTTTTCTGTGGGATCGATAAATTCAAACTTTATATTTGAATTATATGATGAGAATTCTTCTAAAAGCTGTTCCGTTTCACTTTGCAGCCTTTTGAATTCTGGCGGGAAATTTCCTTTCAAAAAAACATCCACAATAAGTGGGGAATCAATTTGATCAACTATTTGTTTCGCCTCTTCAGACAGTGTGAAACGCTTGTCCTGTGTAAGATCGAAACGTTTGTAGAAATAATTGCCAACGATATTCAACAGGATTAAACCTGCAATTAACACAACCAGCGAAACGATATTTTTTCTAATTGAAGTTTTCATTATAGCTTCTTCAATTTAAAAATGGTTAATGCAATAAAAAATACGGTAACGCTCAAAAAGTAAAGTAAATCGCGAGTATCCAAAACTCCGCGTGAAACGCTGTCAAAATGCGCTTTCATTCCAAATTGTGAGATATCAAAAGAGGTGGAAGTAAAGCCATCAAAACCGTAATAAAGCCCAAAACACAGAAACACGGCAATTATAAAAGCCACAATTTGATTCTGTGAAAGCGTGGAAGAAAATATGCCGATTGAGGTATAAGCTAACACCAAAAATAGTAATCCAATGTAGGAACCAATAGTGCTGCCAACGTCCCAATTTCCAGGCGGGTTTCCTAATTCAGAAATGGCGAAAACGTATAAAATTGTTGGAATTAGAGCGATGATAATTAGAATTACTGCGCCAAAATATTTCCCTAAAACGATATCTTTTAAGGACACTGGTTTGGTGAGTAGCAACTCTAAAGTGCCCATTTTCATTTCGTCGCTAAAAGCACGCATACAAACAGCGGGAATTAAAAATAGTAAAACCCACGGAGCGAGTTCAAAATAGGGGGAGAGGTCTGCAAATCCAGAATCGAGTATATTGAAATTTCCACCAAAAACCCACAGAAATAAACCGTTTATCACTAAATAAACCGCAATCACCATATACCCAATGGTACTGGAAAAGAAAGAGTTTATTTCGCGTTTTATTATTGTAAACATTTGTTTTTTATCCCAAGCGTAAAACCGCCATTATTTTTTCACCTATTACCTACAACCTATTACCTAAAACCTAAAACCTACTACCTACAACCTACTACCTATTCACTCAAGCCTCGCCACAGTATCCACACTCCAAGCCTCAGCTTTCGCTTTAAACATTGGTTTTGTAACACTCCAGACTTCTCTAAAAAGTTCGCTGTTTCTGTAATTTTCTAGATCTATTTCTTTATTCCAACGGCTGTAAGTGAAATAGATTGTTTCGTTATTCTTATCGTTGTAAAGTTCCAAAAAAGCACAACCTGGAAAATTGCGGATCTTTTTTTTTACTTCTTCAAAATTAGCCAGAAAAGCAGGAATGTTCTCCTTTTCAAAATCCATTTTTACAATTCTTGTGAACATATAACTAATTTAAGGTTTAAGCGGAGCCGAAGCACCGTTTTCACTATTCGATAAAAACGTTTATTTAAAATATGAATTTATGTTTCTAAACTAAAATTAACCGTAATAGTATCTCTAAATTCTAACCCAAATAGGCTAGAAGCGCCACCCACCGAAGTAGGATTGCTTTTGTAAATTGCAAGTTCTAAAAATTGTGATGAATTCCAAAGCGCTAGCCTTTTTCCATCTTCTTCACGTTTTTCTGGGGCGTGGTTAAAATTTATGGCGTCACTATAATGAGTGTGTATTTTTGAAAACTTCGCGTTACGTGCAGCAATTATAAATTCTCTTCCGCGCCCTACTTCTTCAAAAAGCTTTTTAGTAATATTACTTATCACGTTTCCGTAATTATCAATATATATTACGTTACCAATTATCTGACTTTCTTTGTTGCTTATTACAGGGCGTATGCCTGTTAATTCTTTTATTTCGGTAATGTTTTTGCCAATTACCTCTAGTGTTCCACCTCTGGCAATGTGCCCAGCAACCTTCACAAAAACATCCAAAACAGGGAAATTACTTATTATTCGATCGTGAATGTTTATTTCAACAATTTTCTCTGGTCGAATTTCTGAAGTTAACATTGAAATAATACCGTTGTTAGCACATATAAAATAGTGCCCATCCATAAAAACTGCAATGTGCTTATTTTCAGGATTTAACTCAGAATCTACCCCAATAATGTGGATGCTTCCCAGCGGAAAACTTTTGTATGCATTCTGGATTATATATGCAGCTTCGTGCAAATGAAAGGGCGAAACGTAATGAGAGATATCAACAATCTTCGCATCTTCCATTTCCGTGTAAATAGCCCCTTTTACTGCGCCAACGAAGTGATCCTTCTCTCCGAAGTCAGTAGTAAGTGTAATTATAGCCATAAATGGATTGTTGATATTTTCTTAAAAGGTTACCACAAAAATAAGTTACTTTTGTTAGTGGCAAAACTATTTTTGATTAATAAAAAAATTATTCTGCCGTAACATTATTGATCATATTTTTATATAATATTGACAGTGAATTACACCTTAATATAACACCTTTTACGTAGCATAACTCACGTCTAAAATATACAGCATTTGAACGAACTTATCATCGAACTTACAGAGATTAGCCCAAGGGATTTCTTCGGTCTTGAAAACGCTAATATTGACCTTCTTAAAAAATATTTTCCAAAACTGAAAATCGTTGCACGCGGTAACAAAATCAAAGCATATGGCGATGAAGATGTGCTGGAAGAATTTGATAGGCGAATTATGATGCTCTTAGAGCATACTGCCAAATACAATAAACTAGACGAAAACGTTATTGAACGCGTTTTGTTAAGCCGAAATAAAGAAGAATACGAAGCACCTGCAGGCAGTGGCGAAGTAATTGTTCACGGTTTAAGCGGAAAACCTATTAAGGCACAGACCGCAAACCAGCGCAAACTCGTAGCGCTTATGGGTAAAAACGATATGGTTTTTGCAGTTGGCCCAGCGGGAACGGGTAAAACCTACACCGGTGTGGCACTTGCTGTAAAAGCTTTAAAAGAAAAAGAAGTAAAACGAATAATATTAACCAGACCTGCGGTAGAAGCCGGTGAGAATTTAGGTTTCCTTCCGGGCGACTTAAAAGAAAAGCTGGACCCATATATGCAGCCGTTATACGATGCGCTTCGCGATATGATTCCTGCCGAAAAACTGGCGTCGCACATTGAAACAGGAGTTATTCAAATTGCGCCTTTGGCATTTATGCGCGGCCGTACGCTGGATAATGCATTTGTAATTTTAGACGAAGCCCAAAATACAACCCACGCACAAATGAAAATGTTTTTAACCCGAATGGGAAAAAACGCAAAATTCATGATAACCGGAGACCCAGGACAGATAGATTTACCGCGTCGTGTAACTTCAGGATTAAAGGAAGCACTACTAGTTTTAAAAGACGTGAAAGGAATTGGAATGGTTTATTTAGACGACAAAGATGTAATCCGCCACCGTTTAGTAAAAGAGGTGATTGCGGCTTACAAGAATATTGAAAACGTAGATTAAATAATGAGTAACACAATAATTTCAACAGATTTTAATTTCCCCGGACAAAAAAGTGTTTATCACGGAAAGGTGCGCGAAGTCTATACGTTAGAAAACAACAAACTTTTAATGGTAGCTACAGACAGGCTTAGCGCTTTTGATGTGGTAATGCCAAAAGGTATTCCGTATAAAGGACAGATATTAAACCAAATTGCGACCAAAATGATGCGCGATACTGAAGATGTGGTGCCAAATTGGTTGACTGCAACTCCAGATCCAAACGTTGCCATTGGCGAAGCTTGCGAGCCTTTTAAAGTTGAAATGGTAATCCGAGGATACATGAGTGGCCACGCCGCTCGCGAATATAAAGCGGGAAAACGAATGCTTTGTGGCATCGCAATGCCTGAAGGAATGAAGGAGAATGATAAATTTCCTGAACCAATAATTACTCCCGCCACCAAGGCCGAAATGGGCGATCACGATGAAGATATTTCACGCGAAGATATTCTGAAAAGAGGAATAGTTGCGGAAGCAGATTATCTTCAACTTGAAGATTATACGCGAAAACTTTTTAAACGCGGAAGTGAAATTGCTGCCAAAAGAGGATTAATCTTGGTTGATACTAAATATGAATTCGGTAAAACAAAAGACGGAAAAATAGTACTAATTGATGAAATTCATACGCCAGATTCTTCACGTTACTTTTACGCCGAAGGATATGAAGCACGTCAGAATAATAATGAAACTCAAAAACAACTTTCAAAAGAGTTTGTTCGTCAGTGGTTAATTCAAAATGGTTTTCAGGGTTTAGAAGGACAAAAGGTTCCACCAATGAGCGATGAATATATCGAAACCGTTTCAGAAAGATATATTGAATTATACGAAAACATTACAGGCGAAAAGTTTATAAAAGCAGATGTTTCAAATATTCACGAACGTATTGAAAAAAATATTTTAAGCTATTTTTCTAAACGCTAAGTTTTTAATTTAAATATCTTCTTGAAAATTAAAACTGTAGATATACCCTAAACTTACTTCAGAGAAATCTGCCTGCCCTAAATTTGAATTGATATGTGCGGCAATATATATGTTGTTTATAGGGTTCTTTTCTGTAGCAAGTAAATAATATTTTAAGCCCAGCCTCCCAGATAATAGTTCTTTGAACTTATAAAAACCATCAAAATTACCGAGTACCCATCCCTCTGGAATTTCTCTTGGAGTGTTTTCCCAACCTTTATTTATTCGCCATTCCATTTTATAGGCGGGTTTGTGTAAATTAACTCCAATCTGCAAATTTATGCCTATATGGTTCATTAAAATTTCACCGCTAAAATTTACACCTATATTGGTTGCATAATATATAGGCATACTCTTAAAGTAATCAAACTCCCTTCCACTCCGCACTAGCCATTCATTCCCTTTAATATAATCGTAATAATGTTCGTAGAATCGGTAGTAAAAACCAATCCCAAGTTTTAGTGTGTTATTGTAGATACGACCGTATTCGCCAGCAAAAGTGTACACATGTTTTTTTTCATTGAAAGCCAAAGCAAAAGAATTTTGACCAAGCCCCCCGCGTAAAGTGAAGTAACTGTAAACGTTATTCTTTAACGTGATAACCTCTTCCTCACCTAACTCTACCATGTCCTTTGTAGGGCTTTTTATATCTGTAGAAATGCTAAATAAATATGAATTATACCCTTTATTATGTAAGCGCATATGGCCATTAGAGTGGTGTGTATAACCAAAACCTAAGTGTAAATCAATGTTTTCTGTTGTGAAAAGCCGATAGTACAAAAACAATCTACAAGCCCAAGTTAAGTCGGTAGTTACGGCCTGGTTTCTCGGGTTCTTTTCGGCATCGTATTTTTCAGTCAAAAAGGAAGTTCCCATTCCAGCAAGTACACTCACCTTTTTACTTCTAAAAGCATTAAACCTTATAAATGGCATAAACGAAAAAGCCAGCCCCAAACTATCCCGATTTCCAAAATCTGTTATGCCGAAGGAAAAGCCCGTTTGTGGACCTTTTAATCGTTGAGTCCATTCTTGTGAATTTTCAGATTGATCCCTACCAATATTAAAAATCAGCTGCTTTTGTGTCTTTGTACTGGGGAAATTAAAGTTCGCTTCCTGCGTTTCTCCGAAGAGTAATTCGGTATTAAAAAATAACGAATTATCAATCCAATTAGGTGTAGATTGACCAATTGATGAAAACGTAATTAAAAAGAAAAAAATGAACAGCTGTATTTTGAAGTAATAATGAAAGTATTTTTGGGTGCCAAAAAGCAACCGACCAGCGAGTAGAAAACGTTTATTTGAGAACTTTAGAAATAAACGTTTTATCACTGCTTCGATTTATGATTAAAACTGTGCACATAACCAAAACTAAATTCGGTAAAATCAGCCTGCCCTAAATTTGCATTAAGATGGGCGCCTATATAAAAGTTGTTTTTCGGTGCTTTTTCCATTCCAATTAGGTAATATTTTAACCCCAATCTGGAGGAAATTCGGCTCTTCTTTTTAAAACTTCCGTCAAATTCTCCTAAAAGCCACCCTATCGGAATTTCTCGCGGAGGATTGTCCCAACCTTGATTAATGCGCCAATCTATTTTATATGCAGGTTTATGCAAATTATAACCCAATTGAAGATCGATCCCAAAGTGATTTAGGAATATTTCGCCGTGAACTGTAATTGCTAAATTGGAAGCGTAATACCAAGAATTACTTCTGAAATAATCGAACTCGCGCCCAGCTTGCACCAACGATTCATTTCCTTCAATATAATCGTAATAATGCTGGTAAAAACGATAGTAAAAACCTACTCCAATTTTAAATGTATTGTTGTAAACACGGCCGTATTCTCCAGCAATAGTGTAAACATTCTCTTTGTCGTTGAATGCCAACGCGAAAACATTTTGTCCTAATCCACCGCGTAGCGCGAAATAGCTATAAACGGTTTCGTTATAAGTTGGAAGCGCTTCAACAGTAGTGTTTTCAGGATTATTTAATGGATTTTTTATATCTGCCGAAAGGCTAACCAAAAATGAATTATAACCTTGGTTCAGTAAGCGAGTATGTCCGTTGGAGTGGTGGGAGTAGCCCAAACCCATTCGCCAATCTATATTTTTTGTCCCTAAAAATTGATAATATAAATACATTCTATACGCCCAAGTAAGATCTGTGGTAACTGCTTGATTCTGCGGATTGGTTTCGGCATCGAACTTTTTAGTGAAATAGGAAGCGCCCATTGCAGCCACTACTTTCCAGCGAGTGCTGCCAAAGGCCTTAAATTCAATAAAGGGCATTGCAGTAATGGCTATTCCTAAACTATCCAGATTTCCAAAATCGGTGATTCCAATAGACATACCCGTTTTTGGACCTTTAAGTCGCTGCGCCCATTCTTGCGGATTATTTTCGTGGAAGCGTCCAAAGCTTAGAAGTAGTTGTTTCTGTAATTTAGTATCGGGAAAACCGTCGTTGGATTCCATAGTTAATCCTAAAAGAAATTCAGGATTAAAAGAAAACGCACCTTTTTTCCAATCCGACTCAGTCTGAGCGAATGTAAAAAAAGACACAAAAATAAAATAAATGGTTAGTTGTATTTTCATTTGATGCTGCAAGAAACAATTTCCCTTTTAATTTTAAAAATTTTAACACTACATTCGTTAAAACTTTAAAACTAGCACTTGGAAAAAATTGACAATATTGTCGCTGAAATGGCTTCCGCAGCTTGGGGTTTGCCACTTTTAATACTGTTAATTGGAGGTGGTTTATACCTTATAATAAGAATTAGATTTTTACCATTTCGCTACTTAGGTCACGCTATAGCAGTGCTACGTGGAAAATATGACAACGAAAGCGATGCTGGTGAAATCACACATTTTCAAGCATTAACAACGGCTCTCTCTGCAACCGTTGGAATGGGGAATATTGCAGGAGTTGCCGTAGCCATCGCCATTGGTGGTCCGGGCGCAGTTTTCTGGATGTGGGTTAGTGCTGTAATTGGTATGTCTACTAAATTTTTTACGGCAACACTAGCAATACTTTACCGCGGAAAAGATAGCGAAGGGAAGATACAAGGTGGCCCAATGTATTTTATAACCGAAGGTTTAGGAAGAAAATGGATGCCTATGGCTATTCTTTTTAGCGTGGCAGGATTGGTAGGTGCTCTGCCGGTTTTTAATGTAAACCAACTTACACAAGCAATTAACGATATACTTTTAAAACCCGCCGGACTTTATTACGGTTTTAAAACAGATTTAATGATAGGTATTGTTTTAGCTATTATCACCGGAATAGTTATTTTGGGTGGTCTTGGGCGTATTAGTAAAACTGCTTCAAAAATGGTTCCCGCTATGGTCTTACTATATTTCACACTGGTTGTTATAATTCTCGGCGTTCATATTGATGTAGTTCCAAAATACTTGGGCTTAATCTTCACAGATGCTTTCTCGGCAAACTTTTTTAAAGGAGATGTATTTCTGGGAGGCGTTATAGGTGGTATTATTCTATTAGGAATTCGTCGCGGTGCATTTTCAAACGAAGCGGGGATAGGTACAGCGCCAATGGCGCACGGTGCAGCAAAAACAAACGAACCAATTCGCGAAGGTTTAGTAGCAATGTTGGGTCCTGCAATTGATACCTTAATAATATGTACACTTACCGCACTGGCAATTTTAGTTACGGGCGTTTGGCAAACTAGCGACGCAAATGGCGTTAGCTTAACAGCTTCGGCATTTGAAGAAAGTATGCCGGTCTTCGGAAAATATGGCTTACTAGCTTGTATTGCTATTTTCAGTATTTCATCGCTTTTTTCATATTCGTATTATGGAAGCAAGTGTATGTCTTTTCTCTTTGGAGCAAAAAACAAGGGTATTTATAATTACTTCTATATTCTAAGTATACTCGTAGGTGCTACAACTTCGTTAAGTATGATGATTAATCTAATCGATACTTTCTTCGCATTAATGGCAATTCCAACAATGACGGCAACCGTAATTCTTGCACCTAGAGTGATAAAAGAAGCAAAGATTTATTTCGAAAAACTAAAGCAGCATAGAATATCTTCAGAGAAAGATATTTAAAAATTAAAAAGCCGATTTCACCTACATCAACTCGGGCTTACTTTCTTCAATAATATTCAAAAGAAAGAGGCAGTCTAAAAAATAAGAATTAATCGGTTTGTCCGGTCGAGCGCAGTCGAGACCTGATTGTAAGTCAGAAACCTAAAGTTCTCGACTGCGCTCGAACAGACATCCAAAACTACTTTTTAAACAGCCTCTTTAAATGTTTAATAATTAATATGTCGCTTAAAAAAATCTAGTCGAAATAACTAAAGGTTTCGCCGTCTTTAATATTAAGCAATGTTTCGTAAATAAGTTTAATTACGTTTTCTACATCATTTCTGTGCACCATTTCTACAGTGGTGTGCATATAACGAAGTGGCAACGAAATTAACGCACTCGCAACTCCGCCGTTACTATACGCAAAAGCATCTGTATCTGTTCCCGTAGCTCTGGAAAGTGCAGCACGCTGAAACGGTATCATTTTCTTTTCGGCAGTATCAACAATTAAATCACGAAGTTTTTGTTGTACAGCAGGAGCATAGGCTATTACTGGACCGCATCCAATTTCCGCCAATCCCTGTACTTTTTTGTCAATCATTGGGGTAGTGGTGTCGTGAGTTACATCGGTAACAATTGCAACATTCGGTTTAATACGTTCTGCAATCATTTCGGCTCCTCTTAAACCAATTTCTTCCTGTACAGAATTTGTAATATAAAGTCCAAAAGGAAGCGTAACCTTATTTTCGTGAAGTAATCTTGCAACTTCGGCAATCATGAAACCACCCATTCTATTATCTAAAGCGCGACACACAAATTTGTCTTCGTTTAAAATATGGAATTGATCAGGGTAGGTAATTACACAACCCACGTGAATATCCATTTTTTCTACTTCTTCTTTATCTTTTGCACCAACGTCTATAAAAATGTTTTCTGGTTTAGGGCATTCTTCTTTCGCTTTATCGCGTGTGTGAATTGCCGGCCAACCAAAAACACCTTTTTTAATTCCGTTTTTGGTATGAATATTTACAATTTTTGAAGGCGCTATTTGGTGATCGCTTCCGCCATTTCGAACTACATAAAGCAATCCATTGTCTGAAATGTAATTAACGTACCACGAAATTTCATCTGCATGGCCTTCAATAACCACTTTAAATTTTGCGTCGGGATTAATTACACCAACCGCCGTTCCGTAGGTATCGGTAAAAAATTCATCAACATAAGGTTTTAGATAATCCATCCACAGCTTTTGTCCGTCCCATTCATAACCGGTGGGGGCTGCATTATTTAAATAGGTTTCTAAAAATTTAAGTGAATTGTCATTCAATAATGAAGTCGTCATAAATCTATTTTTCTGAAATTAAATATGTTTGGTAAAATTAGCAAATTCTTATTAAGAGCAACAGTGCAATTTGCTTATTTTTGGTGCGTTCTTGGATAGAACCAAGCTTTAAAAAAACAGTTTTAGATGAAAGTTTTTCTACCTATATATATATGTATACTTTTTTGCGGTTTGAACACCACTTACGCGCAAACAGATTCTGAATATTTAAAAAAACAGAAAGATTCCTCCGAAGTTATGTATTACCTAATTGAAGGTGATACTATAGCTCGAGAAATGATTGATCTCGATGAAGTAATACTGCTGAATAAATTAAAATTTGGTTCAGCCGATGACCGAAGACGTTATCTTATCCTTCGCCGTAAAACCCGAAAAGTATATCCGTATGCTAAATTAGCCTCCGAACGTTTAACAACTATGACCGAAAGATTAAAAACTATTGATAGAAAAGGTGATAAAAGACGCTATACAAAACGCATCCAAAAGTATATTGAAGGTGAATTTTCTGAAAAACTTAAAAAATTGACCCATACCGAAGGGCAAATATTGGTAAAACTAATCCACAGACAAACCGGTCGCACAGCTTTCGATCTTGTAAAAGAGCTTCGCACTGGCTGGCGGGCATTTTGGTATAACACCACAGCCAGCCTTTTTGAAATCTCTCTAAAGGAAGAATACAACCCCTTTGACGTAAAAGAAGACTATTTAATTGAGGATATTTTAGAAAGATCCTTTCAAGAAAATATACTTGAACGTCAAAAACCTTCATTCCCCATTGACTATCTCGATTTAAAGGCAGCTTGGAACAAAAAGACTGTTAATAACTAAGACCTTCAGGTAGTTGCACAGAATTTTAAAACATGCTATGTTTGTAGTTCGCTCTTTTTGTTTTTGGCAACCCTCGTTGTATGAGGGAGTTCGGTTCAGAATTGAACTATTAGACAGCTAAAAACCGATTTTAGTGCTAATTCAATTTTTTTTCAATGGTAATATGGTAGCTTTCAAAGCCTTATTATTTGTTGAAAAAAAACATCGAAAAAAAGCCATAAATAAGTTTGTGGGTATCGAAAAGCGATCTATATTTGCACCCGCTAAGCAGAACAGATAGCTGTTCAGAATTGCAAAGCAAACGCTCTTTAAAATTTAGAAAAAAAATACTTTAAAAAGTATTGCCGGTTACAAAAAGGGTGTTATATTTGCACCCGCTTAGAGCAGCAGCTAGGATGTTGGGAAAGTTAGTAATTCGCTCTTAAATTTTTTTTCAAATGTTTTTCAAAAAACATTGTGAGTTTAAAAAAGAGTTGTATATTTGCAGCCGCTTAGAGATAAGCACGCTCTTAGAAACAAGATGAAAGGTAGTATTAGCAACGGTTCAACTCCGTTCCATCAACAAAATAACTCTCTATAATAGTATAGAGAGAAGTTCATTGAGATATTGAAATTGACAGCGTAGATTAATTACCGAAAGGTAGTTAGTCAACAAAGAAACTAAACTAAGTGAGATTTTCTGAGATTTTTTTGAGAGTCGAGCTCTTTATAGA